>JAZBOX010000001.1:0-2908 GCA_036351355.1 Halieaceae bacterium
CAGACCTCCCGGAATCTGATTTTCACAGCTCCGCAAGCGCTTGATTTTCGTCCGATACCACCGTTCTTTGGACAGCTTCACCGTTTGCGGAATTCTTGTTATTTGGACAGTCAGGCGTTCAGCTATCTGATCAAGATAGAAAGTCATCTGGAATCTTAAAATCAATTGAGTCATTATCCTCCCTGAGCCAGCGCCCACCCTCAGGAGCCTCCCCCATGACCCAAATCGAGCTGCTTGCCGATCCACCCGCGTCATCGGATCGCGAGACCCGCTTCGAGCTGGGCCGCGGCTATGCACTGGTGCTGCCCCGCGGCCCCCGCCAGCCTGGGGATCTCTATCATCGCGGCAGCTTCCTCAAGCGGGTCAATCTGCGCGACAAGGCCGAACGGCGGCTGGTGGTGGTCGAGCTGCTGCAGCATGGGGTGAACCAGACCCGCTTGGCCGAGGCGCTCAAGCTCAGCCGCCAGACCTTGCACAACTACCGCGAGAGCTACCGGGAATTCGGCGTGCAGGGGCTGCTCCACGGCTACAGTCCGGCGCAGAGCAAGGATGAGGCGCACCATCGGCATCTGCATGTCAATAAGCGCCGTCCGGGCGCCAAGGCGCGTGAACTCGCCGCGCTGCGCCAGGCCAAGCGCGCGCAGGCGGAGTCTCAGCCACAGCCGGAGTTCGACTGGGATGGCGACGTGGCGCCACCGGCCGCTTATGTGCTCGATGAGCCGGCAATCGAAGCAACCCTGGGCGCAACGCTGGCGGCGCCCTCAAGGCCCCACCCGCCGGAAGCGGTCGCCGTGACCGAGCGGCCCTACGCTGACACCCATGACTGGGAGGCGAGCCGCTATGCGGGGATCTTCCCGGTCATCATCCTGTTGATCAGCCAATGGCACTGGCTGGCGCGGGTGATGGGGCTGTTTGGCAACGGCTGGCGGCTGTTCATGGTGTTCGTGCTGATGGCGGTGCGCAACATCCGCTCTCTCGAGCAGCTCAAGCATGAGCGGCGCGAAGAGGCCGGGCGTCTCCTTGGCCTCAAGGCGCTACCTGGCCTGGAGACCCTCTGGGGCTGGTTCCACGGCGTCGCCGAGCAAGGCCGCGCGACGGCCCTGGTGGCGGCGTTTTCCGCCGATCAGCTCCAGCGGGGTTTGGTCGGCACGGAGGTCTGGTTCACCGATGGGCATCTACTGCCCTATACCGGTGAACAGAAGGTGCATCATGCGTATCACACCCAGCGGCGCAGGCCGACTCCCGGTCAGACCAACCTGGTCACCTGCGATGGACAGGGGCGCGTGGTCTGCTTCGCCATCCAAGAGGGCAAGGGCGATCTGCGCGCACGCATCCTGGCCTTGGGGGATTATGCGCGTGAGCAGGCACTGGGGGTGATGCCCTTGCAGGTGTTCGATCGCGAGGGCGATGGGCTGGGCTTTTTCTCAGCCCTGGTGGCGCAGCACACGCCGTTCGTGACCTGGGAGAAACACGCCGATGCGCCGCGTCTGCGCGCCCTGGAGGCGGCTTGCTTCACCGCGGCGGTGTCGATTAACGGCACCGACTACCGGCTATTGGAGGAGAGCAGGTCCTGCACCTTCAAGCCCGAGCCAGCCCAGGAGGACGCCGCTGCAGCGCCTGAGCAGCGCTTTGAGCTGCGTCGGGTGGTGCTGTGGAATCAGCGCACCGATCATCGCGCCAGTGTGCTGTGCTGGGATGGCGCGCTTGGGCTGACGCCGGCGGCGATCGCCACCGCTATGCTGAGTCGCTGGGGCGCCTCAGAGAATACCTTCAAGCACCTCAAGGAGCGCCATCCCTATCACTATCATCCGGGGTTTGGCCTGAGCGAGAGTGACAAGCAAGAGATCGCCAATCCTGCGATCAAGGTGCTCGATGCAGAGCGCCAACGCCTCAAGACCCAGCTTGATCGCCTCTACAAGCAACAGGCCAAGAGCACGCCCAGCACCAACAAAGACGGCACGCCGCGTGCGAACAGCAAACAGCAGCGCCTCGCCACAGAGATCACCGCGGCTGAGGCTGAGCTGAAACGCCTGAAAGCCGACCGCGACCAGCGGCCCGAGCGCGTGGATGTCAGCACTTTGACCGATTACCGCTCCTTCAAGGCGATCGACAACGAGGGCAAGAACCTCTTTGACGTGGTCACTGCCGCGGTCTGGAATGCGCGCCGCCAGCTCATCGCGTGGCTCGAGCCGCTCTACGCCAAAGACAGCGATCGGGTCGATCTGCTCTATGCCATCTTCAACTGCCAGGGCTGGATTCGCAGCGATGGGCAGTGGGTGGTGGTGCGCTTGGAACCCCTGCAGCAGCCGGCACGGCGCGCGGCTCAGGAGCAATTGTGCCGTAAGCTCACCGGCTTGGGGGCTAAGATTCCCGGTGGCAAGTGGCTGCGTATCGAGGTCGGCGAGGCGCCGGCTTAGAACGGCCGCTCAGTGGTTAGCTGTCCAAAAAGCGGGGTGGGTTTTCTTCGTTTCCGGGAGGTCTGTACTTGTCGCGGTCACTAAGATGCGCTCCCGGCAACTATCCTAAAGATCCTACGGCTCGACAGCCCCGTCCGCGCATACGCCAAACTTTACATGCGCGCAACCACAGGGGAGCAACCGATCTTCTTATTGCATGATGCTTGTTTCCTCGTTTTCGAGGATCGCAGATAGCTGCCATCGATATCCAATCAATTTTCGTGAGCACCGGAGGTTTCTTATGAATTCGAGCTACGGACCGATTGCGGCAAGTGCCGTCGTTGTCTTTCTTGCCTTACTCATCGGCAGCAAACCTGATACCGAAGAAACCGTAAAGGCAGAAATATCTGCAGCCGAGCCCGTGACAAGCACTGCCCAGCAACCAGTGACCGACGACGCCGAACAGCCAACAGCCGAACAGGCGCCAGCAGACGCTACCGAGGGCGTATTGC
>JAZBOX010000002.1:0-2056 GCA_036351355.1 Halieaceae bacterium
CGTGCCCGGGGCCGGGCGGGCAGGTTCGACGCCGACGAGGTGCACTACCTCAACGCCCTGCAGGAGAGCGTGGCGAGCGGCGAGACGCTCGCCGACGAGCTGCTGCGTCAGTATCACGGGCCGTGGCAGGGCGATCTCAAGCGGCTCTATGAGGAATACAGCTACTGAGCCTAAGGGACCGCATTCATCCTGGAATGTCAGCCGTACCCGTGACCAGCGCAGCCTCGGCTCAAGCGCGGTTACACCTTCTGCCGCCACTCCCGGCGATTCCAAGCCGAGCGCTGTCCGCCCTCGAATGAGGGCAGCGGCGCAGGTGGCCTCGCTTGGCGTCTACCGCTGCCCCAGTGCGCCACAGCGCTCGCGCTGATCCGCCGTCAGCGGCCGTAATACGCTGCGACGGCGTCCTCCGCCACCTGCTGGAGGAAGGCGAGATCGTCGGCGGGGATGGCGCCGAAATAGTCGTACGGGTTGCCTACTGCCGAGGGTTCGTAGAGGGCAGCATACATCGTGGCTGCAATCAGATAGGTGCCGAGCAGCGAGGGGTGGCTGCCGTCGAAGCTCTTGTGCAGCACGATCCCGGGGCGACGCTCGTAGGCCATCTCGAAGGCGAGGCCGACTGGGATGACGAGCGCTCCGACACGGTTGCCCGCCGCGGTGTAGCCTGCGTCCACCTTGGAGAACATCTCGGGGTCGTAGTTTCGATGGTCCTCGGTATAGGCCATGGTCATGAAGAGCGCTGTATGCGCGCCGGTCGCCCTGATCGCCGCATCGAACTCGGTCAGCGCTACATTGAAGCGGGCGACCTTCGCCTCGGTGGTCATGGCAGTGCTGTGGCCCTGCAGGATCACTACGTCGAACGGGTCGTCCAGGCCGAGCTTGCCAGGTTCCAGATGCGCGTCGAGGTCGTGATGGTCGAGATAGGCGCCGCCGATGGTCGCCGACTTGTAGGTGAAGCGCTCGTCGGGGTGGGCGGCGCGCGCCATGCGCACGACGTGGTTGTGGACGCTGTCGCCGTAATAGAGGTAGCTGTTGCCCACGAAGAGGATCTGCGTCGGGGTCTCCATGTCGAGCGACGTCACCGCCGGCGCCTCCTGTGCCAGGGCCGGTAGCGGCGCGAGCAACGCCATGACGGCAAGGCTGCGAACCATTCTCATGCTGTCCTCCTCGGCATTTCCTCGCACCGCTTCATCCGACGGTTGCACCGACAGTGCGTGGTTGTGCGGGAATTGGCAACGAGCAAACGAGGCGGAAAGCGCCTCCGGTACCTTCAACCGCTCGGGAGGGTCTCAGGTCGGCTTGAGGCGCTCCACGGTTCGCTCGCATCGTGTGCCGCTGTAGAATCGAGTCAGACCTGAGGCGAAGCACGCCTCATCGGGCGCCACGGCATCGAACAGGGTCAGGCAGGAGCGGTATTTCTGCGCGTCGATCTTGCCGAACAGCGCCACCGCATCCGCAGCCGGCGCGGCATTGGCACGGGCGACGCAATCCCTCAGCCGCGGCCCGAGCACGGGGTGGGCGAGATAGGCCGCGGCCTCGGCTGCACCCTCCAGCCCGTAATAGATCGCCCGGTCGCTCTGCCCCAGCCCGCGCAGCTGGGGGAAGACGAACCACATCCAGTGGGTGCGCTTGTGCCCGGCATCGAGTTCAGCGCGGACGGTGTCAATCACCGGCTCCTGCGCGGTCACGAAGCGGTCAAGGTCAAAATCCTGTGCCATCTCAGCACCAGTCGAAGGGGGTGGCCTGGTACAGCTCGTTGATCCAGTTGCCGAAGATCAGATGCGCGTGGCTCCGCCAGCGGTTTTCCGGTGCGCGGGTCGGGTCATCGGCGGGGAAGTAATTGTGCGGCAGCCCGATCGGCTCGCCGCTCTCGACATCGCGCTGGTACTCCTCGGCCAGAGAGGTCGTGTCGTACTCGAAATGATTGAACATGTAGAGCGCGGCGCGGCCGGGGTCTTCCAGCAGGCAGGGGCCGGTCTCGGCGCTGCTCAGCAGCATGGTGACGCCTTCGGGCAGTTCCGCCTCGCGCACCTCGGTCCAGCGGCTCACCGGCACCACG
>JAZBOX010000003.1:0-4406 GCA_036351355.1 Halieaceae bacterium
CAGAGGGCGTCAGTGGCGCTGACCAAGGATGCGCTAGGGCGGGAGTTCTGAGTTTTGTTCACCCGTTTTGTTCACTTTTGTACACGTGAACGGGCGCTAACCCTACAAGCCGCGTGATTTGGTGGAGCCAGGCGGGATCGAACCGCCGACCTCAACACTGCCAGTGTTGCGCTCTCCCAGCTGAGCTATGGCCCCAGTGCTGGCGCGCCTGCTGACGAGGCGTGCCGAACCAGAAGGCGCGAATTCTAGGCACGCGTCGCGGAGCTGTCAAGCGCGAAGCAGCCGGGGCTTGCGCCCGACCCGCGCGCAGCCAACAATGCGGCGTGTCTTCCTTCAAACCCTCAGTCGCCGCCGCCATCGTCGTCGCCAACATGATCGGCACCGGCGTATTCACGAGCCTGGGATTCCAGCTGCTGGAAATCCAATCCGTGCCGGTGTTGCTGGCGCTCTGGGCGGTGGGCGGTCTGTCCGCTCTGTGCGGGGCCATGTGCTACGCCGAGCTGGGCGCCGCCCTGCCCCGCTCCGGCGGGGAGTACAATTTTCTCGGCGAAATCTACCACCCCATGGCCGGCTTCATCTCCGGCTGGGTTTCGGCCACCGTCGGCTTTGCCGCCCCCAGCGCGCTCGCCGCCATCACCTTCGGCACCTACCTCGGCGCGGTGTTTCCCGCCCTGCCTCCCCTCTGGCTGGCCAGCGGTCTTGTGGTGCTGCTGTCCTTCGCCCACTGCACGAGCCACCGCGGCAGCGGCGGCACCCAACGTTGGCTGACGCTGCTCAAGATCCTGCTGATTCTCGGCTTTTCTGCCGCCGCACTGCTCGCGGGCGAACTCGAGGAAGCACCCCGGCTGGCGCCCACCCTCGACGACGGAGCACTGCTGTTCAGCGGCGCCTTCGCGGTATCGCTGATCTACGTAAACTACGCTTACTCAGGCTGGAACGCCGCGACCTACATCAGCGGCGAACTGAGCGATCCTGCCAGAAACCTGCCCCGCGTTCTGATAGCGAGCACCCTGCTGGTGGCCCTCGCGTATCTGTTGCTCAACTACGTGTTTCTGGCCGTGGCGCCCATGCAGGAAATGGCGGGCAAGGTCGAAGTGGGCTACATCGCCGCCACCTACGCGTTTGGCGCCGACGGCGGCAACATCATGGGCGTGCTCCTCGCCCTTCTGCTGATCTCCACCGTCAGCGCGATGATTCTGGCGGGGCCTCGGGTGCTGCAGTCGATCGGCGAGGACTATCCGGTATTCAGCAGGCTGGCGCGCACCAGTCGCGACGGCATCCCGCGCACCGCCATCATCGCGCAGGCCACACTGACACTGATTTTTCTGTGGACAGCGTCCTTCGATCGCATCCTCGTCTTTTCGGGTGCCACCATGGCGCTGAACACCTTCTTTACCGTGGCCGGCGTATTCGTGCTGCGCGCCAGGCACCGCGGGCAACCGGGGCCCTTCCGCATCCGCGCCTTTCCTCTGCCGCCGCTTTTCTTCCTCGGTGTTACCGGCTGGACCCTGACCTACATCGTGCTTCAGCGTCCGATGGAAGCGCTGATCAGCGCGGGTATCATCAGCAGTGGAGCGCTGTTCTACCTGCTCACCGTAGGGGCCGGAAGATTTGTCAACCCGGCCCGCGAATGGGGTGTACCTCGGCACGACAATAGGATTAGTATGCCCAATCGACGCGGTGACGGCATGGAAAATGATGCGCAGCACTAGACCTCTCGGCCTTCGGGCGCTCTGCGCTGCCGCTGGACTATACAGGGCATGACGGACGAGATGAGTTTCCGCGATCGCCCAACTCGACTCCTTATTCTCGACGACGACCCCATGATCGGGGCGACGATACAGCGCATCGCCGAATTCGACGGCTACGCGGTGACCTACTGCGAGCAGGCCACTGCCTTCTTTGAGCAGATAGAAAGCACACCGCCCGACATCATCGCCCTCGACCTGATCATGCCGGGAATGAATGGCGTGGAGGTCATGGAGCGACTCGTCGAGCGCAACTGCCGGGCAGCGCTCATCGTCAGCAGCGGCGTGGGCGACCGTGTTCTCGACGCGGCGCGCCGCTCGGCACGTGAGAACGGACTCAACGTCGTGGGGGTTCTGCCCAAGCCCTTCTCGGCAAAAACCCTGCGCGAGATCCTGGGTCGCGCGGCCAGGGCCGGAACCTCCGCGCCGCAGACCGCTGCGGTAGCCACCGTAGAGACGACGGGCCCGACGCCGACGCAGGGAGACCTGCGGAGAGCACTCGATGCGGGCGACATTCAGGTGGCCTACCAGCCAAAGGCACGCTGTCGCAGCGGCACCCTGGCAGGTTTCGAGGCGCTGGCGCGATGGCACCACGCAGACCACGGCGACATCCCGCCCCAGGTCTTCATCCCCCTGGCCGAACGCTCGGGCCTGATCGACGAAGTCACGCTGCAGGTCGCGGGTCAGGCCCTGCCCTGGCTCGCGGGCCTGACGAACCAGAGCGAAGAGTGTGACCAACACGATGGTGTGCTGCACCGGATACAGCTCTCTTTGAATATTTCGGCGCGCTCGCTGACCAACCGCGCACTTTTTGACGAACTCGCCGCTCTGTGCCGTCGCAACCGCATCGCGCTGGACCGGGTGGTACTGGAGCTCACCGAAACCAGCGCCATGGAGGATGCGGCAACCTCTCTGAACACGCTCACTCACCTGCGACTGCAGGGCTTCTCCCTGTCCATCGACGATTTCGGCACGGGCTACTCCTCCATGGTGCAACTCGTGCGCATGCCTTTTTCCGAGATCAAGGTGGACAAGAGCTTCGTCATGACAGCGCTGCAGTCTCTGGAATCGCGTGCGGTGGTACGCTCTGTCGTCGAGCTTGGCCGCAGCCTGGGGCTTGAAACCACTGCGGAGGGCGTGGAGGACGAGGCGACCCTGGACTTTCTGAAATCCCTGGGTTGTGACATCGCACAGGGTTACCTCCTGTCGCGCCCCCTGCCCGCCCCCGCTGTCCTGTCGTGGTACCGTCAGCGGCGCGACAGCATCGAAGAACGCCGGCTGGCAGCGCTGCACCGCCTGCAGCTTCTGGATACGCCGCCAGAGGAGCGCTTTGATCGCATCACGCGCCTCGCCGTCGACCTCTTTGACGTAAGGACGTCTCTCGTCTCCCTGGTCGACGCGAAACGGCAGTGGTTCAAGTCGCGAATGAACTTTGACGCCGATTCGACCCCGCGTGGCATGGCGTTCTGCAACCGAACCATCGAGCACGACGGGTTGATGGTGGTCCACGATGCCAGCGTCGATCCGCAGTTCCGGCTCAACCCCCTCGTGAGCGGCAACCCGCCCGTGCGCTTTTACGCGGGCAGACCGCTGTTTCTCGAAGACGGCAGCAAAGTCGGTACGCTGTGCCTGATAGACAGCCTGCCGCGGGATTTCAGCGACGAGGACGCCGCCCTGCTGAATTCGCTCGCGGACCTGGTGGAAGTAGAGCTGCACGGCGGACTGGAATCCCATCGCAATCCAGTAACAGGCCTGGCGGATTCCGCCGCATTCCGCTTTTACGCCGAGCATGCGCTCGACATCAGTCGACGCTTTCAGTTGCCGGCGGCCATGCTGAGCATGGAGCTCACGCTGCAGGCGCAGGAACTGGAAGACGATCACGCCGCGAGTGTCAGACAGCGCTACGATGCACTGGCGCGCTTTGCCGAGGCGCACGGCCACGGGGCCTTTCTCATCGGGCACTACCTGGGACTGAAGATCGGACTCCTCTACATCGGCCGACACCTGGAGTCGGCACAGGATATCAGCCGCGCACTGCGCCAGGACCTCAACGCGCACAACAGTCGCATGGCAGACCCCGACGCCAGACTCGAGGCCGCCGTCACCGTCTACGACCTGGTCGACTATATCGGTGCCGGTCGCGCCTGAGCGTCATTCGCCCCCTCGCCGTGCTCCGGCGCACAGGGCAAGAACAGGGAGACGCGCGTACCGACGCCGAGGTCGGAGCTGATCTGAACGTGGCCGCCGGACTGCGACAGAAAACCGAAGATCATGCTGAGGCCCAGCCCGGATCCCTTGCCGACCTCCTTGGTGGAAAAGAAAGGCTCGAAGGCCCGCGACAGTGTCTCCTCGCTCATACCGACGCCCGTATCCGCCACGGCAAGAACGACATAGCGCCCGGGCTGCAACGCGCCGTCATGAGTCTCCAGTGATCCCGGCAGGTCGAGCTCGAGCGCGCGCGTTTCCAGTACCAGATAGCCACCGGCAGGCATGGCGTCGCGGGCGTTCAGGCAGAGGTTGAGCACCGCATCTTCCAGCTGCCCCGGGTCGATCATCGCCGCATGCAGATCCCAGTCCCGGCGCAGCTCGATGCGAATATGCTCGCCGAGAACCCGCTCCAGCATGTCGCGCATGCCAACCAGCAGGGCATTCACGTCG
>JAZBOX010000004.1:0-18320 GCA_036351355.1 Halieaceae bacterium
GCGGCGCGCTTTAGCATGTCAGTCGAGTAATCGAGGCCGTCAATGCGCGCAACGCCCGCTTCCGCAAGGCGCTCGCCAACGAGGCCCGTACCGCAGCCGGCATCGAGCACCGTCGCGGAGTTATCCGGCAGACAGTTCAGCAAAGCGTCTGCGCAGATCGCCGGAGCCACGTAGCCCGCAAGATCGACCAGGTCCGATTCGTAGTCCTCCGCCCATTCGCGGTAGGCCTTCTCGATCTCCTCGAGCGAGTCTGCGTTGAGCACACGGTCATGGATATCGGATCGTTTGGATCCCATGGGCACACCTCGTCATCGATACTCGGACGGACACCCTAGCATCACGACGATCAGCCGCAACTTTCGTCCACGGATCTTTCAGTCACGGATCTGCGAGACTTCCGCGCTACTATCAGATGTGTGTCCGGCGAGGGCGTGGCGCGCCATGCCGGGAAGCGATAAGGGGGACGAATGGAAAGGAAGCTGAAGGGGAGCGGGTCCGGAAAGAGCTTCGAGCAGGTCCGCGCAGAGCAGCGGGCCTATATCCGCGAGCGTGAGTCCGGCTATCGTGAGCGCGCCCTAAAGCTCTTTCCCTGGATCTGTGGGCGCTGCGCGCGCGAGTTCGATCGACGGAATCTGTCCGAACTTACCGTGCACCACGTCGACCACAACCACGACAACAATCCCGGCGATGGCAGTAACTGGGAGTTGCTGTGCCTCTATTGCCACGACGAAGAGCACCGCAAGTTCGAGAGCTTCGTGCGCTACGGGTCCGCAGGAGAGAGCAAGTCTGAGCCGGCGACCTACAACCCCTTTGCGGACCTGAAGCGGCGGATGGAGGATTCGTAAGCATCGTCGTCCGCGTCCATCGACGCGGGCCGCGCCCTACTGCCGCGGAATCAGGATGATCTCCGTTTGGCGCCCATCGAGGTAGCGTACGGTCTCGCCGTCGAAGAAGGCATCTTCCTCGGTCATGAAACGTACCACCTGGCCGCCCCACTCGGGAACCGCTGCCTTCGCATTGAGCTCGATGGAATAGGCGGTGTTCGCCTGCATGGTGTAAGAGCCGCTCAGTCCCTCGCGGGGCTCCTGCGTTTCCCAGGAGCCGATGCCCGGACCCGCTCCGTGACCGTGGAGACCAATCGGGTGGGTGTAGATCGTGCCGTCGATGCCCTGCGCCTCGATGGTGCGGCGCGCGGCGGCGAGGATCTCGTTGCCGCTGCGGCCTACGGCGAACTCGGCGGTCAGCGCGTCCTGCACCTTGTTTGCCGCGGCCAGTCCATCGCGCAGTCCCTTCGGCGCCGCTGTCTCACCGGGACGCAGTACGTAGGCGTGGTGCTGTGTGTCCGTATTCAGGCGCAGGTAGGTGATCCCGAAATCGACGTGCAGAAAGTCCCCGGGGAGGATGACCTCGCCGGAGTCGATGCCCATGCTCGCGATATCGAAGGCGCTTTGTTCCTGGCGCTGAACGTGCACGCTGGGATGAAACCAGGTATCGAGACCGAGGTCGGTAACACGCTGGCGAAGGAACCAGCGCAGGTCGCCCGTGGTGGTCACACCCGGCGTGATGGCGCCCTCGGAGAACATCTCGGCGAGGATCGAATGGGCGATGCGCACGATATGCGGATAGGTCGCCATCTCCGATTCCGTTCGTGTCTCCAGCCAGCCGACGGCGAGGCCCGGGCGCTCGACGAGACGTTCGGTCAGCGGCCCCAGGGCGTTCTCCAGCTTGCGCCGCATGCCCGCGCTCAGGCCATCGGCCAGCGGGAAGTCGTCCGAAGTGTTGATGGCAATCGTGGCGGGGTCGCGCTCACGGATGATGTCGGCGACGCGAGCCCACTGATCGGGCTGTGCATCGGCGTCCCAGGCGGCGGGAAAGAGATCGGCAACGGGGTAGCGCGCCACCGCCATGCGCTCCGCCGCTTCGCTGCCGTTGTCGTGGAAGATCAGGATCGTCGTGCGCCTGGCGTTGAGCCAGGTGGACGGCAGCATGGTGCGCACGACCGGATCCTCGTCGTATTCGCCGGCGATGAGGATCCACATGTCGACACCTTCGCGACGCATCAGCGGCAGCACGATCGTGTCGAGACGCTCTTTCAGCCATTCGTCGACCACGCGCGAGCGGTCGCGTTCGCTGAGAATGTGCGGGGTTTTTGGGTCGACAGCCAGAGTCTCGGCCGCGATGCTCCCATTCGGCGTGAGCAGACCGGCGGAGGCGCAAAGCAGAGCGAGAGCTGTCAGTCGACGGGGGCCTTGGGCTCGATTCATTGCGAATACCTTGTTCTCAATCATCAGTAGTTTCAGAGGTCTGCACATCAGTCCTGCGGCAGCACCGTGAGTTCAATCCGCGAGGGATAGGCGCCTCCATGGTGAAGCACGTTATGGGCGACGAAGCTCTCGGTCTCGTCCACGTTGTTTCCGCCGGTGTTGAGGTTGCGCATGTACTGCGGGAACTTGCTCGATGAGACTTCGACGCGAATGCGGTGGCCGGCCTTGAACACGTGGCTGGTCGTCATCGGCGAGGGCTTCAGTTCGTAGACTTCGCCGACGCGCATCATCTCGGGGTTCTCATAGCCGTCGCGATAGCGGGTGCGCAGGATCGTATCGTCGACGTTCCAGGCGCTCCCGTCCGGATGCACGTCGACGAGCTTCACGGTGAAGTCCGTGTCCTTCACGTCGGACGATACGTACAGCTTCGCGCGCACGCTGCCCGTCACTTCCAGGTCTTCCTCGAGGGTGTCAGAGGTATACACCAGCACGTCGGCTCGTGCCTCGATTCCGCGTTGATCGAAGCTGCCTCCGGGCGCCGCGCCCTTGTTGCAGCATACGCCCCCGCCGAGGGCGGGAACGGGGTTCATCGG
This sequence comes from Halieaceae bacterium, assembly GCA_036351355.1. Taxonomy (GTDB): domain Bacteria; phylum Pseudomonadota; class Gammaproteobacteria; order Pseudomonadales; family Halieaceae; genus Congregibacter. The sequence continues at coordinate 2,858 of JAZBOX010000004.1, forward strand.
ATCGTAGCTATAGCGATCCTCGCCGGTGTCGTCCGATGGCTCCCAGCCGAGATGCCCGTCGCCGAAGAGGCTGTTGGCGCCGGTCTCGGAGCGCAGATACATCGTGCGCGTCTCGGCGCCCTTCGGCGGCCACTGCTCGGCGCTGGCCCAGGCGTTGTGGCCCATTGTGTAGTACTGCACGTGCGGCAACTCGCGGAAGGTGTCCGTCGTCTCTCCCTTCAGGTAATGATCGAGAAAGGCGAACATCTGGTCGTAGAGCGGAAACCAGGCGTTGCCGACGTTGAGATCGCCGGCGATGTAGTCTTCGTGCTCCGGAATCCGGTAGAAAGCGCAGTGAAGATTCGGTCCGATGAGCATGTACTGGCCGTCGCGGTCACCCTCGCTCACGCCATTGGCGCGCGCTTCCTGGAAGGCGGCGATATTCGGACCCTGGCTGACGTCGAACCAGCTGTTGAACCAGAAGCCGGGCACTCCGATCTTTGCATCATCGTGGTACAGCCCGCCTTCGAACCATGCGGGATCAGCGGGTGTGCGGCGCAGCAGTTCCTGCATCGGGCCAAAGTTGGCTCCAGCATCTTCAAGCCAATCGCTGGCCGGCAGCTTGCGCAGCTGCTTTGCCCAGTCGATGTCGGGCATGTTGGGTGCCAGGTCGTAGAGCTTGCGGAAGCGGCGCAGGTCTTCCTCACTGGTGCCGGCGGCGAAGCGCGGGTAAACCTGCTGCTGGACACTGTAGAGCCAGACGGAGAACAGCGTCTGGTGCACGCCACCCTTGTACCAGTTGCCCTGTTCCATGAACTCGCCGACACGGCCGATGCCTGCGCCGGACGCCATTGGCACCATTGCCTTGTGTGCCGGGTGGTCCATGCCAGCCAGGGCTATCTGCCACTCGGCGGAGGAAGAGCATCCGAGCGTGCCCACGGCACCGTTGGACCAGGGCTGGTCGACAAACCAGTCGAGCGCGTCCCAGCCGTCCGTGCGCGGGTTGCCGAGAATCTCCCATTCGCCTTCGGAGTAGTAGCGTCCGCGCTCGTTCTGCACCGCCACGGCGTAACCGCGAGATACGGCTTCAAAGGCCCACTGCAGCGTCGCGCCGCGGACCTCGTTGAAGTTGTACGGCGTCTTGATGAAGATCAGCGGCAGTTCGCCTTCGGCATCGCGCGGCCTGAAGATATCCGTAGCGAGACGCACGCCGTCGCGCATCGGCACCATCACCATCGTTTCTGCCTGGGAGATACGCTCGAGATCGGCGTAGGTGATCTCGCGCTTCTGGGCGTGGGCGCCGAGCGCCGGCACCAGCAGGGCGAGGATCCAGAGTGCGCTTTTCAGCAGGTGGCAGGGTCTGGGCAGCAGCGTTCGCATGCGACGGTACTCCGTGGTTTCTACGATTTGGGTTGAGTCGAAAAGCGTGCTTCGAGCGGCGGGTACTACGAATCAGTTGCGGCGCTGTGCGTCGCAGCCCTCAGTCCGCCGCGTATCGTCGAGCTGCGTGATCAGCCACCGGCCCTCGCGGCGGCGCATCACGAACAGATCGACACCGCAGTGATGGAACTCGCCGTCGATAAAAATGTTGTAGGGCGTCCAGGCCATGGCCAGATCGCCGTCGATCATCACGGTCTCGTCAAAGGTGACCTCGTCGAGGTGGCGCTCGCTACCGACAACCCGTTCGATGAAGCCATCGATGCCGCCCTCGCCAAGGCGAGCCTCCTCGGCGAACACCGAGCGCAGCAGTGCCTCGTCGCGCGTGCGCATGCCGTCGAACAAGGCGGTCACTACGGCGATCACCTCGCCTTGCGCATCGGCACTCGCCGCCTTGTCGTGCTGCGCGGCAATAGCGACCTGCGCGGAGAGAAAGGCAACGCCAAGGAGGGCGCTGAGAAGCGTCGGCGAGCGACTCGAAGCTCGATACATGGCTGGCTCATCTCCCGATGGTGTTCGCCTGAGGCGCCGCAGTGTACTACCTTGCGTACGTATAGAGGCTCGTGCGTCGGGGAGTCTTCCCGACGGCGACGGCCGACTCGCGCGCCGCCGCGCTGTCTCCCGAATTGCGGGAGGGCAGGGCAGGCGCGCATAAAACCGGGAGGGGAAAATGAAGTCAGAGCGCCTGTCGTGCCGCAGTCTTGTGCGCCTTGTTGTCGATGCCTTTGACGGGTACGCAATGCACCCGCAGCGGAAGCATGGAAGCAGTTCCCATGGTGCGTGCTTTCTGCTGCTGGGACTGCTCGCTGCCCCGGCCTGGTCGGATACGGCCCTTGTCGGCGGCCGGCTCATCGACGGCTTCGGTCATCGCCCCGTAGCCAACAGCGTGATCCTCATTGAAGACGGCGTAATCACCGAGGTAGGTACGGTCGGCAGCCTGCCGGTCCCCGAAGGTTACGAGGTGATATCGACGGAGGGCATGGACGTGCTGCCGGGCCTGTGGGAAAACCATGCCCATCTCATGCTCAACGGTCACTCGGATTACTCGCACTGGCACCCCACCTATGCCGATCGCTTTGCCAGCGAGATCATGCCCGCAAGCGCCGTTCAGCTTCTGCTCGCCGGTGTGACTACGGCGCGGGATCTCGGCGCGAATCTCGAGGACTCGCTGTCCCTGAAATCGCGTATCGAGAGCGGCGAGATTCCCGGGCCGCGCGTGTTCATCACCGGCCCCTTCATCCAGCACGAACCCTATCCGAATACGGAGCGCTACCGCTGGGGTGTGAACGGGCCGGCCGACGGGCGGCGCAAGGTCGCGCGCCTTGCGGAGGCGGGCGTCGACATGATCAAGCTAATCGATCATGACAAGATGACCCTGGAGGAGGCGCAGTCCGTTGTCGACGAGGCGCATCGACACGGTCTCCCCGTGATCGCCCATGCCCATCGCCCCGATGAGATCCGCCGCGGTCTCGAGATCGGCGTCGATGACTTCGAGCATACGGGGCTCACGACCGCCCCCGAGTACCCCGCCGACGTGATGGACATGCTCCGCGAGCGCACGGCCACGGGGCGCGTGGCCGGCGGTCCGCTGTTCTGGACGCCAACGGTGGAGATCCTGTGGAACTACGACCTGACCGTGGACAACCCCGAAACCCTCGATGACCACTGCTGGCATCGCGGCCTCGAAGCGTCAACGATCGCGGATATCGAAGCATCGATCCGCTATCCCGGTCAGCTCCCCTACATGCAGCTCATGACCGTGCGCAAGCCGACGCTGAAGCGAAAGTTCCAGCAGCTGCGCGAGTCGGGTGTGGTCATGCTGATTGGCACGGACAGCGGCGTGCCGATGAAATTCCACTGCCAGAGCACCTGGAACGAAATGGATGTGTGGGTGAATGTGATGGGCATGGATCCCATGGACACGATTCGCTCCGCCACCTACTGGGGCGCAGTGATGATGGGTGTGGAAGACAAGTGGGGTACCGTGTCTGCGGGCAAGTACGCCGACATCATCGCCGTCAAGGGCGACGTGCTGCGCCACATGAGCCTGCTGTCGCGCGTGGATTTCGTGATGAAGGGGGGCGTCGTCTACAAGCAGGACGGGCGCCCGGTGGAAGAGGCGCTGCGCTGACACAGCGCCTCGATCGACGGACCGCGGAGGGCTGAAGGCCCCGACCGCGGAGCCACTCATTCAGGGCAAGCTAAAAGCAGGCGTACCCAGGCAGCGGTACGTGGATAACGCGGCCGCCGCGCAGGCGCTCGACGCGATAGCACCGCCCCTGCGGCCAGCGCTGCGTCGGCCAGAAGTGCCGCGTCGATGGTTTCCAGTAGATCGTGCCCCAGCTCCGCCGCAGGTCGCGGCTACGGTCCCAGCGCCGCTCGTGCCAGAACGGTCTCGAATCCCACCTGCGTCCATCGTCGCGGCGGTAGTGGCGGTCGCGACGATCCCAGCGCTCGTCGTAATCCCAGCCTGCGCGAATACGCTGATTGCTCTCGAGCTCGTCGGCCGCAGCGATACCGGTTCCCCCGGCGAGCAGGCCCGTAAGCAGGGCCGTGACAAGGGTAAAACGTTTCATGGCGCACACCTCCCTGGATGAATGCGCCTCCACCCTAATCCCTGCCTCCTGAACCAAAGCTGAACACCTGTAGGCAGATTTCTCCGCTTCGTTCAGCTTTGGTTCAGGCACTCATCGGTAGTCTTGGAATCGTGTCATCCACCAGGGAGAAGGACGATGAACCTATCAACGCATTCAGCCATCGTGGCTAACAGGCTTGGCGCTGCCGCTATCGCAGTGATCCTCAGCGCGGTTGCGCAGGCCGACAGCTACAGCGAAGTCATCGAGGCGCCTGTCGTCTCCGCCGATCCGATTGTGGAAGTTCGTCGCGACCGGATTCCCGTTGAGCGCTGCCGGCCCGAGACCGTACGCGTCGTCGAGCGCCGTGGGGCGCGTTCTTACACGCCGGCGGTTCTCGGGGGCGTCGTCGGTGCGGCGGCGGGAAGCGTGCTCGGAGACAACTCGAGCCGGCGCGACCTGATTACCGGTGCCGGCGCGATACTCGGCGCGTCGATCGGCAACGACATCGGGCAGCGTCGCCGCCACGACGACGGCTACTACGTCACCGAGGAAGTGTGTTCAACGGACTACGAGATCCGTGAACGCGAAGAAGTGAGCGGCTATCGCGTACGCTACCGGTATGACGATAGGATCTATGAAACGCGTACGGCCTTCGATCCCGGAGCGACGATTGCCGTTCGCATGCGACTCGAACCCCTGCCCTGAGACGGGCGAGCACTGGGAGCCATGACGATTGCGCGCGCTGCTGATGTTTTTCTGCCTTAGCCTGAGCTTCTGCCCGGGAACGCTGAGCGCCCAGGAGCGTGACCGCGGCCTTGAGAAGTGGCAGCGGCGTCTGCTAGAGGCGCTCGAGGAGTCGGATCGCGGGAACCGTGGGCGCGGCGCCGAGTCCTACCGTAGCGGTGCCGACGATGCTGGCGCTGCCGAGGCCGCCGAGCGCGCGCGGCAGCGCTACGGTGGCCGCGTGCTTGCTGTCGGCCGTGTGGGTAATGCCTATCGCGTGCGCCTGTTGCTCGACGGCGGCCGCGTTGTGACCGTCGAGATCGAGTGAAAGCATGCGCCTGCTGGTGGTCGAGGACGACCTGCGCCTGCGAAGTCGCCTCGCCGAGCACTTCCGCGCCGCCGGCTGGGTTGTCGACGAGGCGCCCGACGGCCGCGAAGCCCGCTTTCTATGTAGCGAGTATCGCTGCGATATCGCCATCGTCGATCTCGGCCTGCCCGATGTTTCCGGCGTAGACCTGATCCGCGAGTGGCGTGCGGCGGGCCTCGCCACGCCAATCCTCATCCTGACCGCGCGCGCCGACTGGCAGGACAAGGTCGGCGGGCTCGAGGCCGGGGCCGATGACTACGTCACCAAACCGTTCTATCTGGAGGAGGTCGAGGCGCGATTACAGGCGCTGCTGCGTCGCGTGGACGGCCGGCGTCGAAACATCGCCGACTACGTGGGTCGTGATGCGCCGGACGTTTCCGGCGCCGGGCAGGCTGCCGGCGAGGGCGAGGGTCAGGGTATCCGCATCGACTTCAGTGCCCGGCGTGTCAGCCGCGCTGGTGCCGAGGTGGAGCTGACGGCTTTCGAGTACAACACGCTGGCCTACCTCGCTCACCGCAGCGGCGACGCCGTATCCCGGGCGGAACTGCTCGATCATCTCTACGATCGCGATAGCGACCGCGACAGTAACGTGCTCGAGGTCTTTGTCGGCCGCCTGCGTCGCAAGCTTGATCCCGACGGCTCCCTGTTGCCGATCGAGACCGTGCGCGGCGTGGGCTACCGCTTCACGCTCGAGCGTCGCGGCGCGTGATCGGCCTGCCGCGCTCCCTGGCTGCGCGCCTGATCGGCGCGGCTGCGATATTTCTGCCACTCACGCTCGGTCTGGCAGCGACCTACCTCGAGCGCGCACACCGTGAGGCTCTCGATGCGTCTATCGCCGAGCGCCTGCAGCTGCAGGTGATCACCCTGCTCGCGCAGGCGAACGTCAGCGACGACTTCGATCTGCCCCTCATGCCTCTGGAGCCGCGTCTGCTGCAGCCGGGCTCCGGGCTCTACGCAATGGTTACCAGCGAGGCCGAAACGCTGTGGGTGTCTCCCTCGGCGGCGCTAATGGCGCAGCCTGTGGCGCGTCTCGGTGAGGGCGTCCCCTCTTCCTTGCCCACGGGCGGGCGCTACGACGATGAGCGTTCCGGCCTGATTCGCCATGCCTACCAGGTGCTGTGGGAACGCGAAGACGGTGGCGAGATCGCGCTGCGTTTCGTCGTGGCGGAGAGCGTTGCTCCGCGCGATGCGGACGTTCAGGCCTTTCGCACGCGACTGCTGGTTTGGTTTGCCGGGATGCTGGTGTTGGTGCTGCTCGTGCAGATGGCGATCGTGCGCTTCGGCCTGACCCCACTGCGAAGGCTGGCCGAGCGGGTCCAGGCGATCGAGGACGGCCGCGAGGCGTCCCTCGGCGCTCCCTGGCCGCGAGAGGTTCGTCCGCTCGTTGAGAGCCTCGAGTCACTGCTTCGCGGTGAGCAGCAGCGGCGCGAGCGGCTTCGCAACACGCTGGCCGATCTCGCGCACAGCCTGAAGACGCCGCTGGCGGTGCTGCGCAGTGCTGATCTCGCGTCACCGGATTACGCGGCCTTGCAGCGTGAGCAGCTCGAGCGCATGGACGAGGTGATGCAGTGGCATCTGCAGCGCGCGACCGGCGGCAGCCATCGCCTGCTGCAGCGCGTGAATGTTGCTCCCGTGGTCGAGCGCCTGCGCGCAACGCTGCTCAAGGTTTACGCGGCGCGTGCCATCGACATCCGTGTCGACGTGGATCCTGAGGCACGCTACCGCGGCGATGAGCGCGACCTCATGGAACTCCTCGGCAATCTTCTCGACAACGCCTGCAAGTACGCGGCGGACCGGGTGCGGGTGCGGGTCAGCCGCGATGCGGTTCAGGGCCTGTTGATACTCGTCGAGGACGATGGTGAAGGGGTGTCGCCGGAGCTGCGCGATGCGCTGCTCAGCCGCGGCGCGCGCGCCGACACACGACGCGAGGGGCAGGGGATCGGTCTTGCCGTCGTGCGCGAACTAGTCGCCGACCAGGGCGGCGAACTGCTGATCGGTGACAGCGAGCTCGGCGGCGCGCGCGTCGAGCTACGCCTGCCCTGAGGGCGAATCGTCGAGGCGTGGACGTCGGCGCAGGAATCGCCGCGGGTTCATGCCCGTGACCAGCGCCGTGCCCGTGAGAACCAGCGCCGCGCCTCCGAAAGTGTTCCAGCCCACGGGCTCGCCGAGGAACAGCCAGCCCCAGGTCACGCCGAAGAGCGGGATCAGATAACCCACGGTCAGCGCGGATGCAGCGCCGACGGTGCTCACAAGGTGAAAATAGAGCAGGTAGGCCATCCCGCTGCAAACCACTCCGAGGGCGATGCCGGCGGCGACGGCGCTAGCCGGCCAGCTGGTAGGCACCGGGGCCACGAACATCAGGGGAACGATCAGCGCGACGGAGGCCCAAAGGCTGCCGTGGGCGTTTGCAAAGGCGGGGACGCGCTCGGCGTACTCCGCGTAGCTGCTGGCGATGCCGTAGCACACCGGGGCGAGCAGGCAGACAACGACGGCGGTGAGTTGATCGGCGCCGATTTCGCTGCCGCCGACACCGGCGATCGTAGCCACGCCAGCCATGCCGCACATCAGTCCGAGGGCGGCCTGCCAGCCTATGGGCTTGCCACGCCACAGAAAGCCGACGACGAGGCCACACAGCGGGGCTGTCGCATTAATGACCGAAAGTACCGAGGCGGGCAGCGTCGATGCCGCCCACGCCATGGTGAAAAACGGGATCGCCGTGTTGAAGCAGCCCAGGAACAGGTAGTGCTTCCAGTAGCGCTTCACCCGCAGCGGCTCGCGAATCCACTGCGCCATAACGAGCAGAGCCAGAGCGGCGCTGAACAGGCGAATCTCCAGCAGCCAGCTCGGACCGATCTGCGGCACGGCGATGCGCATGAACAGGAACGAGGCGCCCCAGATCGCTGCAAGGAGTACGAGCTGTGCAAACTGCGCCGGTGTCACGCCATGGGCTCCGAAATGATTGGGGCGGGGCGGCATCGTACACGGGAGTCGCTGCCCTGATCTCGATTATTCGGCGGGCTTACGCGGAGGCCGAGCGCACGGATTCCCATCCCTGGAGCGCGAGCTTGCGATTCACACCCCATCGGTAGTCGCCGACGTCGCCGTCACCGCGGATAACACGGTGGCAGGGAATCAGGTAGGCGATGCGATTGCGCGCCATGGCCGAGCCCACGGCTCGCGCCGCGCCGGGACGACCGGCGAGATCGGCAAGCTGGGCGTAGCTCACGCGCTGCCCCTCACCGACGGCGAGCAGAGCCTTCCACACGCGCAGCTGAAAGTTGCTTCCGCGCAGCATCAGGTGCAGGCGACCGCGTTCGAGCGGGCGCTCGAAGATTCGGTCTGCGAGCGCCTGCGCGGCGACGTCGTCGCGCCGCCACTGCGCCGCGGGCCACTCGCCGTGCAGTAGCTCCGCGGCCCTGCTAGCTGCCGCGTCATGAAACGCCAGCTCGCACAGGCCGCGCTCGCCGAAGGCCAGCAGCGCGACGCCAAAGGGGCAGGCGGCCCAGCCCCAGGTAAGTTCCAGGCCGGCGCCACCCCGGGCAATTTCGCCCGGGGTCATCGCGTCGCAGATCAGCGTCAGGTCATGGAGGCGCGAGGGGCCTGACAGGCCTGCCGCGAGGCTCGCTTCGAGCAGCGATGCGCTGCGTCGCAGCGCGTCCACGGCGACATCGCGCGTCAGCGACTGCAGGAAACGTTTTGGCGATATGCCGGCCCAGGCGCTGAACACGCGCTGCAGGTGCGCCTCGCTGACGTCGAGCTCCGCTGCGAGCGCGGACAGCTCAGGCTGCTCGCCCTGGTGACTGCGCAGGTATTCGATGGCATCGGCAACGAGGTGGTAGTGGCGGTGAGCGCGGTCCGCGTCTGCGATGGCTGTCTCCCCGTCCCCTCGCAGGCGATCGGATCGAACACGATGCTCTGCTGTCTTGCTGATGTCGCGCTGACCCATGGTAGCCGTGCCCGTTCTGTTGCGATGGTACAGAACTCAGTGTGCGATGCCTGATCGCCACCGGCGACCCGATTCCTGCTCAGGCCCTGCCCGGTCTCATCCGGTTTCACACGGGTGCGCCCATGGCATGGGCGAGGTGCGGGCGCGTCAGGCCAGCGGTGTCAGCGCGAGCTGGCGCGACTGGGCGACGAGTCGCCCGGTGCTGTCCCAGACCTCGCCGTCCTCCTCGAGCATGCCACCGCTGATGAAGCGCGTGCTGAAGCGGCAGCGCAGCCAACCCGGCTCAGGGACGCCACGGATGTGCGCCGTGAGTTCCACCGTGGGTGTCCAGGCTACGGGCAGGCGTGCATTGAACACCGTCGGCGGAAAAGCGTCGGTGGCCAGAAGCAGGCCAAAAACGTCCATGGGTTCGTCGTCGGGGAGCCGGATCCAACCGCGTATCAAGGGTTCGCCCGATGGCGCGCCCGTGAGAAATCGGGCGTCGTCCGGGTGCAGGCGCAGATCGAGGCGGCCCATCAGGGCTGGGGGAAAGCCCAGCTTCGGGTCGGGATGCGTGCGCGGACAATCGTCTGGTGCGGGCAGGTCTGGCGGACTGGCATCAACGCGCTCAGGGCCATCGATGCCGGCGAAATTTCCAAAGCTGCCGAGCAGCTCGATCAGGGGTCGCTCCGGGCCCTGAAGCGTGGCCCGCACCGTGGTGAGGCGCCTTCCCGCTTTCACGATCTGAGGATCGATGGTCACCGGTCCGGGGCGCCCCGGGGAAAGGTAGTGCGCGGTCACGGTGATCGGGTGGGGCTGTCCCGCGGCGATGGCCATGGCACGGGCACCGATCGCCATCAGGTAGCCGCCGTTGGCATTGCCGACCACGTCCCAGCCTTCGTGAATAGCTGCCGTGTAGGGGTGTTCGCTCGGATCCACGGCGCTGGCGGAAATAAATGTCATGAGCTTGGCTCTCTGCTAATCTCGCGCCGGATGCGGGCGCGGACGCTGCTTGTTCGCATTCTGGTGGTTTTGACGGTGAGCTGGAAGTCAGCCCGGTTCTCGCAGAGGGATTTTATATGTCGGACTCCAGCAATGCTCGCTTGCTGCTCGAGCTGGAAAAGCTCACTCGTGATGTCAACCGCGAGGTTATGCACGAGGCCATGCCCCAGCTCAGTCTCGATTCGCTGAAACCGATCGTCACCGTGGTTGCGCAGGCGCGGCTCAGCTATCTGCGGGAACTCGTGGCGGTTGCTGCTGAGGACGACACGCCCCCCAGCTACGAGCGGATTCAGCAGCTCGCCCATTACCGCGAGCGCTACGAGGAGCTGGTGGCCGGTGTGCAGGCGCTCGAGAGGGCCATCGAGCACGATTATCTCGATGTGATCGACCACCCTTGATCGAAATGGCTCCAGCAGCACACCCGCGCTACCCGCGTCTGTTCAGCCCGCTCGACCTCGGATTCACCCAGCTCAAGAACCGCGTCCTGATGGGGTCAATGCATACGGGGCTGGAAGAGCTCGGCCCCGAGGGCTTCACGCGTCTCGCTGCATATTTCGGGGAGCGAGCCCGCGGGGGCGTGGGAATGATCATTACCGGGGGCAACGCGCCCAATCGCTCGGCCGCGCTCGCGCCCGGCGAGTACGGCGCTTTTGACAGCGACGAGCATATCCACCTGCATCGGCGGGTGACCGACGCGGTGCACGCGGCCGATGCCGACTGCAAGATCTGTCTGCAGATCCTCCACGCCGGAAACCTCGCCTACAGCGACGATCCCGTGGCGCCATCGGCCGTTGCATCTCCGATCAACCCGCGCGAACCGCGAGCGATGACTGCCGCGGACATCGAGGCCACGATTTGCGACTTCGTGCGCTGCGCCGAGCGCGCACGCGAGGCGGGCTACGACGGCGTCGAGGTCATCGGGTCGGCGGGCTATCTGCTCAGCACATTTCTGCTCGAGAAAACCAACCAGCGGGTCGATGAATGGGGCGGTTCTTACGAAAGCCGTATGCGTTTTCCCGTAGAGATCATGCGACGCCTTCGCGCGGCCCTGGGGCCGGACTTCATCCTGATCTATCGCATCGCCGCGATGGAACTCATGGAAGACGGCAGCAGCTGGGACGAGGTCGTCAGCCTGGCACAGGCGATCGAAGCCGTGGGCGTGACCATGATGAGCACGCACTTCGTCTGGCACCAGGCCCGCGTGCCCACGATCGCGACGCGCGTGCCGCGGGCGGCTTTCACCAGCGTCACCGGTCGCCTGCGCCGCGAGCTGTCGATCCCGCTGATCACCAGCAATCGCATCAATACGCCCGAGGTGGCCGAGCAGGTGCTCGCCGCCGGCGATGCCGATATCACCTCGATGGGGCGTCCGATGCTTGCCGATCCGGAGTTCGCCCGAAAGGCTTACGAGGGTCGCGCCGAGGACATCAATACCTGCATCGCCTGCAACCAGGCCTGCCTCGATCATGCCTTTCGCGGCCGCGTGGTGTCCTGTCTGGTCAATCCGCGCGCCTGTCACGAGACGGAGCTCAACTACGACCCGGCGCAGAAAGCCCGACGCATTGCCGTTGTAGGCGCCGGCCCGGCGGGCCTCGCCTTCGCGGTCACGGCGGCGCAGCGTGGCCATCGTGTCAGCCTCTTCGAGGCGAGCGACGACATCGGGGGTCACTTCCGCCTCGCCATGCGTATTCCCGGCAAGGAGGAGTTCCGCGAGACGATCCGCTACTACCGGCGGATGCTTGAGCAAACAGGCGTCGAGCTGCATCTCAGCACCTTCGCCGACGCGCGCGCACTCGCTGCCGACGACTGGGACGATATCGTCGTAGCCACGGGTCTGACGGCGCGGCGCCCCGCTATTCCCGGTATCGATCATCCAATGGTGCGCAGCTACGACGAGGTGATTCGCGGCGACGGCGATGTCGGTGCACGTGTGGCGATCATCGGCGCCGGGGGTATCGGCTTTGACGTGGCCGAGCTCCTGTCGCACGCGGGACCCTCGGCCGCCGTTGATCGCGACGTATTTGCCCGCGAGTGGGGCATCGACTTTGCGGCGCATCCGCGCGGCGGCGTTGCCGGTGTCACGCCGCAGGTGGCGCGAAGCGAGCGCGAGATCTTCCTGCTACAGCGCAAGTCCTCCTCGCACGGGCGCGGTCTGGGACCAACCACAGGCTGGGCGCATAAGCTCGCCCTCAAGCGTCGCGGCGTGCATATGCTCGGCGGCGTGCGCTACGAGGCCATCGATGACGATGGCCTCCACCTGTGGATCGGCGAAGAGCGACGAACGCTGCCCGTCGACACGATCGTTGTGTGCGCCGGGCAGGAACCGCTGCGCGGTCTCTACGATGATCTCGCCGCCGCACGCGAAGGCGTGCACCTGATCGGCGGTGCCGACGTGCCCGTAGAAATCGATGCCAAGCGCGCTATCGACCAGGCCAGCCGTCTGGCAGCGGCACTCTGACCCACGGAGCGCCTGGCCCGTCCACCCCAGCCGGTAAGCCGATGCACGTTCCCGCCCATCTCCTCAATCCGTTCATCCTCGGCGCCGCCTGGGTCATCGCCGCCGTCGCGTTGCTGCTTGCGCTCGGTCGGGCGAACTGGCGTGCCATTCTCGCCGAGCCGAGGCGCATGCACCTGGTAGGCGGCGGGGCGGTCTCCTGCCTGCTGCTTTGGCTGATGAACATTCACCTTGTTGATGGAATGATCCTGCACTTCCTTGGCGTGACCACGCTGACGCTGGTAATCGGCTGGTCCTTCACGATCCTTGCGGCTTCCGCGGCGCTGCTTGGCTTCTGCCTGCTGCAGAACCTCGAATGGTCGACGCTGGGACTGAGTCTGTGCCTGAGCGTGCTCGTGCCAGCGACGCTGACACGGGGACTGGTCCACGCTTTGTATCGGCCCGGCCTGAGGCATCCATTCGTGTACATTCTCGGCGCAGGATTCGCGGGCGGTGGGCTGGTGGTGCTTAGCCTGTCGCTGATCGCGGTTCTACTCTTCTGGTTCGTCGGCCTGGAGCGCTACGTGGCGGCGGCGGGCGAGTTCTGGCCGCTGGTTTTCCTGGTGATGTTCTCCGAGGGCTTCATTAACGGTATGTGCGTGTCGGCACTGGCGGTGTTCTACCCCGACTGGGTCAAGACTTTCGACGATCGATTCTACCTCGACGGCAGCTGAGTCCACCGACCGTTATGAGCGGGTTGCTGGCCTGGGAATATGCGGCCGTCTTTTTACTGTTCGTGTGGGGCGGGTTCGTCCGCTCAGGCCTCGGTTTCGGCGGCGCTGTTCTGACGCTGCCCTTTCTGCTGATGATCCGCGACGAGCCATTGCTCTTCCTGCCGATCATTTCGGTCCATCTGCTGCTTTTCTCCGGGGCCACGGTCTGGCTGGCCCATCGCGCCGACCGCGCGGCGGGCCATGCTTCGGCGAGGTCCGTGAACTGGGCCTTTCTGAGGTACGCCTTTCCCCTGATGCTGATTCCCAAGCTGATCGGTGTCGCCGGCGTAATCACGCTGCCTGGCCCGATCGTCAGCGGATTCATTTTCGCCACGGTGACCCTGTACGGCATCAGTTACCTGCTCGGTCGCCCCTTCAAGAGCAATAGCCGACGCATCGATGCGGTCTTTCTCATGATAGGGGGGTACGTAAGCGGCGTGTCGCTTATTGCTGCTCCGCTCGTGGTGCCGGTCGCTGCGAGTCGCATGCCCCGGGAGCAGCTGCGCGACACGCTCTTCGTGCTCTGGTTCGTGCTGGTCGCGTTGAAGCTGCTCGCCTTTGTTATCAGCGGCGTCGATCTGCAGTGGGCGCAGCATCTGTGGTTGCTGCCTGCGGCAACCGTCGGCCATTTTCTCGGGCTGCGCTTCCATGCTTATTCGATGCGTGCCGAGACGCAGCGCTTCTTTCGTGTTCTTGGCGCGGCGCTGCTACTGGTGAGTCTCGCAGGGCTGTTGCGCCTGGCGCTGTCTTAGGGGTTGGATCAGCAGGTCTGTAGGCCCCGTGCTGTCGCTCCCGGCAAAACGGGCTATTCTGGGCGGGAGTTCAAAACGCAACGAGGTTACGTATGGCTTCGGTCAGATTTCTGTCAGCGATGGTGTTGATATCTGCCGCTGCAGGCAGCGTTCATGCGCAGTCCGAAGGGATGCAAGGAGACTGGCTCGAGCTCGTCAAAGGTCAGCGCGACAGCCGCACAGGCGCCGAGATTATGGGCGTAGAAGATGACGACAAGGGTTCGAGAACCGTGCTTGTCCGAGTTCCCAAGGCCGTCCTTGCCAGCGAAACCAACATGGAAGAAGTGAAGGTCGTGGGTCAGGCACCGCAGAAACGCGAGCTTCAGAACCCCCTTCCGGAGCTAGAAACCGAGTGGGTAGACGACTACGACAACGATCACTATGGACTGCTGATCCGACTGAAGGAGGATCAAAGATATCCCTTCCGCCTGTTCTTCAGCGCTCAGGGGCAGGGTGGTGCCATAGGCAACCCACAGCAATAGGCACCGCGCAGCCTGTTGGTCCCCAGCCTTGACACACCGGGGCGCACTCCCTACTATCACGCCCCCTACGCGCCCGTAGCTCAGCTGGATAGAGTACCTGGCTACGAACCAGGCGGTCGTACGTTCGAATCGTACCGGGCGCGCCAATCAAACGCTGGCTTCCAACCGATCTCCGCACTACTTGGCTGTTCTTTCGTACAGTCGTTTTTTGGTACCAAGTACCAAAAAAATGCGCCAAGTCCTTCATTCCGTCGCCTGCACTTTGGGCAGCTTCCGCAGATATACGTCCCGCATCTTCGGCGACTTGTGGCCGGAGTGGTTCGTGGGGTGCTCGGATACTCCTCTCGCCTTCAGGTCATGGAAAGTGAATCGCTCGATGCCTTGAGCCTCGGCCTTTGCCATAACCTTCTGCCAGGCGGTGTCGAAGGCATTTTTCTTGATCGGTGCTCCGTGCCTGTCGTGGATCAGGAACGCGCCGGAAAGAGGACTGGGCGCGTCCGCGTTGTAGGCTTTCGCAGCGTCCACCGCCGCGCGCAGCCGAGGCGACCAGAGCGTGATCTCTCCTTCCGATCCCTTCGAGCGCTGAAGCCGCAGTCCTTCCTCGAGCACGTCTGACCGGCGGAGCTGTTCGATCTCGCCGCGGCGCGCTCGGCACAGATAGGCCAGTTCCATCATGATCGGGATGTAGCCCGTCGCAAGGCCGCGCACCGTGTCGTATTCGTCTCGCGTCACCAGACGTTTGCGCGCTGTTTGCTTGTTCAGCTTTACGCCAAGGCAGGGATTGGGAGGTACATCGCGATGTCTCTCAAGGGCCCAGTTCCAGACCGCCTTGAGGTACTGGATCTGCCGGTTGGCCGATATGGGGGCACGGCGCCCATTGTGGCTATATGTGTCGAGGTAGCCGCGGATCGTGTACATGTCGATATCCACGAGCTGGAACTCTCCGAACGCCTTGCCGCCTGCATCCTGTTTCA
>JAZBOX010000005.1:0-51274 GCA_036351355.1 Halieaceae bacterium
CCACACGATCTTCCCTTTCGATCACCTCAGCGGGCGCTTCAGCGTCGAGCGCCTTCCTTTTTCACTCAAGATCATGCTCGAGAATCTTCTACGCCACGGCGAAGAAGCCTTCGTGACCGATGAGCACGTCGAGGCGCTCGCGGCTTGGGACCCGCTCGCGAAGCCCACGCAGGAGATCGCGTTCGTGCCGGCGCGGGTTCTGCTCCAGGACTTCACCGGCGTGCCAGCGATCGTTGATCTCGCTGCGATGCGCGACGCGATGGTCGAGCTGGGCGGCGAGGCCGAGCAGATCAATCCGCTCAACCCTGTCGAGCTGGTCATCGATCATTCGGTGATGGTCGACAAGTATGGGAGCGCCTCGGCTCTCGAGGAAAACACCACTATCGAGATCGAGCGCAACCTCGAACGATACAAGTTCCTGCGCTGGGGCCAGGAGGCTTTCCGCAATTTCCGCGTTGTGCCGCCCGGGACGGGGATCGTGCATCAGGTAAACCTCGAGTATCTTGCCCGAGGGATCTGCATCGGCGAACGCGACGGACTGAGCCTCGCCTATCCCGATACGCTGGTCGGCACGGACTCGCACACCACCATGATCAACGGACTCGGGGTGCTCGGCTGGGGTGTCGGTGGCATTGAGGCCGAGGCGGCGATGCTCGGTCAGCCGATCAGCATGCTGATTCCCCAGGTGGTCGGCTTCAGGCTGAGCGGCGCCCTTGGCGAGGGAGCGACGGCGACGGACCTGGTACTGACGGTCACGGAGATGCTGCGTCAACATGGCGTCGTCGGAAAATTCGTCGAATTCTTCGGGCCCGGGCTTGCCAGCCTGAGCCTCGCCGATCGCGCCACCATCGCCAACATGGCGCCCGAGTATGGAGCCACCTGCGGCATCTTCCCCGTTGATGCGGAGACGATCCGCTACCTGCATCTGACCGGACGTGATACGCAAACCCTTGAAAACGCCGAGCGCTACATGAAAAGGATGGGCCTGTGGCATGACGAGGGGGCGCCCGAGGCAAGCTATAGCTCAATGCTCGAGCTCGACCTCAGTGGGGTCGTGCCCTCGATCGCCGGACCGAAGCGTCCTCAGGACCGCATTGCGCTGACACAGGCGAAAGCACAGTTCGGGCGAACGCTGGCCGAGTTCCGCGAGCTTCAGCTGATGCCGGAGGAGGGGGCGGCCTTCGTGGAGGAGGGCGGCGCGACCGGACCCAACAAAACCGGTGCCGTACGCACAAGCTTCAAGGGCGAGAGCTTCAGTCTCGAGCACGGCGCGGTTGTGATCGCAGCCATTACCAGCTGCACCAACACTTCGAACCCCGCCGTGCTGGTCGCTGCAGCGTTGCTGGCGCGCAACGCGCGCAGGCACGGCCTCAAGACCAAACCCTGGGTAAAGACATCGCTGGCGCCCGGATCGAAGGTGGTCACGGACTATCTCGAAAGGATGGGACTGTTGGAGGACCTCGAGGCCCTGGGTTTCTTCACCGTGGGCTACGGCTGTACCACCTGCATCGGCAACTCGGGGCCGCTGGCTGACGAAATTACCGACTCGATTCGCCGCGGCAACCTGCTCGTGACCTCGGTGCTTTCCGGCAACCGAAATTTCGAGGGACGGATACATCCGGATGTGCAAGCCAACTACCTGGCCTCGCCACCGCTGGTGGTCGCCTATGCGCTGGCCGGGACCATGGATTTCGACCTCTATACGGACAGCCTCGGAGAGGATGCGAACGGCAGAGCGCTGACGCTTGGGGACCTCTGGCCGGACAGCGCGCAGATTCAGCAGCTGGTAACCGGAGCGATCGATGCTGACATGTTCAGGGCGCGTTACGCTGACGTATACACGGGGAATGAGATCTGGAACGCGCTGCCGGCGGATAACAGGGAGCGCTACGACTGGCCCGCGTCCACCTATGTCCAGCGACCTTCCTTCTTCGACGGCATGTCTCGCGAAGCGCCGGCTGTCACAGCGATCAGCGCTGCGCGATGCCTGGTTAAGGTGGGAGACAGCGTGACCACAGATCATATTTCCCCTGCAGGGGCAATCGCCAAGGACAGTCCGGCGGGCGTTTTCCTTGCCGAGCAGGGTGTTGATCCGCAGGATTTCAATTCCTACGGATCGCGCCGCGGGAATCACAACGTCATGGTCCGTGGGACCTTCGCCAACCTGCGGCTGAGGAATCAGCTTGCTCCCGGTACCGAGGGCAGCTGGACATGCTTTCTTCCAAGCGGTGAAACGATGTCGATCTTCGATGCGTCAGAGAAATACAGACAAGAAAGAACGCCGCTGATCGTAATTGCCGGCCAGGAATACGGCACCGGTTCATCGCGTGACTGGGCCGCGAAGGGTCCGGCGCTGCTCGGCGTCCGCGCTGTCCTTGCCGAAAGCTATGAGCGCATTCACCGCTCTAATTTGGTGGGCATGGGAATCCTGCCGCTGCAGTTTCTGGACGGGGAGGGCCCCGAAGCACTGGGCCTCGAAGGTACAGAGACCTTCCATATTCCTGCGGTCTCTGCGGGACAGGACAGCGTAGGCGTTACCGTTGAACGCGAGCACGGCGATACGATGCGCTTCGATGCGCGCATTCGCATCGACACGCCGAACGAATACGCCTACTTCGAGAACGGCGGCATCCTGCAGTACGTGCTGCGCAGGCTGGTCACCCGTGCCTGACGCCGGTGCATCGTGCTGAAGGTTCTGGCGATGGGTGTAGGGGCGGCGCTCACGCTGCTTCTGGCCTATGTGATCCTGAAGGTAGGGCTTGCCCTCTACAGCAGTCAGAAGTCCGTCGCGCAGGTGTCACCGATCTCGACAAAGCCGGCGAACCCGGCGGCGAGCTTGTTGGTACTGGGCGACAGTACGGCTGTGGGAACGGGTGCCGGGCGGGCAGAAAAATCCCTCGTGGGTCGTATCAGCTCGAGCTTCCCTTCCGTGGCGATTGAGAATCGTGCCGTCGTCGGGGCGGTGGCTGACGATCTGGATATGCAGCTCGGCAGCGCCGAGCGGTCGAGCTACGACGTGCTCCTCATCGCTATCGGCGGTAACGATGTGTTGCGCTTCACGGCGATGTCCTCGCTGCGGGAAACGCTGGCCGGAATCCTTGAGCAGAGCGCGACGCGTGCCGATCATCGCGCGATCATCGTGCCGGGAATGGTCGGCGATGCACCCGCCGTGCCCTGGCCGGTCAGCCTCCTATACAACGCCCGTTCTGAATCGCTGCGCCAACTGGTGGACGAACTCGCATCGACGAGCGGTGTGCAGTTCGTCGATCTGCACCGCGATGCCGCCATGCGCGCCGCCTTCGCAGAGAACCCGCAGGCAAACTATGCGGCTGACGGGCTGCACCCATCAGGCGAGGGATATGCGCTCTGGTACGAGGTGCTGTCGACTCAGCTCCCGCTGCAGCGCTGGTTTCAAGCGCCGCGTTGAGAGACGCGGGCGATACCAGGCCTCAAGGCGCTATCCAGGACGCGCTCTCGCGCGCCCCGGGTAAGTGCTTTCCGATCGATGCACGAGCGAGGTCCTCACGCGTGAAAAATTTGCACCGGGATCTGCAGCTTTTGCATTGAGGCGGCTCAATAGCGTCTCCCAACGCAAGGCTGCGTCCGTGAACCCCCCGCCGACCTGGGCTTCCCGTCGCTGGCACGGTACCTGCGTCCCTTCGCCCTGTCATAGCGATGCGCGCGGCGATTCAGCGTGCGTTGCAGTTTCAATCGCTACACGGAGGGAACAAGCAGCATGTCTTTAGGTGATGACGCCAAAAACGCCGTTCACAACAAAATGAAGGAACTCGAAGCGCAGATTGAGGCCGATCGGGCCGAGGCTGAACGCGAGGCGGCGGAAGCCGAGAACGACAAAGCCTCGGCAGAGATACGCGAAAAGGCGCAGAAGAAGCTCCAGGGGCTCATCGATGATGTGAAGGACCTGAAGCGCCAGTTGGACGCCGCCTGAGCGGCGGGCTGCGCGGAGGCTTCGATTCACGATGTGCGGTATCTGCGGTGAAATACGCTTCGACGGGCAGGACGTGGACGCGGCGCGCATCGCTGCCATGACCGCGTCGATGCACACACGTGGTCCTGACGACGGCGGGCAGGTGCTGCATGGCGCCCACGGGTTCGGTCACCGCCGCCTGCGCGTCATGGATATGGGTACGGCTTCGCAACAGCCGATGGTTGACCCGGCGCTGGGTCTTGGCATTGTCTTCAACGGCGCTGTCTACAACTACCCGGAGCTTCGCCGCGAACTCGCCGAGCGTGGCTACCGCTTCTTTTCCGAGGGCGACACGGAAGTTGTGCTCAAGGCCTACCATGCCTGGGGCGCCGACTGCGTCGAGCGCTTCCACGGCATGTTCGCCTTCGCCATCTGGGACTCCAGCACCGGGTTCACCTTTCTTGCCCGCGATCGCCTCGGGATCAAGCCGCTCTACCTGAGTGTCGATGAGCGGCGCCTGCGCTTTGCTTCGAGCCTGCCGGCGTTGGTGCAGGCCGGTGACGTCGATCGGTCTCTGGATCCGGTGGCGGTCAATCACTACATGAGTTTTCACTCGGTGGTGCCGCCGCCGCGGACGATTCTCAGCGGTGTCCGCAAGCTGCCACCGGCCTCCACGATGACCGTGGCACGTGACGGACAGATCAGCGAAACGCGCTACTGGCAGCTGGACTATCCCGGAGCCGCGTCTGAAGAGCGCAGCTTCGACGAGTGGCGCGAGTCGCTGCTTGAGCAGCTGCGCACGGCGGTGAAGCGGCGGCAGCTCGCAGCCGTGGACGTGGGTGTGCTGCTTTCCGGCGGGGTGGATTCAAGCCTGCTGGTCGCGCTGATGGCCGAAAATGGCGTCGATCGACTGCACACCTATTCCGTTGGCTTTGAATCCATCGGCGATGAGCCGGGTGATGAATTTCGCTATTCGGACAGGATCGCGCAGGAATTCGGCACCCGCCATCAGCAGATTCGGATCTCCTCGGAAGAGCTCCTCCGCGAGCTTCCCGCAGCAATCGGCGCGATGTCCGAGCCTATGGTCAGCCACGACTGCATCGGCTTTTTCCTGTTGTCGCGCGAGGTATCGAAGACCTGCACGGCGGTACAGAGCGGACAGGGTGCCGATGAAGTGTTCGCTGGTTACCACTGGTATCCACCCCTCGTCGATGCCGAGGACCCTTTATCCGCTTACGAAAAGGCGTTTTTTGACCGCGACCATGCGGAATTCCTGAGCGTGGTGGGTGACTCCTTCCGCGTCGGTGACGCGGCCGGCGACTTCGTGCGCGAACACTTTTCGCGCGACGGTGCCGAGGACCCCGTCGACAAGGCCCTGCGCCTGGATACCACGGTGATGCTGGTCGATGATCCGGTGAAGCGCGTCGATAACATGACCATGGCCTGGGGCCTCGAAGCTCGCGTTCCCTTCCTCGACCACGAACTTGTCGAGTTCGCGGCAAAGATTCCCTCAAGGCACAAGCTGGGTCCGCAGCACGAGGGCAAGCACGTCCTCAAGGAGGCGGCCAGAGCGGTCCTTCCCGCCGAAGTCATCGACCGTCCCAAGGGCTACTTCCCCGTCCCTGCGCTGAAGTACCTGCGCGGCAGCGTCCTCGAGCATGTTCGCGATGCCCTCAACAGCTCCCGTTCGCGGGAGCGTGGCCTTCTGAACCGACGCTATGTCGACCGTCTTCTCGACGAGCCCGAGGCGCATATCACCCCGCTTCGCGGGTCGAAGTTGTGGCAACTCGGATTGCTCGAGCTCTGGTTGCAGCACAACGGGATCTAGTGATGACGAGCGCAAAGCACGAACCGCGTTTTTCCGACCCGTCGCCGTCCTACGAGCACCTGCTCGCCGTGCAGGCTGAATTGCAGGAGGACGGCAGCTTGCAATGCAACGCCGCCGTGGGCTGCGGCTGGGGTCGGGTGATCATGGGCCACACCTTCGAGGATCCCGAGGACATCGCGCATCTGCTGCTGCGCGAGAACCCGGGGAAGCGGGATATTGCGCTGTATGTCGCAGATCCGCATATCGTGCTGGCGACGGCGCCGCAGGCGCTTTTCCTGGATCCGTCTGATACCTTCCGCCTCGATCTCGATCGCAGCACGATCGCCGAGCCTCAGGCCGGCATCCGCATCATCCCTCTGGAATCCGCGGCCCAGGCGGAGGCGGTCAGCGACCTTTATCTCAAACGGTCGATGGTGCCTACCGATCCGGGTTTCGTGCTGGGTACGCGCGATCGGTCGGATCTCTTGTACCTCGTTGCGGAGGAGGAGCATTCGGGTGCCGTGGTCGGTTCCGTGATGGGGATCAACCATGGCGCCGCATTCGCCGATCCCACGCGCGGTTCGAGCCTCTGGTGCCTGTGTGTCGACCCGCAGGCAACGATGCCCGGCATCGGCGAAGCGCTGACCCGCTCCCTCGCCAAGCACCTGCGCGAGCAGGGCTGCGCCTACATGGATCTGTCGGTACTTCACAACAATCAGGGAGCGCTCCAGCTCTACGAAAAGCTGGGATTTCGACAAGTCCATACCTTCGCGGTGAAGAACAAGAACGCGTTCAACGAGACGCTGTTCCTCGGCCCGGAGCTCGAGGAGAACCTCAATCCCTATGCGAGGGTTATCGTCGATGAGGCGCGCGCTCGCGGCATCGGCGCCGAAGTTCTCGATGCCGAGGAGGGGTATTTTCGTCTGAGCCGCGGGGGCAGGACCATTGACTGCCGCGAATCGCTCAGCGAGCTGACCTCGGCGGTCGCCATGAGTCGCTGCCACGACAAGGCCGTGACCCATCGCTGGCTGGCGAAGGCGGGCCTCAACACCCCGTCGCACTGCTTTGCCGGACGCACCGATGCCAACGTCGCGTTTCTTCAGCGCCACGGCAGCATCGTGGTCAAACCCGCCACGGGAGAGCAGGGTCGCGGCATCACCGTGGACGTGTCGACGCGCGACGCGCTCGACGTCGCGATCGAAGAGGCCCGTCGCTTCGACGAGCGCGTACTCCTCGAGTCCTTTCACCCGGGCCTGGATCTGCGCATCGTGGTCATCGGCTTCAAGGTCGTGGCTGCGGCCGTGCGCAAGCCGCCGCAGGTGGTCGGTGACGGTGAGCACAGCATTGCCGAGCTCGTGGACAAGCTGAGCCGGCGTCGGAGTGCCTCGACAAACGGTGAGAGCGTGATCCGGATCGACAACGACGCGCTTTCGGCGCTGGCGTCGCAGGGCTTTGAGCCGGACAGCGTGCCGCCGAGTGGCGCCGTCGTTGCCGTGCGCAAGACGGCGAATCTCCATACCGGCGGGACGATGCACGACGTGACCGATCGACTGCATTCCGTACTGGTTGACGCGGCGGTCAAGGCCGCGCGCCAGCTCTCCATCCCCGTCGTCGGCCTCGATCTGATCGTGCCCAGTCCTCACGATGGCGACTATGTGATCCTCGAGGCCAATGAACGCGTGGGCCTTGCGAACCATGAACCGCAGCCGACCGCGGAACGCTTCCTCGATCTGCTCTTTCCCCTGTCGAAAGAGGTGGCGGAACTGCGCCGGAGCGGCATGGGATGACGCCTCGCGAACGTCTGAAACAGACGCTGCTCGACCTGCTGGCGATTCCGTCTCCTTCAGGATTTACCGACGAGGTCACGCGCTATATCGCCAGCCTGCTCAGCGACATCGGCGTAGCCTACGACATCACGCGGCGAGGAACGCTGCGCGCGCACATTCCCGGCGCAGCGGCGAATTGCGGGCCTGCGCAGGCCGTTGTGTGCCACGCCGATACGATCGGCGCCATGGTCCGTGAAATTCTTCCCAGCGGCCGCATTCGCGTCGCGCCGATCGGTCACTGGAGCAGCCGCTTCGCCGAGGGTGCGCGAGTTTCCGTGTTCAGCGAGGTCAGGGCCTATCGCGGTACGCTCCTGCCCTGCGTCGCCTGGGGTCAGTCGCGCGACGCCGGCGTCGAGACCGTCCCAATCGGCTGGGACCATATCGAGCTGCGCATCGACGAAATGGTGACCAGCGCCGCCGCGGTCCGCGCACGGGGCATCGAGATCGGCGACTTCATCGCGCTCGATACGCAGGCCGAGACGCTCGACAACGGATTCATTGTCGGAAGAAGCCTCGACAACAAGGCTGGCGTGGCGGCGGTGCTCGAATGCATCCGCGACCTCATCGTCGAAGAAGTACGCCCGCCGCGCGACCTCTACTTTCTGTTCACGGTGACTGAAACCGTCGGCACGGGGGCGGGCAGCGCGCTGCTACCGGCCGTCAGCGAGCTGGTGACGATCGACTTCGCAGCCGAAGCCTGGGCCGAGCACTGTCCCTTCGAGCATCTGACCGTGGCCTCGGCCGATGCGGCCGGGCCCTACGACTATCACCTAACGCAGCATATTGCCGATCTCGCGCGCGACCGGGATATCCCCTTCGAAAAACGCCTGCTTCCAGCGCATCACAGCGACGCCGCCGCCGCCCTGGCCGCCGGCCACGACGTGCGGACGGCCGTGCTGGCCTATGCGGGCGATGCCTCGCACAGTCTGGAGCGGACTCATGTGCGCAGCCTCGAGAATCTGCAGCAGCTGCTTCGCGCCTATGTGACGGCGCAACCGACTTTCTGCGATGACCGCAGCCTCACCTCCATTAAGGACTTCAGCCACCAGATCGACAGCGACAGTCTCCCGCCTCGCGAGCGCGAGGTCCCGGATCCCGGCGAAGTGCTTAAAAAGCTGCAATGACGCCTGCAGCGTTGGAGATCGACGATGCGTTCCTGAAGCGCGTTCTGCTCGACATGCTGGCTATTCCGAGCCCGACGGGTTTCACCGACGAGCTGGTGCACTATGTCTGCGAAGCGCTGCGCGCTATCGACGTTCCCTTCGAGCTCAGTCGGCGGGGTACGGTCAGGGCAATGCTGGCGGCATCGGGCCCGGGTTCCTCGCGTGTCATCGCCAACCACCTCGATACGATCGGCGCCAGCGTCGCATCGATCCGTAGCAACGGACGCCTGGGTCTGCAGCCCGTCGGCACCTGGTCGAGCCGCTTTGCCGAGGGTGGACGCGTCACCGTGTTCAGCCGCGACCGCGTTCTGCGCGGACAGGTTCTTCCGCTCCTGGCGTCCGGGCACGCGTTCAATGAAGCGGTGGATCAGCTGCCCGTGGGCTGGGATAAGGTTGAAGTGCGCATCAACTGGCCTACGAGCAGCGCCGCGCAAACGCGGGACCTCGGTGTGCGCGAAGGCGATTTTGTCGCCTTCGATTCGGACCCCGAATGGGACCCTTCGGGCTTCATCACGGCGCGCCACCTCGATAACAAGGCCGGAGCCGCCGCTGTGCTGGCCGCCCTCAAGGCTATGCGGGACGTCGGTGCAAAGCCCTGCGCCAACCTTTCTGTACTGTTCACTATCACCGAGGAAGTCGGGACGGGCGCGGGCGCATCACTGGGTGCCGATGTCGCCGAATTTCTCGGCATCGACATCGGCCCCGTGGCCCCCGGCCAGAACGCCGCCGAAACCGGTGTGACACTCTGCGCGCAGGATACGAGCGGCCCTTTTGACCGCCGACTGACGCGCCGCCTCCGGCAGTTGTGTCGCGACGCGCAAATCCCCCATCAGACCGATGTGTTCCGCTACTACTATTCGGATGCCAATTCGGCGATTGTCGCGGGCCATGACGTGCAGCACGCCCTGATCTGCTTTGGCACCGATGCAACGCACGGCTATGAGCGGACGCACGTCGACAGTCTGCTGAGCGTCGCTCGACTCCTGACAGTCTACGCGCGCTCGCCGCTGCTGCAGCATGACCCCTGCTGAGGTCGAGGCCGTGCGCGGGCGTTCTCGCGATGCTGGCACCGCGGCCACCGCGGCGCTCCGGTGAAGCGCGCTAGCTCTCGCTCGCGCCTTTCGCCACGAGAACGCTCGTGCCCAGAATCGCTGCGACTACGGAGCCCAGAAGAATGCCGATCTTCGCTTGCTCCTGGAGCTGCGGCGCCGCCTCGAAGGCCAGCGCGCCGATAAACAGCGACATGGTGAAGCCGATGCCGGCGAGCAGGCCCAGGCCAAGCAGATGCGTGTAGCTTAGCGACGATGGCATCCGCGCGAGCCCAAGCTTCAGGCCCAGCCACGCGAAAAGCCAGATGCCGACGCTCTTGCCCAGCACGAGTCCGAGCACCACGGCCACGGTGACCGGTGCCTCGATCAGCGCAGCAACGCTGTCGGGCAGGGCGACGCCGGCGTTGACGAAGGCAAAGACCGGGACGATGCAGAGACTCACCGGCATATCGATGGCGTCCTCCCAGCGCTGCAGTGGCGGCAGGGTCGCCTCGGCCACGCGCTTGGCTTCACTCGCCAGTTCCACCTGTTCCCGCGTCTCGAGTATGTCCTTGTCGTCGCTGTCGACGCGCCGGAAGCGCTTCAGAATCTGCGGCATGCGCTGCAGGAACCAGGGCGTGCGCGCAAAGGGTCGTGCGGGCACCGCAAGCGCTGCGAGGATGCCCGCTGTGGTGGCGTGAACGCCCGACTGGAGCACGAACCACCACAGCCCGATACCGAAGACGAGGTACGGCAGCGGCCGACGATAGCCCGAGATATTCGCCAGCCCCAGAAGCAGCAGGCAGCACAGTGCCCAGAACAGGGCAGAGGACGAGATATCGTCGGTGTAGAAAATGCTGATGACAAGGACTGCGCCGATATCGTCGACGATCGCCAGGGCAGACAGCATCACGATGGCAACACGCGGCACGCGTGAGCCGAGCACGGAAAGAATGCCCAGGGCAAATGCGGTGTCCGTCGCCATTGGTATACCCCAGCCCCGCGCCGCTGCGGGATCGAGAGAGAGCGTAACGGCCAGGTAGATGAGGGCCGGCATTGCCATGCCGCCCGCCGCCATGCAGAACACCAGCGCCGATTGCCTGGGGTCACGCAGGTCGCCGGCGATTACTTCGCGCTTGATCTCCAAGCCGAGCAGAAAGAAGAACACCACCATCAGGCCGTCGTTGATCCAGTGCTGGAGCGACATGTCGACGGTCCAGTCGGCAAAGGACAGCGACAGGTGCGCATGCCGAAGATAGGCATAGAAGTCGGCGAGTCCGGAGTTGGCGAGCGCCAGCGCGGCAACGACGGCACAGGCGAGCAGGAGGCCGGAACTCGCCTGGCTCCGCGTGAACGCGCTGATCGGCGCGACCAGTTTCTCAACGTGCTTCTCGAGCGGCGCTACGTCGCGGTCTTTTCGGTCGGGAAAGACTTTCACAGCAGTGCGACTCGACGCCCGCGCTGCTGCCAGTCCGGCCTGCAGAGCGTCGAGCCCGGACCAGCGGCCCGAATTACGCCCGGCCCTGGGCTGTGCGGAATTTGGTCAACGATAAACGCGGACTCCTTTCACAGATCCTGTGAAGTCACGAGGGCCAGGGAGATCTTGCGATTGACGGCATCGATCTGCGCTGTGAGATCGGCCATCTGCTCGCCGATTTCGATGGCGACGGATTTATCCGCTTCCTCGTCGAGAACTTCGGTCACGATCCGATTCAGGGCGACGACGCTTTCGAGCGCCGCGCGCCGGTCGCCGGGCTCGTTCCAGGCCCGGTAGTGCGGTTTGTACTGAAGACGGCGCTCGACCAGCTTCCTGGGGCCCTGATCGGCACACCGGCTCAGGCCGGTCGCGAGGCGACCCTGGCGTCGCGCCACCCACTCGGCGAGTTGGTCGACGTTACTCAGGTCCGGGCCCTGTCGCTCGCGGAGATAGCCCTCGGAACGCCTGCACTGCGTGGCGAGCTCCCGAAGCAGATCGCCGTAGGCAATAAATGTGTCTCGCTGTTGCATCCTTCGCTTCCGCCGCGGCGACCGGGCGGCACCCTGTTCGCTTCGATGCACTCAGCTATGCAGGTATTGAGCCAGAAGGTTTGTGCTCTAGTTGTCGCCGCTGTTGCCGTACTCCTTGAGCCGGTTGTACAGCGTGCGTACGCTGATACCGAGCTGCTCAGCGGCCAGTGCCTTTTCGTCATCGCAGGCTTCGAGCGTCGCGAGGATCACCCGGCGCTCGACCTCCGCCAGGGGCGTGCCAGGTGCAATTCTGAGTGTGCCGCTCGCGGCACCGCTTGCGCCGCTTGTGTCGCCCCAGTCCTCTGTCGGCAGATGTTCGAGCTCGATGCGCCCGGCGCACACGCGACAGGCGCTGAACACCACGTTACGCAGCTGGCGAACGTTACCGGGCCAGCTGAAGCCGCGGATCCATTCATAGGCCTCGTCCGCGACCTCGTAGGCTTGCCCGCTCTGCTCCGAGAACTCTTTCACGAACAGGCGCGTGAGCTCGATGACATCCTCGCCACGCTCGCGCAGCGGTGGAATCGAGACGGACATCTGGCTGATTCGGTAGTAGAGGTCTTCGCGCAGCTTTCCCTGTTCCAGCGCTTCTTCGGGGCTGCGGTTGGTCGCGGCAATGATTCGCGCGCGACACGGCATGTCCTCTTCCGCGCCGACGCGTCGGAACTGCCCCGTCTCGAGCACGCGCAGGAGCGTCACCTGAGCGGATTCCGGCATCTCGGTGATTTCGTCGAGAAGCAGTGTCCCCTGGCCGACGCGCTCAAACAGGCCGCGGTGGGTCCGGTGCGCGCCGCTGAAGCTGCCTCGCTCGTGACCGAACAGCTCGCTTTCTATCAGCTCGGACGGCAGCGCGCCGCAGTTGATGCCATCGAAACGGTACTTGCTGCGATCTGAATAGGCGTGCACCGACTGGGCCACAAGCTCCTTGCCTGTGCCGCTTTCTCCGCTCACGCACAGCGTAGCATCGGATGCCGAGGCCTTTCGCAGGATGCGGAACAGGCGTTTCATTCCGCTGGAGCTGCCGTAGAGCAGCCCGAACTGATCCAGAGACACGTCAGGTGTGCGCCCGTGCTGGGCTTTGCCCCGGCGCAGCTGTTCGTCCTGCACATCGTTCAGCAGGTCCGAAAGGTAGTCGAAATCCAGTGGCCGGCGCAGGAAGAGCGCATCGCCATTGGCAAAATGGCTGCTCAGTTCGGGCTGCTGATAACCATCGCCGATCACGATGATCTCGGCAGCGCCGTCGCTGTGCGCCGGGAAGCCGCTGATCGACGCCACGGCGTCGGCGTCCACGATCAGCAGCGCTGGCGCGACGCTGTCGCCGCCTGGCGGCTGGTCCAGCGATTTCGCCGACACCAGATCGACGCGGAAGCCGGCCTTCAGCAACTGCGAGTGAAGCGCGCGGTCATCGCGCAGGCGCTCACCGACAAGTAGCGCCAGAAGATCATCGTGGCGGCTGGTAGTGCTCATTCCCAGAGCCTAGCACGTTCGCTCTGGGGCGCCGGCAAATTGCACAATCTGCATTCCGCTTTGCGGCGATTGCTGCGCGCGCCGCTATGCCGGATGGGAAGCCTGAGCAGGGGATCGCGGCGGCCCGTAAACCCACAGCGAAGGGCTTCTGAACCGATTCATCGTCGACTCCATGACTTTCTGGCACAGGGTTTGCGGCAAGTCAGGGGCGGGCCGCTGGCATGAAACGCGAGCGAGCCTGCTTCGACTGAAACGCAACAGAAGATCAAACTGGAGGTAAACCAATGTCGTCTGCACCCATCAACGCAATTGCTTTACGGACCGCTGTCTCCACGGCGCTCCTTCTGAGCACTGCCTCAGCGATCGGGGCAGCGAATCCCTATTCCCGGCCCGATGGCAGCCTGATCAGTCTCAGTGGCACCGTGACCTCACCCGAGGCCGACGCCTTTACCCTGGACTACGGCGACGGCACGATCACCGTGGAAATGGATGATTGGGACAGCATCGGCGAAGCGCACGGCCTTCGCGACGGCGATCGCGTGGCGGTCTATGGACGCGTCGACGACGACTTCTTTGAGACCGCGACGATCGAGGCTGCGAGCGTTTACGTGGAAAACCTGAACACGTTCTTCTATGCCAGCGCCGCTGACGAGGAAGGGAGCGGTGAGGCCATGCACTGGTCGATCGTTGCGCCGGTCACGGCGAGCGCCCTGTCGCTCTACGGTGAGGTCGTGGGCGTGGACCGTGAGGATCAGGAATTCACGATCAGCACCGGTCGCGACACCATTGTCATCAACACCGACCAGCTGGACTACAACCCCCTTGACCAGTACGGCTTTCAGCAGATCGCTGCCGGAGACTGGGTCAGCGTGACCGGCGGCATCGATTATCAGTTTCTGACCGGGAAGGTCATTCACGCCGACCGCGTCACAACGCTGATCGACGAATCTGCTGATTCGTAACGCGTCCCTCATGGATCGCTTGCGGGCATGTAGCTTCGCGGCGGTCTGTTCCGCGATCGCGGGCCGGGAGACCGGTCCGCGGCGCACAGTCGTACGCTTCTGAATTCGCTTCTTAAAGATCCCTATCTGGCGGCGGCCGTCTTTGTGGCCGCCGCGCTGACGGTCTGCGCTGCAGGCGTCCGCCTGACGCGAAGTGCCGAGGCCCTGGCCAGAATCACCGGGCTGGGAGACCTCCTCACCGGTGCAATCCTCATCGGTTTCGTTACCTCGCTATCGGGCCTCGTGACCTCGGTTACATCTGCTTACGAGGGAAATGCCAGCCTCGCTGTCAGCAACGCGCTCGGGGGCATCGCAGCTCAGACCGTATTCATCGTCGTTGCCGACCTCGTGTATCCCCACGCGAATCTGGAGCATGCCGCGGCATCGGAAAGCAATCTGGTGCAGAGCACGCTGCTCCTCGTGCTGCTGGCGCTGCCGGTTCTGGCTCTGGCCCTGCCCGGACTGACCTTGCTGGGCATTCATCCGGTGTCGGTGCTCCTCGTGCTGATGTACCTCTTCGGGCTGCGGCTGATCGCCAGCGCCAATCGGCGGCCCATGTGGCAACCGACGGAAACGGAGGAGACACGAGCCGAAGCGTCGGCATCGACGCTCGACGCCCCGCGAGGCAACACGGCACTCTGGGCCGGCTTTTCAGCGCTTGCGCTGATCGTCGGGATATCCGGCTGGGTGCTGGCAAAGTCCGGAGCCCAGTTGACGACTTCCTTTGGCATCGACGCGTCAATCGTCGGCGGCGTATTCACGGCGATCACGACGTCGCTGCCAGAACTCGTGGTCGCCGTTACCGCCGTTCGCCGCGGTCTGCTCGCACTCGCGCTGGGGGATATTCTCGGCGGCAATTCCTTCGACGTGCTCTTTCTCGCCGCGGCCGACATCGCCTATCCGCACGGCAGCATCTATGGTTTTCTGGGCAGCGGCGACCTGTTCTGGGTTGGGCTTTCCATTGTCATGGTCGGATTTCTGCTGCTGGGATTGCTGCGCCGCGAGCGGCACGGCGTGGGAAATATCGGCTTCGAGGGTACGGCCGTGCTTCTGCTCTACGGTGCCGGACTCCTTGCGCTCATTGCGACCGGCGGGGCGTGAATCGACGCTTGCAGTGCGACGGCTGATGCGGTTTGAGCCAGCGCGTCAGTCATCAGCATCGACCTGATCCGGGGGCTTTTGCGGCAGCCCTCGCCGCGTAAGATCCAGGGGGTCGAGGATGGCGGAGAGGCGGTCCTCGGCGATATCCGTCAGGTCCGCAGCCACGGCGAGGATCGAGCGCCCTTCGCTGGCGGCCGTGTGAGCAATGTTCGCGCACTGCTCGTACCCGATGTGCGGGGCAAGCGCTGTCACCAGCATCAGATTGTGTCGGGCTCGCTCGGCGAGTGCTTCCACGTTCACCTTCATGCCGGCGACGGCCTTTGTGGCAAGTGCCTCGGCGCTGCGCGCAAGAATCTGGATGCTCTGAAGCAGATTGTCAGCGACCAGCGGCAGCATCACGTTCAACTGAAAGTTCCCCGAGCGTCCAGCGATGGCAATCGCCGTCGACAAGCCCAGCACCTGCGTGCAGCCCATGAGCACGGCTTCCGGGATCACTGGATTTACCTTGCCCGGCATGATGCTGCTTCCGGGCTGGAGTGCCGGCAGCGCGATTTCGCCAAGTCCGCTGTTCGGTCCACTGTTCATCCAGCGCAGATCTTCACTGATCTTGCTGAGGGCCGTTGCCACCGCGTTCAGGCGTCCACTGAAGGCGACCGCTGAATCGATACTCCCGAGACTTCGGATTCCAGTCGGACAGCACAGCGGTAGATCCAGCTCCTGCGCGAGTCGCTGCGCGACCCGCGCCGCAAACTCCGGGTGCGCGTTGACCCCGGTACCGACCGCCGTGCCCCCCAGGGGCAGCGTCTGAAGCGCCTCGAGTCCGGACTCGAGATCGCGGCGCGCCTGCGCGAGCTGCGAGGCCCAGGCCATGAATTCCTGCTCGACGGTGATCGGCATGGCGTCCATCAGGTGCGTGCGCCCGACTTTCACCGCGTCGCGAAACTCGCCCGCCCGCTTGAGCAGTTGAACTTCGAGCGCGTGCAGCGCGCTCTGAAGCTCGCCTTTCGATTCGATGACCGCCGCGAGCTGGAGCGTGCTGGGGATGACGTCGTTGCTGCTCTGGCACAGGTTCACATGATCATTGGGGTGGACGTCCTTGCCCGCGAGATGCGCCAGAACCTCGTTCATGTTCATGTTCGTGCTGGTGCCGGAGCCTGTCTGATAGACATCGACGGGGAACTGATCCTCGAGCGCGCCGCTGCTGACCCGGGTGGCCACGTCCGCGATGCGCTTGCCGAGCGCGCCATCGAGGAGTCCCAATTCGACATTCACCATGGCTGCTGCGCCTTTGATGCGCGCCAACGCGTGAATAAACGGGCGTGGCATGGGACGGCCCGCGATCGAGAAGTTGTTGACGGCTCGCTGGGTCTGGGCGCCGTAGAGTGCGTTCCGGGGTACATCGATTTCCCCCAGAGCGTCGTGTTCCCTTCGATATCCGTTCTGCATACTGGTCTCCTTTCCTTTCGAGCGTGTCGTCGGTGAGTTCGTCGCCGTCAGTCATTTCCACGATGTCGCCCACGATCCGACTGCCATCGCGAAGAAGGACTTCGGCAGCCTTGCTGGAATCGGCGAACATCAGTTCGAGGAACAGGATGAAAGGCACCTTCGAAAACCTACAACGGTGTTCCGGGATGGATACACGAAAAGCGGGTGCCGTGTGCAAATCAGCCGGTGAAGCCCGGCGTGCAGGCCAGATGCCCGCGGCCTCAGCGTTCGATCGTGTAGGTGACGTCACCGCCGCTGCCAATCGTCGAGGACTCTGTCGACAGCTTCCAGTGTTCGTCAAGACTGTATTCGAGACGCACGGTGGAGATGGCGTCGAACAGACCGATACCGTAGCTCACGAACAGCCCGGGCGACAGGTACTTGCCGACCACGAGGGCGGCCTCGTTGACATCACTCGCGGCGCCGGCCTCGCCCGAGCCGGTCTCGAAGCCGATGCTGTCGACGCCGAGATTTCCGCCGATGCGATCGGCGAGGAAGTTGCCGCCTCTCAGGCCGAGGGCAATCGCGGCCTGGGCGATCAGGCTGCTTTCACCCTCTGAGGTACCGTTGAGGGGGCGTCCCAGTACGAGCCAGGAAAGCTGCTCGGCCTGCGTCATGGCGGGGTCGGAATAAACCGTGAAGTCGGGTGCCTGCAGGGGGCCGCGAACCTGGACGCCGACCTCGATGCCTGCGGCGGGACGCCGCGATGCGCGTATATTGACGCCCGGCTGCGAGATCGGCCCGCCGGCGAAGAGGATTCTTCCGCGGTCGATTACGAGCCCCTGGCCGTAGGCGCGGTACTCGCCCTTGAGAATGCTCACCTCGCCCGAGCCCAGCGCTGGCTGCCCCGGCTGCTGCGTTATCGTGAGCGCACCACCCAGTTGTCCCTTGAAGCCGAAGCCGTCGACGTTCACCTCGTCGCCGAGCACGAGGCGCAGGCGAGCGCTCACGGCCTTTTCCGCGGCGCCTATGACCGTGTCATCGGCATCGCTGTCGGCGCGAATAATGACCTCGTCAGCGGACGCCGCCACGACGGAGCGCGGCAGTTCCTGCGGTGTGATCGTCGCGCGAGGTACGCGTATCTCGCCCTCGATGTGCGTGCCGCTGTCATCGATGCGAATACTCAGGTCCGGAGACAGGAACGCCTGGACATCGGCGGTGTTGGCTACTTCGAAACCCTCGCCGTTCAGTGTCACGGAAGCGGCGAACGCTTCACCGCCCGGCTCTGCCACACCCTGGGTGAGCAGCGTCCCGCCGCCGGAAGTGGCGCTGCCTTCAAAGGTGATACGTTGCCCGTCGTCGCTGGTCGCGCGCAGGGCGAGGTCGCCGATGGTCAGGCCGGGCGAGAGCAGCTCGAGGGCGCCTTCCCTGAGCTCGATTTCGCCCCTCGCCTGCGGTTCGGCAAGGGATCCCGAAAGGTCGACGCGGCCATCCAGGGAGCCGCTGGCTTGCCTTACTTCCGATGAGAGCGCGCTGAGGAATCCGAGCTCATCCAGTTCGAGTGCGGCGCTGCCGCGCAGGCGGCGCTCTGCAAGTGGCGCGTCGCCGCCGTCGATCTGCGCCTGTGCATCGATGCCGCCGCCCGATGAAAAAGGCATCGACAGCGTAGCCTGCAGTCCGCCATCAGCCGAGCTGACGCGAAGCTGCGAAGGCTTGAGGCCCAGAAGCAGCTGATCCGGCTCCTCGGACGGAGAGTCAAGGCGCAATTCGCCACCCTCGACATCGACGGCGAGACTGATGCCGGCAGCCGTGGCGGGCGGCTGGCGCAACTGCGCCGTTGCTTTAACGGTACCCGCAAGCGTGATCGGCGCGGCCAGGAGCGGCTTGAGGTACGCGAGATCGAAGGCGCTCAGGCGCAGCTCCGCGTCCGTGCTGGCCGTGTCGCGCTGACCCTGCAGGCAGGCGAGCGCTTCGCCGCTGCGCCAGCATCCCTCCTCGAGTTGAATCGTGTCTGCGCTGAGGAGCAGGCCCTGCGCCTCGCCGAGTTGCCACGCCTCGAGGTCCGCATAGCGGATTTCCCCCGCGCTCAGGTGGCCGCGCCAGTCCTTGTCCTCGAGCGCGCCGGCCAGCCGCAGGCGCAGGCTGCCTTCGCTGCTGTCTACGCGAAGATCAACGGCGTGATCGCTGCGATTGCCCTGTCCATCGAGCTCGAGGCTTCCGATCGCAATCTCCCCGGGTAGCATGACGTCTGCGAGCTCGAGCGCGAGGCGGGAGGGCGCGCTTCGCGCCGGATCGACGTCCGCGCCGAGCGCGAGCTGTCCGATCGTGTAACCGGCGTAGGCAACGCCTTCGCCTTTGAGTTCACCGCGCACCGCCGGCAGCGCCAGCGCGCCGCTGCTGCTTCCGTTTCCGCTGAGCGAGCCCGATGCGCCGGGAAGCAGGTCGCCGAGATCGGGACTGTCAATGCTCCACTGGAGGTCCAGCGACTCACCGATACTGCCACGAGCGCGCAGGCTGGATTGACCGGCGCGGGCATGCAGCGTTGCGAGATCATAGCGCCCGTCCTGCACGCTTCCTTCGAGCTGGAGATCGACGGCCTGCTCGCGCAGCACGCCGTCGATGGATAGCGTGTCGACCCGTGCTTCGACGCGGCCATCGCTCACGCCTGCGGTGGCGCCGAGGGCAAGATTCAGGCTTCCAGGAAAATCCGGCGCCAGCACGGCCGGATTCAGCCCCGATCCCTCGGCGGAGATTTCACCGCGCAGCTGCGGACGCCACCGCAGCTTACCCCGGGCGGACAGCTGCCCCTCGAGCGCCCGCAGGTCCAGCGCCCGGATAGTGAAGGCCGATCGATCGCCCTGACCCTCGAAGGACAAGGTGGCGTCGGTGTAGCCCGTTGCCGCCAGCGCGGCGCTGATCGACGCGCGATAGTCATCGATATTGCCACTGAGCTGCAGGCTTCCCTCGCGGCTGTAGACCTGGGTATCACCGCTCAGCGGCCAGCCGAGCGCCTGCCAGTCGCCGCTGAGATCAAAGGCGGGTTGCGGTGCGAGAAGATCCGCTTGCCCGACAAGATTCAGTGCCGCGCCGCCCTCGAGCGCGACCTGCTGCGCGAAGCGCAGGTCCGAGAGCTGTCCATCGGCGGTCAGTTGGCCGCGGAGCGGCGGCAGGTCCGGCAGCGAAGCGATCCAGTCGAGCGCAAGGTTCAGCGCATACTCGCCTTCGGTTTGCGTACGGCCCCTGGCGTCGACGCTGAACAACGGGCCACTGACTGCCAGCGTCCCGATGCTCAACGTGGAGTCGATGAAGCTGCCCTCGAGCGCGGCGCTATCCACGCGCAGGGGATCCGCATCGGGTGCGCTGCGATAGGCGAGAGACTCCAGGCGGACGTCGCGCACCACGATGGCCAGGGGAAGGGACACACGCTCGGGCAGGGCGAAGGCTTCGTCGCTGTCCGGCGGCGCCGGATCGGGCGCTTCGAGCTGCGTGTAACTCACCTCGCTGATCTCGAGCGCCTCGAGCAGGAATTCGCCGGCGAGCAGACGCGCCGGCGACCAGCGCAGCGAGAGCGAGCCTACGCGCAGCTGCAGGGCTGGCGTTTCCAGCCGCAGACCGCGCAGCGACAGGGCGCCGCCGAGGCGGCCCTCGAAGCTCTCCACGCCCAGGCCCGCGACACGCCCCTCGACCAGCTTCCACAGCAGTCGCCCGCCGCTCTGCGTGCCCAGTGCGGCGACGATCAGGAGCAGCGCCGACAACAGCGTTGCGCCAAGGCCCAGACCGGCAAGCAGGAAGACCCGACGCATCACTGCAGGTCAGGACCGAAGCTGATGTGAAAGGCGAAGGATGAATTTGGATCGTCGAAGGGGTGGGCGAAATCCAGACGGAACATGCCCACGGGCGTTCGGTAGCGCAGTCCGATCCCCGCGGCGGACTTCCAGTCGATGTCGGCGTTGTCGGACGCGTTGCCGGCATCGGCGAAGAGCGCAAGGCCGAAGTCACCGTACACCAGCCGGTCAATCTCGATGCTGGCGGTGCCGAGATAGGCGCCGCCAACCCGGTTGCCGAGCTCATCGCGCGGGCTCAGGTCCTGAAATCCGTAGCCGCGGACGTTCTGGGCGCCGCCGTTGAAGAAGCGCTGCGAGGGCGGCAGGCGGTCGAAGTCATCGCTGGCGGTGGCGCCGTACTCGCCGCGCAGGAGCAGGCGTGAGCGTTCGCCGAGGGGGCGAATGTAGCGGGCGGCGAGGCGGGCCTGCAGGAAGGAAACCTCGGAGAGGACCTGTTCGGCGGCGCCGGTCAAAGCCACTTCGGCGCTGAACCCGCTGCGCGTGAACAGGGGATCGTCGGCATTGATATAGGAGTACTCGAGCCCCGGTGTGAGCAGCGTGGCTGACTGCGTCGGTTCCTCGCCGAAGGCCCAGACTTCGCGACGCAGCGCGAGCGAGGACCGCCGCATTCCGCCCCAGCGATTCTGGTTCAGGCTGCTTCCGATTTCGTAGCTGGTGGCGTCGACGTCGTTGATGCGGCGCCGCGATGCGTCTGCCGTAAAGTCGAGGTACTCGCTGCGCACGTCGCCGATGGGAATCTTGTACTGCGATGCGAGCGAGGCCTGGATTGCCGACAGTCGCGTATCGAGGCGGAACTGGTGTCCGCTTTCGTTGACACGCCGCCACAAGACACCGGCCCCGCCGCGAGGACCCGTATCCGTGCCGTAGCCGATGCTGGTCTCGTAGCGCTGCGGCCGCGACGGGCTTGCCGCTACGCGCACCGGTACGCGCTGTTCGCGCGCCTGCTCGCGGCCGACATTCACCTCCACCTGCGAGAAGTAGGG
This sequence comes from Halieaceae bacterium, assembly GCA_036351355.1. Lineage (GTDB taxonomy): Bacteria > Pseudomonadota > Gammaproteobacteria > Pseudomonadales > Halieaceae > Congregibacter. The sequence continues at coordinate 21,582 of JAZBOX010000005.1, forward strand.
GCTGTCGGTCAGCGCCAGCTGCAGGGTGGTCAGTCGCCGGGGCTCGAAAGGCTCGCCTGCCTCAATCGCCACAAAGTTCCGGATGAAGGTTTCTGAGAGGATGTCCTGTTCGATGGTGATGTCGCCGAAGTAGAAGCGCGGGCCCGTGTCCAGCACCAGGGCAAGGTCGGCGACGCGCTCGTCGGGGTAGACGTCCATGCGGCTTCGGCTGAAGCGGACATCGAGGTACCCCAGGGCGTACGCGTCGTTGAGCAGGCCCTCCTTGAGTTGATCGTAGGCCGGGTGTCTGAGGATCTGGCCGGGCGCGAGGCCGGCGTTCGCGATCAGGCGACGCAGGACCGGTTCGTCCTTTCCGGCGCCCTCGAGGGCAAGTTCGACGCGGCGCAGCTTCGTCGCGGGGCCGGGGTCGACACCGTAGCGCGCCCGCCACAGGTTTTCGCCGCCACGCGTGGGTTCCCGCTGCAGACTGGCCTCGACGACCGGCTCGTAGTAGCCGAAGGGACGAAGGGCTTCGGCAATCTCATCGGGCGCGGCCCGGTGCAGGCGGCGGATGGCGCTCTCCGTGAGCGCCGGCGCGCTATCGTCGCTCCGGCGGTCCTGTGCGGCGACGATGCGCAGGTGGGCATTGATGTTGGCGAGCAGTTCGTCGCTGGCGCCGAGGATCTCCACGCGAAGTCGCTCTCCGGCGCTGTGCGCCGGTGCGACGAAAAGACCCGCCAGCAGCAGCAGACGAGGCAGAACATGGACGAGGCGGCGCAGGGCAGGGCGGAATCGGGGCACTGCCCGAATACTGGTAGGGGACACAGGAGCAATGCTAGCAGAAGCCAGCCGGTGAAAGCGTTGCCGGACCGTGCAAGCCGCATTGCGCGCTCAGCTCCGGGCGGTAGACTCGGCTCTTCGGAATCGGCGGGGCCATCGCATGGCTGTTCAGGAACTGTCCATTGCCATCACCGGCGCCGGTGGTGCCGGCGTCATCTCCGTGGGGGAGCTACTACTGCGTTCCTGGGCCGCGGCGGGAGGGCGCGGGCTGTTGCGCAAGGCTTTCGGTCCGCAGATCCGTGGCGGCGAAGCAGCGGCGCTGCTCAAGCTCTGCGATCACGAGCAGTACACGGCCGCCGAAGGCTACGACCTCCTGCTCGCCGTGGACTGGAACAACTTCTCGCGCTTCGGCGATGAGATCGTGCTCAAACCCCGGGCCACGGTAATCTGTCAGGACTCCGCGGGCTTGCCGCAGGGCCTGTTGGCAGACCAGCTGCGGGTCATAGAAATCCCCATCGACGAGCTCGCGCGCAGCGCGCACCCCGGAGGACGCGCCAACATGCTGGCCCTGGGAATGCTCGCCGGACTGCTCGGCCTCGAGCGAAGTCCGGTCCGCGAGCGCGCCGTGGCCCGGCTTGCGGGCAAGGCCGAGGCCTACCGCGAGGCCGCCACTGCCTGTATCGATGCTGGCTTTGAAGCTGCCCCGGCTATCGAGCTGCCGACGCCGCGCTGCGTCGACAGTCCCGGCTGGTACCTGAGCGGTAACCAGGGGGCGGGTTACGGAGTGCTCAGGGCCGGCGTTCGCTTTGTCGCCGCTTACCCGATCACGCCGGCATCGGATGCTCTTGAGTATCTCGCCGCCCCCCTCGAGCAGCTCGGTGGCGCGCTGGTGCAGGCCGAGGATGAACTGGCGGCGATCAACATGGTCATCGGTGGTGCCTACGGCGGGGTGCCCTCGTTCACGGCGACCTCGGGGCCGGGGCTGGCGCTGATGACCGAGAGCATCGGACTGGCCGTGGCCAGCGAAACGCCGGTGACGATTCTCAACGTGATGCGTGGCGGCCCCTCCACGGGCATCCCGACCAAATCGGAGCAGAGCGACCTCAATATCGCCCTGCACGGTCTGCACGGCGATGCCCCGCACCTGGTGCTGGCCCCGCTGTCGGTGGCCGATTGCGTGTTCACCGCGTCCTGGGCCGTGAAGCTGGCGCAGCGTCTGCAGACGGCGGCGATCATTCTCTCGGATCAGTTCATCGGGCAGTCGACGGCGATCGTGTCGCGGCCGCGTGAGGCAGCGGCATTGCCGCCGCTGGAAGCGGTCGCGGCGGGGGAGGATTATCTGCGCTACGCGCTCACGGAGAGCGGGCTATCGCCGCTTGCAGCACCCGGTGAGGCGGACCATCGCTTCACCGCCGATGGGCTTGAGCACAACGAGCGCGGAACGCCGAGCGCGTCTGCCGCCGACCATCAGGCTCAGCTCGACAAACGGGCGCGCAAGCTTGAGCTTCTGGATCCAGGGGCAGACTGGGGCGAGGTGATTGGTGATGGTAGCGTCGGCCTGCTGTGTTTTGGATCAGCCAGTGCCGCCGTTGCGCTCGCGGCGCAGCAGCTGACCGAGGCGGGCACGAGCTGTCGCGCGATCTCGCTGCGCCTGCTGGCTCCGCTTCCCGTGGCTGCGCTTGCCGAGGCGCTCGATGGCTGTGAGCGTCTCTTCGTCGTGGAGCACAATCACGGTGGCCAGCTGCTGCGCTACCTTCGCGGCGAGCTGGCCCTGGCCGGCGCCGTGCACGGCCTGGCCCTGCCGGGCCCCGTACCGCTGACTGCGCGGCGTATCCGCCACGAGATCGAGGAGATTCTCAGTCATGAATGACGCGATTGTGCTGAAACCGCGCGACTACAAGAGTGGGGTCAAGCCCATCTGGTGTCCCGGCTGCGGCCACTATTCGGTGCTGAACGCGATCACCAAGGCGGCCGCCGCGGCGTGTCTTTCGCGCGACGACACGGTGCTCGTGTCGGGCATCGGCTGCTCCTCGCGCCTGCCGGCCTACGTCGACAGCTACGGTTTCCACGGCGTACACGGCCGCGGCCTCGCCGTCGCCCAGGGCCTGAAGGTGGCGCGTCCCGAACTCACGGTGATTGCCCTGGGCGGAGACGGTGACGGCTTCTCCATCGGCGGCAATCACTTCATGCACGCGTGTCGCCGCAATATCGACCTGACCTACATCGCCATGGATAACGAGGTCTACGGCATGACCAAGGGGCAGGCCTCGCCGACCACGCCGCTGGATTGGGACCGCAGCAAGCTCACTCCTCACGGTCCCGGCGTTCGTCCCTTCAAGCCCGCCGCGGTCGCGCTTGCGGCCGGCGCGCCGTGGATTGCCCGGGGCTACTCGGGGAATCCGAACCAGATCGCGCGGCTGATCGCCGAGGCGATTGCCTATCCCGGCTTCAGCTTTCTGCATGTTCTCACGCAGTGCATCACCTACTGTCCCGAGCAGACCGACTGGAAGAGCGTGGTCCGCGAGCTTGACGATGAGCCCCTGGGTAACGCCGATGAAGCGGCGGCGCGCTTCTTTGCCGAGGACGGGTTTCAGACCGGCGTGCTCTATCGCCGCGAATCCGCGCTCGCACAGCCGGTCGCGTCCTCGCCCGCCGATCCGGAGTCCGTATTCGCCGATCTGCAGGGAGCCTTCCAACCATGAGCGATGCCGCGCTGCTCGATTTCCTTGCCCACTCGACGGAGCTCGAGCGCGAGGCGGGAGAGCGCTACACGGAGCTTGCAGAGTCCCTGCGCACGCATAACAACCTGGAGGTTGCCGACTTTTTTGCGCGCATGGCCGAGGAGTCTGCAAACCACCTCGCCGAGGTGTCGGCGATTGCCGATGGGCGGGCGCTGCCATCGATCGCGCCCTGGGACTTCGAATGGCCCGATGCCGAGGCTCCGGAAACGCTGAGCTACGAAACGCTGCACTACCGTATGACGCTGCGCGAGGCGATGTTGCTTGCCCTTGGCAACGAACACGCTGCCGAGCGCTTCTACCGTCGTTACGCGGAGGGTGACGAAGACGAGACCGTTCGCCGCGTGGCCGCCGTGTTCGCCAGCGAGGAGCGCTCGCACGCGCAGCGTCTCGAGCGCGCGCTGGAAGCGCTTCCGGAGGTCAGTACCCTTGCCCGCATCGACGACGATCCACCGCAGATGCCCGAGTAGGTGCGGGCTGCACTGTGCCCGGCGGGCACCACCTCCGCGCGCGATCGAGGCACGCTCATCGCCATCGGCAGACTGGAGCGAATGACGGCGGTGGTCGCCAGCGCGGCTCGCGAAGGATCAGCGCGTGATTGCCTGTGAGCTGAACCCGCAGCGACGTATCGAGGTCCGCAGCGTGGGTGCTGAGAAGACCCCCGTCGTTCTCATGGACGACGTCCTCGCGGCGCCCGAGGCCCTGGTGGATCATGCGGCTCGCGAGGCGCGCTTTTCCCACGAGCATGTGCAGGCCTATCCCGGCGTGCGCGCGCCGCTGCCACCCGAGTACGCAGCGACGCTGATGCCCGAACTTCGGCGCATTGTGTCGGAGGTGTACAGGCCGCTCGGTGAGCGAGACCTGAGAATCGTGCAGCAGCTGTTCTCCCTCGTTGCGCGCTCCCCACAGACGCTCGATCTGCTGCAGCGCATGCCGCATTTCGACAGCAACGACCCCTTCTACTTTGCGACGGTGCATTTCCTCAATCGCGGTGATTTCGCTGGCACCGGCATCTTTCGTCATCGCCCGACGGGCTTCGAGAGCATCTCACGGCAGCGCTACGAGCATTTCGTGCGCGCCGCGAAGCAGCATGTTCAGAGCCACGGTGAACCGCCGCCGGCCTATATCGTGGGATCGGATGATCACTTCGAACTCATCGAAACGCTCGAATACCGCCCCAATCGCCTGCTGCTGTACCCGGGATATCTGCTCCATTCGGGCCTGATAGATCCGGGACGCGATGTCAGCGCGGACCCTGCCACCGGGCGTCTAACGGCGAACCTGTTTTTCATGCCCGAGGGCGCGGCGAATTGAAGGCCCGCCGCGATGCGCAGTCCCGCGGCGCGACTCAGGAACAGCTGGCGGCCGCTGAAATGTGCCTGCGCATGCCACGTCGCGTGGCGTCGTCCGTGTCGAGCCGCGCTGCGGTGTCGCGCAATTCGCTGAGGCGCGGGATCGCCGCGTCAGACAGCAGCAGCACATCGTTGAGGCTGGGACTGCTGCGAAGATGCAGGCAGTGTGCGTAGCGCGCCGTGAACTGCTCCGTTAGCCAGCGGCTGCGGTAATCGTTGCTGATCGCAATATTCACCACCAGTACGCCGTTGCCTGCGAGCTGTTCCTTTACGTCGTCCAGAAATTCGCCGGTCGTAAGGGCCGCTGGCAGATCGTCGGCATCGTAGGCGTCCAGCAGGATGTAATCGTAGGCTGTGCTCTTGCGCTGCACGAACTCAACGGCGTCGATCACGTGGACGCGCAGGCGCGGGCCCTCCTGTAGCGTGAAATAGTTCCGGGCAAGCTGCGCGACGACGGGGTCGATCTCCACCGCGTCGATCTGCAGGTCGGGGAAAACAGCCTGAAGAAAGCTGGGGAAGGCGCCGCCGCCGAGGCCGATGACCAGCGCGCTTGAGAGCTTCTCGGGTACTGCAAGTCCCACGGCGGCGCTCTGCAGGTAGGGCATCGGGAGCTGCTTCGGGTACCCGGGTCGAATCCGGCTCTGGTCCTCCCCGCGCAGACTGCCGAAACGCATGGATCGAAAGGCTCCGCGGTCCACGACCAGGACGCTGCGGTTGAAGTCGCTCGGCGCCTCGTGCACCAGTGTCTGCGCGGGTGCGATGCCCGTCCGATCGGGCTGCGCTACCGTCGCGAAGGCAAGACAGGTGAACAGCGCGAGGCATCCTGCGAGTGCGCGGTGAAAGCCCGAAGTGCGTGTCTTGCTTGTCATCGACATCGGCTTATTGCCCTGTGAAAAGGTCTGCAAGCATACCGGTAGTTCAACATCCGAAGCGGCGTTCGGCCCCCCTCGGGGTGTGCCGCCGACCCGCGCGGCGCGCGCCTCCTGCGCTTGATCGTCCCAGATCGGCAGTCCGTCGCAAAGGCCTCGCGCCCGCTAGCGCCAGGCCCTAAGTTGCCAGCTGCTCACTCATCGTCGCAGGTCCCGGATCGTGCATACCGACAGATCAAGCTGGATAGAACGTTTTGCCCGTCATCGGCTGGCCGCGAACCTGCTCATGGTGCTCATGCTGCTCGCCGGTGCCTGGGGCGCGATCAAGATCAAGGTGCAGATGAATCCGGAGCAGACCTGGAACGTGGCGATGGTCGAGCTCGTCTGGCCCGGCGCTTCGGCCGAGGACATGGAGAAGCTGGTCACCAACCCCGTTGAGTACCAGCTTCGCGGCACGGAAGGCATGGAGCTGATGCGCTCCTGGACGCGCAACGATGGTGCCTGGATACAGCTGCGCTTCGACCGTCATACGGAAATCAACGACGCCGTGGACAGCATCAAGCAGCGCATTGCGCTGGTGCGCGATCTGCCCGTGGCGCTCGAGCCGCCCAGCGTCAAGGTCGACCGTTGGTACGAAACGGTCGCAGCCGTCTTTCTGACCGGCCCCGACAGCTTCGCCGAACTGGCGCCCGCGGCGCGCGAGGCCGAGCGGCAACTGCGTGCCCGCGGTGCTGATGTCGTGGAAATCCGCGGCCTGCCGCGCGAAGAGATTGCCATCGAGATCGATGGCCTGACGCTCGTGGAAATGAACGCGAGCATTGCCGATGTCGCCCAGTCGATCGCGCGCTTGAGCCGCAATACGCCCGCGGGCACGATCGGTGCCGGGCAGGATCGCCGCCAGCTGCGCTCCATGGATCAGCAGCGCAGCGTTCGCGGCTTCGAAACGCTGCCGATCGCCTCCCTTGAAGGTGATCAGCTCGCGCAGCTCGGTGACGTGGCCGCCGTCGATCGCCGCGCGATCGAGAATCAGCGCTATTCGTTGATCGACGGCAAGCCCGCCGTAGAGCTGCGCATTCGCCGCGGCGATGCCATGGATACCTTCGACGCCGCCGAGATCGTCAAGAGCTGGCGCGCCGAGAGCGAAGGCCGCCTTGCCGAGCGTGGCATCGAAACGCGCGTATTTCTGGAGGCCTGGCGTTTCGCCGCGGACACGATGGGGCTCGTGCTGAGCAACGGTCTTTCCGGTCTGTGTCTCGTGCTGGCGATGCTGTTCCTGTTTCTCAATCTGCGCGTCGCGGGGTGGGTGGCCCTGGGCATTCCCGTGTCCTTTGCCGGTGCGCTGCTGATCTTCTATGGCCTCGGCGGGACCCTGAACTTCCTGTCCATGATCGGTCTGGTCATGGCGCTGGGGATCGTAGTCGACGATGCGATCGTCGTGGGGGAGCACTCGCTCTGGCAGTTCGAAAACGGCCTCGATCCCGAAGAGGCGGCCATTACCGGCGCGAGACGTATGTTCGCTCCTATCCTCGCTTCGAGCCTGACCACCATGGCAGCCTTCGTGCCGCTGGTCATCGTCAATAGCGATGATGCGCGCGAGATTCCCATCCTGATGCTCTGCGTGATCCTGGCCTCGCTGGTCGAGTGCTTTCTGATCATGCCCGGGCACCTCAAGCACTCCTTCCGTCGAATGCAGAAGCGTTCGCAGGCTCCGTCACCGACGCGCCTTCGCTTCGACCGCGGCTTCGAGCACTTCCGCGAACAGCGCGTGCTGCCGTTGCTGCGCTGGTGTCTCGGGCATCGTCGCGTGGCGATTACTGCGGCGACCACGACCTTCTTTTTCGCGATCAGCCTCGTGGCCATGAACTACGTGAAGTTCGACCTGAACATGAACATTAATTTCGAATTCGCCGAAGCCAACGTGCAGTTCACCTCCGATGCTTCGGAAGCGGACCGCATGGCTTACCTCGAAGGGCTCGACCGTAAGGTGGAGGAGGCGGATGCGCACTTTGGCGGCGGCAACATTGTCGCGAAGTGGGTGCAGGTGAACGGCGCCACGATCGCGCGCGACCGTCGCGACGGTCCCGAGTTCGCCAGCGTCATCGTGGAGCTGTCGTCACCGGAGAGCCGCGACGTCAGCCTCGCCGAGTTTCTCGATTACTGGCAGTCCTCGGTCGCCGAGTCTGCGCTCGTCGAGCAACTACAGATCGAGCAGGGGGACCAGCCCTGGCCGGAGATAGAGCTGCAGTTCCGCGGTCCCGACGTCGATGCGCTCAAGGGCGCGGCCGATGAGCTCGCCGCGGTAATGCGAACGATGCCCGGTGTGAACAACGTGCACGACGATCTGCCCTATGGACGCGATCAGTGGGTATTCCGCCTGACTCCGGAAGGCCGCGCCCTCGGGCTGACGGCTTCCGAAGTCGGTCGCCAGGTGCGCACGGCCTTCGAAGGTGAACGCGTGCAGTTATTCACCGAAGGCGATGCGGAGCTGGAGGTGCGTGTATCGCTGCCGCGGGAGGATCGTCATCGCCTGACCACCCTGGCGCGACTGCCCGTGGTGGCTCCCAGCGGTGAGCTGATGCCCCTGTCGACCGTCGCCAGGATCGAGACTCGACGCGGCATCGACAAGATCAACCACGTGGACGGCGTGCAGACCGTGGCGGTGCGTGCCTACCCCGACAAGGCTGTCACCACCTCCGATGCGGTGATCAAGGAGCTCGAGGCCGACGTGATCCCCGCTATTGCGCAGAAATGGGGCGTGAGTTCGGGCAAGGGCTTCTGGTCGAACCAGCAGAGCCAGCTCCTGAAGGAGATGTTTGTCGGCTTCCTGATCACCCTCGCGCTGATCTACATCATCCTCGCCGCGATCCTGCACTCGCTGGCCTGGCCCCTGGCGATCATGTTCGCGATTCCCTTCGGCATCACCGGAGCGCTGCTCGGTCTGTGGATGATGGGCTTCAACATCACGCCGCTGGCCTTTCTGGGCATCTTCACGCTCACCGGAGTGATCGTTAACGATTCAATCATCCTGGTGACCTCCTATCGCGACCATCGCCTCGCCGGTCTCGGTGCCGATGAGGCGATCGTGGAAGCCGTTCGCCAGCGCCTGCGCCCCGTCGTGCTTACATCCTTGACCACGGGGCTGGGCCTCGTGCCGATGATGCTCGAGAGCTCGCTGATGGGTGCCGCCTTTATTCCGCTCGCCGTGGTGATCTGCTTCGGCATGCTTTACGGCACGCTGCTTATCCTCCTTGTCATCCCGGCGATCCTGTCGGCGCTTGAGACCTGCACGCAACGCTGGCTCGATCTTCGCGATCGCGCCGAGGCCCTGAAAATTCCTGCTTCCGGAGCACAGCCCTCATGAAATCCCTCCCTGCTGTCATTCTGTCCCCCTTGCGCCTGCTGCGCCGCGGGCTCCGGGCCAGCCTTCCGGGCCGCTACCTGCGCGCGCTGTCCACGTCGGCGCGCATGAGCCTCGCCCTCGTCGCGGGGCTCGCCGTGGCCATACTCGGCCTGAGCGCTTTCTCCGATCCGGATGTCGAAGTCGACAGCACGCCCGATGCGCTGCCGGTGGTTGCCAGGGCCGCCGAGTTCGTCAGCCTCGCCCCGGAAATCCATGTCTTCGGACGCGTGGAGAACCCGAATACCACCGATCTTCGCGCATCGACGCTCGCCTATGTCAGCGACGTCCGGGTTCGCGAGGGTCAGACCGTTGGGGCCGGTGATGTGCTGCTGAGGCTGGACGATCGCGACGCGCAGCTCGCTGTGCAGCGGGCGCAGGCCGCGCTGTCGGAAGCCCAGGGCGAGCGCGATCGGGTGCTTGCGCAGCAGGCGGCAGAGGTCAAGAACGCGGCAAATCAGCGTCGCCTCTTCGAGCTGACGGTCCGCAAGCAGGAGCGCTTCCGCACGCTCTTCAGCCAGGGGCAGGTCTCGGCCACGGACTTTGACGCTCTCGAACAGCAGCGCCTGGAAATGGAAATGGCACTGACGCAGCAGGAGATGCTTCTGGCCAGCCACGACGCCCAGCGCGCGTCTGTCGAGGCGCGGGTCATGCGTGCGGAAGCCGATTGGGAGGAAGCAAAGCTGAATCTTGAGCGCCTGACGCTGCTTGCGCCCTTCGACGGCACGATTATCGATATCAAGGCGGCCATCGGCGCACGCATTGACGGCGGACAGACGGTGATGACGCTCTTTGATGCGCAGAGCCAGCAGGTCCGCGTTTCCCTCTCCGAGAACGATGCGCACCAGCTGCGTGCGGCGCAGGACGCGCAGGCAAAGGTGCTGGCCCGCGCCCGCGTCGCCGATGAGTGGGTCGAGCTCGACCTTCTCGAAATCGGTGCCCGCGTGCGCGCCGGTCGTGCCGGGACCGACGTGCTCTTCGCCGCGCCGCAGGACAGTCGCCTTGCCCTCGGCCGCGCCGTTAGCGTAAAGATCACGCTGCCGCCGCAGGACCATGTGCTGGAAGTGCCACTGCAGGGTGTCTATGCCGATCGCACGGTGTATACGGTGCATGACGGACGACTCAGGGCGGTCGAGGTCGAGCGCGTGGGCGTGCGCGAGGATGCAGACGGCGGAATGAGCCTGCTCCTGCGCACCGACGCCCTCGCCGAGGGCGAGCCGGTGGTCGTATCCTCCCTGAGCCGTGCCGGCTCGGGTACGCGGGTGCGGATCATTGGCAGCGATCAGGGTCGTACGGGGGATGACGCTGCCACGGCCAGTGCCGCGGCGGTCGCCAGGCTCTGAGCCTCGCGGGGAAATACCGCGCCGCAGCGACGGGCCCTTCGCCGTTGCGGCTGCCCCCAGGCAAAGATGCGGCTCCGCCTTCGGGCTATAGGCCGCCGCACGCGAGCGAATCGCGCATCGGGCCTTCGGACCTGCGACAATCGCCTCCGATGAAACTGAGTCCCAGGAAAACCTCGCTTCGCGGTCTGCGCATTTTCTGCACGGCTGCGAAGTACTGCAGCTACAAGCTTGCCGCCGAGGAGCTTTCGGTTACCGCGTCCGCGGTGTCGCACCAGGTGAAGAGCCTCGAGGATGAGCTCGGCGTGGCGCTCTTCGAGCGTGAGCGCCGCTCGCTGCGCCTCACGGATCGCGGACAGCGTCTCTACCGCGAGCTCGAGCCCGAGATCGCTCGAATCGATGCGATCATCGCCGATGTGGTCAGCGGCGTTGCCGCCCGCCAGCTCCGCGTCTCGGTGCAGCCATTCTTCGCCAGCGAGTGCTTTGTGCCGCGCCTCGAAGGTTTCACGGCGCAGAATCCGGGCATCGAGATTTTTGTGGACACGAGCGACGAGACGGCGGAGCGTCATCCTGCGAGCGCCGATGCATCGCTGCGCCTGTTCCGGCAGCGACCCGCGAAGCTGCATGCCGATGCGCTTTTTCCCCTGCGTCTGAAACCGGCCTGCTCGCCGGATTTCCTCAAGCGCTATCGCACGGGCCCCGGGGCGGCCTTCAAGCCTTTTCCGGTCCTCGTGCACACCACGCGACCCGAAGCCTGGAAAATCTGGTCCCGGTCCACGGGTATCGAACTGCCCGAGGCCACCTCCGTGGTGCGTCTCGATTCGATGATCGCTGTAGCGCGAGCCGCGGAGCGCGGCGTCGGTGCGGCGCTGGTGCCCGTGCCGATGAGTGACAACTGGTTCAAGTACGGCGCGCTCGTGCCCATGTACGAGGAAACCGCTGACATGCCCGAGACCTATTACTTCGTTTATCCCGAGACAAAAGCGCTGTTGCCCGAGGTGCAGGCGCTGCGCGCCTGGGTGGTGAAAACCTTTCAGGAGAGCACTGCCTCTCCGGCCCCCTGACTGCCGCTGCTCAGCGTGACCGAAACTTTTCTCAACTCAGCATCGATTTTTTTTCGTTTGTAGCCTGGTACGCGCCTTTCTAGAGTGGCCTCGATCCGATTGCTCATGAGGTGGTCGGGCACACAGACCAATGAAAGGAGTGGATTCATGTTGAAGCGGAACAGGATGGGCGTCGTTCTCGGCGTCGTGATGGGTGCAGGTGCAGTGCTGGCAACGACGGTTCCGGCCGCGGCCGCCGAGCGCGCGGCGTCGTGGCGGATGGCGGCGGTCGTCGACCGCGCTCAGGGGCGAGCGCTGCTGGCGGGCGATTACGGCCGCGTGATCGATCGCCTGAGCGAGCAGCGCACAGATTTCGAAACGAGCACCAATCTCTGCGTGGCTTACGCCCTCAGCGGCGACCTGGCGAGGGCCGATACGGCGTGCAAGCGGGCGCTGGCGCTTTCGGAGAATGCCGCGACGCGCAGGGACATGGCGCTGGCGCTGACCAATCTCGGCGTACTGAAGGCGGCGCACGGTGATCTGCCGGCGGCGCGCAGCAGTTTCAGCCGGGCGCTCGAGCTGGATGGCGGGCTTGTTCCGGCGAGCGACAATCTCCAGCGCCTCGGCGTCGAACCGCGTGGCTGATCGTACCGGACGGCCCTCGCTCACGGGGAAATGACCCCTGATGGCAGCTGGGCTATGCTGCGTGACCCTCAGTGGTCGGCAGCGCCTCCTTGATCCATCGCGGCATTTTTCCCCCTCGCATAACAGGCCGGCATCGGGCGCCGCCGCCCGTTGTCGGCCTGTTCACCGCAGCGTCTGCGCCGGTCGGGGCACGTTTTGGCTGAATCGGCGCCGCGCAGCACCGACACGCGTGATGGCGTGCTCTGTGGTCTCGGCGCCTACGTGCTCTGGGGCGTGTTTCCCGTGTACTTCAAGCTGGTCGAGGAGGTGGCGGCCGGCGAAGTGCTGCTCCACCGGATCATCTGGGCGGTTCCTTTCGGAGCTCTGATTCTCAGCGTGCGCGGGCAGTGGCGCGAACTGCGCGATGCGCTTCGCGACCTTCGCAACCTGCGCTGGCTGATGCTGTCGGCGCTGTGCATCACCTGGAACTGGTTCATCTACATCTGGGCCGTGGTCAACGAGCGCATCTTCGAGACCAGCCTCGGCTACTACATCAACCCGCTGATCTATGTACTGGTCGGCGTCGTGCTGTTTCATGAGCGCCTGCGCCGACTGCAGATGCTTGCCGTGCTGCTGGCGTCGATCGGCGTTCTGGTTCTGATCCTCCAGGGTGGCGTGGTGCCGTGGGTGTCGCTGTCGCTCGCGGCCTCGTTCACCGCCTACGGCGTGATTCGCAAGCAGGTGCCGATCGGAGCCATGCCTGGCTTGTTCGTGGAGACGGTTCTGCTGTTTCCCATTGCCGCCGGCGCGCTGCTGTGGCTGATGCTGACGCAGCAGGCCGCGTTCCCCGGTGCGGGGGGCTCCACGCAAGCGCTGCTGATGCTGGCGGGGCCGGTGACCGTGGTGCCACTGCTGCTCTTTGCCATCGCCACCCGACGCCTTTTCCTCACGACCATTGGCTTCATGCAGTTTCTGGCGCCGACGCTGCAGTTCATCACCGCCGTGTATTTCGGTGAGGAGCTGGGGGCTGCGCGCGTGTTCTGCTTTGCCTTTATCTGGGCCGCGGTGCTCGTGTTCAGCGTCGACGCGCTGCGCGCCGGGCAGCGCCAGCGTCGCGCGCTCAGGAGCGCATAGCCGCGGCGAGCTCGCCCGGCGAAAAGATGCCGCGCTCCGTAACGATGCCGCTGACGAGCTCCGCCGGTGTGACGTCAAAAGCCGGGTTGAACACGGGCACCTGCGCTGCATGCTCGCCGCGGACCTCCTGCGCAGAGCGCTCTTCGATCGGCACCTCGGCGCCCGAGGGCGTTGCGAGGTCCAGCGTCGACAGGGGGCAGGCGACATAGAAGGGAATGGCGAAGTGACGGCAAAGTACCGCCAGCCCGAGCGTACCGATCTTGTTCACCACGTCGCCATTCGCGGTCACGCGATCGGTGCCGACAAGGACCAGATCGACTTTTCCGGCGGCCATCGTCGTCGCCGCCATGTTGTCGCAGATCAGCGTAACGTCGATCCCGGCTTTATCGAGTTCCCAGGCCGTGAGCCGCGCGCCCTGATACAGCGGCCGCGTTTCGCAGGCATAGACGCGAAAGGACAGGCCCTCCCTATGGCGTTGATACATGGGGGCGGTGGCGGTCCCGAGGCGGGATACGGCCAGCGATCCTGCGTTGCAGTGCGTGAGTACCCCACTTCCCGCTGCGATGAGCGGCGCACCGTGGCGTCCGATGGCTTCACAGGCCTCGAGGTCCTCCGCGTGGATACGCGTGGCCTCGGCTTCGAGCCGTGCCGGGTCCGCGCTGTCCCCATACGCGTCCACCAGGCGATCGACGGCCCAGGCCAGATTGACGGCGGTCGGTCGCGCCGCCTTGAGCCGGGCTGCGTTGCGCTGCAGCTGCGCGGTAAATTCTGCGGCCGAACCGTCGTGACCAAGCATCGACTGCGCCAGGGCATATGCGGCGGCGATCCCGATCGCCGGTGCTCCGCGCACGGCCAGCGTGTGAATAGCCTGCCAGGCGTCGTCTAGGGACTCGAGCACGAGATACTCGCAGCGCGCCGGAAGGAGGCGCTGATCGAGGATTGTCAGGCGCTCGCCATCCCAGCGCAGCGTGTCGGGCAGTTGCAGGTCATCGCGCGTTGAGGCAACCGAGTCCGGGCTCACGGGCATTCCTCCCCGGGCCTGCTGCTGCCCGGATGAGCGAGCGCTCGCGCCTCGGCGAGGCTGCTGACAAGCAGCGCACCGCAGTCGCCGGCCCCGGTGCCGACGGCAAAGATGCCGTCTTCGTGACCGGCCGTGGCGAACAGCAGTGGTCGCTGCGCAAAACTGCGAAGAAGATCCGCCACCGCTGCGGCCATCGCCGGAGAACCGTAGGCCACGTCGGGCGCCGTTGTCGCTAGCGCCAGCGCCTCGCGCTGTCGCCAGATCACGCTGCTGTGCACGTGAAAAACGGCGCCCACGGCGTCGTCGGCGGCGTAGAGCATCGCGTGCGTCAGCGCTTCGGAAGAGGGGGGCAGCGTGCCCACGGCCTCGACGCGGAATTCGTCGAAGCGCGTGCTGCAGACGCGCACCAGGTGCTCGCGCTCAAGGCGCTCGCTGCCGCTGGTCTGGCTGGCCGTTATCACGAAGCCATCCTCGGCGCTTTGTTGATCGCAGCGAACGCTGAGGTTGCCGTAGCCGTAGCCTCCGTAGCGCTCCGGGTGCTCGCCGATCAGGTCGAGGTCGCGCAGGATCGAGCGCCAGGAGGCGAGTTCGGCGAAGGCGAGCGACGCGATTCCACTGTCGCCACTCTCAAGCTCATAGCGAAACTGGATGACGCCTTCGTCGGTCACGCCTGCAGTCCATTGCCCAAGACCTGCGCAGCATAGCGCGATTGAGGCTGCTTTCGTGGCCGCTCGCGCGCTGTTTCAGGCCGCCTGTTTGCGCCGTGTCTTGGGTCTGGCCGGCGTGCGGCGACGCGTATGGCTGTCTCCTCCGCGCAGTCCGGCCACGACTTCGAGTTCCTGAAGCGCTTCTTCGAGGTACTCGATGAGCCGTTGCGCCTGCGGCACGCTTCTGCGGCAGGCCGTGATCCCGAAGTCCAGCGTCTTGTAGTAGCTGATCAGCGTGATATTGAGCGCGAAGCCGTCAAGGACGATTGAGGCGGGGTAGTAGCCGGTCATTGGCGCGCCGTTCCAGAACATCTGCTCGCGCGGGCCGGGCACGTTCGAAATCGTCGTACTGATCGCCGGCAGACGCCGTGTGAGCTGCAGTGCGCTGAGAATGAAGTTCTGCGATTGCATCAGCGCGAAGAGCGCGGCTGCCTCTGCGGCACTCATGTCGTCGTAGATCGCCTTGCCGTGGCGCATCGATTCGGAGATTTTCGCGAGGCGCTGTGCGGGGTCCCTGATATCCGTAGCCAGGTTGGCGATGATTCCGCCGACCGCGTTGGCGGACTCCAGGTCACCGGGTTTCCGCAGGGAGATCGGCACGAGCGCACGCAGCGGCTTTTCCGGGAGCTCGGCGTGATGCTCGAGGTAGCGCACGAGGGCGCCGGAACAGGCCGCCAGCACGGCGTCGTTCAGCGTACAGCCGAAGTGCTTTTTCACGGCGAGGAAGCGCTGCACGTCGAAGGACTGGGCCACGAATCGCCTCGATCCGTCGATAGGCGCATTGAGCGCCGAGCGTGGGGTCATGCTCCAGGGCATCAGCGTCTCGCGTATACCCGCCTGGCTGACTGCCGAAAGCTGCTTGCGCGTTCGACTGTAGATGTCGCCGGCGAGATCGAGCTGGGCCTTGAAGCGTTCAACGACGCCGCGATTAATCTCCGGCGGCGCCTTGATGCGCATGCCGTGGTCGCTGAGTAAGGACTCGTAGCGCCGCTGGGCCGTGACGCTCAGCGGCGAATGATCGCGGATCTCTTCGGGACTGGTGCTGAACATGCTGCGTACGAGGTGTACGCCGCGCACGCCGTCAATCACTGCGTGATGGTATTTGCTGTAGAGCGCGAATTCGCGACGATTGACGCCCTCAATCAGGTGCATCTCCCACAGCGGGCGCGAGCGGTCGAGCAGCGTGCCGTGCAGCCTCGACACCAGCGCGAAGAGCTCCCGGTATCGACCCGGCGACGGCAGCGCCGAGTGGCGCACATGGTATTCGAGGTCGAGTTCGTCGTCGTGGACCCAGTGCGCGCCCGCCAGCGAGCCCATCACGCCGGTCTGCAGCCGGTCGCAGAAGGGCCGCTGCAGCGGCTCGCTGCTGCGCAGGCTGCCCAGCAGTTCTCGCAGGAACTCGTCGCGGTTGGCCCCCTTCGGCAGCTGGAACAGGTTGAGGCCGCCCACGTGCATGGGCGTATTTCGCCGTTCGGCGACGAGAAAGCTCAGATCGAGGATCGACAGTCTGCTCATGACTGCGCGCCGGCGGGAGCCCTGCGTCTGCTTCCTGAGGTCCGCGCGGCGGCACCACTCTCACCCGGTGTGCCTTTCGCGAGTTGATCGAGGACCACGCGCCAGACCGACGGATCGAGGCCCATGGAGAAGTGCGTGGCGTCGACCTCGTAGTGCGTCACCGAAGGATTGATGCGGTCTATGCAGGCGGGCCAGGAGACGATGCTGTCGCGTCGTGAGAACACCGCTGCTATGGGCGTACGGATGGGCAGTCGGCGCTCGCGTTCAGCGATAGCGGCATTGATTCGCTCGCGATCAGCGGCGGAATAGCTTCGCGAGGCCACCGTGTAGCTGGGGCCGCCGACGACGGGGCTGCCGTAGGTCACTACGGTGTGCACCGCTGCGGGCACGCTACGCGCTATTTCCCGTGCGATGACGCCACCGAGGCTCCAGCCGACGAGGCCCACGGGCTTCCCAGCCTGTTTCGCGAGGGCTTCCACACGCGGCGCCAGCTTGTCGACGTAGGCTTCCACGTTTCCGCGGTTGATTCCCTCGCCCCAGTGGCGGGCGTCGTAGCCCTTGAACTTCAGCAGCCGACGCAGCGGCGCCATGCTGGCCTCGGGGGCCTGCCAGCCGGGTATCAGCAGCACGGAACGACCGTCGCCCCCCGGCGCGCTCAACAGCTGCGGCGCGCGCAGCGCGAGGCGCGCCGCTTCACGGGCGATGCGCCATTCACCGCGCAGATCGGGAAAGCGGACTGGCTGTGGCGCGGGCGCTGCGGGTGGCTGGTCGTGGATGATGGGCGCTGACATGGCTCGGAACCGGACAGAACAGGCTGTTCGTTACGCAAAAAGCGCGATTTGAGATCGCTTTTTGAGCCACTGTGCTGGCTTATCCATGCGAGCCCGCCGGATGCTCGCCTAGCGGATCGTGATCGGCCGCAGATGTATCGGGATCACCACCTGTGAAGCGGGCGAGATGCGGCCGGCGGCTTCAATGAACGGGATCAGGTTGCGCTCAACGTTTGCCTGCTGCGAAAACCCGTAGGGCAGGCGGAAATTGTCCCAGTGCGTGGGCAGCACCAGCGGCGGGAGACCCGTGGATTCGAGCAGGCGCCGGTCGTAGTCGTAGAGGCCGAGGCGTGAGCCATTGATGCCGGCCAGCAGTATGTCCGGTTCAAGGCCCTCGAACTCACGCTCGATGAAGTTCATCGAGCCCATGGTGAGTATGCGGCGCCCTCCGACACGTACCAGAAAGCTGAGCGCGCCGCCTTCGATGAACTGTTCGATCCGCAGCGGGGCCTCGAGCTCGGTGCTGCGATCGTAGCGCCGCGAGTCGTGGTAGTGCTTGTCGCCTAGCGCTGAATGCAGTCCCGGGACCACGCGTACGCTGAAGCCTTCGAACTGATAGTCCTCGCCGCCCTGCACCGCATACAGCTGCTCTTCGGGCACGCCGTAGGCGCGCAGGATCATGATCACCGTTTCCGTGCCGACAACGCTGGCGCCGGTCTTTTTCGCAATGTAGGGCACGTCGCCGAGATGGTCGAAGTGGCCGTGCTGCATCAGGATGAAATCGGCTTCTGGAATCAGCCTGTCGATAAGCGCCTCGTCGACGGGAGCGACGTCGTCGCGAGCGTAGGCCGGGCGATCATCGTCGGGATGGCCACCGCCACCGTACTTGATGCGCGAGGGCCAGGGGTCGACGAGGATTACCGTTTTGTCGTCCTTTATCCGCCAGCCGGCGGCGCCGAAGTAGGTCAGCTCGAGCGGCCGTGTCTCGCCGTCGCTAGCCGCCGGCAGTTCGACGATCGTTGGCGCATTTTCCGCTGCCGGGGCGTCCATGGGCTGCGCCGCAGCGCCGTTGAGGAATAACGCAAGGCCTGCCAGTGACCGAAGCAGGGCCCGGTGCGCCAGGCCTCGCAAGCGAGATGGGCGGTGATGCGGTGCGCTGCGCTCGCATCTGCTTTTTTCCGCGAGCAGCGTTTCCGATGCC
Source organism: Halieaceae bacterium (assembly GCA_036351355.1). Taxonomy (GTDB): domain Bacteria; phylum Pseudomonadota; class Gammaproteobacteria; order Pseudomonadales; family Halieaceae; genus Congregibacter. The sequence goes on from JAZBOX010000005.1 coordinate 40,052, forward strand.
AACGGGGTGCGTAAGGTCCGTGCGTCCTTGCGTTGCCTGTTCATGAACCGTTTCTCCTGTGCGCGTGGATTTGTCAGACGGGGCTTACGCCGACGCGATTGGCACCGAAGCCGAAGGATACAATCCTGCTGAGTTCCGCGAGCGTGCGCCCCGATTCTTCACGCAGCCCATTGAAGAAATTCTGCGCCGCGAGCAGCGATTTACGGCTGCCCACGCCGCCTTCGATGATGCCGTGCTGACGCAAAAAGCCCTCCACGTCCTGCGTCAGCAGGAAGGTATCCACGCCAAGGGCACGCAGGGCAAAGGGGCCCGTGTTCCCGCCGAGGCGGCTGCCGCGTTTCTTCAGGTAGATCCACAGGCTGACCACGTCTTCGGACGGCCAGGCAGCAACGAATTCGCCGAAAGTCTTTTCCTCGCGACGCTGCGTATCGTCAATCATGATCGCGTTGTCACGCACCGTTCTCACCTTGGAGAAGTTACGGATGATCTTCGGGTCCTGCGCTTTCCGCTCCAACATGTCATCCGGCATCATCAAAAGTTTTTCGATGTCGAAGTTCCAGAACACCTCCTCGAAGCCGTCCCACTTCTGGTCGACCACACGCCAGACAAAGCCGGACTGGAAAACCTTGCGCGTGAACTCCGCAAGATACCGGTCCGACGGCTGCTGTTTGAGCCGACGCGCGCTGGTGCCCTTCGGCAACAGGGCTTCCACGGCGTCTTCGCCGCCTTTGCGCTGGCAGGCGAGGTCGTACAGTGTCGCGTAGCGGGGTATGGCAGGGTCTGGCACGGTTGTCGGACTGGCTTCCACAGGATGACGGACTGATTGTAGACTCCGCGCTCCCCCGACAATACAGGCCGCTTGTTCCCATGAAGTGGACCGCTGTCCTGCTCGCGTTCCTTGCCCTTGGCCATCTGTCCCCGAGTGTTGCCCAGGAACGGCTCACGGCGCCCGTGCGCGTTGCCGCAGCCGAGGAAATCCCCGTTCTCGAAGAGCTCGAGTTCGCGGGCAGCGTATCCGCGCTGCGGGCCTCGTCCCTGTCCCCGGCAACCGCGGGGCTCGTTGCCGAACTGCTCGTTGATGCCGGCGACGAGGTTGAGGCCGGCGACGTGCTCCTGCGCCTCGACGATGAACTCGCGCGCTTCCAGGTCGCCAGCGATGAGTCGGCGGCACGACGCGCGAAGCAGGCGGCAGCCGACGCCCGCCGGCGCCTCTCTGAGGCGCGCGAACTCGTGAAGAAGCAGACCATCGCCGAAACCGCCGTACGCGATCTTGAATCCGAGGTGATCGAGGACGAGGCCGAATTCGCGCGCGCCTCCGCGGTCGCCGGGCTGAGCCGCGCCACGCTCGAGCGCCACACGCTGCGCGCACCCTTCAGCGGCGTGATCAGTGCCCGCTCCACCGATCTCGGCGAATGGGTAACGCCCGGTTCGAACGTACTTGCGCTTGTTTCGACGGAGCAGGTCACCGTGGACCTGCAGGTGTCGGAAAGTTTTCTCGGCCGCATTGATCGCGGGCAGCCGCTCAACCTCAGCTTCTCGAGCGGGGTGGTGATCCCGGCGCATGTGGCCGCAACGGTTCCCGTTACGGATCCCACGGCGCGCACGTTTCTTGTCCGTGCTCGCGCCGATGCCGCGCACGCGGCGATGATTCCCGGCGTATCGGTGATCGCGAGAATGGCGCTCGACACGGGGCGCCGAGGCGTTACCGTGCCGCGCGATGCCGTGCTGCGCTACTCCGACGGTCGCAGCGTGGTCTGGGTGGTCGAGACGCAGGACGGCCTCGAGCGTTCCGTGCGGCGACTCGTGCAGACCGGGCTCGCCTTCGACGGTCGCATCGAACTGCGCAGCGGCGTGAGCCCAGGCGAGCGCGTCGTGGTCGTCGGCAACGAGGCGCTTCGCGACGACCAGCCGGTGCGCGTGGTGAGGAGCGACTGACATGTTCGAGCGCGTGATTCGAAGCGGCATCCTGACCACCGTGGTCACGCTGATTGTCTGCGTGATGGGCATCGTCGCTGCACTGCGCATACCGGTGCAGATGATTCCCGATCTCGACGTACGCGTGATCAGCGTGCGTACCAACTGGCCCGGTGCCACGCCGCAGGACGTTGAGAAGGAGATCCTCATCGAGCAGGAGGATTACCTGCGCAACCTGCCCAACCTGACCCGGATCATCGCCACAGCGACCACGGGTTCGGCAGAGATCGAGCTGGAGTTTCCCCTCGGTACCGATATCACCGAGATGATGATCCGCGTGAGCAACGCGCTCAGTCAGGTGCCGTCCTACCCGGAAGACGTCGACGAACCGCAGATCTTCGCGAGCTCCTTCTCGAGCAACGGCTTCATCTTTTTCTCCGTGCGACCCGTGGACGGCAACCCGCGCGGCATCGACATGGATCTGACCCTCGACTATCTCCTCGACAACGTGCGTCCGCAGCTCGCGAGCGTACCCGGGGTCTCGGAGATTCAGCTCATTGGCGGTTCGCGGCGACAGATCCAGATCATGATCGATCCCGCACGCCTCGCCCAGCGCGGATTGACGCTGCCCGAGGTGCGCAACGTGATCCGCAGCCGCAACCGCGACCGCTCCGGCGGAGACGTGGAGGACGGCAAGCGACAGTACCTGCTGCGCACCGTCGGGCGTTTCGAGGATCTCGAAAGCCTGCGCCAGCTCATCCTCTCGCGACGCGGCGATCAGATCATCCGCCTCAGCGATGTCGCCGACGTGCAGCTCGATCATTTCGAGACGCGCTCGGAAGCCCGCTACAACGGCAGCCCGCACATCATGGTGGCCGTGCGCCGCGAAGCCGGCTCGAACGTGATCGACATCAAGAATCGCATGATGCCCATTGCCGAGGAGCTCAATCGCGGCGTGCTTGCCGCCGAGGGCCTGCAGATGACGCTGCAGTCCGACGACGTGCGCTACGTGGAGGCTTCCGTCGCGAACGTGTGGAAGAACCTCGCCATCGGCGCCACGCTGGCCACCCTGATCATGTATCTGTTCCTGCGTTCGGCCTCGGCGACCTTCATCGGTGTTCTCGGCATTCCCATCTGCGTGATCGTCGCCTTCCTGGGACTCCTCGTGGCCGGGCGCACGATCAACGTGATTTCCCTCGCCGGCATTGCCTTTGCTCTCGGGATGACGCTCGATAACAGTATCGTTGTGCTCGAGAATATCGAACTCAAGCGGCGTCAGGGGATGAAGGCGTTCGACGCGGCGCTCAAGGGCGTCACGGAAGTCTGGCCCGCCGTGTTCGCGTCAACGATGACCACGGTGCTGGTCTTCCTGCCCGTGGCCTTTGTTGCCGAGGAGGCCGGGCAGCTCTACTCGGATATCGCCATCGCTGTGTCCTCGGCGATCATCGCATCGATGCTCGTGGCGGTGACGCTGATTCCCACCGCCGCGGCGCGGATGAATATCGCCGGCGCACAGGCCGCCGTGGGCGGAACGCGCGCGGCCGACCTGGTTCTGGCCTTCGCGGACCTGCTCATCGCCCGTCCCGGTCGGCGCCTCGCCACGATCGCCATCGCGATGCTCGTCAGCATCGCGATCATCGCGTTTCTCACCCCCGCTGCCGAATATCTGCCCGAAGGCGAAGAGCCCAAGGTTTTCGCGGCCATGAGTGCGCCTCCGGGCTACAACCTCGATACGATGCGCGGCGTCGCCGACGAAATCCAACAGCGCCTTGATCCCGAGATCATGGCCGACCCTGAGCGCTTCGAGTCCGGTCAGACAAGCATCCCTCCAGTGAAATACGCGGCGATGTTCATCAACACGGGCGGCATGCGCGTGATCCTTGAGCCCCTTGAGGTGCGCCACATGGAGGCGCTGATGGACGGTATGGAGGCAATGATCCGCGAGTTCCCGGGCATGCGTGCCTTTGCCTCGCGTGGCTCGATCATCTCGGGTAACGAGGGTGGTAGCCGCAGCATCAATCTCGATATTTCCGGGCCCGATCTCGCTTCTATTTATCGCGTGGCGCAGGCTGCCGAGCGGCGTGCCGCCGAGGTGCTGGGCAATCCTCGCATCGGCAGCCAGCCCTCGGCGCTGTCGCTGGCGCAGCCGCTGATCCAGCTGCGGCCAAACTGGGAACAGGCCGCTTCGCTGGGTATTTCGGCGGAGAACCTCGGCTTCACCGTCGCGGCGCTGACCGATGGCGCCTATGTTGACGAGTTCTTCTTCGGCGACGACAAGATCGACGTGTACTTGTACAGCGCCAGCGGTCGCGACCTGGTGCTCGATCGTCTGGCGCAGGTGCCGATCTACACCGGCAGCGGCGACGTGGTTTCGCTCGGCAGCCTCGTGGAACTCGAGGAGTCCGTCGACACCAGCGCTATCCGTCGCGTCGGCGGGCGGCGAACGGTGACGCTCAACGTCATTCCCCCACGCTCCATAGCGCTGGAGACGGGTGTCGGGATCGTCCAGCGCGATGTCATCGCCTACCTGCGGGAAACCGGTGCCGTACCGCAGGACGTAAGCATCACGATCACCGGCGCGGCAGACCAGCTCGATGCGACCCGCGAATCGCTCGTCGGCAACTACGCGGTGGCGCTGCTGATCGTGTACCTGCTGATGGTCGCGATCTTCACGCACTGGGGTTATCCGCTGCTGATCATGGTCACGATTCCCGTGGGCGTGGCCGGGGGCATCGTCGGCCTTGCTTTGCTCAATGGCGTCGGTGGCCTGCTGCCGCTCCTGGGCCTCGGAGCCATTTCCCAGCCCTTCGACATGATCTCGATGCTCGGATTCCTGATTCTCATGGGGACGGTGGTCAATAACCCGATCCTGGTGGTCGATCGTGCGCTACAGAACGTGGAGGAGGGGCAGAGTCCGATCGACGCCGTGCGCGAAGCACTTCGAACGCGCCTTCGCCCCATTGCCATGTCGACGATGACCACGCTGTTCGGCCTGGCGCCGCTGGTAGTGATTCCGGGCGCGGGCTCCGAGCTCTATCGCGGCGTCGGCGCGATCGTCATGTTCGGCATCCTCGGTGCAATGCTGGTCACACTGACGATGCTGCCCGCGCTGACCGTGGTCGCGCTCGAGCTACGCTCGCGCTGGCGCTTTCGTCTTGCCGGCTCAGCCAGCTGAAGTCCAGGTGGCGCGCGACGTAGCTGTCGCGTGAGATAGGGGATTCAGCCACGGCTCAGGCAGGGGTCGCGCTTGCCAATGCACCCCCGGGTGCCGCATTGTCGCAAGCCCTGTCCATGCTGCGCGAGTCCTACGCCATGCTGCTTTCTTCACCGCGGCGCCACCGGTTTCTTCTGGGTTTTCTCTGCCTTCTGTCCAGCCTGACGATATCCTCCGTCTCGGCCCGCGATGATGCGGGGGCGATGCTCGATCCTCAGCTTTACGACGCGCTCCGCTATCGGCTGATCGGGCCCTTCCGCGCGGGCCGTACCGTCGGTGCCGTGGGCGTGCCGACACAGCCGAACGTGTTCTACATCGGTGTGAACAACGGTGGCGTGTGGAAGACCGATGACTACGGTCGCACCTGGCGCCCAATCTTCGATGACGCGCCTACGGGTTCCGTCGGCGATGTCGCCGTGTCGCCCTCGCATCCGAAGGTGCTCTATGTGGGCACCGGTGAGGGTTTGCACCGGCCCGACCTCAGCACCGGCGACGGCGTGTTCAAGTCCGTTGACGGCGGCGAGAGCTGGGAGCACGTCGGTCTCGACGATGTGCAGCAGGTGGCTCGAATCCTGGTTCACCCGGACGACCCCGACATCGTCTACGTCGCGGGTATGGGGCATCCCTACGGCCCCAACGAGGAGCGCGGCGTGTTCCGCAGCCGCGACGGTGGGGCGAGCTGGGAGAAGCTCCTCTATGTGAACGAAAACACCGGTGCGAGTCGTATCGAGTTCGATCCGAATGACCCCGACACGCTGTACGCGAGCCTGTGGGAGCACCGCGAGGGACCCTGGGAGAACGCGCGTTTCTCCGGCCCCAACAGCGGGCTTTACAAAAGCACGGACGGCGGTGACAGCTGGCGTCGCCTCGGCGCGAACCTGCCCGGTGCCGGGGAGGGGCTCGGTAAGGTGGGCGTCGGCGTTGCTCCGGGTAATTCGCAGCGGGTCTATGCAGTGGTCGACGCGGCAGAAGGCGGCGGGATTTATCGCTCCGACGACGGCGGCGAGAGCTGGACGCTGACGAGCACGGATCGCCGGCTCTGGCGTCAGGGCGGCGGTTTCGGCGAGATACGTGTGCATCCCGCCGACCAGGATCGCGTCTTTCTGGCAAATATCGCGGCCTACGAGTCGCGCGATGGCGGTGTGAGCTGGACTTCCAACAAGGGTGCTCCCGGCGGCGACGACTACCAGCGCATCTGGATCAACCCCATTGAGCCCGATATCCGCATCTACTCGGCGGATCAGGGCGCCACGATCACCGTGAACGATGGGCGCAGCTGGAGCAGCTGGTACAACCAGCCGACGGCGCAGCTTTACCACGTGTCGACCGATAAGCAGTTTCCCTACTGGGTTTATGGCGGACAGCAGGAGAGCGGGGCGATCGGCATCGCCAGCCGCGGCAACGGCGGACAGATTTCCTTCCGCGACTGGATGGGCGTAGGGGCCGACGAATACGCCTATGTGGTGGCCGATCCGCTCAATCCCGACCACATCTACGGCGGACGTGTCGTGCGCTTCGACAAGCGTACGGGTCAAACACGCAACGTCGCCCCCGAAGCCTTGCGATCGGGCGAATACCGCGTAAAACGCTCGATGCCGCTGATGTTTCATCCCGCCGACCCGCGGACGCTGCTGTACGCCACCAACGTGCTGTGGAAGACCCGAAATGGCGGCGACGGCTGGTCGATCATCAGCCCCGATCTGTCGCGCGAACGCCCCGAGCTTCCGGCCAGCATCGGTGACTTTCGCAGCTCCGAGATGGAGACAATGGAGCGCCGCGGCGTGATTTACGCGCTCGGCCCCTCGCCCCTCGACGAGGATCTGATCTGGGCGGGCACGGACGACGGGCTGATCCACGTCACGCGCGATGGCGGTGCGAGCTGGCGCGACGTGACGCCGCCGGCGCTTCGAGCCTGGGACAAGGTATCCGGCCTCGATGCTGGCCACTTTGATCGCAATACCGCCTACGCGGCGATCAATGCGATCCGTCTCGACGACATGCGTCCGCATATCTACCGCACGCACGACGGCGGGCAGAGCTGGACGCGGATCGTCGATGGCCTCGGCGATGCAGGGCCCGTCAACGTCGTGCGCGAGGATCCGAAGCAGCGCGGCCTGCTCTTCGCGGGAACGGAGCGTGCTGTCTACTTCTCCATCGATGATGGCGAAAGCTGGAATCCGCTGCGGATGAACATGCCGGCATCCTCCGTGCGCGACCTGGTCATCCATGACAACGACCTCGTGGTCGGCACGCACGGTCGCTCGATCTGGATCCTCGACAACATCTCGCCGCTGCGCGAGCTTGCGGCGGCGCGCGACGGCAGCGCGCCGCACCTGTTCTCGGCGGTTCCGGCGGTGCGCGTGCGCGGCAATATGTTCCTCGACACGCCGCTCCCGCCAGAGGAGCCCACGGGGCAGAATCCGCCCGACGGCGCTATTCTCGACTACTATCTGCCTGCCGCTGCAGGCGAGGTGACCCTCGAAATTGTTGATGCGGCAGGCGAGCGCATCCGCCTCTTCAGCAGCGCCGATGCTCCGGAGCGTCTCGATCCGACAAGGCTCCCGCATCCGACCTACTGGATTCGCACACCTCAGGTCCTCGGTACCAGCCGTGGGCATCATCGCTTCGTCTGGGATCTGCGCTATCCGCCGCCCGAGGGCATTGAGCGTGGCTACGACATCGCGGCAGCCTTCGCCGATACGCCGAGCGATCCCGTTGGGCCCTTTGTTCATCCCGGCCTTTACACGGTCCGACTCAGCGTCGACGGATCCGTGCGCGAGACCGAGCTCGACGTGGTACTCGATCCTCGCGTCGATATTTCACAGCGCGACCTCGAACTGCAGTCTCGCTACTCGCTGCGTGTGCTGCGCGCGGCCGAGCGTAATCAGGCGCTGCGCGATCGCATCGATCTTGCGCTCGAGAACGCTGCCGACGCGCGACGCGACGCGCTTGTTTCCCTGCGCGGTGCGGGCGACGCCGAAAACCCCAATATCAGTTACGGCAGTATCTACGCCTCGGCACCCGGGACAGAGACCGTCGTCGGGCTGCAGGAAAAGCTCGTGTACATGCTCAAGATTCTGCAGGCCGCCGACGCGCCGCCTACGGAGCAGGCCATGGCGGCCGTCGATGGTCTGGTGGCGCGCGTTGCCGAACTCGAGGCTCGCCTGGGAGCACTGCTATGAATGGGATGACGCGACGAAGCTTCACCGGCCTTGGTCTCGGCGTCGCTGCAGCGCTGTCTTCAGGCCTGTCGCGCGCGCAGACGCACGCCGCGGCGGCCGCGGCCACGCCGGGGCGCGTCGTTGCCGAGAGCAGCTTCGCGCGCATCGAGGAAGTCGGCGACGGGCTGTTCGCCGTGCTGTCGACGCCGCTTGATGATCAGGGTCGGATCATCCATCGCGAGACGCTGTGTAACGGAGGCGTGATCGTCGGTGACGAGCGCATGCTTGCCGTTGACGCCTACTTCGATCCCTCTGGCGCGGCCTGGGTCAATGCACAGCTTCAACGCCTTTTCGGGCGCAGCGTCAGCGACGTGATCTGCACGCACCTGCATCTCGATCATACGGGCGGCCTGGCTGGATTCCAGGATGCTGATAGCGGACCAGAGATCTACATGACCGCGCGTACCTGGTCGCTCATCCTTGAGAAATATACCGGCGCTCGGCCCAGCAAAGACTCGCCCTTCCTGCTGCCGTCGGCGAAAATCGTCGGGCCGACGCGGATCATCGACGACAGCAGCGAAGCCTTCACGCTGGATCTTGGCGGGCGCGGTGTCACCGTCGAATTGCTCGCCGGACACACGCCATCGGACCTCGTCGTACATGTGAACGATGAGGCACTGACTTACGCAGGCGACCTCGTCTGGTGGGGGCTATTCCCCAACTACATCGACGCCGTTCCCTCGCAACTCGGCCCGTCCGTCGCGAGGCTGATGAACGGCGAGAGCCGGCTCATGGTGTCCGGTCACGGCGCCCTGGTGCGAAGCGATGCCATGGCGCCCTACGCGGAGCTGATTGCCAGCGTGGAAGATGCTGCAAGCGCGGCTCGCGATCGGGGTATGAGCGCCGAGGAGGCCGGCGCCGCCTACCGCCTGCCGAGAGCGACCGCAAACTGGGGCTACTTCGATCCGCGTTACCCGGGGCGTGCGATTGCCGCCTGGTTCCGCGAGTGGGATCAGAGCAGCGCCTAGCGCTACTGCACCCAGCTTGAGCGTCGGTCAGGGTAATCGATGGCTCTGATCCAGCCGGGACCGCGTCTCAGCGCACGCGATGCGCTCGCCGTGTCGGCGACGCCGATGGCGCCGCACGCCCCCTCGTCGAGCCAGCTCAGCGCTGCAGCGAGCAGCGGTTCATCACGGCTTCCGAAGGCGCCCCGATAGCTGTCCTGCACCGGGCACAGCGTGAAGCGTCCCGTGTCCGCGAGCCCCGTGTAGTAGCCGCCGAGTCCGTCGGCGTTTTGTGTTTCGAAGGTTACGAGACGCAGGCGCGTATCGCAGTCATCCAGGTCGAAGGCATACTGGCCGACGGCCTTGCCCGAGGTGTCACTGCCGATGAGTGCGAGATCGAAGTAGGGCGCAAGACTGTTGATTACCAACTCGCTGGCCGATGCCGTGCTTTCGCTGGTGAGGAAGGCGATGCGCAGCGGGTCCACGGATTCGGCACGCGCGCTGAAGCGGCTGTCCGTGTCCTCGCTCGATCGCTTGTCATTGTGCGTTACGCGAAAGGCGATCTCGCCGTCGGCGACGCGGCCGGCAAGCAGATCGAGAAGAAAGTCCGCCACGTTCACGGAACCGCCGCTATTGAAGCGCAGATCAATGACGAAGTCCGTGATTCCCTGCTCCGAGAAATCCGCGAAGGCCTCGGCGAGGTCCGCGTTTGCGGAACTGATGAAGCGGCGAAGATGCAGGTAGGCCACCGGCGGAAGGCCGCTTCGTTCGACGGTGCGCGGCGCCGCTACCAGGGCGGGGATGTCGAGGCGAGTCTTGGCGATCTCGACTTCGAAGACACTGTCGGCGCCGCGCAGGCGGAAGCCCCGTTCAAGCCCGACCTCGGCCGCCCCGAAAATCGAGGTCAGGCTTGCATCCTGCACCTCGAGCTCGCGCATCGATTCAAAGCCCTGTCCGCGATCGACGGCGAGAAGCTCTACGCCGCGCCGGAAACCAGCGGCGAAGGCGCTGCCTCCCTCGAAGGCGTCGCTGATCAGATAGTGTCCCTCCTCATCGATCGCGTAGCGAAAGCCGAAACCCACGTAGGCGCCGGTACTGAGGTTGATGCGGTCCTCGGTGATCGTGGTCACGTAGGAAAAACCCGGATCGCGGAAGTCCTCGGCCAGGGGTGCCGTGAGCGCATCGAGCAGGTCCTGCGCCGTGGCGAAATCCCTGGGGTCTACGACCGCCATCTCGTCGTACCAGCGATACCAGTCATCGGCGACCTCGAGCACAAAGGCCTTCTGCGCTTCGACGCCACAGGCGTCCTCGGCTACGGGCGGTGCGGGATCGGGGGCAGGCTCCGGTTGCGGTGCGCCGCCTCCGCCTCCGCCGCCGCCACAGGCGCTCAGGCAGAGCATTACGATGGCAACGCTAAAGCGTGCCGGCGACGGCCCGTGGGAAACGCTGAATCCTTGCCTGTCGAGCTTCACCGTGTGTTCGCTGTCCCGGTCTGTTTCTGCCCGAACGCGCCTGGTGCGCTCGCGCCGGTCGCAAGTATGAGGCTGCGTGGCTGTGCTTCAAAGGCACGCTTTGAAGTTGTACGCGCGCACGGCGTGGCGTAGCGTTGGCTTCCGCAATTCCTGACCCCGGAAGAGGAGGGAACGCTCGATGAAAGTACCGCGTAATCCTGGCAGACTTCTGCTGCTGAACCTGTTTCTGCTTCTCGCCCCGTCCGCACTCAGCGCAGAGGAGGTTCAATCGGAGAGCCTGCAGCTCGCGGGCCTCGATCGACCCGTCGAGATCCTCAAGGACGTCTGGGGTATTTCGCACATCTACGCGGAGACCGAGCACGACCTGTTTTTTGCCCAGGGCTACAGCGCGGCACGCGACCGCCTGTTCCAATTCGAGATCTGGCGCGCGCAGGCAACGGGCACCGTCGCCGAAATTC
>JAZBOX010000006.1:0-2319 GCA_036351355.1 Halieaceae bacterium
GCCCGATTCCCTGCATCAATGTGATGGAAGGCTTCGAAGGGCCGCTCGATGCAGACGGTCATCGGTCCACCGCAGGTGGCTGGAAGGCGCGCGGCCTTCCTTGGCGCCAAAGCTGAGAAGGCGTCATGATGGCTGAACCGGGACATACGGCGCGACACGACGAGGCGGTGGGCGGCACGGGTGGCGACAGCATCCGCGCGCAGAGGGACTGGCCGTTGGTGGCCGAGGGGCTCAAGGTGGCCATCGGTCAGGCTGCACATGCACGCTGGATTGCGCCGCTGACCTTCGTCGCGCTCGATAATGGCGTCGGCCGCTTTGCAGCCCCGTCCGGCTTCGTGGCCGATTATGTCGAGCGCACCTATGCCGAAGACATGCTGGCGGTCATGCGGGCAGCACGCATGCCGGTCGAGCGCGTGGTCGTCACGGCGACGCATACCCGCGCGAGTCCCGCTGCGACTTCCGCAGCGCCTGAGCCGGAGATCGATGCCGACGACACGATCTCGGCGCCAATCGATGCGCGTTTCACCTTCGAGACTTTTGTGGTCGGCAAGCCGAACGAACTCGCCCACGCAGCGGCGCGGCGTGTCGCCGAGGGGGACAGCGTTGCCTACAATCCGGTGTTCCTCCACGGCGGGGTCGGCCTCGGCAAGACCCATCTGATGCATGCCATTGCCTGGCGCATTCGCGAGCTCTACCCGGCAAAGAAGGTGCTTTATCTTTCGGCCGAGCAGTTCATGTACCGCTTCATCAGCGCACTGCGCTCAAAGGACATGATCGGTTTCAAGCAGGAATTCCGCTCACCCGACGTCCTGATGGTGGATGATGTGCAGTTTATCGCTGGCAAGGACAGCACGCAGGAGGAATTCTTCCACACATTCAACGCCCTGATTGACGCAGGCAAGCAGATCGTGATCTCCGCGGACCGCGCACCGGGCGAGATCGACGGGCTGGAGGAGCGCATCCGGTCCCGCCTCCAGTGGGGGCTGGTGGCGGATATCCATCCGACCACCTACGAGTTGCGGCTGGGCATCCTGCAATCGAAGGCCGAACAGGCCATCGCCCGCAATCCCGGCATGACCATCGACGACAAGGTGCTGAGCTTCCTCGCGCATCGCATATCGTCCAATGTCCGCGTGCTGGAGGGGGCTTTGACCCGGCTGGTCGCGTTTTCGACGCTGGTGGGGCGACCGATCACGCTGGAGGTCGCGCATGACTGCCTTGCCGACCTGCTCAAGCAGCATGACCGCAAGGTGACGATTGACGAAATCATGCGGAAGGTCGCGGAGCATTATTGCCTGCGCATGTCCGACATGACGTCGCAACGCCGCGCACGCGCCGTCGCGCGTCCCCGGCAGGTAGCGATGTATCTGGCCAAGACGCTCACGCCCAAATCCCTCCCGGAAATAGGGCGGCGCTTCGGCGGGCGCGACCACACAACCGTGATCCATGCGGTGCGCAAGATCGAGCAACTGGCCGAAACCGACGCGCAATTGGCCGAGGATATCGAGTTACTGAGGCGGATGCTGGAAGGCTGATCGCTGGCAACGAAAAAAATGGCGCCACAAGGGGCTCCGCTGCATCGCAGCGTTTGACGAGACGGCAAGGACGGTTAAGCTTGCAAGTCCTTTCGCGCCCGGCCCGAGCGCGGCTGACCGAGGACCCTGCCCCATGAGGATTACTGTCGAGCGCGCGGCGCTACTGAAGGCCACCAGCCGGGCCCAAGGCGTGGTCGAGCGGCGTACGACGATCCCCATCCTCGCCAATGTGCTGATCGAGGCGGAAGGCGCGGTCGTCATGTTGCGCGCGACCGATCTCGACATCGAAGTCGTTGAAACCATTCCAGCTATGGTTGAGCGCGCTGGCGCCACCACGGTGCCCGCCCACACGCTGCATGAAATCGCCCGCAAGCTGCCCGATGGCGCGACGGTGATGCTGAGCCATGACAGCAGCGCAGGTCGGCTTGATGTCTCTGCCGGCCGGGCGCGCTTCACGCTGCCGACGCTGCCGCGAGAAGATTTCCCGGTCATGGCATCGAGCGAGTACGAGGCGAACTATGATGCGCCCGTCGCGTTGCTGAAGCGGCTCTTCGAGAAGGCAAGCTTCGCGATCTCGACAGAAGAGACCCGCTATTACCTGAACGGCATCTATCTTCACTCGGTCGAGGTGGAGGGCGAGCCACGGCTCCGGGCCGTGGCAACGGACGGACACCGCCTCGCCTGCATCGACGCCCCCGCGCCAGAGGGCGCAGCGGCCGCGCCGAACGTGATCGTGCCGCGCAAGACCGTGGCGGAGCTCCGCAAGCTCATGGAAGATGACGAC
>JAZBOX010000007.1:0-2444 GCA_036351355.1 Halieaceae bacterium
GACTCGCTTAGCCCGGAGTGACGAAACAATGATTCGGACACATGGAAGCGACATGACAGGCCTGCTCGGTACGATCCGGCTCTTCAACCACCACATCAACGTCGGCTACTTCGGGCTGGCGCTGATCGACATGCTGCTCTTCGGCTGCGCCGTCTATGCCGGCGCGGCGCTCTATTTTGCCTGGATGCCCGGGAGCTTTGCTGCGAACAGCGGCCAGCTGCCGGTACAGGCGCTCATCTTCGCTGTCGTCACCACCCTCGCGATGTTCTCCATGGGCCTTTACGAGCCCAAACTGCGCGAGGGCCTGAACGGCATCCTGCTGCGCACGGCGGGAGCCTTCGGCCTGACGACCATCGCGATGACGCTTGTTTTCTACATTGTGCCCGATCTGCTGATCTGGCGCGGCAACTTCGTGATCTCGACGGGCCTTGCCTTCGTGGCGACCCTGATCAACCGCCTTCTCTGGACCCGCTTCATCGACCTCGAGCAGTTCAAGCGGCGCGTGCTGGTCCTCGGCTCCAGCGACACGGCGGCGACCATCAATACGCGGATGCGCCGCAAGGCCGATCGCCGCGGCTTCCGCATCATGGGCTACGTGCGCCAGGTCGGCGAGGAGACGAAAATCGACGGTGAGCCCACCGTAACGCTCGACGGACCCCTGTCCGAGTACGTGCGCAACAACCGGATCGATGAAGTGGTCATCGCCATGGAGGAGCGGCGCGATACGCTGCCGCAGGAAGAACTCATGCGCTGCCGTGCCATGGGCGTGCGGGTCCTGGATATCGTCGACTTCTTCGAACAGGAAGCGGGCAAGGTGGTCGTCAGCCACGTCTATCCCAACTGGTTCGCATTGAGCTCGGGCTTTCTCCAGCGCGACACGGGCAGCCTTTCCAAGCGGCTGTTCGATGTAATCGTGAGTTTCATCCTACTGTCGGTCACCTGGCCGATCATGTTGCTGACCGTCATCGCCATCAAGATCGAGGACGGCATGGGCGCGCCGGTGCTGTACCGGCAGCGCCGCGTCGGACTCAATGGCCGCCTGTTCGAGGTCATCAAGTTCCGCAGCATGACCGTCAACGCCGAGGGCGATGGCAAGGCACGCTGGGCCTCGGCCAACGACTGCCGTATCACCCGCGTCGGACATTTCATACGCAAGACACGCATCGACGAGCTGCCGCAGATCATCAACGTCATGGCCGGCGACATGGCCTTCGTCGGCCCGCGCCCGGAGCGCCCCGAGTTCGTTCGTGAGCTCAGGGAGCAGATCCCGTACTTTGAGAAACGCCACTGTGTCAAACCGGGCATCACCGGCTGGGCACAGATGAACTACCCCTACGGCGCGAGCCTCGAAGACAGCGCCAACAAGCTCGAGTTCGATCTGTACTACGTCAAGAACCAGAGCCTGTTTCTCGACTTCCTGGTCCTGCTGCAGACGGCGGAAGTCATTCTCTTCGGCAAAGGCGCGCGCTGACGCCATCGCCCGTGTCCCCGCTGTCGGACAAGGCGCCGGCAGCGGCTATTCGCCCCGGGCCGCCCCGGACCGGCAGTACCGCTTCTCATAGCCCCCCAATGCAAACCGGCCTGTACCGGCGACCTGCCAGTCGCTGGCCCGACCTTTGCATACTCCCACGCGGGATATCAGTCGTCGTTTGCAACCGGCGCCACGACCGATACTATTAAGCTGGAAATAAGGCACCCTGCAAATTCCTGGTGAGGTTGAGCGATTTGCCATGATTAGCCCGTCGGAATACTGAACGGTGGACACGCTGCTGGCGGTTATCGCCTTCCTGGGGCTGGGAGCCCTGCTGATATCGGCGTTTGTGTTCGCCTCCGCGGCCAGACGTTATGTCAGCGGCGACGCGGCGCCGCCGCAGGTACCGGGGCACGAGGCAGCCACGGCCCCGGATCGCGGGCGCCAGACCCCCTGGAACCGGCGTTCGATCTACGATCGTCGCCGTAACAGCGAACCTGTCAGATTTCCTATCATCGTGGACGGACAGCTGATCGCGGCAGACCGTCGGCGCGGCGAGCGGCGCCGCAACCGCACGGTCTGAGTCACACGAGGCTACGGGCGAGGGTCGTCGCGAAGGTAGCGGTCGATCGTCTGCGCGACCGTGCTGTCCAGTTCCTCGTCCGACGTCCCGGCAGCGTCCGCAGCGCCGGCCTCGTCCGCCATGGCGAACAGCGCCATGAACATGGGTGTGCCATCCACGGCCTTGTCGAAGGCGAAGCGGTCGCGCTCCTCGTACAGCTCATCCCAGTACGCGCGCACGCCGGCCCAGAACGCGCCGGTCTTCTCCCAGTACGCGTCACCGGCGCTGAAGTCATAGTCGCGCAGCCGGTCGTAGCGCGACAGGCCGGCCTCGCGGGCCAGGTAGGGCTGGTCGGCCACCGGCTCGTTGTTCTCATCCAGTACCAGCTTCAGCGTGTCCTCCTCCATCGAC
>JAZBOX010000008.1:0-62946 GCA_036351355.1 Halieaceae bacterium
ACGGGACCTTCGGTGACGATTTCGATGCGATCGTGGCGAGGGTCCGCAGCAATCGTCTCGTACAACTCGCAGACCTCGTCTTCGCCGCCTTCCAGAATCTGGAAAAAGGAATCTTCGCGGTGAAGCAGGATACCGGTGATGCCGAGACTCTGGTTTTTCTCGCGGGCGATCTCAAGCAAGGCGAGCAGCTCATCGTTATCCATGTGCTGCGTCTGTGTGCTGACGTAACTGATGCAATACAGCGCCCCACCGTGCTCGGGGGGCGGGTCAGCCTGCGACTGTGCGGTCGCCGCGCGGGGTTTCTCTACCACGGCGCCTCCCCGGCGATGGTTAGCGGGGTGTCGACTCCGCCGGTGCAGGACCGCGCATCCGGCTGCAACACCCTCTGCCGCCGAGTATAGTCAAATCTTTTTGACAATTATATAGTCAATTTAAGTTGACACTTTATTGCAGCCAGCGCGATCGGTAGCCGGCGAGGTGCGCCAGCCCCGCCGCCGCCAGGCAGGCACCAACGGCGAAGGCGTGCAGAGAGAGCTGCTGAACGAGCAACGCAAGCACGAGAAAGGCACCCGCCACGATCTGCGACAGCCAACGCTGCGGCGCGGGAGCACCCCGTCGACGCCAGCGAAAATAGAGCAGCGCGCCTTCAAGGGCAACCACCAGCAGCACCACTGTGGCCATAAAACCGCCGGACAGGAGGCTCTCGAACTCAGTCATCACGACGCATCTCGGGAGTAGTACACAAAACACCCGGGCAAGGCCGCCTTGCCTGCGCTACCGATGACAGCCGCGGCACGGCAACCACCGGGGGAAACGTCAATCAAGCGCGCAGGCGTGTACCAGACCGTGGGACGGTCCGGCGCGACTCAGGCCCGCGCAAGACCGAGCAGCTGGGCAAGATCCTTGAAGAAAATCCTGACCTGGGCCTTCGGCCGTTCGCGTACCAGTTCCTTCTGCGTGTAGGACTGCCAGGTGAGATATTGCACGTCGGGGTCACGGCACATGGCGACAAACTTCTCGCGGCGCTTGTCGCTGCCATACCAGAAGCGCTGCAGCAGCCCAAGAACAAAGAACACGCGACCGTGGAGCTTCATGAAGCGCTTGCGCGCCTGTCTGAGCACGGCAGCATCGCCCGTGGCGAGGAACTCGGTCATCGCATCAGCGGCGAGCCGGCCACCGAGCAGCGCGTAGTAGATACCTTCGCCGGATGCGGGCGCGACCACGCCGCAGGCATCGCCGGCGAGCAGCACCGCGCGACCGTCGTCCCAGCGCTTCAGCGGCTTCATGGGAATCGGCGCGCCCTCGCGACGCACCGTCGGTGCGTCGGCGAGGCCGACATCGCGGCGCAGCGCCGCAACGGCCTCGGGCGCCGAATAGCCCTTGCGGGCACTGCCCGACCCGATGCTGGCGTGCTTGCCGTGAGGGAAAACCCAGGCGTAGAAGTCCGGTGACAGGCGACCCTGGTACCACACGTCACAGCGCGTGGGCTGGTAGTCGGCGCCACTGTCCGCCGGCGGCGCCTCGACGATCTCGTGGTAGGCGAGCACGCACTTGAGCTTGTCGGCGCCGGGCACGGCCTGCGTACCGACGCGGGATTTGGCGCCATCGGCACCGATCACCGCGCGCGCGATGACCTCGACGTCGCCGCGATCACCCTGCTTGTCTAGGTAGGTGAGCTTGACGCGACCGTCATCGAGATAGTGCAACTTCTTGAAGGCTCCGATCACCAGATCGGCCCCCGCCTCGCGTGCACGCTCGCGCAGGAAGGGATCGAAGCGGTCGCGATCCACCATGGCCACGTAGGTGTCACCGACGGGCATGTCCACGCGCGTATCCGAGGGTGCGATCATGCGCGCCGAGTTGATGCGGGCCACGATCTGGCTCGCCGGTATCTCGAACTGGTCAACGGCCCGCGGCGGTATCGCGCCGCCGCAGGGCTTGATGCGGAATCCCCGCTCCAACAGGAGTACGCGCGTGCCGCGCCGCGCCAGATCCCAGGCAGCCGTGGCGCCCGCCGGACCGCCGCCGACAACGGCGACATCGTACTCGGCCAGAGCTGCTGCCCCGACCTCGGGAGTCGCAGCTGATTCGCTGACTTCTTTGCTGCTCTGTCTATCGTGCATCGAGGACCTCCACCATGGCGACGTCGCCAAAACTGGGCGCGTTCGCCCGCGTAGACTCCGACCCGGCCGCGCGCAGGCGCAGGCCGATCGCAGCCGCTATCACAAAAAGACCCGCCTCGGCGCTGAACACCAGCGCATAGGCCGTGGCCGCTTCACTGATCAGGGCGCGGCTGACGTCGATCGCCACCGTCCCCAGAAATCCGCCAAGAGCGAAGGCGATCGCCTGCGAAGCGCCCCACAGCCCCATGCGCAGCCCCTCGCGGCGGGCGGCGCCGCGGCCGGCGAGGGTCATCATCGAGGCGATCGCAGCCACGGCGAAAGCACCGTTGGCGAGACCGAGAAGGAACACGTTGCCGGCGAGCGGCCAGACCTCGGGTCGCGCACCGCCGAAGGCAATGGCCAGCAGCGCGACAGCCGATGCGAGACAGCCACCGACGTTCCAGCTGCGCAGTACCGCCGGACTGGCGTTGCGGCGCATGAGCGTCGTCGCCGCGACCAGCAGCATGCCGAGGAGGACGCCGCTGTGCTGAATCCCTGCCAGCTGTGTCGACTGACCCGGGGTCATGGCGAAGACGGTACCGGCGAAGGGTTCGAGAATCAGATCCTGGGCGCTGTAGGCCAGCATCGAGACAAAAACGAAAATCGTGAAACGGCGGGCGTCTCGCTCACGCCAGACCTCGCGCAACGCCGTCTGGAAGGGTGAGTGGCGGCCGGCGGCCGTGGGCACCGCCGTGGTAGCGCCCTCCTCCGCGTCCGGGGCAGGCGTGTCCCGAGGCTCGAGGCGGAACACGGCGAGCACGGTGACCACCACGGCAATAGCGGAGACGCAGCCGGTCACCAGCAGCAGGCGGGCCGGCGAGAACGGGTCGAGGAAGTGACCGGCAACACCCGCGGTAACGGCGAAACCGGCAATCATCATGATCCACACGATGCTGGCCGCAGCGGCCTTGCGATGCGGCGCCACGTGCTTCGCGAGGGTGACGAGCAGCGAAGTACCCGAGGCGCTGGCGCCGAGGCCGATGGCGATGAATGAGAGCGTGCACAGCAGGAAGCCGGCGAGGCGATCACCGGCAATAAGATTGGTACCTGCCGCCGCGCCGACGCCGCCGAGCGCCAGCAGCATCATGCCGCCGACGATCCAGCCGGTGGTTCGCCCGCCGACGTCGGAGCCGTGGCCGAAGCGGGGGCGTGACATCTGCACCGCGTGATGGAGCGCCACCAGGGCGCCGGGCAGCATCGCCGGAAGCGCGAGCTCAACCACCATGATGCGGTTGATCGTCGAGGTGGTCAGGACCACGATTGCACCAAGGCAGGTCTGCACCAGTCCCAGGCGAATAATGCCCCACCAACCCAGTCCGCCGAGCTGCAGCGCTGCTTCTTTCATCGCTCTCCCCTCCCCCGGGTCGGCGCGACGCCGCGTCTCAGCAGGGCGATGGCCGGATCACAGGCCACCGCCGCGCAAAGCAAAGGCGCTGAGCATCATGCCCAGCACGTAAAGAGTGACACCGGTGCCGTTGTACCAGGGCGCCAGTCCCAGCGGATCGCGCAGCAGCTTCACCATGGCGGCGAACTGCAGCGCGAGCGAGACGGCCACGCCGACCGCTGCCCAGGCGTAGCCCCAGTGCCAGTGCAACGCAACCACCACAAGCTGCGGCAGCGCCATCACCACACAGGCCAGGCGTGCGGCGCGATCGGCACCGAGCTGCGCCGGCAGCGACTTGATTCCAATCTCGCGATCGCCGTCGATCGATTTGAAGTCGTTGAGCGTCATGATGCCGTGCGCGCCAAGACTGTAGAGCAGCGCCAGCCAGAGAATTGGCGCAGGCGGCAGTGCGCCGCCCATGAGTACGGCGGCACCGGTGACCCAGGCGAGCCCCTCGTAGCTGAGTCCCACCGCGGCATTGCCGTACCAGCCGTTCTGCTTGAAACGAAACGGCGGCGCGCTGTAGCCCCAGGCCAGAGCGAGGCCGACAGCAGTCGCGGCCACAACCCAGGGCCCGAGCAGTGCGCTGAAGGCGAGACCGAGCAGCGACCAGGCCACAGCGTAGTAAAGGCCCCAGCGCCCGGGCACGCGGCCGGATGGTATCGGTCGATAGGGTTCGTTGATGGCATCGACGTGGCGATCGAACCAGTCGTTCACGATCTGGCTGCCGCCACAGACCAGAGGGCCGACGAGCAGTACGCCCGCGACGAGCAACAACGGCGAATCGGTCAGCGACTGCCCCGAGGAGACGGCGCCGCACATGAAAGCCCACATGGGCGGGAACCAGGTAATCGGCTTGAGCAAC
This sequence comes from Halieaceae bacterium, assembly GCA_036351355.1. Taxonomy (GTDB): domain Bacteria; phylum Pseudomonadota; class Gammaproteobacteria; order Pseudomonadales; family Halieaceae; genus Congregibacter. The sequence continues at coordinate 4,412 of JAZBOX010000008.1, forward strand.
TGCAGCATCGCCCGCGGCTCGGGCAGACGATGATTGACGGGAGCGTCGGGCGCACCATGGGGCATACTTTGCGACATGGCTGTAATATAGATTTGTCGTTTTAAAGTGTCAACTTAAATTGACGCCCTTCCGCGCCAGCGACGCTGAATGGATCCTCGCGCGGTGTCGAAGCGGTCAACGCGGCCACCGGTAAGGGACCAGGAAGGGGCCAGGAAGGGCCCAGAAAGGACCCAGAAAGGTGTCAGTCCGCGGCCTCGGAATCATCGAGGGCGCCGATATTGAAGCGCCGGAGCTTGGCGTAGAGCGACTGTCGACTGAGCCCGAGCAGCTCCGCGGCCGAGGCGCGATTGTCCTGCGTCACCTCGAGCGCGGTCTCGATACACAGCGCCTCGATCAGGTCCGTGGATTCGCGCACCAGCTCCTTGAGCGGGACGCGCCCCACGCGCTTGGTGACCTGCTCAATCGAGCTCGGGAGCTTTGAGGTAACCGGATGCTCGGAGGCGATGCGCCGCTCGATGTCGCGGATAAACAGCGCAAAGGCCGCGCCATCGGGCTCGTGGAGACGGCAGGCGGAAATTTCCACCTGCGCAGGACTGCCGGCATGCGGCATCAGCGTGGAAGAGAACAGCTTGACCGAATCCTTTTCGCGCACATTGGCAAGCAGCACGCTGAGATCCACCCCGCTGCGCCCCAGCCATCGATCGGCGGAGTGCCCGATGGCCTGCTCCTCGGCCACCAGCTGGGCAAGCTCGAGGAAAGCCTGGTTCGCGGCCGCGATCCGCCCGTCCTCGTCCGTGAGGAGCACGGCATCCGGCGCGTTGCGCAGCACCTCGGGCATGAAGCTACCGCTGGCGCCGTCATCAAAGCCGCCGCGCGTACCGACGCGCAGCAGGAAGCGCTCCTCGCCACCCTGGCGGAGAAAGCTGGCCGATACATCAACGCGCGTCTCCCCGTCGGCGAGGCGCAGACTCTGGCGCTGTCCGCGCCCGACGCTGCGGATCTCCGACAGCAGGTCCTGCAGCTCGCGCGAGGACTCGTCGTCGAAGCCGCGCGGGAAGACCTTGCCGACCACGCCCTTGTCGCCGCCGTCGAGCAGCTCATTGCCGCGCGGATTGATTTCCAGCACACGGCTGCTGAGCGCATCGAGGACCAGTACGCCGTCGGCCACCATGTCGAAAAGCCGACGATAGCGCGTCTCCACGTTACGCAGACGCCAGTAGTCCTGTTCGAGAGCCTGCTGCGCATTGACGAGCTGCTGACGGAGGCTGGCCGTTGGCCGCAGGTCCATTCCCGCCGCGACGATCCGACCCGATGGATCGGCACAGACCCGGTACTGCACGGGCAGCTCGAGCGCCCCGTCGGCCAGAAGGTGCACCACGTCCAGGCGCTGCGGAGCGCCGCTCGCCGCGGCGGAAAGCACTTCTTCCACCCGGGCTTCGTCCGCGCTCGCCAGTGTTTCCGTCAGCCGGCGCCCCTGCAGCGCCTCGGCGAGACCAGTGGGAAGCTCGTCGCTCCACAGATCAACGGACTTCACCCGACCATTCGAATCGAGGCCCACGAGGAAGTCAGCGACACCCGACAGGAGCGTCGCCAGCACCGGCTTAGGCTGGTCGGCAAGCAAGGAATCGTTTCCGAGAAAAGAGATCGGGGAGTGTTTGTTGCCCAAGTCTCACCACCGCAACACTCCCGCGCGTCGGTGGAGCTTTAAGTATCTCATGCGTCAAGCACCACTGACACCATTGCAATAAGAAGCAGGTTTACAGTAAAGCCCACACACCCTACAGTGTCAATCACTGCATACGTTCGTCGGTGTAAATAAAAATTGACAACTATCTCGAGCGACACTACATTGAGGGCGTATCGGTTGAGCCAGCAGCAGGAATCGATCAGTTGGGCGGCAAGAGTATGGGCAGTAGTAAAAGAGAGATGCAGCGACCCGCACGGCCACCGCTGTATACACCGGAGGAGCGGCAACGCCGCGACGAAACGCCATGGACGATCGTGCAGGGCATCCTCGCACCACTTCAGTTCCTGGTGTTTCTTGTCAGCCTCGGCCTCGTCCTTCATTACCTGCTGACCGGCAACGGCCTCGCCGCTGCAACGGCCTCCGTCGTCCTCAAGACCCTGATCCTCTACACCATCATGGTCACCGGCGCGATCTGGGAGAAGGTCGTCTACGGCCAGTACCTGTTTGCACCGGCCTTTTTCTGGGAAGACGTCGTCAGCATGGCGGTGATCGCCCTGCACACGGCTTATCTGGCCTGCTGGATTCTCGGCCTCGGAAGCCCGGCGCAGCAGCTCCTGATCGCTCTCGCCGCCTACGCCATCTACGTGATCAACGCCGTCCAGTTCCTGCTCAAGCTGCGCGCGGCCCGTCTGGACGCCGATCGTGAGAATGCAACCCGCGATAGCGGCGCTTCGCGATCGGATCTCGACCTTCAGGGAGCCCTTGAATGAGTGACACCGTCCTGGCGCGGGAGTGCGCCGAAGCCGTTCAGAGCGCCCCAGCGGCGCCGAGCATCGAGCGCGGCCAGCGCGCCGTGTTCTGCGGCCTGACGTCGATCGTTTGGCTTCATCGCCGGATTCAGGATGCCTTCTTCCTCGTCGTGGGGTCGCGCACCTGCGCGCACCTGCTGCAATCTGCGGCAGGGGTGATGATTTTTGCGGAGCCGCGCTTCGCAACCGCCATCCTGCAGGATCGCGACCTCGCCGGTATGGCTGATTGCCACGAAGAACTCGATCGCGTGGTCACGGAACTCCTCGAGCGTCGTCCGGAAATCCGCACGCTGTTTCTCGTGGGCTCCTGCCCCTCCGAAGTGATCAAACTCGACCTGCACAACGCAGCGCAACGCCTCCAGAGGCGCTACGAGAGCCGCGTACGCATGGTTGCCTACAGCGGCTCGGGTATCGAAACCACCTTCACCCAGGGCGAGGACAACTGCCTGGCAGAGCTGCTGCGCAGCTCACCGCCGCCCGCCGCCGGCGCGGCGCCCGCGCTGATCGTCGCGGGCACCCTGGCCGACGTGGTCGAGGACCAGTTCGCGAGACTGTTCGAAGCAATGGGCATCGGGCCCGTGGCCTTCCTGCCCGCGCGCAGTGCCGAAGCGACACCGGTAGCGGCCCCGGGTACCCGCGTACTCCTCGCGCAGCCGTTCCTGACCGAGACCATGCAGGAACTGCGCAAGCAGGGCGGCGAGCTCCTGAAAGCGCCCTTCCCGCTCGGCGCCGAGGGCACGCTCATGTGGCTCAAGGCGGCCGCCGATGCCTTCGGCGTGAGCGCTGAACGCTTTGATGAAGTCACCGCCGCGCCGCTGGCCCGGGCTCGCAAGGCGCTCGCTCCGCAGCGCGAGCTGCTGGGCGGCAAGCGCATCAGCTTTCTTCCCGACTCGCAGCTCGAAGTGCCGCTGGCGCGCTTCCTGTCGCGCGAGTGCGGCATGGAGGTCGAGTCGATCGCCACGCCTTTCCATGACCCCACGCTGATGCAGGCCGAGCGCGAATTGCTCGACGGCGACGTGCCGATCGTCGAAGGCGGCGACCTGGAAACGCGCCTCGACCATGTTCGCGAGGAACGGCCCGACCTGACGGTCTGCGGCCTGGGTATCGCCAATCCTCTCGAAGCCGAGGGCCTGCGCAGCAAGTGGTCCATCGAGCTGATATTCAGCCCGATCCAGGGTTTTGATCAGGCCGGCGATCTCGCCGGGCTGTTCTCACGACCGCTCAAGCGCACAGCTCAGCTGGAGGTCTGACGTCTATGGAACTCTCGCTCTGGACTTACGAAGGCCCGCCCCATGTCGGCGCCATCCGTATCGCCAACTCCATGCGCGGCGTCCACCTGATGCTGCACGCCCCGCAGGGTGACAGCTACGCTGATCTGCTGTTCACCATGATCGAGCGCGACGACCATCGCCCGCCGGTGACCTACACCACCTTCCAGGCCCGCGATCTCGGCAGCGACACGGCGCAGCTGGTCCTGCGGACCCTGAGCGCCACCGTGGAAAGACACAAGCCGCAGGTTCTCCTCGTCGGCGACTCCTGCACCGCCGAGCTGATTCAGGATCAGCCGGGCTCCCTCGCGACGAGCAGCGGTCTCGACGTGCCGATCATTCCCGTGGAAATGCTCGCCTATTCGCGCAAGGAGAACTGGGGCGCGGGCGAGACCTTTTACAGCCTGGTGCGCGGCCTGCTGCAGGGCCGCGTCCCGCAGCAGAGCGGCGAAAAGCCGGCGCTCGAGAAGGCGCCGGGTCACAAGCCCTCGGTCAATGTTCTGGGCCCGTCGTCGCTGGGTTTCCGCTGCCGCGACGATGTACGCGAGGTTTGCGAACTGCTGCGCGGCATCGGCGTCGAGGTGAACGTGGTCGCACCGCTCGGTGCAAGCCCGCACGATCTTCTGCGCCTCCCCGAGGCCGACGCCAATATCTGCCTATATCCCGAGGTGGCAGGCCCCGCCTGCGACTGGCTGGCCAGAAATTTCCACATGCCGACGATCAAGACCGTACCGATCGGTGTCGGCGCCACGGGTGACTTCCTCAAAGAAGTGGCGGACACGCTCGGCATCGAAGCGCCGGCACCGGCAGCGGCATCGCGCCTGCCCTGGTACTCACGCTCCGTGGACTCGACCTACCTGACAGGCAAACGCGTCTTCATCTTCGCCGACGCGACCCACGCCATTGCGGCGGCGCGCATCGCCCACGAGGAACTCGCCTTTGAAGTGGTCGGCCTGGGCACTTATTCGCGCGAGCAGGCCCGCGGTGTGCGCAGCGCAGCGAAAGAACTCGGCCTCGACGCCCTCATCAGCGACAACTATCTCGAGGTCGAACGCGCCATCGCGGACGCGCACCCCGAACTGGTGCTGGGCACGCAGATGGAACGCCACATCGCCAAGCGCCTGGGAATCCCCTGCGCCGTGATCTCGACGCCCGCCCACGTGCAGGACTACCCGGCGCGCTACTCGCCGCAGATGGGCTACGAGGGCGCGAACGTCATCTTCGATACCTGGGTACATCCGCTGATGATGGGGCTCGAGGAGCACCTCCTGGCGATGTTCCGCGACGACTTCGAATTCAATGACACGGCTCCATCGCACCTGCATGGCGAGGGCGTACAGAAACGCACCGAACCCGAGGCCGTCAACGATCCGCAGCACAACGACGAAGGCGACCTTACCTGGGACATCTCTGCGGAGAAGGAACTGCGCAAGATCCCCTTCTTCGTGCGCGGCAAGGCACGCCGGAACACGGAACGCTTTGCCGTAGAGCGCGGTGTCAGCATTATCAACGTGGATACGCTGTATGAAGCGAAAGCGCACTTCAGTCGCTGACTGCGACCTTCATTTTGTTCTGGTCACGCTGGACAACCACGTGACCAACAGTGTCGAGCGCGCGGCCGAACGCCTCGCGGCCGACGCTCCGGGACTCCGCGTCAGCGTGCACGCGGCGGCGGACTGGAACGGGGAAGGCGAAGCCCTCGAGCGCTGTCGTGCCGACATCGCCAGCGGCGACATCATCGTGGTCACCATGATCTTCCTCGAGGACCAGATCACAGCGATTCTTCCCGCACTGCAGGCGCGCCGCGATCACTGCGACGCCATGATCTGCTGCATGTCGGGCGCCGAGATCGTCAAGCTCACGCGCATGGGCCGCTTCACGATGGATGGCGAGGCCAAGGGCCCCGTTGCCCTGCTCAAGCGTCTCCGCGGCAAGAGTGGCCAGGCAAAATCGAGTGCCGGAGCGCAGCAGCTCACGGTGCTGCGTCAGTTGCCGAAGATCCTCCGTTTCGTTCCGGGCACCGCGCAGGACCTGCGTGCCTACTTCCTCACGCTGCAGTACTGGCTGGCAGGCTCCGAGGAAAATCTGCGCCGCATGATGGCCTTCCTGATCGACCGCTACGCCAGCGATGAGCGCGCGGCGCTGCAGGGGCAGCTCGAAGCGGGCGCCCCCGTGGACTATCCGGACGTGGGGCTCTACGACCCGTCGGCGCAGGAGCCGATCTTCGAGCGCGCGCCGAAGAAGCGCGGCACGCGCAAGGCGACGAGCTCAGGCACCGTCGGACTGCTCATCATGCGCTCCTACGCGCTGGCCGGTAACACCGACCACTACGACGCCGTGATCGCCGCCCTGCGCGAACGCGGTCTGGACGTGATCACCGCCTTCTCCAGCGGCCTCGACGCGCGCCCGGCGGCGGAAAAGTACTTCATGCGCGATGGCGAACCGACCATCGATCTGCTGCTGTCGCTGACCGGCTTCTCCCTCGTCGGTGGCCCCGCCTACAACGACGCGCGCGCCGCCGAGGCACTCCTCGCCTCCCTCGACGTGCCCTACATCGCGGCTCACGCCCTGGAATTCCAGAGCATCGAGCATTGGGAGAGCTCGGAAAACGGACTGATGCCCGTCGAAGCCACGCTGATGGTGGCGATTCCCGAACTCGACGGCGCCACCGTGCCCACGGTATTCGGCGGACGCTCGGATGTGCAACGGGAGGCCGGAGGCGAGCGCAACAGCAGAGCAAACGGCAGCGGCGGGCGAATGGACAGTCACGCCATGGTGGGACATCCCGCGCGCATCAGCATGCTGGCGGACCGCGTAGCCAAGAGCATCGCCCTGCGGCGTACGCCCAAGGCCGAGCGCCGCGTGGCCATGGTGATCTTCAATTTTCCGCCGCACGCCGGCAACACGGGGACCGCCGCCAACCTGTCGGTGTTCCAGTCACTGATGAACACGCTGCGCGCCCTCAAGCAGGACGGCTACAGCGTCGAGCTCCCCGAGGACGTCGATGCCCTGCGCTCGTCGATCATCGAGGGCAATGCCGCGCGCTATGGCGCGATGGCCAATGTGCATCACCTCATCGCCGCCGATGATCACGTGCGTCGCGAGCGCTACCTCGATGAAATCGAGGCACAGTGGGGACCGGTGCCCGGCAAGCAGCTCACCGATGGCCGATCGCTGTTCGTGCTCGGCGCCCAGTTCGGCAACGTGTTCGTCGGCGTGCAGCCCGGCTTCGGCTACGAAGGCGATCCCATGCGCCTGCTCTTCGAGCGCGGCTTCACCCCGACGCACGCATTCTCGGCCTTCTACCGCTATATCCGCGAGGATTTCGCCGCGCACTCGGTACTTCACTTCGGCACCCACGGCGCCCTCGAGTTCATGCCCGGCAAGCAGGCCGGCATGGCGGACAGCTGCTGGCCGCAGCGCCTTATCGGCGACGTTCCGCACTACTACCTTTACGCGGCCAACAATCCCTCGGAAGGCCTGATCGCAAAACGCCGTGCCGGCGCCACGCTGATCAGCTACCTGACGCCGCCGATCACCCGCGCAGACCTCTACAAGGGTCTTCAGGAGCTCAACGAGACCATCGGCCGCTGGCGCTCCGGCCAGGACGAGGATGCCGAGGTACGCGCGGACCTCGCGGGCGTCATCCAGGCCCAGGGCGTCGAGCTCGACCTCTGCGCAGCGGAGCCCGTCTGGGATGAGACCAGCGTCGACGAAATCGAATCACTGCGCCGCGACCTGCTCGAACTCGAGGAGACGCTCATCCCCTACGGCCTGCACGTGGTCGGGCAGCCCGCCGAGGAGCAGGAACGCCGCGACATGCTCGAGGCTGTGGCTCATGGCCAGGAACTCGCCCTGAACGCCGATATGCTGGCCGCGCTCGAGGGGGGCGACAGCGTGAGTCTGAAGCAACTGCTCGCTGCCGCCGCGCCGGACCGGGAGGATCTCAAGGCCCTGCAGGACAACCTCGAACACACGGCGCGCGAACTGGCGCGCAACGTCGAACTCGAGGCCATCGTCCATGCCCTCGACGGACGTTTTGTCGCCCCCGCACCCGGCGGTGACCTGCTGCGTACGTCGGACATTCTGCCCACGGGCCGCAACCTTCACGGCTTCGACCCCTATCGTCTGCCGAGCAGCTTCGCCATGCGTGATGGTCTGCGCCAGACGCAGGCCCTCCTCGATCGCCATGCTCAGTCCGGCGGCAAGCTGCCCGAGACCGTCGCCCTCGTGCTCTGGGGTTCGGACAACATGAAGAACGAGGGCGGCCCGATCGCCCAGGCCCTCGCGCTGATGGGTGCGGAGCCGCGCATCGACGGCTACGGCCGCGTCTGCGGTGCCAGCCTGATTTCCCTCGAGGACCTCGGTCGTCCGCGCATCGACGTGATCATGACGCTCTCGGGCATCTTCCGCGATCTGCTGCCCTTGCAGACGCGCATGCTTGCCGAGGCCGCCTTCCTCGCCTCCGAGGCCGATGAGCCGCTGGAGATGAACTTCCTGCGCAAGCACACGCTGGCGCAGATCGAGAAAGAAGGCTGCGATTTCGAGACCGCAGCCCTGCGCGTGTTCAGTAATGCCGAAGGCGCCTACGGCTCCAACGTGAACCTGCTCGTCGACAACAGCCGCTGGGAAGACGAGAACGAACTCGCCGACACCTACACGTCGCGCAAGTGCTTCGCCTACGGCCGCGATGGCAAGTCCCAGGCTCAGGGCAAGGTGCTCGAGAACATGCTGGCCACGGTGGACCTGGCCTACCAGAACCTCGACTCCGTCGAAGTGGGCATCACCTCCCTCGACCAGTATTTCGACACGCTCGGCGGTATCAGCCGCGCCGTGAAGCGTGCTCGCCATGGCGAGGAAGTCCCCGTCTACATCACCGACCAGACCACCGGCAACGGCAAGGTGCGAACGCTCGAGGAGCAGGTTGCCCTCGAGACGCGCACGCGCGTGCTCAATCCGAAATGGTACGAGAGCGTCCTCGAGCACGGCTTCGAGGGTGTGCGCCAGATCGAAGCCCACGTGACCAACACCATGGGCTGGTCCGCGACCACGGGGCAGGTCGCCCCCTGGGTCTACGAGCGCATGTCCGAAACCTTCATTCTCGATGACTCCATGCGCGAGCGCCTGGCGTCCCTCAATCCCCACTCAGCGATGAAAGTCGTCAATCGACTCATCGAAGCCCACGAACGCAAATACTGGGAGCCCGACGAAGAGAGCCTCGAAGCGCTGCACCGCGCAAGCGAGGATCTCGAAGACTGGCTCGAAGGTATATCCGGAGAAGTTGCTGCATGAATACACCCGTGAACATCCCCGTCCAGACCGTCGACGCCGCCGACAGCCGGGGGCTCGATGGCGAGGGCAGCCTGCAGGTGCATCTCGACCCCGAAGTCCAGATCGACAAGGCCAAGGTCTTCGCGATCTACGGCAAGGGAGGGATCGGCAAGAGCACGACATCGTCGAACCTGTCGGTGGCATTCTCGAAGCTGGGCAAGCGCGTGATCCAGATCGGCTGCGACCCGAAGCACGACTCCACCTTCACGCTCACCAAGGCGCTGATGCCTACGGTGATCGACGTCCTCGAAAGCGTGGAGTTTCACGCCGAAGAGCTCACGCCCGACGACTACATGTACGAGGGCTACAACGGCGTCATGTGCGTCGAGGCGGGCGGTCCGCCGGCGGGAACGGGCTGTGGCGGTTACGTGGTCGGCCAGACCGTGAAGCTCCTCAAGCAGCACCACCTGCTCGACGACGCCGACGTGGTGATCTTCGACGTACTCGGCGACGTGGTCTGCGGTGGCTTTGCCTCGCCCCTGCAGCATGCCGAGCGCGCCCTCGTGGTCACGGCCAATGACTTCGACTCAATCTTCGCCATGAATCGGATCGCTGCGGCAATCCAGGCCAAGGCCAAGAACTACCCCGTGCGTCTCGGCGGCGTCATCGCCAACCGCAGCGCCGGCACGGATGAAATCGATCGCTTCAATGAGGCCGTAGGCCTGAAGCGTCTCGCCCACTTCCCCGACCTCGACGTCATCCGTCGCTCGCGCCTCAAGAAGTCGACGCTCTTCGAGATGGAGGGTGTCGAGGGCCTCGCCGAGGTACAGCAGGAATACCTGAACCTGGCCCAGAGTCTCTGGGACGGCACGGACGCACTCGATGCACAGCCAATGAAGGATCGCGACCTGTTTGATTTCCTGGGATTCGACTGATGGCTGACCCGATGGCTGATCCGATGACACCGACAAGCTATACCGAGCGCCGCTCAGAGATCGAACACTACTTCGACCGCACGGCGGCCGATGCCTGGTCGAAGCTGACCTCGAACGCGCCGGTCAGCCGCATTCGCCAGACCGTGCGCGCCGGGCGCGAGGACATGCGCAATACGCTGCTGTCCTGGCTGCCCGAAGACCTGCGTGGCAAGCGCGTGCTCGATGCGGGCTGCGGCACGGGCGTGATGGCCGTGGAACTCGCGCGCCGCGGCGCGCAGGTTCTCGCTGTCGACCTGTCACCGACGCTCATCGAGCTGGCTCGCGAACGCCTGCCCGCCGACATCGGCGAGGGACATATCGACTTTGAAGTCGGCGACATGGCCGCGCTCGCTAGCGGCGAGTTCGACCACGTGGTCGCGATGGACTCACTGATTCACTACGACGTCGCCGACGGTATTCGCGTTCTTGCGCGCCTTGCGCCGCGCGTACGCGGCAGCATGGTCTTCACTCATGCGCCGAGCACCGTGCTGCTCGAGCTCATGCACGCCGCGGGCACGCTGTTTCCGCGCGGCGATCGCGCACCGTCGATCCAGCCGGTCAGCGGCGGACGCCTGGCGCGGCTGATGGACAGCGAGCACGAACTCGAAGCCTGGGAGCGCGGTCGTGTACACCGCATCAACTGCGGCTTCTACATCTCCGAAGCGAGGGAGCTTAAACGAACGTGACCAATCCATGCAGCTGAGCGCCATTACGCGTCGCCTGTTTCCGTCGGAAGCGATTCTGGCGCTGGTACCCTTTGCCGAAGCGGCATCGGGGGATCTCCCCTTGCCGCGTCTCGCGCGCCTTTCGCTGTTCCAGATCAGCGTCGGCATGGCGCTGGTACTGCTCAACGGCACGCTGAACCGTGTCATGGTGATCGAGATGGGTCAGGCGGCCTGGCTCGTATCGCTCATGGTATCGCTCCCGCTGCTGTTCGCGCCGCTGCGCGCGATGATCGGCTTCCGTTCGGACCATCACCGCTCGCTGCTCGGCTGGCGCCGCGTACCGTTCATCTGGGGCGGCAGCATGACGCAGTTCGGCGGCCTCGCCATCATGCCCTTTGCCCTGATCGTGCTCGCCGATCCGAGCGCCGGACCGCTGTGGCTCGGGCCCGTGGCCGCGGCCCTCGCCTTTCTGCTCGTGGGCGCCGGCCTGCACGTGACGCAGACCGCAGGCCTTGCCCTGGCGACGGACCTCGCCACGGACAGGACTCGTCCGAAGGTCGTCGCCCTGCTCTATGTGATGCTGCTCGTGGGCACGATCGGCGCCGCCCTGCTGTTTTCCTTCCTGCTGCAGGACTTCTCCAATCTCAAGCTGATCCGCGTCATCCAGGGCACGGCGGTGGCCACGATCATCCTCAACGGTATCGCGCTGTGGCGCCAGGAAAGCCTCAATCCGGAGAAAACCGATCCGGCGCGCCCGCGACCGGCCTTTTCCGAGAGCTGGGCCGCTTTTACCCGCGACCGCTCGACGCGCCGCCTGCTCCTCGCCATCGGCCTGGGCACCGCGGGCTTCAGCATGCAGGACATCCTCCTCGAGCCCTACGGCGGCGAAATTCTCGGCATGAGCGTGAGTTCAACCACGCTGCTGTCAGCGATCTGGGGCTTCGGCATGCTCGTGGCCTTTGCCGAATCCTCACGCCGCCTCGATCGCGGCGATGACCCCATTCGCCTGGCCGGCTACGGTGCGGCCCTCGGGCTGTTTGCCTTTGCCGCCGTCATCCTTGCTGCACCGCTGGATTCGCCCCTGCTGTTCATGAGCGGCGCGGCGCTGATCGGCCTCGGCGGCGGTTTCTTCGCCGTGGGCACGCTCATCGCAGCCATGGGGCTGGGAGACGAAGACGAGAAGGGCCTGGCCCTCGGCGCCTGGGGCGCCGTTCAGGCTACCGCGGCGGGGCTTGCCATCGCCTGCGGAGGCGCATTGCGCGACGTGATCACCCATCTTGCGGTCGGCGGCCATCTTGGCCCCGGCCTCACCGATCCGGTAACGGGCTACAGCACCGTCTACCACATCGAAGTCCTGCTGCTCTTTGCAGCATTGATTGCCGTGGGCCCCCTGGTCCGTGGCCCCCGGCAAGAGCGCACTACAAAACCCTTTGCGCTCCCCGACTTTCCAACATGACCCTGACAGGAGGGAACTGACATGGGTACTGGAGCTATAACCGAGTACATCGACGTGGCGCAGCTTGCGCTTTATGCGTTCTGGCTATTTTTCTTTGCTCTGGTGGTTTACCTCCACCGCGAGGCGAAGCGCGAGGGATACCCCCTCGTTGATTCGCACAACCCCGAATATCGGGGCGGCACGCTTTGGGGCATGCCCCAACCGAAGACTTACATTCTTCCGAATGGCCAGGGCACGCGTACGTATCCCGCGGCCGAGGATCCGCAGTACGACCTTGCCGCCGAGCAACTGGTGGATGCCCCCGGATTCCCTCTGGAACCGACGGGCAACCCGCTGAAAGACGGCGTGGGTCCGGCCGCCTGGGCTATCCGGCCCGAGAAGCCCGACCTCACCTGGGACGAGGGCATCCCGCGCATCGTGCCGATGCGCACCGTCAAGGACTGGAGCGTGGAAAGCCGCGACCCCGATCCGCGCGGACGTCCGATCTTCGGGCTGGATGGGGAAGAAGGCGGAACGGTCACCGACCTCTGGATCGATCTCTCCGAGCCGACCGTGCGCTATCTTGAGATCGACGCGGGCGGCAAGCGGGTGATGATCCCAATGACCATGGTCCGGGTGAAGAAAAATGGTGACGTGGTGGCCAAGTCGGTCTGCGGCAAGCACTTCGCAGATGCACCGACCACGGCGAATCCGGACTTCGTGACGCTGCAGGAAGAAGACAAGATCGGCGCCTACTACGCGGGCGGCTACCTCTATGCCTTTGAAGGACGGGAGGAACCCTACCTGTGAGCGTCGCTGAACACGAGCACGAGCCCGTTCGCGGGCTCCCCGATTACCTGCCGGACGGCGAAGAACTGGTCTGGCGCGGCGAGCCTAGCTTCCGCGTCATGGCGCTTCGCGTGTTTCATATGCGCGCCGTCGCGGTGTATCTGACCCTCTTGCTCTGCGCGCATTTCAGCGTGCAGATGTACAACGGCGCCAGCCTGTCCGAAGTTCTCGCGGGCAGCAGCTGGATGCTCGCCCTGGGCGTTCTCGCCCTGGCCATCCTCGCCCTGCTCGCCTGGGCGTACACACGATCGACGGTTTACACGGTCACCAACAAGCGCGTGGTGCTTCGCTTCGGCGTCGCTATCCCGATGATGGTCAACCTGCCGCTCACGATCGTCGGCTCCGCCGACCTGCGACGCTATGCAGACGGCAGCGGCGATATCACGCTCACGCTGTCGCAGAAGAAGAAGCTGTCGTACACGCTGCTCTGGCCGAACATCAAGCCCTGGCAGTTCAAGCCCGTGGTACCGTCTATGCGCTGCCTGCCCGATGTTGATGCCGCCGCTGCGGCGGTGGCCGAGGCCGTCGGCCGCCTCGATGACAGCCACAGCATCAGCGTGGAGCGTTCTCGCGACATCGATGCCGCTGAGGAGCCTATGGGCGACACCGGTCACTGGGTAGGCGCATCCTGACGCCCGATCGGGAACCGCTCTGCCCGGGTTCTGCCCGGGCTCTAACGCGTAACGGGGGAACGTGACGTGGAAAACACTCTAGAACAGCAGGCTGCCGGGGCCCGGCAGCCTGCGCAGAAACTGCCTCCAGCGCTACTGCTGGGTATCGCGGTTCTCGTGACAGGCCTGCTCGTTGCCGTGCTCACGGCCCGCCTCAGCGGCTTCGACGCCAGCGCCGTACCCAGTTCACCGATCGTAGACACGCGAATGCTCGGCTTTCGTGACATGCCGGGAGGCGTCGTCGAAGTCTACGACTGGGACACGGAGGTCCTGCTTGATCGAATCCCCTCTGGTGAAGGCAGCTTCCTCCGCGGCGTAGTGCGCAGCCTCGTGCGCCAGCGCCGTGGTCTTGAGACGGCCAGCGCGCCGTTCCAGCTCAAGCTCCTCGCCGACCAGCGCCTGATCCTCAGCGACCCCGAGACCGGCGAAGACGTGGATCTGTATGCCTTCGGCCCGACCAATCTGGCGGTGTTTGCCCGCCTGCTGAACGGCACCGGCTTCTCCGCAGTGGAATCGCTGCCCAGCAACCGATGATCGACTATCTCATAGCACTGGCGACGGTCACTCTGGCCTGGTGGATGAGCACGGGCGTAGTCCTGCTGCTGAACCGCCAGGGCCCCACGGCGCAGCGCCTCAGCCTGCTGGGCGTCAGCGCCCTGGCATTCGTATCGCTGATCTATGTGCCGGAAAGAAGCGTTGATCGCAGCGCACTCGGCGCCCTCCTCGGCTTCGGTCAGGGCCTGGTGCTCTGGGCCTGGCTCGAAATGACCTACCTGATGGGCGTGGTCACGGGGCCGCGCAAGACGGCCTGCCCTGATGGCGCCTCGCTCAGCCAGCGTTTCTGGCTGGGGCTGCAGACCAGCCTGTATCACGAGCTGGCGGTCATAGCCCTGGTACTCAGCGTGCTCTTCCTCAGCGCCGGCGGCGAGAACCAGGTCGCAGCGGCAACCTGCGTATCGCTATGGCTGATGCGCTGGAGCGCCAAGCTCAACCTGTTCCTCGGTGTTCGCAACTACAACAGCGACTGGTTTCCCGAGCATCTCCACTACCTCGACAGCTACACGCGTCGAGCGCCGATGAACCTGCTCTTTCCGCTTTCTGTCACGGCGGGTACAACGGTCGCCGTGCTTCTGCTGGCCGGAGCGATGGCCTCTTCGGACCCCTTCCTGCGCGCGGCCAACCTTCTGGTCAGCGCCCTGCTCAGCCTTGCGGTCCTTGAGCACTGGTTCCTGATGTACCCCTTCGGAGAGTCCGCCCTCTGGCGCTGGGCTCTGCCCCAGAACTCGAGCGAAGCAAAGCCGTCGCGCGAATCATCTGCGAACTCACCGCGCGCCGAGCTGCATTCGCTGCCGCTCGGCAAGGTGGACAATCTTTGATCAGAATCGCGGTCGCCTGGGTCCCGGCCTGGATCCCGGGGCGAGGCCTCGCGAGAGGCGCTTGACCATACCCGAATGCAGGTCTATTTTGCCTTCAGCACCTTGATGAATGCCCCGCTGTCCGGCGTCGCATTTGCGAGATGGTGCTGGGCGGACCCCCGATCAGGTACGGGGCCATCGACCAGCGACCAGTCCGGACAGACGACCGAAGCGGTTCACAGGACGTGCAGGGGGACGTCGTAATGGTATCCGACGTAGAAGACCGGCAGATCGTGCAGGAAGACGAACTTGCCGTAGCAAACTCAACAGCAAACGTAGAATTTCCCGCAGAAGTTCCCGCAGAAATTCCCGCAAAAGTTCCCGCGAACGTTTCAGCAAACCTTTCAGCAAAAAAACCGGCTCACACGAACGCCAAGACCGCTAAGCAGACAGGCACCGAAGCCGGCACCGCGGCAGGTTTTCACAGCGCAGCGAGAACGCAGAAGCGATCGGGGGCAGCGACGGGACTGATCGCCGCGGACGGCGGCGCACCGCGGCCTGATGCCCTTCTTGGCGCGGGTCACGACCGTATTTCCTTCGACGAGTACGTAGACGCACTGGAGATCGAGCGCAACGCAGGGTCGGAAGGCCTGTCGCTCTACGTGCACCTGCCCTTCTGCCCGTCGCGCTGCCTCACCTGTGACCATCAGACCAGTGTCAGCCACGACAGCCGCCAGATCGACCGCTACCTCGATGCCATGGAACGCGAGGTCGAGCTGATCACGGAACATCTCGGTCGCGGGCGATTGCTGCAGCAGTTGCATCTGGGCGGCGGAACGCCCAACTACCTGTCCGAACTGCAACTCGTTCGCCTCCTCGACATTATCGACCGGCATTTTTCCTTCGACGAGCGCACGGAGACCTCGCTGGAGGCCAACGCCCACCGCGCTTCGCAGGCGCAGCTTACGCTGCTCCACGGTCTTGGCTTCCGCGCGATCAACCTTGAGCTGCGCGACCTCGATCCGACGGTTCAGCAGGCACTCGGACGTCGGCAATCGCTGCCCGTGGTCCGCGACGTGATCGAAAGCGCACGTCAGGTAGGATTCGATCGCGTGTCCGCGGACCTTGTGTACGGCCTGCCGCGCCAGAGCACAGATACGATACGGACGACCATCGAGAAGCTCATCGGTCTCGATCCGGACAGGATTTCCTGCTACACCTTCTCGCGCCGTCCCGAGTTCTTCCAGCACCAGTGCGCCGTCGAACAGAACCAGATGCCCTCGCTGGGCGACAAGGTGGCGATCTTCAGCCGCATCGTCGACGGACTCCAGGACGCCGGCTACGACTGGATCGGCCTCGACTGCTTCGCGCGACCGGAGGATCCGATTACCCAGGCACACAAGGCGGGCGTACTGCACCGCAACTGGATCGGCTACACCGACAAGCCCGGGCGAAGCCTTGTCGGGCTCGGCAGCAGCGCGACCACTGACCTTTCCACGATCTGCGCGCGCAACCACATGTCCATCGACGAATGGCGAAAGTCGCTGGAGCAAGGCGTACTGCCCGTTGAGAGCGGAACCCGCCTGACTCCGGCCGGGCGCGAGCGCCGCCACGCCCTGTCCGACCTCATGTGCAACCTGCAGCATGGCAGCCCGGCAACCTTCGAACCTTCGGACGGTGAAGAAAGCGCCACGGTGCTCGGCAACCTGGCGAAAGACGGTTACGTTGAGGTCAGCTCGAACGGCATTGCGATCACCGAGACGGGGCGCTATGCCCTTCACCAGCTGTGGGGTGACGCATCACCGAGCTATCGTTGGGGCAGCCTGCTTTAGCAGGCCGCCTGAGCTACCGATTACGCAGCGATGCTTGTTCGCGAGGTCTAGGCCGTAAGCTCTGGGGGCCGAGATGGGTCGGGATCCGCCGGAGCTCCCGGCGCCAGTGCTTCGGCGACGAAGGCATCAAGCTCCGCGGCGTAGGTCTCTCGTAGCAGCGCCCACTCCTCGCGGAACCACGGACTCAGGTCCGTGCGTTCCTCGCCCATCAGCGCATCGACTTCACTGACACCGACCCAGCGCAGATCTGCAATCTCGAGCGCATGCGCGTGGACTTCGCCCGGCGAGTCGACTCGGGCCAGATAGATATGACAAAGCTCATGCTCGCTGCCCAGGTCGCGATAGCGCGCGTGGTATTCGAAGGAGCCAACGCGTTGCAGCATACTCGCCGCACAGCCAAGCTCCTCGCGAAGTCGTCGCCGGACCGCAGCATCCAGCTGCTCGCCCCGGCGAGGGTGACTGCAGCAACTGTTCGTCCAGTAGCCCGGCCAGAGCGGCTTGTGCGCGCTTCGCTGATGCAGGAGCAAGCGTCCATGGCGATCGAAGAGAAAGACTGAAAACGCGCGATGCAGGCGCCCCTCACCCATGTGCGCGTCGGCCTTGCTGGCGAAGCCGCATTCGCGGTCATTGCTGTCGACCAGTACGAGTTCTTCGCTGGAAAATGAAACGACTTCAGGCGTTTTCAAGGGGGCTCCCTGGGAGTCGGCGGACCAATGAAATGAGCCCGTGGCGAATCCAGAGTTGGGAATCAGGTTTGGAAATACGGAGGTAAAAGTGTAGCGGGAAAGCTGTGCCCGCGGCCGGGGGAGACCGCGAGCACAGAAGGTGCATTGCCCGATGCGCTAGCTGCGCGAAGGGGGCAGTGCTTCCATGTGCTGAGCCGTGGCCGCACCTGACATCGAATCACCTTCGATCCAGTTGTACTTGGCCGTGCTCAGCACGATGAAATGAATGAAGATCGCGAGCGTGAACAGGAAGACAGCGTTGGCTACCAACAGTCTGCGCGGATCAAAAATCATCCAAATCTTGTGCATAGTGCTTCTCCTTAGTCTTTAGAGGCAGTCACTGAGACCCGCCCCGGTTAATGTAGACAGTCGAACCCTAGAGCCAGGGCTTCCAGGACCACACCAGAAGGTGTGCGACTACTGCTACAGCGGTGAAGCCCAGAAAGCTTTTCACATACAGACTGTGAAACTCTCTTGCTGCTCCCTCTGAGAGCCCTGTCAGGCTTGATTCAGTCATGGTTTTCTCCCATGTCAGCTACAGTTTCTTCGCATCTCATGAGCTGATACGAAGGCCTTCACAGCGCTGCAGACCCTCACAGGTACTACGAGCCACTGCACCTGCGGTGAACGCTCCCGAAACAAGGAAGCGCTCACCCAGATTTATCACTCCTCACCACCCGTAGTGGCGACGGAGTCTGTTTGTTCCCGATCCTCATCGATGGCCATGGCCGACATCAGCTGCTTCGCGCCGGCGGTTTCCTTCGACAGGTTCGGGTAGTCCTTGATCATCGGTGCCCCGTAGAGCGGCTTATAGGCGCCCTGGTGGCAGGTATTGCACGCGACTTTCTGCGGGTCACCAGAGGGACCCTGGCGATAATCGGGAAGCCAGTCGTTGGTCTCCCAGATGTAGCCATTGTTGACCTCACGAACCATACGGATCGCATGCCAGGCCTTGAGCCGCGTCGGGGGGCTTTGCTCCCATTTCGCAAACGCCCGCGAGTTGTGGCAGTAGGTGCAGTTCACGCCCAGCGAGTCGGAAAAATGCATCATCAGTGCATAGGTCCACTCGGTCTGCTTGATCGACTGGCGGTTGCCCGTGGGCAGTGCCGTATCGCCGGCCATGCGGATTTCCGCGTCACCTTCCAGGTAGGGGGTGAAGGGATCGTAGGGCAGCGAAGCGTAGGCGACCGACTCCGAGCTCACGTTCTGGCCCGTCGGATTCGCTGCAGCCATGCTGGCCATACGCGGTCCGGCATCTTTCACCCAGACGTACTCGGGCACGTTCTTGCCCCGGTGACAGGTGTAGCAGGTGACCCCAGCGGGAGCGACGTGCTTCTCACCCCAGGACTCGTTCACGCGCTGCGTCATCGCGATCATCACGCGAGCCACCTTCTTGGTGTACTTGTCGTCGTCGGCAAAGTTGTTGCCATGACAATAGGTACAGCCCTCTTCCGGGGATACCCACTCGGTGATCGCCGCCATGAGACGGGTGAATTCACCGACGCTGAGATCGCCCAGTACTTCCACGTTCTGATAAACGTCGGCGGCCTTCGGGCCGGCGGACGGTACCGGTGGAATCACCGCCGGCAATTCCACCGCCGCCACCTGTTCGGCCGCTGTGCGGGGATTCACCACCTGCTCCATACCGGTTCCGCGGTAACCGCGCTGCACGGCTTCCATCGGCGGGCGTTCGCAGCCCGCCAGGGTGGTCGCCGCCAGCACTGCCAGCAGCCCCAGACGTTGTCCAATTGCTGTCGTCATTACTGTGCTCCCGTCATGTAGGGGTCGGGTGTGGGCACGGCCTCGATAGCGGGATAGGACGGCGCAACACCGTGCTTGACCGCCCACAGGTACCAGTTATCGACTACCGTTCCCGTCAACAGTATTCCGATGCCCCCGGTGATCACAGTGAGGACAGCGAACCACCAGGCCCAGCGGTGAATCGACTCCATGCTGGCGTTGAAGCCCATGGTCCATCTCCAGAACAGCGCCGCGCGCTCGGATGCCGTACCGCGATCGGTGATCTGATCGATCTCGCGGTCACCGCCGAAGCGGCTGACGGCCAGGATCGTGGCGCCGTGCATGGCCCAGAGCAGCGCCGAACCGTAGAGGAAGGCGATGGAGAGCATGTGGAAGGGGTTGTAGAACAGGTTGCCGTAGCGCAGCGAGAAGGCTGCTGTCCAGTCGAGGTGCGGGAAGATCCCGAAGGGCACGGCCTCGCTCCAGCTCCCCATGAGCACGGGACGGATGAAACCGAGTACGAGATACAGCCAGATAGCCGCCGCAAAGGCCCAGGTCAGGTGCTGCCCCATGCCCAGCGCCTTGGCCCGCTTGTAGGTCCGCGCCAGCCAGAGGAAGATCGACAAGGTCAGGAAGAAGCCGGCCATCAGCCACCAGCCACCGTCATACAGCGGAGGTATGCTCAGCCCGTAGGAAGGCGGCGGCGGTTCAAGGGCAAGCCAGGGCAACTGGCGGATGAACTCGACCACGTCCCAGTTGACCGAGGCCAGCATGTTGAAGCCGATGATCTCGATGGCGATAAAGCCCGTGAGCAGCGACATGAGCCCGAGTCCACCGAGGTAGAAGGGTCCGATCTGCGCGTCACCGAATTTGCCCGCCCAGTAGTTGTCCACGGGTGTGCCGACGCGGTTCTCGCCCTCGGCCCCGATGGGAACCCCCGGGTAGTGAGGCCCACGGACCTGGACCCGGGTAAAGATGTTTTGATATTCAATAGTCATTCCGCAACGCTCCCCTTAGCTCCAGATCGGCAGTTCAAGCCACCAGTTCCACCATTCCGGCCAGCCTTTGGTCCAGAAGGGACCGCTGATCAGGATGCATACCGCGCTCCAGAAGCCCGAGGACAGGGCGAGAAAGAGACCAAGACGGTGGATGCCGAGAGCGCCGATGGAATAACCGACGTCATCACGGAAGAAGGTGTTTTCGTGCTCACCACTTTTCACGACGGGATCGTCATCACCGGGGTTGGTCACCGAGAGGATCAGCGAGCCGTGCATGGCGAGAGCCAGGCAGGTCGTGAAGAAGAAGGGGATGGCGAGCATGTGCGCCGGGTTGTAGTGGAAGTGCAGGTACTGGTACCCGACGTTCGAAACCCAGTCGAGGTGACTGAGGATGCCGTAGGGGAAACCGTGCCCCCAGGCACCGAGCAGGAAGGGCCGGATGACCACCAGCGTCACGTAGGCGAATATCGCCACGGAGAACGCAAAGGGCACGTGCAGGCCAATCCCGAGCTTCCGGCTGATCTCCACCTCACGCAGAGCCCAACAGCTGAAAGAGCCGATAGCGCAGATCGTTATGATCTGCCATAGACCGCCCTCCATGAGCGGAGCCAGGCCGAGGCCATAGCTGAGATCCGGCGGAGCGATGTTGATCTGCCAGAGATTCCAGGTCGTGCCCTGGGAAGCCCCGTAGATGATCAATACCGTACCCAGGACCGTGAAGAAGGCGCCGGCGACCCCAAAGAAGCCGACGTAAAACGGCCCCATCCAGAAGTCGAAGAGGTCGCCGCCGATCAGCGTCCCTCCCCGCACCCTGTACTTTCTTTCAAAACTCAACATTGACATGCCGTCACCTCCAAACTCCGCCAGGGGCGGAAAAACTCCCTAGAATCTGTTCGCGCTTGCGCGTCGACAATTGCTGCGATTTCCCTGCACGTAACTCACTACCACTCGAAGGCGTAGGGGATTACCGCATCCGCCATCCGTCGCGCCTCCGCCAGGCAGGACTCCGGTCCGCTGGCAGCGCAGGCGAAGGGACGCAGGCTTCGCGGCAGCAGGCGCGTCGCCAGGCTCACCACAAAAAAGCAGCCAACGGCGAGTGCGTGCAGCAGGCGATAGTCGCGGCGATCGCTTCGCCGTACCTGTGCGGACGGCAGGGCGCCCGAACTTGAGCTCAGTCCCGAGTTCAACATCTCTTCACTCCCCTGCGCAGCGCGCAAATCCTGTTCTGCCATTGCGAATCCTCAAGCGGGCTCCGCTGTCTTTTTCGCCGCCTCGGCTAGGCCGGCAGCTTTTTGTATATCGAGATCCTGCAGTCCGACGACGGTCCGGCCCGCATCGCGAGCTCGCGCCTCGGCTGCATCGCGGAGGCGCTTGGCCGCCGAGATTCGTACCAGTACGGGTTCACTCTCGAGACGCTTGGCGAGGGCTTCCTCAGCGGGCGCGCTCCACTCGAGCTGACTGCGCGCCGGCGTCGCGTCGATGCGATCGAGATCCGAGCCCAGCGGCAGGATGTGAAACAGTGCGTCGAAGAGCGCGTTGCACACTTCCTGGAGCAGGTAGCAGGCGCCCGCGTAACCCATGAAGGGCGTGCCCGTATGGCGACGCACGATGGAACCGGGCAGCGAGGCGGGGATATACACCGCTCGCGAATCGCACTCGGCCATGTACATGCGCTCGTTGTAACTGCCGAAGACGATGAGCGGACTGCTTTCATGGATCGCCGCGCGGATGCTTTCGTTATCCGTCTTGGCGCCGGCCTTGCGCGCGTAGGAAAAGACGCAGGGCATGCCGAGTTCGTCTTCGAGGTAATGGCGAAGTCCGCGCGTGTAGGTCTCGTTGGCAACCACGCCGAAATTCGCCGTGCCGAAAAAGTCCTGCGTCACGGATCGCCAGAGATCCCACAGCGGCTTGATCGTCGTGTGCTTCTCGCGCTCGATGAAGGGCTGGGGATCGAGGTCGAGCAGTTCGCCGAGGCTTTCGAGGAAAGCGGTGGTGGAGTGCAGTCCGATCGGCGCCTGCAGATAGGGCTTTTCGAGGGCTTCGCAAAGCTTTCGACCGTACTCGCGGTACATGCAGATGTTGACGTCCGCCTCGTCGAGACGCGGCACGTCGTCCAGGTGCACACCCATCGGGAAGCTCAGATTCACCTCAGCGCCAATGCCCTCGACGAGACGCTGAATCTCGGCAAGGTCCGACCAGGTGTTGAAGCACCCGTAGATCGGGCCGATGATGTTGACGCGCGGCCTGGCCTTTTCGGCGGCCTGCTCATCCTTGCCGGCCTTGGCGGCTTTCGCTGCCTTCTCGGCCTTCTTGGCCGCCAGCTTCCTTCGCTTCTCGGCTTCCTTCTTGCCGTAGCGCTCCCACAGCCAGAACAGTGCGCGGTCCGCACTCTGCCACTGATCCTCATCGATCGTGCGCGGCAGGAAACGCTCGATATTCGTATCGCGCGGCGTGACGCCGCCGCCGATCATCTCGGCGATCGAGCCCGTGACCACCACGGAGGGGCGATCGGGGTCGAGGTTCTTGTGGGCGCGGCGCATGGCCGACTCGGTACCCTTCTGACCGAGTTCTTCCTCGGCGAGTCCGGTCACCACAATCGGGAGTTCATGCGGCGGCAGCGCATCGGTGTAGTGCAGCACTGAGGTCACGGGCAGGTTCTCGCAACCCACGGGGCCGTCGATGATCACCTGCAGTCCCTTGACCGCGGTGAACACGTAAACGCTACCCCAGTAGCCTCCGGCGCGATCGTGATCAAGGACCAGCATCAGCTCTGCCCTCCCATCGTGTCGCGTGCCAGCGGCGGCATCTGCGAGGGCCAGATACCCGAGGTATCGCCTTCGCCCACGCCGTCGAAAAAGGCCTCCATGCGCTGGAGCCGTTCGCGTCCGGCAACCGCCGTATTGATCACCTGCGCCAGCGAGCCAGGCCCTGCGGGGCCCATCAGCGGTCGCGCAGAAATCAGGTTGGTGAAGTAAAGACCGGGCGTGCCGCGCTCCTTGGCGTGCTGCACTACCGGCGTAGTGCCCACGGCGAGATCGGGATCGAACTCCTCGACCGCCGCCACGTCCTCTTCGAGCGAGGCGCGATAATTGACGTGCACGCCGCGGGCTTCGAGCCACTCGCGGTCGTCATCGGAAAACTTCGTGCGCGGGCAGGCGGTGCCGACGTAGCGAAGATCAGCGCCGGCCTCGACGAGCAGACGCGCGACCAGGAGTTCGGAACCTTCGTATCCGGACAGGGTCATGCGCGCCTTGATCGGCGCCGCCGCAAGCGCGCCCTTGATGGCGGGCAGCAGCGCGTTGCTGGTCTGAGCGATACGCTCGGCCGGTACGCCGGCCGCTTCACCGATGGCACGCAGCCAGGCGGCGGTGCCGTCGTGCCCGACGGGTGCAGAGCCCACCAGAGGACGACCGGCGGCACTGAACTCGCGCGCCGTCGCCGTGTAGAACGGATGCAGCATCGCTGCAATCGGACTGGCCAGCGCCGCGTAGAGCTCGCGCCACTCGCGCGTGGGTACGACCGGTCCGGCCGCAAGCCCCATGGGCTCAAGCATGCGCCCGATCATGATTGCATCGACAGGGAATATCTCGCCGACGAGGGCGACGCTCGGCTTCTCGCTCACATCACCCGCCGGCCGGGCCACGGGGCCCTGCGCCACTTCGTTGCGGGCGTACTCGAGCATGGCGCCGGCCAGGATGTCCTTGGCTTCGGCATGCGTCGGAACACCGAATCCCGGTACGTCGATGCCGACGATGCGCACGCCGTTGATCTCCTTGGGAAGAAGGTCAAGCGGCACGCCCGATGCCGTGGGCACGCAGAGATTGGTGAGCACGATCACGTCGTACTTTTCCGGATCGGCGAGCTTGTAGGTCGCCTCGCGCAGGTCTTCGAACAGCTTTCCCGTAACCAGCGTTTCCGAATCGAAGGGCACGTAGCCGACGGTGCGTTTGGCGCCGTAGAAGTGCGAGGTAAAGGTCAGGCCGTAGACACAGCAGGCCGAACCGCAAAGCACCGTGGCCGTACGGCGCATGCGCAGGCCGACGCGCAGCGAGCCGAAGGCGGGACACATGCTCTGCGGCTGATCGTGCGGACCGGCAGGATAATCGGCAGCGTAGCGCTCGAGCACCTCGCTCTTGCCAGCGGATTCCGCCGCTTTGCGCATCGTGTCGGCACCGGCATGACAACCGCTGACCGTCGCCTCGGCAGGCGTGGCATCAGCGCTGCTTGCGATGATTGCCTCGGGGGCATCCATGACAACGGAATCAGACATCGTCGTACACCACCTCCAGCGAAGGCCGGTTCAGGGCCTCGGCGCTGCAAAGCTCTTCAAAGCTGGCCGGCTGCAGAACCACATCGCGCCCGACGGCATCGCCGTCGAACAGCTCGAGCAACCCATCCTGGGATAGCGGTGTGGGCTGCTGTGGCGGCGCTTCGGACACGGCTGCAGCCAGCCCGGCGAAGAGCCCGCCCCACTGTCCATCGGGACGTCCGACGATCTCGTAATTGGCGCTCTTGCGGCGCAGATCCTCGTCCGCGGGAATTGCGGCGAGCTCCGGGATACCCACGGCTTTACAGAAAGCCGCGGCTTCGCCGGTGCCGTCGTCCTTGTTCGTCACCATGCCGGCAACGCCGACGTTGCCGCCAAGACCGCGGAAGTATTCAACCGCCGAGCAGACGTTGTTCGCCACGTACAGCGACTGAAGGTCATTCGATGCCACGACAATGACCTTCTGGCACATGTCGCGGGCGATCGGCAGGCCGAAACCGCCGCAGACCACGTCGCCGAGGAAGTCCAGCAGCACGTAGTCGAAGTCCCAGTCGTGGAACCCGAGCTTCTCCAGGGTCTCGAAGCCGTGGATGATGCCCCGTCCGCCGCAGCCGCGACCGACCTCGGGACCACCGAGTTCCATCGCGTACACGCCATCGCGCTTGAAGCACACATCGCCGACGACGAGCTCCTCACCCGCCGCCTTTTTCTTCGAGCTGGTTTCGATGATCGTCGGGCAGGCCTTGCCGCCGAAGAGCAGCGAGGTCGTATCGCTCTTGGGATCACAGCCGAGCAGAAGCACCTTCTTGCCCTGCTGCGCCATCATGTAAGACAGGTTCGACAGGGTGAAACTCTTGCCGATGCCCCCCTTGCCGTAAATCGCGATGATCTGGGTCTTCTGTGCGCCATCGTTGGAACTGGCGAGGAGTGAACCCTCGTCGCGTCCCGGCGTGTATTGGGTTACGGCCTTGTTCATCAGTGCATACACCTCCAGTCGAGAACCATCTTCAGACAGTCGGGGTCACCGAAAGCCGTGCGATACGCGGGGGCAGCTGCACGTACGGATTGGTGATGGGTAATCAGCCCGCCCAGCGCCAGACGCTGATCGCGTATGAGCGCCAGGGAGGCATCGAGATCAGGACGTCGCCACTCGGCGGCGATAGCGATACCGGCTTCGCGCTGGAAGGCCGGCGGGAACGTGAAACTGACGGGTGCGTGATAGAAGCCGGCAAGAATGATTTGACCGCCGGGCGCGAGACGCGATACCAGCGCATCTACGATGCTGGCGTCGCCGCTGACATCGGTGACCGTTGCGTAATCGCGACGGGCGTCGTCATCGGGCAGACAAACCGTGTAGCCCTCGGCACCGGCAAAACGCTGTGGATTGCTTTCCCAGACCGTCGGCGCCTCGCCACCGAGCGCGATCACGCAGCGCGCCATCAGGCGACCGAGAACCCCGTGGCCGACAATGAGCTGCGGCAGGCGGTCAAGGCCAAGGCGCGTGACGGCGTGGTACGCCGTTGCGGTCAACGCGAGCAGGATCCCCTCCTCTCCCAGAGATTCATCGATGGGAACGAGGCGCGCGGCGTCCACGACCAGGCGATCGGCGGATGCGCCGAAAAGACCGCGCACATCCTTGAAGCCGGGCGAGCCGGGAACAAACACCAGATCGCCGACCTGCAGATTCGCTTCGGGTCCCGCCTCGACGACGCGACCTACCGACTCGTAGCCGGGCACCAGGGGATAGGCAAGGCCCGGGAAGGCCGGCATGCGCCCGTCCCAGAGCAGGCGCTCCGTACCGGTACTGATACCGCTCCAGAGAACCTCAACGACGCAGTCACCTTCGGCCGGATCAACCAACCCGACAGAACGCAGGGTCATTACCCCTGGCTTCTCAAAAACGACTGCTGTGGCCGTGCTGTTCATCACCCTGCTTCTCCATAACCGCGAGCGGGACTTTGGTTGATTCGATACATGTCAGTTTATCTGGACAGAAGTCGATGTCAATACAATATGACAAAAAAAGTGTCAGGCTTGCTTGTCAGTGCTTCGCAAACCCGGTCGCGCAGTCAGAATCCGCACCAGCAGCGGCTGATAGCTGGGCAGCTCGCGAACATCGGCGAAACCGGCCTCGACGAGCAGCTCGCGCAGCCGCGCAGCGCTGCGCGGCTGACCACTGCGCATGGCCCACAGGTAAAGATGGAAGTAGGCGCCGACGCCGGGCGCAGCCGGCGTTTCGGCCATGGGCTCGGCGATTACCAGCAGACCATCGCCCCGGATCGCCGCGCGCACGGAAGCGAGGAGGCGCCGCACGGGCTCGTCATCGTGGTCGTGCAGGATGCGCACGAGCGAGACCACATCGGCACCCCCGGGCAGGGCGTCCTCGAACATGTTGCCGGCCACCGCCTCGCCGCGATCCATCAGGCCCGCGTTGGCAAGCCGTCGCGCCGCCAGGGCGGCGACATCGGGTAGATCGAAGACCGTCGCGCGCAGCCCGGGAAAGCGCTGCAGCGCCTCGACGGCGAACACGCCGCTGCCGCCGCCGACATCGAGCAGCCGCTGGCGGTCCCACAAAGCGAGCTGGCTGAGCACGTCGTCGGCGACGAAGGACTGCGACCGGGCCATGAGCTCCGAGTACTGCTCGGCGTTTGCCGCCTCGCTCTCGCCGGGCTGGCCGGCGTAGTGCCAGTAGGCTCCGAGGCGGCTGCTGCTGCGATCGCGCAAAAGCTGCAGGGGCTCGGCGAGATCGGCGTAGAGATGATGGTGATGTCGAACCATGGCGGCGATACCGGGACTGCCGCGACTTGCGGCACCGAGATCCCCGAGGCGCCAGACCTCGGGGCCCCAGCGTTGCAGCAGGCGCAGCTCGCTGGCGGCCGCCAGCAGCCGCGACAGGGCTTCTCGCGGCAGTCCCGACTCCTCGGCGAGCACCGCCGTGGACACGGGACCGCTCGCCAGACGTTCAAACAGGTCGAGTTCGACACAGGCAGCGAGCACCTGCGAGTAAACGAAGCCCGTGGTGATATCGAAGAGCTCGCGCGCGCGGCGACGCGCCAGCCAGCGCGCCGGCGCAAAGCGCAGCGCAGCGCGATGGAATGCCGGGTCACCGAGCCAGCGGTCGCGACGCCGATAAAAACGCTCGAGGAGCGGACGCAGGTAGGACGCGCCCGGCATCAGGGAAGTGGAAGGCGCAGTAGCGTCAGGGGTAATCGGACTAGGCCACTACGACCGGAGCGCAGGCCCGGGGCAGAAAGCGCTTCGCCTGACTGGCAACGACCTCCTGCAGTTCGGCGCGACCGCGACAGGGCGGCACGGCGTCCATGCCCTCCTCCACCAGCTGACGCAGGCGCCGCGTGGCGCCGTCGAGACCGAGCTCGCTGACGGCGCTGGGACGCTCGAGGGCGCTGTCCACACCGCAGGGCTTGCCCAGCTCTTCGGCGGTGGAGGTAGCATCCTGGATATCGTCAGCCACCTGATAGGCCTCACCGATCTTCGCACCCAGGGCTTTCCAGGGCCCCACATCGACACCGGCCGCGGCGGCGCCGGCGGCCGTCGCAGCAATGAACAGAGCGCCGGTCTTGGCTCGGTGGTACAGCGACACGTCGACGACAGGCTCCGATTCCCAGGCCTGTCCGGCGGCAATCCCGTAGGGCGATCCGACGCCCTCGGCGATCACGCGCATGAGCTCGGGCAGGCGTCCGCGCGCCGGCAGATGCGGTGCCGCCAGTAGCGAGAAGGCCGCTACGATAAGCGCATCGCCGGCGAGCAGCGCGATCGGCTCGCCGAACTGACGGTGCACGGACGGCTTGCCACGACGCTGCGCGGCGTTATCGAAACAGGGCATATCGTCGTGAACCAGCGAAGCGCAGTGCAGCAACTCCACCGAAGCCGCTGCGGCGGCCGACAGCGCCGGCGCATCGCCGTCATTCGCAAGCGATACGGCGACGCAGAGCTTGGGACGCACCCGGGCACCGCCCGGGAACACCGAGTGCTTCAGCGCGGCCGCGAGCAGGGGCGGACAGCACTCCCCCGCCGCCTCATCAACCGCACGGCGCAGAACCGACTCGAAATCACTGACACTGATCGACATACAGCCACTCCGTTCTTATTGGCGCTCGCCCCGGTATCCGTGGGCTCTCGCGGCGCATGCTGCCGATCTGACCCGGCATTCGCTCCGCGCGACAGCGCGTGTGTATGTTTTGGTTTACACTTTAAATGTAACTTAGTTTAGACATCAGTGGAATACAAGGATTCATAGGAACGATGGACGTCGATTCACGCTCAGAGGGCCCCACGACCGCGGCTGCGGCTGCGGCTGATGGCAGCGCCACCGCCCTGCCACCGCGCTACGAGCGGCGCGCCGCCGACATCGACTTCGCGGCACGCGTGGCTCCCGGCGGATACCTGTGGTGGTATGTCGATGCTGTCAGCGATGACGGTCGCGAGGCGCTTACGCTCATCGTCTTCGTGGGCTCCGTGTTCTCGCCCTACTACGCCCGCGCGCGCAATGGCGGCGCAGTGGATGCCGAGCAGCACTGCGCCTTCAACACGATTCTGTACGGCCCGGGGACGCGCAAGCGCTGGAGCATGACCGAGCGATCAGCGCGCCAGCTGGAACGCAGCCGGCACCACTATCGCCTCGGACCCAGCGCTCTGCACTGGGACGGCAGGCGCCTGACCGCGGATGTGAACGAGCGCTGCGTACCCATGCCGCGCCGCATGCAGGGACAGATCCGCGTCACCCCGAGCACGATCACGGAACACAGCCTGCTCCTCGACTACCGCGGACGCCACCGCTGGAACCCTCTGGGACCGCTGGCAGAGGTCGAAGTCGACTTCCCCGGTCTGGGCGTCCATTGGTCCGGTCATGGCTATCTGGACAGCAACGAGGGCAGCGAGCCGCTGGCGGACGGCTTCGACAGCTGGGACTGGGCGCGCCTGCGCATGGACGGTGGCGACTGCGCCGTGCGCTACGAAGCGCGCGAGCACGGACGCCAGCCGCACCGGCTCGCCCTGCGCTTCGGCGCCGACGGCTCCATCACCAGCGAGCAGCCATCCGCATCAGCCCCGCTGCCCCCGACCAGCATATGGCGCATGAATCGGCGCATGCCCGGTGCCGGCGATCCGCATCAGCTGCTCAAGACGCTGGAGGACACGCCGTTCTACGCTCGCTCGCTGATCGCTGCGAACATCGGTGGCGAGCGCGGCACGGGATTGCACGAAAGTCTGTGTATGCAGCGTTTCACGCGCAGCTGGGTGCAGACACTGCTGCCTTTCCGCATGCCGCGCCTGGCCTGAGGAGTACGAGCCTGCGGCACCTCGAAGCACGGGACCAGGTCTCAGATCCGGAATTCGGACCCGGACGCCAGGCCCGGGCTTCAGGCCCGGCGTTCAGAAGAGCGGGATGCAGGATCCCGCGGGGACGCGCGCGGACAGCGCTGAAGTCCGTCCGCGCCTTGGAAGCGCCCTCAGCGGGCGTTCATTGAGGCGCCGAAGGAAGCACCCGAGCCGTTGCGCAGGGGCCCGCCACCGTGCTGACGGCGGTCCCGCTGCTCGAGCTCGCCGATGACCTTCATGACCCACTCGAGATCGCCGGACAGCCCGTCGGATTCGACGCTGCGCTCCTCGGGAAGCTCCTGCTCATCGACAGCGCGAATCAGGTAGCGGACCTGGGGCAGCGGCTCGGCAAGCAGATGCGCCCGGGTCACGGGCGGCGGCAGCAGGGCGCGCGCGGTCAGTCCGATCTTGCGCCAGCTCGGCACTACCGTGCGCCGGGCCACGCTGTCTGCATCGCGGCGCAGGAGCTCGTGGCCGATACCGGCGTAAAGGAGCCGCGCAGCGTAGATGCCGGGGCGACAGCGCGCCGGAAGACGGGCGATACCGCTGTCGGCGCGCTGATACAGGCACTCAGCGGCGCTGAGCAACCGCGAGACAACCTGCCCGAGTTCGGGGCTGAAGCGCGGATCGCCGACCAGTATCTGCGGCGACAGGTCGACTTCGCGCAGCCAGCGCAGCGGCAGGTACACGCGTCCGCGGCGGGCATCCTCGCCGACATCGCGGGCGATGTTGGTGAGCTGCATGGCCACGCCGAGGTCTGCGGCGCGGGCGAGGAGGTCGCGATCGCGAACGCCCATGAGCACCGCCATCATGATGCCCACGGAACCCGCCACGCGTACCGAGTAGTTGTATACGCCGGCCAGATCCTTGTACGAACGCGCCTGCGCATCCCAGGCAAAGCCCTGAAGCAGCGCCTCGAGCAGCTCGCGCGGCAGCGCGTAATCGCGAACAACCCTCGCCAGCGCGCGATCGACGGCCCCGTCGATCGGGCCGTCGCCGTAGATCGTGGCCAGGCGCTCGCGGAACAGCGCAAGGGCAATGAAGGGGTCCGCCCCGCCATCGATGGCGTCGTCCGCCTCGCGGCAGAAGCCATAGAGCGCGTACGCCGCTCCGCGCAGACCCGAGGGCAGCAGATGCGACGCAATGAAGAAAGAGCGCGAGCCGGTGCGGATCATCGCCCGACAGTACGCGGTATCCGAACGCGGATCGTCGACGAGGACCGGTGCGCGGCGCCTGGCCTGCTTGCGGGTCACGGGCGGCGCCTTGGCGCCTTCTGCCAGATCAGGCGAAGACCGATGCATGCGGCACCACCTTGTCGAGAACCTTGGCCGAGGTGATCACGCCGGGTATGCCGGCGCCGGGATGCGTACCCGCGCCGACGAGGAACAGGTTTTCCACCTCCTCGCTGACGTTGTGCGGGCGGAACCACGCGCTCTGCGTGAGGATCGGTTCGAAGCTGAAAGCGGCGCCGCGGAAGGCCAGCAGACGACTCTGGAAGTCGAGCGGCGTCATCAGCTTCGAGGTGACCACGTGCGCCCCGAGTTCGGGCAGGACCGTCTCGTGCAGGCGCTGCTCGATGGCCTTGCGGAAGGGCTCGGCCTGCGCCTCCCAGTCCGTGCCGCTGGCGAGGTGCGGCACCGGGGCGAGAACATAAAAGGTGTCGCAGCCCTCCGGGGCGAGGCTGCTGTCGAGCTCCGTGGGTCGGTGCAGATAGAGGCTGAAGTCATCGGCGAGACGGTGATTCTTGAAAATATCGTCGAGGAGACCCTTGTAGCGCGGACCGAGAATGATCGAGTGCTGAGGCACCTCCTCGTAGCGCTTGTTGGTACCGAAGTACCACACGAACAGGCCCGAGGAGAACTTTGCGCGCTCGATCTTGCGATCGGTCCAGGTACGCCGGTGTTCGGGACGCAGCAGATGACGGTAGGTCCAGGCGGAGTCGGCGTTGCTGACCACCACCTTTGCCGGCAGCGTCTCGCCCGAAGCCAGGCGGACGCCGGACACCTTGCCGCCATCGACGGTGATCTCCTCCACCTCGGCGTTGAGGCGCAGGCGGGCGCCCTGTGACTCCATCAGCCGCACCATGGCGTCCACCAGCGCGCCGGTGCCACCCATCGCGGAAAAAACGCCGTGCTGCTGCTCGAGGTAGGAAATCAGCGCGTAGACCGCGGTAACGGAGAAGGGATTGCCGCCGATCAGCAGCGGGTGGAAGCTGAGCACGGTCTGCAGGCGCGGATCCTTGACGTGCGACGAGACCAGCGAGTGCAGACTGCGCAGGCCCTGCATTTTCAGCATATCGGGAATCACCGCGAGCATGTCGCGCAGGCGCGTGAAGGGCATATCGCCCATCTTGTCGTAGCCGAGGCGATACGCCGTTGCGCTGCGCTTGAGGAACCGCTCATAGCCGGCGACGTCGCCGGGCGACAGGCGCGCCACTTCGGCGCGCATCTTGTCGGGATCGCCGCAGTAGTCGAAGACCTCACCGTCGTCGAAGTGCATGCGGAAGAAGGGCATCATCGCGCGCAGATCGACGTCGTCGCTCAACTGCTTGCCGCAGAGAGACCACAACTCCTCGATCAGGAACGGCGCGGTGATGATTGTCGGGCCGGCGTCAAAGGTGAATCCGTCCTGCCGGAATACGGAGGCGCGCCCGCCAGGGCCATCGAGTTTCTCGAGAACGGTAACGCGGTAGCCGCGTACCGAGAGGCGGATGGCGGCCGCCAGACCGCCAAAGCCGCTGCCGATGACGATCGCCTCGGGAGCTCCGTCGCCCGCGGCGCCGGACTTTGCGGGATCAAGGCCCGCCGTTGCTGCAGTGTTCACTATTTTTTACGCCATGAGTGTCTAATTTAATTGACATATTAGCAGCCGACCCGGCTATTGCACAGTAGATCGGGCTGTTTTTGCATCACCGGTCTGTGATCATCGACGATCAGGCGGCGTCCGCAAGCCCTGCGGCAGCGCCGATACGCTCGGCGAACCATGCCGGCGCCTCCTCGTGCCCCAGGTGACCGAGACCGGCCACGGTCTCGAGGCGGGATTCGGGCAGGCGCGCATGCAGCTCGCGGGCCTGGGCGGGATCGACGACGCGGTCTCCCTCCCCGACCAGCAGCACGAGCGCGGGTTCGAGGCGGTCGAGATTTTTCTCCAGCTGCGCCAGGTCCCAGCTCGCCATCATGCGCAGGGTTCCGGCGACATGCCGACTGCTGCCGAGCAGACGACGATAGCAGCGGATCATCTCCGGGGGCGTCGCCGAACCCGTCTGCCGCAGCATGCGCTCGACGGGCTTGCGCGGCACCGCGTGAAGCGCCACGAGCTGTGGAAACACGGGCGCCGCGGCGAGCAGACGCGCGGCGCGGCTGAACACCGGCGCCGCAGCGCGACCGAAGGGCAGCAGGGCGCCGTTGATACTGACGACAGCGGCGGGATTGCAGGCACCGAGCAGACAGACGCTCGCAGCGACGGCGGCACCCGCCGAATGGCCGGCGATCAGCCGCGGCACGAAATCCAGCTCACGCAGTAGCGCGCCAATCGAGCGTGCCATGCCCGGCAGGGAGCACTGCGACGGCGGCGCCAGCTGCGTATACCCCTGCCCGGGCAGGTCCGGCGCCAAAACCGTGAATCGATCCTCGAGCATCCGCGCCACGGGAATCCAGGAGTGCGAGGAGGCGCCGGTGCCGTGCAGCAGCAGTACTTTGGGCCCGCGCCCGCGCAGCTGCACATGCCAGTTCAAACCCGCCGCGCTGACGATCCGGCTGCAGGAGCGATCGGGCCAGTCTTCAGGAGGCTCGTGGCGGTACACTGGGATCAGGCCGCAGCCTGGCGCACGGCCGCCTGAAGCTGTGCCGCGTCGGCATTGGGGAGCGGCAGGTAGAGCGCGTCGAGAGCCCTGGCGAGACGGTCCGCGGAGCGATGCGGTCGCGGCGAGGTGTCGATCACCATGCCGGGCGCCGCGCTGCGCGCGCGCAGCTGTTTCGCCGCAGCCAGTGCCTCCTCCGTCGCCGCCTCGCGCCCGGCACTGCCGTCGCGGCAAATATTAGCGCGACCATCGGTGAGCATGACGTAGGCGGGCGTCACCCCGCGCCGGTCGAGCTGCTCAAGAAGCTCCGCCGTCGTGTCGATAGCCGAGGCAAGCGGCGTGCCGCCGCCTCCGGGGAGCGCCGAAAGGCTGCGCTTGGCGCGCACCAGCGAACGCGTCGGTGGCAGCAGCAGCTCGGCGTGATCGCCGCGGAAGGTGATCAGGGCAACCTCGTCGCGGCGCACGTAGCAGTCTGCCAGCAGCAGCTCGACGGCCCCCTTGGCCTCCGCAAGGCGGTAGAGCGCCGACGAACCCGAGGCGTCGACAACGAACACCGTGACCGTCTGCGTGCGTTGGCGGAAGCGGACGACGCGAAAATCATCGGGCTGCACGCGCACGCGCGCGCCGCCCGGTGACGGCCCGCGAAGGCGCTGCCACGGCGCCGCGGTACGCAGCGTCGCCATGAGATCAAGGCGCGCCCCGCTGCGCGGATCGCCTGGCAGGCTGCCCATGGGACGCCCGCGCAGCAAATGACGCTGCTGGGCGCCGGACTTGCCCGCGCCACGCGGTCGTCGCGAACGCAGCTTGCCGGCAGCGAGACGCTTGAGCAGATCGGCCGGCAACAAAGCCTCCGCCGCCTCCAGCAGGCGCTCGTCGTCAAGCTGATCCTGATTGCGCTCGCGCCGATCGCTGTCGTCCTGCTCGGCGTCGTCGCCACCCTCGGGAGGAGGCGACGGTGGCGGCTCGTCGGGCGTCTCGCTCGTCTCCTGCGCGGCCTCCGGTTCCGCCGCTTCCTCCTGCTCGGGCTCCGGTGGCGCAGGCAGCCGCGTCGCCCGGGGCAGGAGCACCAGACGCAGCACCCGCTCGAGTTCCTCGTCGCCGACGGCATCGCGCCCGGCGAGGGCAGCGAGGCAGCGCGCCGTGCGCGCTGCGAGCAGCGCCGAACGCGGTGAATCGATACCCAGGGCGAGCGTAGCCCGACACAGACTCGCCAGCGCCGCGTCGGGTAAGGCCACCCGCGACAGGCGCGTACGCGCCTCGTCGAGATCGCTGCGCGCGAAGGGGAAGTCATCGAGCACGGCAATGCTCAGCGTGTCCAGATCGAGGTAGAGCGCGAGGCGGTCCTGCAGCGTGACGGCCAGCGCTTCATCGTCGACCCCTTCGTCGAGGGCAATGAGGCTGATGCGGCAGTCCTGAACCGAGGTCACGCCCTCGCGCTCGATGCGCAGCACGGGCTCATCGAGGAGCGCCGCCAGCGGCGCCGTGAGCGTGGGCGAGGCGCGCTCGGCCATGCACAGCAGTGCCACGCCGCCATCGACATCGGCAAGCAGGCCGCGGGCCATGACCGGTGCGCCCGTGCGCAGCGTCGCCGACAGGTCGAGACCACCGAGAAGCCGTGACTCGCTGCAGGAAAGGGGGATCTTGCGCCACGGCCGCCCCACCTGCGCCAGCGCACGCGTCTGCTCCAGCCAGAAGTCACGCACGGGGCCGGGCCGGGCACGCAGGCGCAGGCCACCGAGACCGGGCCCATCGATCAGCAGGCAGGCCGCGGCGAGCACGGCGTCCTGCCAGCGGGCCTCCTGCTCTTCGATCACGGGGCTCAGGCCGCCTCGAGCTCGGCCAGCGCCTTGTCGATACGTACCGTGGATCCGGACTCGTCGAGCGGATCGCGGCGCAGACGATGACGCAGCACCGACGGCGCCAGCGCGCGCAGGTCATCCAGCCCCGCCTCCCTGCGACCGTCGAGAGCCGCGCGGGCACGCGCCGTGCGCACCAGCGTCAGCTCGCCGCGCAGACCATCCGTTCCAAGCGCCAGGCAGAGGCGCGCGGCGGCTTCGAGCACCTCCGCGGGCACATCGACCTCGGCGATCAGCTCGCGGGCGCGCTGCAGCTTCTTACGCACCCGCCCTTCCTTGCGCTGCTGCTTCTTGATGAAAGCGTCGGGATCGCGCTCGAAGGCGTCGCGCTGGCGCACGATCTCGATACGCGATTCGATATCCTGCGGCGTCCGCACCTCCACGGAGAGGCCGAAGCGATCGAGCAACTGCGGGCGCAGCTCGCCCTCCTCCGGGTTGCCGCTGCCGACGAGCACGAAGCGTGCAGGATGGCGCACGCTCAGGCCCTCGCGTTCAACCACGTTCTCACCGCTGGCTGCCACGTCGAGGAGCGAGTCGACGATGTGATCCTCGAGCAGGTTGACCTCGTCGATATACAGAAAGCCGCGATGAGCACGGGCCAGGAGACCAGGCTCGAAGGCCTTCTCGCCGTCGTGCAGGGCCCGCTCGAGATCGAGGGCACCGATCACGCGGTCTTCCGTCGCACCGAGCGGCAGATCCACCACGGGGATCGGCTTCATGCGCGTCTTCGGCGTCTCGCCCCCGGCGCAGCGCGGGCACTGGAAGCTGCGCTTCTCCTCGGGGTTGCAGTTGAATGCACAGCCGTCACCCATGGGTATTTTCGGCATCAGCGCCGCGAGTGCGCGGATCGCCGTGGACTTTCCCGTACCGCGATCACCGAACACAAGAACCCCGCCGATCGAGGGGTCGACGGCGGCCACGAGCAGCGCCGTCTTCATTTCGTCCTGGCCAACAATGGCCGTGAAGGGAAAGGCCTTCGCCATGCAATCCGCCCTGAAATCCTGATTTGCGGCCGCGATCCGACCCGCGGCTGTCAACGCAAGATTACACCATAGGCACTGGCGGTAGTGGACAGAAACTCAGGAAATCGGCGCGGAAGCGACCGCAGGACACTCGACTCAGGCGGCCTCCGCCCAGAAGGCTTCGAGCGCGACGCGGGTCTCGGCGGGCTTTTCGAAGTGCGGCAGACCGCGCGTGCCGGCGATACGCGTAGCCGTCCAGTTCGCCGCCTTGTCGAGGACGACATCCAGGAAATTGAAGCTGATGTTCGGATCCGTGTCGTAGAGCACGAGCACGGGCTGCGTGAGCGGCAGGTACAGCTCGCCGACGGCGTCGTGGCAGAACATCTGCCCGGAGAGAAAATAGAAGGGCGCAAAGCTTGCCCCGGGTACGCGGGTGGTGGCGCAGGCGTAGTCGATCATGGCCTCGGGGGCCCCGTCCGTAAACGCCTTGTCCAGAAAGAAGCGGATGCTGCGCCGGCTGCGCAGCAGGCGGTAGAGCGTGCTGCCGACGCCGCGCAGGCGGAAAAAGCGGTGTACCTTGGGACCTGCCGACGACGGCCTGTCGCGTCGGCGACTCAGGCCCGTGGGCGAGACCAGCACGAGGCTCGCAAAGCGCTCGGGCATCGCGAGCGCCGCGCGAGCGGCGAATTCAGCGGTCGTGGACAGGGCAAGGACATCCACGGCGTCACTGCCGCTGTCCTCGAGGATCTTCTCGACGATCGCAAGAAGCGCCCTGGCGAAGAACTCGGGCTTGTAAGCGCGGTCATCGCGCTGCGAACGCCCGAAGCCCGGAAGATCAGGGGCATAGAGCGGCCGGTGCAGGTCGAGTTCAGCGCTGTCAAAAAAAGGCGACACCTCAAAGGCGCTGGGCGCCGCATTGATGCTGTGCAGCAGGAGGAGCGGCCGCCCCTCACCCCCGCGGCGATAACACAGCACCTCGCAGACGCCGGGCAGGTCCCAGCGCAGCTCGTCGGCCTGCACGGCGGGCGGAAGTTCAGCCGCACTCATCGTCGCAAGCCCTTGCATGCCGTGCCCTCGCCCTGCCTTCGCCTTGACCTATGTCAACTTGAATTAACACCGATATATGTTACTTTTCATTGACACCAGCCGCTGTATCGGGGTAACGCCGTATGCGCATCGTCTTTGTCCAACCCAACTACCAGTCCGGCGGCGCCGAAATAGCCGGCAACTGGCCGCCCGCCTGGGTCGCCTATCTTTCCGGCCCGCTTCGCAAGGCCGGCTATAACGACATCCACTTCATCGATGCCATGACCAACCGCTTCACGGACGAGGTCATTGCCGAGAAGCTGGCCGAACTGAAGCCCGATCTCGTGGGGGTTACATCAATCACTCCTTCGATATACGCAGCCGAACGCATACTGGAGTTGGCGAAGGAAAACGCACCCGATGCGCTGCGCGTACTCGGCGGCATCCACGCCACCTTCATGTACAAACAGGTGCTCAGCGAAGCGCCGTGGGTCGATGTGATCGTGCGCGGAGAGGGCGAGGAAATCCTCGTCAACGTGGTCCGAGCCCTCGAAGCCGGCGACTTCGACAGCCGTCGCGACGCCATCGAAGGCCTGGCCTTCCGCCGCGACACGGAAATCGTTGCCACGGCTGCGGCCCCGACCATCAAGGACCTCGACAGCATCGAGCCCGACTGGGACATCCTCGAGTGGAGCAAGTACACCTACATTCCCCTCGGGACGCGCGTCGCCATCCCCAATATGGCACGCGGCTGCCCCTTCACCTGCTCCTTCTGCTCGCAGTGGAAATTCTGGCGCGACTACCGCGTGCGCGATCCGATCAAGGTGGTCGATGAAATCGAAAACCTGGTCGAAAAACACGATGTTGGCTTTTTCATCCTCGCCGACGAAGAGCCCACGATCAACCGCAAGAAGTTCATCGAGTTCTGCGAGGAACTGATCCGCCGCGACCTGCCCGATCGGGTCAAATGGGGCATCAACACGCGCGTGACCGACATCCTCCGCGACGAGGAACTGCTCCCGCTCTATCGCAAGGCCGGTCTCGTTCACGTGAGTCTTGGCACGGAAGCCGCCGCGCAGATGAAGCTGGACCAGTTTCACAAGGAAACGAAGGTCGAGGACAACCGTCGCGCCATCGAACTGCTGCGCAACGCGGATATCTTCATCGAGGCGCAGTTCATCGTTGGCCTCGATAACGAAACCGCCGAGACCCTCGAAGAAACCTACCGCATGGCCTGGGACTGGCAGCCGGACCTCGCCAACTGGGCGATGTACACGCCCTGGCCGTTCACCCCGCTGTTCCAGGACCTCGGCGACAAGGTCGAAATCTTCGACTTCTCGAAGTACAACTTCGTCACGCCGATCATGAAACCCGAATCCATGGATCGGGCGGAGCTGCTCGACCGGGTCATGAACAACTACCGCCGCTTCTACATCAAGAAGGCGCTGTTCCACTACCCCTGGCGCGGGACAGGCTTCCGGCGGCGCTACCTCCTCGGCTGCCTGAAGGCTTTCCTCAAGGCGGGCTTCCAGCGCAGCTTCTACGACCTCGGCAAGAACAACTACTGGGGACCGCAGGCCAAGGGCAAGGTCGACTTCCACTTCGACACCTCGCGCAAGATTGCGCCAGCGCAGCTGGAGGACTGGGAGTCCGCGCAGGACCGCGCAGCGCAGGCCCGCGCACGCAAGCAGGCTGCTCTCGAGGAGGTCGAGGAAGAAGTGCTCGTGGTCAAGGCCTGCGGTGGCGGTGACCAGCAGCTGGCCGAATCGCTCGAGGAACACCCGGCGTGAACGCACCGATCGCCGTGCCGCCCCGGGAGGGCACGCGCGCCCGAATCGGACCCAACAGCGTGCTGCAACTGGTGCCCCTGCTCGACGAGGCGCTGGGCACCGAGGAACGCGAGCGCCTGATGCGCCTGTCGGGCCTCGACCGCCTGCCGGATGACGATGGCCTGATGGCCGAGGAACCGGCGGCGGCGCTCCATCAGGCGCTGCGCGCCGAGCACCCCAGGGTCGCACCGATCATGACCCGCCAGGCAGGCGAGCGCACCGGCGACTACATCATCCGCCACCGCATACCCGTGGCGGCCCTGCGCGTCATGCGTACGCTGCCGCCCTGGCTCTCGGGACACCTCCTTGCGAAAGTGATCGAGCGCCACGCCTGGACCTTCGCCGGCTCCGGTGAGTTTCGTATCGTGCAGCGTTCGCCGCTGATCTTCGAACTTCGCGACAACCCCGTGGTTCGTGGCGAGCGAGCCGAGGCCCCCATCTGTCACTGGCATGCTGCGGTCTTTGAGCGCCTGTTCACGCATATCGTGGACGAGAATCTGCGCTGCGTTGAACTACAGTGCTGCGCTTCCGGCGCGGACAGCTGCCTGTTCGAAATCCGCTAGCCTCGGCGAGTCCAGCCCCGGCCCGCCAATGCGCTGGTAGCCGAGGGGAGCGGCCGACGCAGAGGCAGCCGTTATTAGCGGGATCGCTCCTCTAACCCACGCGCAGCAACGCGCATCGAAACTCAGGCCGCGACCGGAAGCTCCCGCGGGCGAAGCCACGCTCGCAGCAGCAAAAATACGAACATCGGGATCAGCATCAGGATGCCATACATGATCGGCGCCACGGTCATGGCCGGGTTATTCAGGATCGTACCGGTGACCAGCATCGCCGTACCGCCGTTCTGAATCGACGTCTCGATGGCAATCGTGCGCGCGTCGCGCGCGTCGCGGCGACACAGGCGGGCGAAGGCATAGGCCACAATCAGCGCCGCCGTCGCCAGGGCCAGAGCCGGCAGCCAGGTCTGCGCCAGAAACGCCGGCATCTGCTCGCGGTTCTGCGCGACGATCCCGCCGATAACGGCCAGGAGCATCACAAAGGGCAGGCGTGTGAGTAAGCTCTCCCAGCGCTTGCAGAGGTCCTCGCGCCGCCCGCGAAGCAGCATGCCGAGCAACAGCGGCAGGATCGTGATCGCGACCAGGCGCAGCACCGTCGGCAGCACGGGAAGCGCCAGCGAGGCGTTATCGAGTGTCTCGCCCAGCAGCCAGTTCGCCGCCAGCGGCAGGCTGAAGGGCGCGATCAGACTCACCAGCGCGGTCAGGGCAATCGACAGCGCCACACTTCCCCCCGCCAGGTAGCTGAAGAGATTGGAGGTGCTGCCCCCCGGACTCAGCGCGAGTATCACGAAGCCCGCGAATACCGCCTCGCTCATGGGGATCGCAGCGAGCACCAGCATCGCCAGCAGCGGCAGCAGCAGGAGCTGCGAAGCAAGGCCCACGGCGACGCGGGCAGGCTGTTCCACGAGCGCCTTGAAGTCGCCCGGGCGCAGCGTCGTACCCATGGCAAACATCATCAGGAATAACGTCACGGGCAAGGCCAGGGCCAGTACAAGATCCTGGCTCACGGCAGCGACACACCCAGAGAAACAAGAAACACGGCGGTGAAAGCCGCGTAGCAGCGCCCCGTTTGGCGCGCCAGCTGCGTTCGCTCCTGCGCCGGGCGGCCGAGCAAGTTCAGCGGGAGCAGCCCCAGCGGCAGGACAGCCAGCACCACAAGCGGGCGTCCGAACGCAAGCGCGAGGGCAACGGTCGACAGCGCGACCGACGCCGCCACCAGCGCATAGAGCTGCGCGGCTCTTGCATGACCCAGACGCGCACTCAGCGTCGCGTGTCCGTCGCGGCGATCAAGCTCGAAGTCACGCAGTTCGTTGGCCAGCAGAAGGAGCGCGGCGAAAGCGCTGAAGGGCACCGACCACGCGATCACATCGACGCTCATCGCACCGCGCACCGTGTAGTAGGCCCCGCAGACCATGAGCACACCGGTGAGGAGGAACACGGCAGGCAGGCCGAGGCCGCGGGATTTCAGATTGATGGGTTCGCTGGCGTAGCCCCACAGGCCGAGTACGCCCACAGCGCCGAGGAGAAGCAACGGCCAGCCGCGCAGGGTGACCAGCCACACTCCAATGGCGCAGGCGAGTGCGATCGCCGCGACACCGATACGTGCGTTGCGCTCGATGGCGCGACGCTCGGCGCCCACGATAGAAAGACGCTCGATGTCCGCATGGTCATTGATCAGGTTGACGCCCGCTTGCAGCAGGAGGCCGGCGAGGAGCACGGCGGCCGATACGCCGACAGAGACCGGACCGGCGGACCACGCCAGCAGGATGCCGAGACTGCAGGTGGCGATGGCAACGATCAGGGAAAAGGGACGCAGAGCAAAGAGCAGCTTTGTGTTTTTCGCCGTCAGCTTCGGTGGCTCCTTTCCCTGTGCTGTTTGCTGTCGTTCCGAATGCGTCGCGCCAGGCCGGCGACGCGACTCCAGTGTAACCGTTGCCGCGGCCTGAAGCATGCCGTTGGAACCCTGCGCCCTCGCGCGCGGGCAACGGCGAGGGGCCAGTACCGCCCGGGCAGCGCGAAGGACGCACCCGAGAGGAACGATCCGGACTGCCAGCGGCCCAGGCCGCTTGCTATGCTTCCGCGGTGCTGATCCCCCACCCCCGTCCGCTGCGACCTGCGCGCTTTATCGCCCGCTACGACCGCTTCATTGCCCGGGTCGAGCTCGACGGTGGCGAAGTCGACGCACACTGCGTAAACCCCGGTCGCATGGAAGGCCTGGTCGTACCGGGGGCTCGCGCCTGGGTATCAACGGTTCCGGCGGAGAGCAAGCGCAAGCTCCGCTACACGCTCGAACTGCTGGAGATCGAGGGCAGCCTTGTCGGGGTCAACACGCAGTTGCCCAACCTGCTTGCAGAAACGCTGATCCGGTCTGCGCAGATACCGGGCATGAAGCGATTCGATCGGCTCGAACGCGAGGTGCGCTACGGCGTCAATTCACGGGTCGACATCCTGCTACACGACGCGCGCGGCAGACACTATGTCGAGGTCAAGAACTGCCACCTGGTCTATCCCGATGGCGGGGCTTACTTTCCCGACTCCGTCAGCACGCGCGCCGCTGGTCACTTGGAAGAACTCATCCGCTGCGTCGAGGATGGCGATCGTGCGTCGGTTCTGCACACGGTCCAGCGCGGCGACGGTCGCTTCCTTCGCCCGAGCGATCTCCACGACCCCGTCTACGCCGCCACCGCGCGCCGCGCGGCGCGCGCCGGGGTGCGCTTCCACGCGGTGTGTCTGCAACCGGGCATCGACGGATTCACCTTCCTCGGCACACTGCCCGTGCGCCTTCGTCCCTACCGGCTCGAGCCGCTGCGGCCATACCGTGAGGCCCTTGCAGCCCGCTCGGGCTGGCAGCGCCGCGGCGGAAAAACCTGACGGACTTCTGCCTGGGCCGCAGATTCAGGCGGAGGAGCCAGATTCTGCGTAGAGCAGCTTCAGGTAAGCCTCGGCGGCCCGATCCCAGGGAAAGCGGACCGTCCTTGCCGCCTCGCGCACCGCGCCGTAACGCTCGGGCTGCTCGCGCAGGCACTCAAGGGCAGCCTCCGTGCGCACCAGCATCGCAGCTGCTCCGGCCGCCACGCCCGTTTCCACCGACTGCCCGGCTCCGCCGCCGTCGAAGACAAAGCCGTCTACCTCGTCGCGCACGGTATCGGCGAGCCCCCCGGTGCGATTGACCACGCAGGGCTGCCCCGAGCGCATGGCCAGCATCTGGGCGATGCCGCAGGGCTCGAACAGGCTCGGCATCAGGAACAGGTCGCCGGCCGCATACAGCTGCGCCGACAGGGCCTCGGAGAAGCCGCACAGAAACAGCAGCTTCTCGTCCTCGCCCTGAAGCTGCGTCAGCATCTGCTCGATATCCTTGTGCCCGCTGCCCAGGACGATCAGTTGCTCGCCGGTGCCGAGACGATCGAGGATGTGAGCAATCGCCGGTCGCCCATCTTCCATCGGCGCGGCCAGCAATCCGAATTTCTGCTGCGTCAGGCGACCGACAAAAGTGATCTTGCGCCGCGGCGAGGGCGTGTCCGTCGACAGGTGAAGATCGATATTGTCGAGGGCAAGGGCGTGCGCCGAGCGAAGCCAGGGCGTCTGGCCTATCCAGCGCCGCAGTTCCCGCCGCGCCAGCGACAGGAACACGCGGTGGGAAAGAGGCTTCGGCAGGCGCTTCGGATACTCGCAGCCATTGAGGATGCCAAGCAGCCGACCCTCCTCCCGCGCGGCCAGAAGCTCCGCATGCAGCCCCTCGCTGGCCGGCGAGTTCTCGGCACAGATTTCCTCAGCGTAGGTCGGTGAGACGACGTGGACACGGTCGCAGAGCATGATCGCGGCGCGCATCGGGTTGTAGCAATTCGGGTAGCGCGTATCGAGAAGCTCCGCGTTCACCGCGATCGCCGGAAACCAGTGCAGAAGGCTGGAGTGATGCCCGAAAAGCGGGCGGACGCCCTGCATCGCGAGGTTGTGAATCGTCAGTACGAAGCGTCGGGCATCGAGGGCGCGAAAATCGGGGTGGCGGCGCGCAAGCACCGCGAGCGTCGCGGCGTGCCAGTCGTGAAGATGCAGGACTTCGGGCGTCCCAAGCTTCTCCTCCATGAGCGCCACGCCCACGGCCGCGCAAAAAAGCGCGAATTTGCGTGCATCGGATTCGAAGGGCCGGCCCGGCGGATCGTCACAGTAGATGGCGCCGGCGCCACACAGAGCAAACAGCGGGTGCTCGAAGAGAATCCGGCGTACGCGACGGCCCGCACCGATCGGCGGAAGCGCGAAGAGCTCAACGCTCTCCGAGGCTCCCGCAAACCCGACGGACACCTCGGCCAGGCGGCGGGACTTCGTTGAACGGTGAAATACGCCATAGGCAGGCATCACCACCGTGACCGTGTGCCCGAGTGCGGCGAGGGCACGCGGCACGTCGCGGAGCACGTCGGCCATACCGCCGACCTTGGCGCCGGCGATGGCACCGTTCTCGGCGGCAACCATGAGAATGTGCATGGATGTCGCCGTCAGGTAATCAGATCGGGTGCCGTACGGCC
Source organism: Halieaceae bacterium (assembly GCA_036351355.1). Lineage (GTDB taxonomy): Bacteria > Pseudomonadota > Gammaproteobacteria > Pseudomonadales > Halieaceae > Congregibacter. The sequence goes on from JAZBOX010000008.1 coordinate 48,844, forward strand.
GGTGAAATGCTCGATGCGCGCGATGCCGACGGCGGCATCGATGATCGGCCGCAGCACTTTCTGCGTGCCGAGTTGAAGACGCGTCGGATCGAGTTCCTGCATGTCGGCGTAGAGACGCAGCGTTGCCCCACGCGTGCCCGTACCGGACAGGCGGAAGACCGCGCGGCCTTCGCCCTCGAAGAACAGGCGTATACCCTGCCCTTCGCTCACGCTGCCATCCACCGGATCCTCGTACGCGAAGTCATCGGCGGCGACGATGCGTCGTCCGGCGAAGTCCTTGCCAGGCAGCTTCGGCAGCCCGGCGCGCAGCGAGCGAAGCAGCGCTTGCGCCGCATCCACCTCAATCGCTTCGTAGTCGTGGCGGGTGAAGAAATCGCGGCCGTATTCCTGCCAGTGCTCGCGCACGATCGCCTGCGCCGGCTGCAAACGACGGGCGATGATATTGAGCCAGAACAGCACGGCCCACAGGCCGTCCTTCTCGCGCAGATGATCCGAGCCGGTGCCGAAGCTCTCTTCACCGCAGAGCGAAATTCGCCCGGCATCCATCAGGTTGCCAAAGTATTTCCAGCCCGTGGGCGTTTCAAAACACTCGATGCCGCGGGCGGCGGCGACGCGATCCACGGCGCGGCTGGTCGGCATCGAGCGCGCTACGCCAACGATATCGCCGTAACCGGGTACCAGCTGCGCATTCGCGGTCAGAATGGCGAGCGAATCGCAGGGATTGATGTAGCCACCGCGGGCGAGAACCATGTTGCGATCGCCATCGCCGTCCGAGGCTGCACCGAAAGCGGGCGATTCGTCGCCGTTCATGAGTTCAACGAGCTCGCGCGCCTGCACCAGGTTCGGATCGGGGTGGAGGCCACCGAAATCCTCCAGCGGCTCGGCGTTGACAACGGTCCCCTCGGGCGCACCGAGGCGCTGTTCGAGGATGGCGCGCGCGTAGGGGCCGGTCACCGCATTCATGGCATCGAAACGCATGCGGAAGCGCCCGCTGGAGAGCATCGCGCCAATCGCATCAAAATCGAAAATTCGCTCGAGCAACTCGGCGTAGTCAGCCACGGGGTCGACGACAAGGACCTCCATGGCCCCGATACGCTGATTACCCAGCGTGTCGATATCCACGTCACCCGCTTCGAGGGTCAGATAATGATCGAGGCGCGTGCTCTCCTCGTAGATCGCGCGGGTGACAGAGGCCACAGCGGGCCCCCCGTTCGCGCCGTTGAACTTGATGCCAAAGTCGCCCTCGGGACCGCCGGGGTTGTGACTCGCCGAGAGCACGATCCCGCCATCGGCGCTGTGCTTGCGGATCAGACAGGACACGGCGGGCGTCGACAGGATGCCCCCCTGACCAACCATCACGCGGCTGAATCCGTTGGCGGCCGCCATGCGCAGAATTCGCTGCGTTGCCTCGCGATTGAGGTAGCGCCCGTCGCCGCCGAGTACCAGCATCCGGCCCTCGCATCCGTTCATGACGTTGAACAGCGACTGCACGAAGTTCTCGAGATAATGTGGCTGCTCGAAGACGCGAACAGCTTTACGAAGGCCCGAGGTTCCGGGCTCCTGATCGGCAAAAGGCTTCGTCGCTACGCGAACCACGCCGTAGGTGCTTGCTTTCATGGCTTTTTCTTTGTGTTCTCGGTCCGTGCTCAATGCGCAGACATCCCGTTGTATTCTGAAAAATCCCGCATACGCAGCGGCCGGGCGGCCGGCCCTGTCGTCATATTGATCGCTCGGCCTGGCCGAGCATGCCGCGGGTAATCAGTACTATGCCGCTTTTGGTCACGCGAAAACCATTGGCGCGGTCTTCGGCGCTGTCGAAACCGGCGCGCAGATTCTGCGGCACCTGACAGCCGCGGTCGATGATCGCATTGCGAATCTGCGCGCCACGCCCGATGTCCGCCTCGGGAAGCACGACGGAGTTTTCGATCTGCGAGTAGGAATGCGTGCGCACCTGCGAGAACAGCACGGAGCGGCGTACGCGACTGCCCGATACGATACAGCCCCCCGCCACCATCGAGTCCGTCGCAAGACCGCGGCGGTCGTCGTCATCAAAGACAAACTTGGCGGGCGGCAGCTGCGCCTGGTAGGTCCACAGCGGCCACTCGGCATCGTAGATGTCGAGGGGAGGCGTCGTCTCCACCAGCTCCATGTTGGCGCGCCAGAAGGAGTCCAGCGTTCCGACATCGCGCCAGTAGGCCTTGGCGCCCGTGAGCGGATCGCGAAACGAATAGGCCTGAACGTGGCAGTGCTCGATCATCGCCGGTATCACGTCGTGACCGAAATCGTGCGTTGAGCCTTTGTCCGCGGCATCCTGCACGAGGCGATCGTAGAGGAACTGTGCGCTGAACACGTAGTTCCCCATGGAGGCGAGCGCAAAGCCCGGGCGCCCGGGGATCTCCGCGGGTTTTTCCGGCTTCTCCTGAAAGCCGATCACGCGTCCGTTGGCATCCACTTCCATCACGCCAAAGCTGCCGGCGGCCTCTTCAACAGGCACCTCAAGGCAGCAGACGGTCATGTCGGCTCCGCTCTCGTCGTGGTGAACGAGCAGAGGGCCGTAGTCCATCTTGTAGACGTGGTCACCGGACAGGATCAGCACGAGTTTCGGTCGATTGTCGCCGATAATATCGAGGTTCTGGTACACGGCGTCGGCGGTGCCCTGGTACCACTCATCGGAGTGGCGCTGCGATGCGGGCAGCACCTCGACAAACTCGCCCAGCTCGCGACGAAAATGGCTCCATCCACGCATCAGGTGTCGGATGAGCGAGTAGGCCTTGTACTGGGTCAGGATGCCGATTCGACGAATCCCGGAGTTCACGCAGTTGGACAGCGGAAAATCGATGATCCGGTACTTTCCGCCGAAATAGAGCGCAGGCTTGGCGCGCCAGTTGGTCAGCTCATACAGACGGGAACCGCGTCCGCCGGCCAGTACGAGGGCGAGAGTATCCCGGGTAAGTCGACTGACGTATCTGGGGTTCTGCTCTTCCATGGGCTGGGGTCAATGCCTCCTTGGGCTTGTTTTAGAGCATGTCTTGGGGCTTGTTTTAGCGCTTGTCCTGGAGCTTGCCCCGGGATTTGTCTTCGAGCTTGTCTTCGAGCTTGTCTTCGGGCTTGCCTGCGGAGCTGTCTATGAAGCTGTCTGTAGACTTGCCCCGGGAGTCAGTCGCCGGCGTCGCGGAACCAGATATCGCGGCCGTACTCGCGGATCGTTCGATCCGAGGAAAAGCGACCGCTGGCCGCCGTGTTGAGCAGGCAGCGACGCGTCCATCCGGCCTGATCCGTCCAGGCCGCGTCGACGCGCGCCTGGGCGTCAACATAGCTGCGGAAGTCCGCCAGCGTCATCCAGGGATCGTGGGGACTCTTCAGCGCGGCAATGATGTCATCGAAAATCCCCGGCTCCACCAGATTGAAATGGCTGCTCTCGAGAAGCTGCATCACGCGCTGGAGATCGGGGTCCTCGGCGATCGCCCGCGCGGGATCGTAACATGCGCGCTGCTGCTCCACTTCCTCGGCCGTGAGGCCGAAGAGGAAGAAGTTGTCCTCGCCCACGGCGTCAAGTATCTCGATGTTGGCACCGTCCAACGTCCCGATCGTTACCGCGCCGTTCATCATGAATTTCATGTTGCCGGTGCCGGATGCTTCCTTGCCCGCTGTACTGATCTGCTCGGACAGATCCGCGGCGGGGCATATCCGTTCCATCGCGCTGACGTTGTAGTCAGGAAGGAAGGCAAAGCGCAGCAAGGGGCGGACGCGCTCGTTGCGGTTCACCGCTTCGGCCACGTTGTTGATCAGCTTGATGATCAGCTTCGCCATCGCATAGCCCGGCGCCGCCTTGCCGGCGATGAGCACGCAGCGCGGCACCATCCCCTCCGTATCGCCGCGGATGATGCGTTCGTAGCGGTGGATAACGTGCAGCACATTGAGTACCTGCCGCTTGTACTCGTGGATGCGCTTGACCTGCACATCGAAGAGCATGTCGGGCTCGAACTTCACACCGCAGGATTCGTGCACCAGCGCCGCAAGACGCTCCTTGTTGCTGCGCTTGATCGAGGCGAAACGTCGAAGAAACTCCGGATCTCCCGCCCGCTTCTCGAGCTCACGCAAGCGCTCCAGATCGCATATCCACCCATCGCCCAGCTTTTCGGTAATCAGGTGCGCCAGTTCCCGGTTGCAGAAGGCCAGCCAGCGTCGCGGCGTGACTCCGTTGGTCTTGTTGTTGAACTTGCCCGGCCAGAGCTCGTAAAAGTCGCGGAACAGACCCTGCGTCAGCAGGCGCGTGTGCAGCTCCGCCACGCCGTTCACCGAAAAACTGCCGACGATGCCAAGGAAGGCCATACGGATCATCGGCTGCGGGCCTTCAGCAATGATGGACATGCGCCGCTCGCGCTCGACGTCGCCCGGCCAGGTATCGGCAACCTCGCCAAGAAAGCGCGCATTGATCTCGTAGATGATGTCGAGGAGGCGAGGCAGGAGTTCCCGGAAGAGCTCGACGGACCAGGTTTCGAGGGCCTCCGGCAGCAGCGTGTGGTTGGTGTAGGCGAAGCTGCCGCGCGTTATCGCCCAGGCCTCGTCCCAGCCCAGATAGTGCTCGTCCATCAGCAGCCGCATCAACTCGGCGATGGCCACCGTGGGATGCGTGTCGTTGAGCTGCAGGCAGTTGCCGGCGGCGAATTCACTGAAGTGTTCGCCATGGGTCTCCACCCAGCGCGCGAGGATATCCTGCAGGCTGGCCGAGGCAAGAAAGTACTGCTGGCGCAGGCGCAGCGTCTTTCCCGCTTCGCTCTGATCGTTCGGATACAGCACCATGGTGATCTGTTCGGCCTGTATCTTGGCAGCGACGGCATCGGTGTAACTGCCGGCGTTGAATTCGTCGAGATTGAACTCTTCCGTGGCTTCAGCGCGCCACAGGCGCAGCGTGTTGACCGTGTCGTTGCGAAAGCCGGGTACGGGCATGTCGTAGGCCACGGCGAATACCTTTCGCGTGTCCACCCAGCGATGCCGGCGTTCACCGTGCGCGTCGAGGTAGGCCTCACTGCGACCGCGAAAGTGGACCTCGCGCGTACATTCGCGGACCCGCGTCTCCCAGGGATTGCCACGACGCAGCCAGCGGTCGGGAACCTCGATCTGGTAACCATTGCGCAGGCGCTGCAGGAACATGCCGTATTCGTAACGTATTCCGTAGCCGGTGACGGGCTGCGACAGCGATGCGCAGCTGTCGAGAAAGCAGGCCGCGAGCCGGCCGAGACCGCCGTTACCCAGGCCCGCATCGAGCTCCTCGGCCTCGACCTCTTCAAGCGCACAGGCGTAGCGCCCGACCGCTTCGCGCGCCTCGGAAGACAGCTCCATCGAGTAGATGGCGTTGTGCAGGCTGCGTCCGACCAGAAACTCCATCGACAGGTACGCCACCTGCTTGTCCGCGTTCTGTCGGTAGCGGGCCTGCGTATTACGCCAGTTTTCAACCAGGCGATCGCGCAGGGTCAGGGCGATGGCCTCGAAGAGATAGCGGTGATCGCCGGTGGTCTCGTCACGGCCCAGGGTCAGGGCGTAGTGACGGTCGACCTCATCGGCGAAAGCGGCCGCAGAAGTCGCTTCCGCGTTTGTATTCATGGCGTCCTCACTGAGCTTCGGGCGCCCCGTCGTCCGGAGCGCCATCGTATTCAAGGAGCTGCAGGCTGTGCGCCGCGATGCTCAGCGTCGGGCCGACCAGCCGCGTCCCCTCAAGGCGCTCACGGCACCAGGGGGCAACTGCTGTATCGACGCGCAGGCGCCAGGCACTGCGCAGCGGCAGGCAGAAATCGACGTCGCTCTCGCCCGCGTTCATCACTACCAGCAGCGATCGTTGTCCTACGGTAACACTGCCAGCCTGCTGAAGCAGGCAGGCGACGCAGTCGCGGTCCGGTTCGTGCCAGGCCTTGCCCTTCAGCTCCCCGCCTTCGGGCGCCAGCCAATGCATGCTCTGCCCGTCATCATCGGCGTCGACGTGGCGATAGCGATCGGCGTGCAGCAGCGGCTCCTCCGCGCGCAGGCGCAGTAGCGCGGTCACGAAGGTCAGGAGCTCGCTGTCCGTATTCTCCCAGTCAATCCAGCTGATCGCGTTGTCCTGACAATAGGCGTTGTTATTGCCGCCCTGACTGCGCCCGAGCTCGTCGCCGGCCTGCAGCATGGGCACGCCCTGCGACAACAGAAGTGTTGCCATGATCGTGCGCTCGCGCTGTCGGCGGCGCGCTACGATCACCGCGTCCTCCGTGGTGCCCTCGACGCCGCAGTTGTCACTGAAATTCTCCGCGTGGCCGTCGCGATTGCCCTCGCCGTTGTCGCGATTGTGCCGTCGACTGTAGGAGACAAGATCGCGGAGACTGAAGCCGTCGTGACTGCTGATGAAGTTGATGCTGGCGTGGACGTTGCGTCGGGTCGCCTCGAAGAAGTCTCCCGAGCCGGCGAAGCGCGTCGCCAGCTCCGGCGCCTCGCCGTCGTCGCCGCGCCAGAAGCGGCGCACGCTGTCGCGGTAGCGGTCGTTCCACTCGGACCACCCCTGCGGAAAGCCACCGAGGCGGTAGCCCCCTGGGCCCACGTCCCAGGGCTCGGCGATGAGCTTGCAGCGCGCGAGTCGCGAATCGGCGCCGATCTGCGCCAGGAGCCCGGCGTGCCTGTCGAAGCCGTGCGCTGAGCGCGCCAGCGTCGTGGCCAGATCAAAACGGAATCCGTCGACACCGATGTTGTCGGACCAGTAGCGCAGGCTGTCGAGGATCATCCGGCGCACCGCCGGGTGCTCGCAGGCCAGGGTGTTACCGCAGCCCGTATCATTGACATAGCGCGCGGGCTGACCGAATTCGAGACGGTAGTAGGAGGCGTTGTCGATACCGCGCAGCGACAGCGTCGGACCGTGGCGACCGCCCTCTGCACTGTGGTTGTAGACGACGTCGAGGATCACCTCTATGCCGTGCTCGTGGAGGCGCTCCACCACGCCGCGAAATACCTCGCCGCCGCGCGCAGCCTGCTGTAGCAGAAGCCGCGGTTCGTCTGCTGCGGCGCCGGCGCCGGCGCCGGCGTTGCCAACGTAAGGACCGTGCGGGGAAAAAAAGTTGAGCGTGTTGTAGCCCCAGTAGTTCACCAGGCCGCGCTCGTGAAGAAAGGATTCGCTGACGAAAGCGTGAACGGGCAGCAGTTCGATGGCGGTTACGCCGAGCGCGCGCAGATACGCCAGTACGGCATCACTCGACAGACCCGTGATCCGGCCGCGATCCGCTTCCGACAGAGCCGGGTGGCGCATGGTGAAGCCCTTGAGGTGCATCTCGTAGATCACCGTCTCGGCCCAGGACCGCGCAGGCCCGGGAGGAGCGCAGTCCAGCGGCGCGCAGACTACGCCTTTCGGTACGTAGGGCGCGCTGTCGCGCGCGTCGGCCAGCCCTTCGTCGCCTCCCGGGGTGAAGCCGTAGATCGCCGGATGCTCATGCAGCTCGCCGTAAACCGCGCGCGCGTAGGGGTCCAGCAGCAGCTTGTTCGGGTTGAAGCGATGGCCGAGACCGGGGGCATAGGGGCCGTGTACACGATAGCCGTAACACAGGCCCGGGGCGGCACCGGGCAGAAAGCCGTGCCACACGTCGCCATTTCGAGCCGGCAGGAAGAGGCGACGGACCTCGCGCTTACCCTCCGGATCAAAAAGACAGAGTTCAACGGCCTCGGCGTGAGCGGAGTACAGGGCAAAGTTGACGCCCTCTGCGGTCGGCGTGGCGCCCAGCGGCTCCGCTTCTCCGGGTACGAGCTTCAGAGGGACCTCCTCTGGTATCGAAGCGTGAAAGTGCGCATAGTGTACGCCTTCACCCAAGGCCAGAAGCAAGCAAAGGTTGCACTCCTTCGTACCGTTTTCCGAACGCGCCAGCGGTGTTCTCCTGCACGTCACCTCGCTCCCATCGCCGTGGGGGGTTGGCGACCTCGGAGAACGGGCGCACGAATTTGCGCAGCGCCTCGCTGCGGCCGGACAGCGCTACTGGCAGACGCTTCCGCTGAACCCTGTATCGACGGGCAACTCGCCGTACTTCAGCCCCTCCTCCTGCGCCGGCAACCCGATGTTGCTGTCGATCGAGGATCTGCGCGACCGCGGCCTGCTGTCGCCGGAAGAAGCCGTCGCCCCGGGGCTCAAGGATGACGGCTATGTGGACTTCGAGCGCGCGCAGGACCTGAAGCAGCCCCTGCTGCTGCGCGCCGCCGAACGCCTGGTCCGGTCGGACGATCCGGAATTCCTCGCCTACTGCGATCACGAGGCGAACTGGCTCGACGACCACGCGTTGTTCCAGGCGCTGGCGCAGGAACTCGGCAGCGCCTGGCGCAGCTGGCCCGATACGCTGAAGTTTCGCGATGCGGCCGCCATCGCCAGCGCCCGCGAGCAGCACGCAGCGGCGATTGAGATAGAGAAGGCGCTGCAGTACCTGTTCCACTGCCAGTGGGAGGCGCTGCGCAAGGTCTGCGAAGGCTGTGGGCTTGCCGTACTCGGCGATATGCCGATCTACGTGAACACCGACAGTGTCGACGTCTGGGCCAGCCCCGAGACCTTCTGCCTGGACGAACACCTCAATCCCACGCTGGAATCGGGCGTGCCGCCGGACTACTTCAGCGCGACGGGTCAGCTATGGCGCAATCCCGTGTTCAACTGGCAGACGCTTGAGAGAAGCGGCTTTTCCTGGTGGATCGAGCGGCTCAAGCTGTTGCTTGCGCGCTTTGACGCCGTGCGCATCGATCACTTTCGCGGCCTTGCGCAATTCTGGGCGGTCCCCGCAGGCGCCGATAACGCCATCGATGGCCAGTGGATGGACGTCCCTTCGCATGCCTTCTTCGACGCGCTGCACGCAGCGCTACACCCGCTGCCGCTCGTAGCCGAGGACCTCGGCACGATCACCCCCGACGTTCATGAGCTTCGCGATCATTACGGTTTCCCGGGGATGATCGTGCTGCAGTTCGCCTTCAACGACGACCACTACGACAACCCCTACAAACCCGAGAACCATCGCGAGAATGCCATCGCCTATCTCGGCACGCACGACAACAACACCTGTCGCGGCTGGCTTGACGATGAACTCGACGAGCATGCGAGGCGGCGTCTGCAGGGCTACACGGATGCACAGGCGGGGCCCGAGGGCGTGCGCGCGATGCTCGAGCTCCTGCTCTCATCGAGAGCCAGCACGACCATCGTCTGCGCTCAGGACCTGCTTGCGCTGCCTGCCGAGGCGCGAATGAACATTCCCGGCGTCGCCGAGGGCAACTGGCGGTGGCAGCTCACGGCCGCGCAGTTCGAGGCGCTGCCGCTGCAGGAACTGGGCGACCGCTGCGCCGCACACGGGCGCAGCGCAGGGGCTTAAGCTTCGGGCTTAGCTTCTTTCTGGCTTAGCTTCGGGGCTTGGCAGCTTCGGCGACGGCCCTTTTGAAAGCGGCTGAGGTGGGGCTCACCTTCATCGCGGCCCGCGAACACCGCGATCGTCAGAAGCCCTGAGCCGCCATGCGGCGCCGCAGGAAGGCGAGCTGCGTCTGCAGGGGCAGTTCCTTGGGGCACAGATCCTCGCAGGCCAGAAGCGTCATGCAGCCGAACACGCCGTCATCGTCGCCGACAAGGTCGTAAAAAGCGGCATCGTCGCGCTCATCGCGCGGATCGAGACGGAAGCGCGCGATGCGATTGAGCCCCGCTGCGCCAACGAAGTCGTCGTTCATCTGCGCCGTGCCACAGCCCGCTATACAGCATCCGCACTCGATACAGCGATCGAGCAGATAGATATCCTCGGCGAGTTGCGGCTCCATGCGAACTTCGAGACGACGCAGGTCCGGCTCGCTGCCGTCGCCGTGCACCCAGGTTTCGAGGCGCTCGCTCATGCGACGCATCCACTTCCCCGTGTTGACCGACAGGTCTCCGATCAGCTCAAAAATCGGGAGCGGCGCGAGGTGGATTTCCGAAGGGAGATTCTTGGTTAAAGTGCGACAGGCGAGGTCCGGACGCCCGTTGATCAGCATTCCACAGCTGCCGCAGATCCCGGCCCGGCAGACAAAGTCGAACTGCAGCGAGGGATCCTGCTTTTCCCGGATCTCGTTCAGCGCGATGAACAGCGTCATGCCCTCGCTTTCCTCGATATCGAAACGCTGGATGTGCGCCTCGCTGGCGGGATCCGCCGGGTTGTAGCGAAGAATGTGGATGCGCAGGATTCGCTGGGGCGTGCTCATGATTCGAGGGGCTCGTCGACACGTTCGTTGCGCCCGCGATAACGCTCGGGAAGCAGATGTTCGTAGGGCATGAGCTTTTCCTGGAGCTGGAAACGATCAGCGGAAGGCGCCGCCTCGCGGATGGCGTCGACTTCCTTCTGACGCTCGTCCGTCGCCGGGTGCGGGATCTCATCGCGCTTGCCGTAGCCACGCCAGCCGGGAGGCAATTCCATGGCCTTCAGGTCCAGCGCCTCGTAGTGAATCGAGGGCGCACTCGCATGCGCGTCGGCCCAGCTCGCCAGGCTGCGCTTCATCCAGTTCGCATCATCGCGGCGTGGAAAGTCCTCGCGATAATGCGCGCCACGACTTTCGGTTCTGGCCAGGGCCCCGCAGGCCACCGTGAGGGCGACCTTGAGCATGCGCCGGGTCCGATAGGCATCAACCAGTTCAGGATTCGCACCGTGGACCCCGCTCACGCCGATGTCACGGCTGCGCTCGAGGAGCGTCTGCAATTCAGCCACGGCAATTTCGAGATCGGGCCCGCGACGAAAAATGCCCACTCGTTCGGTCATGACCTCCTGCATCGCACGACGCAGGGAAGCGGCCTTCTCGTTGCCACGCCCCGAGGTCAATTCCGCGAGTTGAGCCCTCTGCTGGTCGTGGAATTCGCGGGCAAGCCCCAGGGGAAGATCGCCGCTGTGGCCGTCGCAGTGATCCGCCATGAATTCGCCAACGATCATGCCGGCCACAACGGTCTCGGCGACGGAGTTACCCCCCAGACGATTGAAGCCATGGAGGTCCCAGCACGCGACTTCACCGGCGGCGAAAAGGCCGCGCAGCCCGACAGCCTCGCCCGTGGGGTGCGTGCGCACCCCGCCCATCGTGTAATGCTGCGCCGGACGCACGGGAATGCGCTCGCGCGTCGGATCGATGCCGAGGAAGTAGCGACAGATTTCCGCGACCTCGCGCAGGTTGTGCTGGATGTGATGATCGCCCAGCAGGCTGATATCGAGCCACAAGTGCGGACCGAAGCGCCCGGGCACTCCCTTGCCCGCGGCGATATGTTCCTCCATACGGCGCGATACGACATCGCGCGAGGCAAGCTCTTTCTTCTCCGGCTCGTAGTCGGGCATGAAGCGATAGCCGTCGACGTCAAGCAGAAGACCGCCGTCGCCCCGACAGCCCTCGGTAACCAGGATCCCCGCCGGCACAATCCCCGTGGGATGAAACTGCACCGCCTCCATGTTGCCGAGCGTCGCAACACCCGTCTCGAGGGCAAGGGCATGGCCCATGCCCTCGCAAATCACCGCGTTGGTGCTAACGCGATAGATACGTCCGGCACCCCCGGTTGCCAGCGCTGTCGCCCGGGAAAGATAGGCCGTGAGCGCGCCCGTGATCAGGTCGCGTGCAATAACGCCGTAGCAGGTGCTGCCATCGTGTATGAGCGCGAGCGCCTCGACGCGCTCGTGCACGGGAATATCGTCGGCGATTGCCTGGTCGGCCACCGCGCCCAGCATGGCGTGGCCCGTTCCGTCGGACACGTAGCAGGTGCGCCACTTCTTCGTACCGCCAAAGTTACGCTGGGCGACGAGGCCATGGGCGGCATCGCGTTCGGTGATGGTCTGCGCCTCGCCATTGATGACCACGCGGCGATCGCCGCGGTTGACACGACTCCATGGCACACCCCAGGCGGCGAGTTCGCGGACCGCTTTGGGCGCCGTGTTCACGAACATGCGCACTACTTCCTGATCCGCGCCCCAGTCACTTCCGCGAACCGTATCCTCGAAGTGCACGTCCTCGTTGTCGCCGACTCCTTGGATCACGTTTGCGAGGCTGGCCTGCATCCCGCCCTGCGCCGCCTTGGAGTGCGAGCGTTTCGCCGGCACCAGTGACAGGATCAGGGCATCGTGCCCTCGGCGGCGTGCGGCTATCGCCATGCGCAGGCCGGCCAGACCCCCGCCAACAATCAGCGCATCGGTGTAAACAACGTTCACAGGCTGCGGGCCTCGCTGTAGCGTTCGGGCAGGTAGCGCTCCCCAACGTCATCACGATGCTCGTATCCGAGCTTCATGTAGGCGGTCAGTGTGAGCAGACCGAGAACCAGGAAAAAAACCGTGAGGCTCCACTTGGCGATCTGAAGGCGTCGACGCGTACGTCGCGGATCACCGCTCTCGAACCAGCCCCACTTCAACGAGAGGCGATAAAGGCCGACGCCGCCGTGGAGTTCCACCGCAAACAGAAGCAGAAGATAAACCGGCCACCAACCACCGCTCCAGACACGATCTGCGGAGCCGTAGGGACCGATGGCCGCCGGATGCAACAGCATCTGCAGCAGGTGCGGGCTGGCCAGGAAGAACAGCGCGAAGCCGGTGGTGACCTGTACCCACCACAGCGTCGTATCCGAGTGAGCGAGGAGACTGCGGTGGTTCATGAACCGCCGATACTGACGGTAGTCCGAGGGAAACTTGCGCAGCGCCAGTGCGGCATGCACAACGAAGACAACGGTAACCCCGGCAACTACGAGCGACACAATGCCGGGATAGGCCTCACCGAAGACGAAGTACCCCTCGAAGAACCTGGTGACGGACCACATAAAATCCTTCGAGACGAGAATGCTCGATACGAAGAACATGTGCCCCCACATGAAAAGCCCCAGGATCAGCCCGGAGGCGCCCTGCAGCACGTCCAGACGCGCGGGCCATCGGCTTTTTGTGGCGCGCTGCCCGGCAACGGGGCCAGGCGCTGCGACCTTGGTGTTCATGAACTGGAATCCAATTTCCGCGCCTATCTCGGCGCCTTTCTCGGCACCCCTTTCCCGGCGCCTTTCTCGGCGCCTTTCTCGGCACCTTCGTGGGCGCCCATCTCGGCGCTTATCAACGTGTCTGGGCGCTAGCTATGTCTGCGAACACAGAGGCTCGCATCGGCGGCACGAGGCCGCATTGATGTCTGTCAACGTGGGGACGATAGGAGGATAGGAGAAGAAAAACAAAACGCCCCAACCGAAGACGGCTGGGGCGTTAGGGTTTGGCGCCTGGCGAGGCCCTGCCCGGCTTTATCGGGTATGACCTACATTGGGTTGCGACCGGTGGTCGGGATCGGTGGGGGCAGATGACCTACTACAGGTAGCGAGCGATGCTCGCTATCCCTTCGGGACGCCTTCGGCGCCTCCTTGCCGTTCACCTTCGGTGAACAGGCGCGGTCACATGACGCAGCCCTGACGGGCTGCTCCTGGACGGAACAGAGAATCACCGCATCCAAAAAGCAAAACCCCCGCAGCGGTGCTGCGGGGGTTTTCCTTTTAGGCGCCTGGCGAGGCCCTGCCCGGCTTTATCGGGTATGACCGTTGGTCATCGCCAGTCATGACAGCCGAGAGAACCGTAAGGTAAAACGCCCCAACCGAAGACGGCTGGGGCGTTAGGGTTTGGCGCCTGGCGATGACCTACTCTCACATGGGGAGGCCCCACACTACCATCGGCGATGCGTCGTTTCACTGCTGAGTTCGGGATGGGTTCAGGTGGTTCCAACGCTCTATGGTCGCCAGGCAAACTGGCATGCGGGTGGTTGATGTCTTAGGCCCTGAGCTCCGTAAGTTGGGGAGCGCGGGCTGCGGCCACACCGCAAATAGGGTGGTAGTTCAAGCTGAGTGCCGGGTGTTCATGCCGGCGCGTGCTTACACACGGGACTTGTCACACCATCCTGTCTTGTTCTCTTGGCTGTTGACCAGCTTTTGAGATGACTTGGATTATATGGTCAAGCCTCACGGGCCATTAGTACGGGTTAGCTCAACGCCTCACAACGCTTCCACACCCCGCCTATCAACGTCCTCGTCTTGGACGGCCCTTCAGGACCCTCAAGGGGTCAGGGAGAACTTATCTTGGGAGGGGCTTCCCGCTTAGATGCTTTCAGCGGTTATCCCTTCCGAAC
>JAZBOX010000009.1:0-13787 GCA_036351355.1 Halieaceae bacterium
ACCGCGCGGTAGCCAACGCCGTCCGCGACCCACACATTGCCCTCATGATCCACGTTGATCCCGTGGGGCCAGGTGATCAGGCCAGCGCCGAAGCTGCGAACCATGTTGCCGTTCTCGTCGAAGAGCATGACCGGATCGAGGTCGCTGCCGACGCAGGAGTTGGCTCCGCAGCGCTCCGCGACCCAGATGTGCTTGCCGTCGGGATGCGGGTACACGGCGCTGGTCGAGCCCCACACGCGGCCTTCAGGAAGCCTGGCCCAATCGAGCACCGTGTTGTAGGGATTCGGCGCGTGGTTCTGCGCGGTGCTGCCGGCTGACCACAGCGCGCTACCGACACTGAGGGCGATGGGCGCGGCGAGGGCGATCGCCCGCGCCAGTCCCCGTAGGCCACAGCGCTGTGGGCCGTGCGTTTGAATAAGCGCTTTCGCTGCCTTGCTGGTCATCATGCTTTCCCTCTTATGCTTTTTTCAGGTGATTACTCGGGCCGGCGTCCAGGATCGCGCCCGGCTTTCGATGCAGCCCATCTTCTCAAAAAAAGTAGCCCTGTAGCGTATCCAGGCGTTCGCTCATCCAATGCCAGGCTGTGTGGGCGATCAGCGTGGAGAACACGATGATCGCGATGCGCTCTGAGGGCACGCGCCGCAGCAGCAACACGACGATCGGCAGCGCCACCGCCAGCACTAGCAGCTGGCCGAGTTCGACGCCGAGGTTGAAGGTGGCGAGGCCCATCAGCAACTGGCCCTGGGCAAACTGCAGCGTATCGGCAAGCGCCGAGGCGAAGCCAAAGCCGTGGAACAGGCCGAACACGAAGGCCGTGGCCCAGCGCTGGGAAAAGCGCGAGCGCAGAATGTTTTCCAGCGCCAGCACAACGATCGACAGCGCAATTACGGCCTCAACGGCGCTTGCGAACCACAGCGGTGTGGGAATCCAGCCCAGGGCGGCGGCGCCGAGGGTGATCGAGTGGGCGACGGTGAACGCGGTGACCGCCTTCACTACGGGCCATAGCTCGCGCAGGGGCAGGATCAGGCAGAGCAGGAACAGCAGGTGGTCGATGCCACCGAGAATATGCAGGAAGCCTTCGCGCAGAAAGTCGCCGGCGACCTGCCAGGGCGAGGGCATCAGTGCCAGTCCGCGCGCCTCGCCGTCGAAGGCCAGGACCTGCTCATTGCCGTCGGGGCTGACGAATAGAAGTTCCACGCGCGTGCTTTCGCCAAGGTGGCGCAGCCGCGCATCGAGGCTCAGGTCGCCGGACTGCGGAGTGTCGTCGAGGGCGTATTGAAGGCGCAGGTCGAGCGCGGCCTGGCGCCAGAAAATGCGCGTGTCGTCGGGAAGCGGCGGCTCGGCAAAGTGCCGGCGTGCCGCTGCGAGGGAGGTGAAGGCGCGATCGCCGGGCAGGGCGACGCGGACCTCAATACGCTCGGGCTGGCGCGCAAGGCCGCGCTCGCGAAGCTCGAGATTGTCGACGAGCCACAGTCCCGCAGCCTCCTCGAGGTACTTCTGCGCCTCGTCGAGCACGAGATAGCCCTCGGGACTGATGGGGAAGTCCACGTCGCGCATGGCTTCGAGCGGCGCGCGCAGCATGAGTTCGAGCGAGCGATCATCGGCTGCGATGATCATGCCGATGTTCACGCGCGTGGGCAGCTCGTGGGCCCATGCTGCGCCGATTCCGGCAACAAAAAGCAAACAAACAGCGATCGCCCGGCGAAGGCTCATGGGGTGGTGGGTGTTTCCGGAAGACGGTCTGACGAGTATACGGCCCCGGTGGGCATGGATATACTCAAACGCCCGTCGCAAGGAGCCCAATAAGAATGACGAGCGCATCCGTTTTGACTTTCCGAATCGCTGCCGCTGCCGGCCCTGGCGCCTTTGCCGCCGCCGCGTCCCTCTTCGCGGCTGTCGTGACCGCTGCGCTGCTGACAGCCGCCACGTCGTCTTCCGCCCTTGCGCAGGACGACGACCTGGTCGAAGTGCCGTACTTCGAGGTCGATCCCTACTGGCCGAAGCCGCTGCCCAACCACTGGGTCCTCGGCTCCGCCGTGGGTGTGGGCGTGGATTCGCGAGACCACGTGTACATCATCCACCGCCGCAACAGCTTCAACGAGCGTACGGAGATCGGTGCGGCGACGGATCCGAAGTCCTCGACCTGCTGCATACCCGCGCCGAACATCCTGGTGTTCGATCCCGAGGGCAACCTGACCCACTCCTTCGGAGGCCCCGCCGAAGGCTACGTCTGGCCCGATTCCAACCACGGCCTGACGCTCGACCACAAGGACAACGTGTGGATCGGCGGCAATGGTCGCGGCGACTCGCACATCCTCAAGTTCACCCGCGACGGCCAGTTCCTGCAGCAGATCGGCGTGCCGGGCCAGGAAACGGACAGCAACAGCACCGAGCACTTTGGCCGCGTCGCCAAGGTGTCTTTCGACCCCTCCGCCAACGAGGCTTACGTCTCCGATGGCTACCGCAACAAGCGCGTGGCTGTTCTCGATGCCGACACGGGCGCCTTCAAGCGCTACTGGGGCGCTTACGGCAACAAGCCCAGCGACGAGGACCTTGGCCGCTACAACCCCGAAGATCCGCCGGCGCAGCAGTTCCGCAACCCGATTCACTGCGCCGAGCCCTCGCGCGACGGCCTCGTCTACGTGTGCGACCGGCCCAATAACCGCATTCAGGTATTCAAGACCGACGGAACCTTCGTCAAGGAGAAGTTCGTGGAGCCGCTTACGCTCGGCGACGGCTCGGTCTGGGACATCGCCTTCTCCGGCGATCCCGAGCAGCGTTTCATCTACCTTGCCGACGGCAAGAACGAAAAAGTCTGGATCATCGAGCGCGAGACCATGGAGATCCTCTCGAGCTTCGGCGACGGCGGCCGCCAGCCCGGGCAGTTCTTCGCCGTACACTCGATCGTGGCCGACTCGAAGGGCAACCTCTACACGACGGAGACCTACGAGGGAAAGCGCGTTCAGAAGTTCGTGTACCGCGGAATGAAGAAGGTCCGTCGCGGGGAAGATCAGGGGACGCCCTGGGGGCGATGAGCTTTTAACCGACGCTATTTTCGGGCGTCTCAGTTTCGTTCGCACTTCGACAGCGGGCCCGTTGCGGCCCGTCCCTGCTTTACCCGAGCTGCTCGCGTAGCTCCATCGGCGCCGGAGCACTTAAGCAGCGCGCTCGACGGACGCTCGGGCAAAGCAGCGCCAGACCACCTGGAGTCCTCGGGTGCGTGGTGTTCGTTCCAGTGACCCCACCCTGAACCTTGGCACGGCTGGAGGATCGGCGGGCGGGAGTCCTTTGGGCGTCGTCGAGTGCGGCTGGCGGTGCTGAGGCGTCGCTGGAGATACGCGAGCAGTCCAAAGGACTCCCGCCCGTCGAGCCGACCGAATGTGGCCCGTCAGCCTATCAAATCGGAGCGAAAAGCGACGATGTCACTCCGAATCGGGAATCACGATCTCCCCAAGATCCGAAACCTTGAGCGGCTCATCGCCATCGTCGTAACGCGATTGCGAGAGCATGTAGGCGATCACGTCGACATACTCCTGGTCACTGAGCGAACCCGGGTTGTTCTGCGGCATTTCCGTGACCATCACTGTGAACAGCGGATCGAGCGTCTCACCGCGGCGCGTGCGCAGCACCTCGCGGAAGTAGCCGCGTTCGTGGCAGGCGATGCAGTGCTCGCTGTAGATCTTCTTGCCGACGCGCGCCTGATCGCGTGAATAGACCGCGTCGTTCAGCGAGCGCTCGCCATGGCTTGGTGCGGCGAGCAGGGGAGATAGCAGGAGCATGCCGCAGGCGCTGCGCGCGGCGTGCCTGAACCGGCGTTGCCTCGACATACGTGTCGGTGCCTGTGAAAAAAAGAAAGGCCGCAGCGAGTACTGCGGCCGTCCGTTGCCTGAATGCATAGCGTCCTCTTGGCGGGTCAGTTGGCCGCCGCTTTTTCCATCCTGGGCAGGGCCACGGCCGTGAGCGTGCTGCCGGTCTGCAGCATCACGTACTGCCGGCCCTCGTGCACGTAGGTCATCATGCCGTAGTAGCTGTTTTCAGGGACCTCGACGCGCGCCAGTTCCTTGCCCGTCATCTTGTCGATGGCAAAGAGATAGGGCGTGCCGTCGCTGCCCGGAGCCTGATACATGAGCATGTCGGGCGTCACGGCCATCGGCGGCGTGCGACCCGTGCCCGTGTTCGGGATGTCCATGTCCTTGAGATCCGGGTGCTCGAGGATACGCTCGGGCGTCTCGCCGACGGGTGTCCACCACAGGTGCTCGCCCGTGTTCATGTCGATCGCGGTGATCTTCGAGTAGGGCGGCTTGTAGATCGGCAGGCGATCGGGGCCGGTCACGGTCTGGTACTTGAGCACGGCGTAGTCGGAGACGGTCTTGCCGCTCGGCTTGTCGAGAATGGCGTCGCGCTCCTCACCGGGAGCGATGATGCGCGAGGTGCAGTCCTTGCGTGAGGCCACGAACAGGATGCCGTTCTCCGGATCGGCGACAGGCGGGCTGTAGATGTTCGCCGTACCGTTGTCGCCGGGACACCAGAAGGCCGCGATCTTGCCGAGGTCGTTGTCGCGATGCAGCGGCGCCATGAACATGGGGCCGATCTCGTAGTCGCTGAGGATCTCGATGGCGCGCTCGCGCAGCTCCGGCGTGAAGTCGATGAGATCGTCGTGGGTCAGGCCCTGCAGGTCGAAGGGCGCGGGCTTGGTCGGGAAGGGCTGCGTCGGCGACAGCTTTTCGCCCGGGATTACGCCCTCCGGTACGGGCAGTTCCTCGATCGGCCAGATCGGCTCGCCGGTCTCGCGGTTGAAGGTGAACACCATGGACTGCTTGGTGACTTGCGCGAGCGCGGGGATCGTCTCGCCATCCTTGTTGATGTCGAGCAGGATCGGCGCCGTGGGTATGTCGTAGTTCCAGATATCGTGATGCACGGTCTGGAAGTGCCAGACGCGCTTTCCCGTTTTTACATCGAGGGCGATGATGCTGGTGCCGAAGAGGTTGTCACCGGGGTGGAAGCCGCCGTAGAAGTCGATGGTGACGCCGTTGGTCGGGATGTACACGATGCCGCGCTCGGGGTCTGCCGACAGCGGCGCCCAGGACGAGATGTCGCCCGTGTACTTCCACGCATCGCTTTCCCAGGTGTCGTGACCGAATTCCCCGGGCTGCGGGATCACGTTGAACTTCCACAGGAATTCGCCGGTCTTCGCGTCGTAGGCGAGGATGTCCCCGGGTACGTTCTCGATGCGCGACTGGTTGTAGCCCTGCTCGTGCGAGTTGCCGACGATGACAACGCCGTTGACCACGATGGGCGGTGACGACGAGGTGATATAGCCGCGCTCGAGGGGAAGGCCCTCATAGGGATCGTATTCGTGACCGAGGTCGGCGAGCAGGTCTACCACGCCGGTCTCGGGGAAGCCATCGACGGGTACGGGCTTGCCGAAGCCTTCGAGGGGGCGTCCGGTCTTGGCATCGAGCGCGGTCAGGAAAAAGCCGGGCGATACGATATAGATCACGCCGCGCCCGTCGACCTCGGCGTAAGCCACGCCCTTGCCGTAGTCCTTGCGCATCGAGTACTCGTAGCGCGCCGTGTTGGGCTCGCGGTAGGTCCACAGCGTCTCACCGGTCGCCGGGTCGATTGCCACGACCCAGCGGCGCTCGCCGGCGACGGTGTAGAGCACGCCATCGATATAGCTCGGGGTAGAGCGTCCGCTGCGCGCGCCGAGGGTGGCGCCGTCCCAGACCCAGGCTTCTTCCAAGTCTTCGAGGTTGTCGGGTTTCACCTGGTTGGCGGGCGAGTAGCGCGTGTGCGCGGCGTCGCCGCCGAGGTAGTGCCAGGTGCCGTCGCGCGTGCCCGGCGCGTCTGCAGCGGCGGCACCGCCTGAATTCAAGGAGGCCGCCAGCAGTAGGCCGGCGAGCGATACGGTGGAGCGGATTGTCGGCATTATTGGTCCTCCTGGCCGTTTTGATCGCGAGGCGCGGACGCCGCGCGGTCGCAAGAGATTAACACCCAATCAGTTCACGGTGCGGGACGTTCCGCAATCAGGTCCTCCAGAAACCAGGCCGCGAGCGCGTGGCGCCCATCGACGCCGGCCTTGCCGTAGATATTGGACGCGTGCTGGCGCACGGTCTTCTCCCGGGTTTCGCGCAGCGTGGCGATTTCCTGAAGACTCAGACCCTTGAGCATCAGCATGGCGATCTCCTGCTCGCTCTGCGTAAGCTGCCAGGCCTGGAACTGGTCGCGAATGGTCAGGGCAAAGGCCCGTCTCGCTTCGCGCAACTGATCTCCGAGTGTCTGCAGGCGGGCATCGCTGAGGTTCAGCGTCTCGCGAAGCTGCTGCATCGCCACCGTGCGGCGCCGGATGTCCCGGATCAGGAAGATGCAACCCGCGGCGGACAAGCCCAGGAGCACCCATTCCTGCCACAGATGGGCAGCGGGCAGGTCGAGCGCCATGTCGGCCATCAGGTCGATAAGTTTCAGCGCAACGATCGTGGCGAGCAGAAGGGCAATCAGCAGATCTTTCATTAGGCGTTTGCTTTCAATCAGTTAGCAGGTCGGGACATATGTCCCGCAGCACCGGCGGGGGCGCCGTTGGACTATTGCCCGATGTCGGAAATGGCGTCGTCGGACCACAATGCTGACATGTTAGCGAACAAGGCACTACGGTCCGGCATGAAGGTTTCTCAGCGCTTTGGCTTGTTATTCGGTGTCCTGTGGTGCTGCGCGCGCGCCGCGGCGGTTGATGCTGCGACACCCGCGGATCTTGTCGAGGCCCTCGACGCCGCATTGCTGCGGCAGCCCGAGGCGATGAATGCGTCTGATTCGCTTTACCCCTTGTCGTCAGGCGATGCGCAAGACACTCGCTGGTTGGCGGCGCCGCCCACGCTATCGGCGATCTATGCGGCGTCGGACCGGTCCTGGGGCACGGACGAGACCGAGGTCGCCGTGAGTCTGCCGCTGCAGTCGCCGGAACACCGACGCCGCAACGAGCGTCTGCGCGCTATCGATCCGGAACTCGCCGAGGCGGGCCAGGCCTTGCGGCGCTGGCAGTTCTCCGGTTGGCTGCGCGATCTCTACGCGCGCCATCAGCGCGCCGTGCTGGCCCGCGACCTCGCCGAGCGCGAGGTGGCGGCGCTCGAGGACTTCGCCACGCAGGCCTCGGCCCAGGCCGACGCCGGCTCGCTGCCGCCCTACGACCTGTGGGTGATTCGCCAGGAACTTCGCGCAGCGCGCGCACGCCTGGCCCAGCAGCAGGCAGCGGTGGCCGGCCTCGATCGCAGTTACGCGAGTTTCACGGGCCTCGCCGCCTGGCCCGCTGCCGCCGGCGAGCCGTCGATGCTGCCGATGAATCCGCACTACGCCGAACACCCACAGGCGCGCTTTATGGAGGCGAATCAGACGCAGGCGCTCGCAGCCCTGCGCGCGGGCTCTGCCAGCCTGACGCCGTGGAGCGTGGGCCTTATCGGGCGCGAGTTTTCCATGGCGAACAGCGTTGAACGGCAGTACGGCGTGACCCTCAATATTCCTATTGGCGGGGTGGACGCGAACGAATCGGTGTCCGTGCGCAGCAGCGAGCGCGCCATGCGGCACCAGTATCTTTTGCAGGTGGACAGCTGGCGCGCTGACCTGCGCCAGCGCTTCTCGGATCTGCGCGCCGAGCGCGAGGCCCTGCTGGCCGAGCGCGCGCTGCTGCTTGCCGACGACGCTGTTCGCGATCTCGGGCGGCAGCTCGAGACGCTGCAGCTGTCGGCGGAAATTCCCATAGAGAACAAGGTACAGCGCCGCCTCACGCTCCTGCGCGCCCGCAGCCGGCCCGATGTTCTCGCCGTGGAGATCGCCGCTGCGGAAGCGCAGCTTCGTCAGTTGGCCGGAGACAGCCTATGAAATCCCGTCTGAGACCGCTTGTCCTGCTGAGCCTGCTGGCGGCGAGCGTTACCTGCCAGGCACAGCGTATCGCCCTCGCTGACCTCGGCGAACTCGAGATCGGCTACGCCGAGGCCCAGGCGCAGAGCGAGTATCCCGGTGCGCAGCTGTTGCTGTCGGCGCAGGTGCTGCCCGGTGACGCCTTTGCCCTGCGCCTGCCGTTCCGGCCCAACCGGATTACCCGTCTTGTCGGCGCGGGGACTGCGGTGTCGGCCGGCACGGCCATCGTGCGCATCGAAGGCCCCGAGCTGGCTGCCTGGCTGCTCGAGGCCGAGGCCGTCGAAGCGCAGTTCGCGCAGGCGCAGGCGCGCTTTCGTTCCAACGAAATCCTTTTCGCGGGCGGTGGACTGTCTGCAGCGCAGTGGAAGACGATCTCCGAGGCTTACTACCTGATGCAGCGGGAGATGCACCACGTCGAGCACGTCCGCGAGGTGCTGCGCATGGACGCGACGGTCGGGGAGCTGGCGCGTGCCGATGTGCTGGCCCCCGTGGACGGCCGGGTGATCTACCCCGATGGCAGCGTGAGCACCGACGCAGAACTTCTCCTCGCGAACTTTGTCGCCGATGACGCGCTGCGGCTCACCGGGCGCCTGGGTGTCGGATCGGGGCTCGCCGTCGATCCCGTTGCCCTGATCATTGGCGACTGCCGAATTGACATCGCGCAGGTCGAGGCCACGGCGCAGGCGCTCACCCGTCGTGTCTGGAGCGCCGCCGCGCCCGCTTGCATCGATCTCATTCCCGGGGCTGCCTATGCCGGGCGTGCCCTGTACCCCTTTGACGGCGTCGCGGTGCCTCGTGGCGCCCTGCTGCGCCATGGTGGGCTAGCCGGGGTCCTCGTGCGCCGGGGACAGGCCCTCGAATTCGTCGCGGCGCAGATCGTTGCCGAGGAGGAGACTCACTACTACCTGGAGCCGGACTCGTCGCTGGCCGGGGCGCAGGTGCTGAGCCGTTCCGTGAGCGCCGTGCAGGGCATGCTCCTTGGCCTGGGTAGCAACTGATGCTGAATGCATTGATTGGTTTCTCGCTGACCCAGCGCATGCTGGTGGTGGCGCTTACGCTGGTGACCGCGCTGGCCGGTCTGCTGGCCTGGCGCCAGCTCCCCGTGGACGCCTTCCCCGACATCGCCCCCACGCAGGTCAAGGTGATCCTCAAGGTGCCGGGCATGACTGCCGAGGAGATTGAGCAGACCGTCACTTATCCGCTGGAGACGGAACTGCTCGGCATACCGCGCAAGACCGTCCTGCGCTCGACGACCAAGTATGCGATCACCGATATTACCCTCGACTTCGAGGATGGCGTCGACATCTATTGGGCTCGGCAGCAGGTCAATGAGCGGCTCGCGGCGCTGCGCTCCGTGTTCCCGGAGAACACCGAGGGCGGCCTCGCACCGATGAGCACGCCGCTGTCGGAGATGTTCATGTTCACCGTGGAGCACCCGGAACTCGATCTGCTCGAGCGGCGCGATCTTCTCGACTGGGTGATCCGGCCGGCGCTGCGCACGGTGCCCGGCGTCGCCGATGTGAATGTCCTCGGCGGCGAGGCGCGCAGCCTGCGCATCAGCCCCGACCCCGAGCGCCTCGAAGCCGCCGGCTTCGATCCCGAGGCGCTGCGCCGCGCCCTGGATCTCGGCAATCGCAACGTCGGCGTCGGCCGCCTCGAACAGGGAAACGACGCGCTCATCGTGCGCGTCGAAGGGCGCCTTGCCGACCTCGAGGCCCTGCGCAAGCTGGCCCTCGGCGAACGCGATGGACGCATCGTGCGCCTCGGCGACGTGGCGGAGGTGGTCACCGATCGTCTGACGCGCTACGGCGGTGTTACCCGTGACGGTGCGGAGACAGCCGAGGGACTCGTCGTGTCCCTGCGCGGCACGGACACCGGTGCCGTGGTGCAGCGCGTCAAGGACCGCCTCGCGGAAATCGCCCCGAGCCTGCCGGCGGGAACGGATATCAACGTGTTCTACGACCGCGCCCAGCTCATCGATGGCGCCGTGGGCACCATGTCGATGGCGCTGCTCCAGGCCGTGGCCCTCGTCGTCGTGCTGCTGGCGCTGTTCCTCGGCAACCTGCGTGCGGCGGCGATCGTCGCCCTGTCGCTGCCCATGGCGGCGCTGGCCACCTTCCTGCTCATGCGCCTCACCGGGCAGTCTGCAAACCTCATGAGCCTCGGGGGTCTGGTGATCGCCATCGGCATGCTCGTTGACTCCTCCGTGGTGGTGGTCGAGAACATCCTGTCGAGGGTCGCCGCGGAGAAGGCGCTGCCGCGCCTGCACGTGGTCTACCGCGCGGCCTGCGAGGTCGGCCAGCCCGTCGTCGCCGGCTGCGTGATCGTGGTGCTGGTGTTCGCGCCGCTGCTGTCCCTGCAGGGGCTCGAGGGCAAGCTGTTCGCGCCGGTGGCGCTCACGATCGTGTTTGCCATGCTTGCCGCCCTGGTCTTCGCCCTGCTCGTCGTGCCTCTGCTGGCGGGCATGATCCTGCGCGGCGACGGTCTCGGCACGCCCGCGTACATGCTGCGCCTGCAAGAGGCCTACCGCCGCAGCCTTGCGGCGGTGCTGGCGCGGCCCGTGACCGCGATCGTTCCGGCGCTGGTGCTGCTGCTCGGCAGCGTGTTCCTGGCGACGCTCCTCGGCAAGACCTTCATGCCAGTCATGGACGAGGGCGACATCATCGTTCAGCTCGAGAAGTCGCCGTCGATCTCCCTCGCTGCCTCCCTTGCCATCGATGCGCAGGTCGAGGAGGCGATGCTGCGCGACGTGCCCGAGATTCGCCAGGTGGTGGCGCGCACGGGTTCTGACGAGCTGGGTCTCGACCCGATGAGTCTCAACGAGACCGATGTGTTCATGCAGCTGGAGCCGCCCGAAAGCTGGCGGCCCGGCGGCAAGGCGGCGCTCGCCGAGCGCATTCGCGAGGTCCTCGACGGCTTTCCGGGCATGTCCTACGGCTTCACGCAGCCAATCCAGATGCGCGTGTCCGAGATGCTCACGGGCCGCACGGGCGACGTGACGCTGAAGATCTTTGGTGACAATCTCACGGAGCTTGCCGCGCTCCTCGAGCAGGCCGCAGGTCTGATCTCGCCGATCTCCGGTGCCGTGGACCTGCAGAAATCCCTCGCCGAAAGCGACGGCTTCCTGAATCTGCGGCCGAACTCGCCCCTCGCGGCATCCGAGGGGGTGACCACCGCCGGTCTCGCCCAATCCCTGAGTGGGGTCTTCGAGGGCGAGCGCATCGGCGCCCTGCGCGACGGTCGGCGGCGCATCCCCATCGTTCTGGCGCGCGCCGACGCGTCCAAGCCCGGCTCCCTGGCCGGCCTTGGCGGGCAGCGGATCAATACGCCCGCCGGACGCGTGGTGAGCGTGGGCGCGGTGGCGGAGCTGCGCGAGCGCCCCGGCCCCGTCCTCATCGAGCGCGAGCAGGGCAGCCGCTACGCGGCGCTGAGCGTGAACGTGATCGACCGCGACGTCGGCAGCTTCGTCGCCGAGGCCCAGCAGCGCCTTGCCGGGGCGCTGCCGCTGCCGCCCGGCTATCGCCTCGAATTCGGGGGTGAATTCGAGAACCAGCAGCGCGCCACGGCGCGGCTGCTGGTGCTCGTGCCCTTCGTGCTGGGCGTGATCCTGGTGATCCTCTTTGCCACCTTCCGCTCGATGCCGCTGGCGATCCTCGTGCTGATCAATATTCCCTTCGCGCTGATGGGCGGCATCGCGGCACTGTTCGCCTCCGGTGAGTACCTGTCCGTCCCCGCGAGCGTGGGGCTCATCGCGCTGCTCGGCGTTGCCGTGCTCAATGCCGTGGTCATGGTGAGCTACCTCGAGCAGCTGCGTCTGCGCGCTACGGACACGCTGACCTGCATCCTCGACGGCGCCGCCCAGCGTCTTCGTCCGATCCTGATGACCGCGACGACGGCCATGTTCGGCCTGATTCCGCTGGTCTTTGCCACGGGACCGGGGGCCGAACTGCAGCGCCCCCTGGCCATCGTGGTGATCGGCGGTCTGGTCACGTCTACGCTGACCACTTTGTACATCCTGCCCGTGTGCTACCAGGCGGTGGAGGTCCGACGCTCATGAACGATGCCCAGATTCTCGTTCTGCTCGTTCCCGCGGCGCGACGCGACGAGGTCGTGGACCTTTTGATGGCCTGCGATCATATCGAGGGTTTCACGCGCCTGCGCGCCGCCGGATTCAGCCGCGAGCACAGCCGCTTCAGTCTGCGCGAGGCCGTGCAGGGCTACGAGGACCAGGAGCGCTTTGAGGTGGTCTGCCCGCCGCCGGTGATCGACGAGCTTCTCGATAGCATCAACGCCATCGCTGGCCGTGATCATTTTTTCTACTGGGTTCAGCCCGTGCTTCGCCAGGGGCGTCTGGGTATGCCGACCTAGCTTTGCCGGAAAACCCCGTATCATCGGCGCACTTTCGTATGACGCGTGGCAATCGCGCCGACCGGGTCATCGGGCCAGGGGTGCTTCGGGTAGCGCCCCTTCATTTCCTTTTTTACCGCCGTGTAGCCGTCGCGCCAGAACGAGGCGAGGTCCTGCGTGACCTGTAGCGGGCGTCCGGCGGGGGACAGCAGGTGGATCACGACGGGTAGGCGGCCCTGGGCCAGGCGCGGTGAGGCTTCGCAGCCGAACATTTCCTGCAGCTTGACCGCGAGCACGGGCGGGTCTGCGCCGTAGTCGACGCGGATCGATGAACCCGAGGGCACCTCGATGCGTTCGGGCAGCCACTGATCCAGTTGCTGTTGCTGTTCCCAGCTCAGGCGGGCGCGGAGGGCGGCGCCGAGGTCGAGCTTCTTGAGATCCGCGAGCCGGCGCACGGGGGCGAGGAAGGGCGCGAGCCAGTCTTCCAGCGACTCTGCGAGCGCGGCCATGGAGCCGTCGGGCCAGGCCTGATCGAGGCGACCTATGTGTTCGAGGCGCAGCTGCAGACGACGCGCGTCGTCGTTCCAGGGCAGCTGCCTGAGCGCACCTTCGCGCAACAGTTCGACCAGCCCGCGTACGCGAAGCTCGTCGTCGACCTTGTCGATCGCCGTCGAAGACAACAGCAGCGCGCCGATGCGCCGTTCGCGCGTGGCGACGAAGCGCCCTGAAGAAGACTCCCATTCAAGGCGCGTGTGCTCACGCAGAAGCTCGGCGAGCTGGTCTTCGAACAGCCTGGGATCGAGCGCCGCGGCGCAGCGGATACGGTCGCGGCTCTTGCCGGCGAGGCCGCCGGCCTCGGCGATGACCAGCCACTTGTGCTTTGCCAGCGGCTGCGGCGCCTCGAATTCGGCGCTGCGCCCGTTGGCGAGCTGGTAGGCGCCCGAGGAGCGGCGCCGGGCGATGCGGTCGGGGTAGGCGCAGGCGAGGAGAAAGCCCGGCAGCTGTTCGCGCTGCAGCGAGGGCAGGCGATGCACATTTCCGGGCGACGCCAGCTGACGGCGAAACTGCGCCGCCAGCTGCTCGCTGCGCTTGACCCAGCCGCGCAGGGCCGACGAGGGCGACCGCTCGCCCTGCAGGTACTCGAGGCGCAGCGCGATGTCGGCGGACTCACGACCGAGCGGATCGCGATCGGACAGCGCGGCGGCGAGCAGGCAGGCCGTATCGGGGGCGCCCGCGGCCTGTCCCATGAGCAGCAGGTGCGCCAGGCGCGGATGCGCCGGGAACTGCGCCATGCGCTGGCCGCGCGCCGACAGCCGCGGTGGTCGCACTTCGGGCTCGAGGGCACCGAGCTGCTCCAGCAGTCCGAGGGCCTGTCGCCAGGCGCCGGCGGGCGGCGGCGTGAGCCAGCGCATCTCGTCGGGATCGCTGATCCCCCAGGCCAGCAGCTCGAGCGCCAGCGGCGCGAGATCGGCCTGGGCGATCTCCGGCTCGGCTTGGGCGGCGAGCTGTTGCTGCTGGTTCTCGCTCCACAG
>JAZBOX010000010.1:0-2020 GCA_036351355.1 Halieaceae bacterium
CCGCCATAAGGTCCGCCAGGAGCGCCGTAGCCGCCGGGAGCGCCGTAGCCGCCGGGAGCGCCGTAACCGCCATAGGGTCCGCCGTAGCCGTAACCAGTAGGTGCGCCGTAGCCGCGTCCGTCGCCATAGCCGCGGCCGTAACCGCGTCCGGAGCCGCGGCCGTAACCGCGTCCGGAGCCGCGGCCCGAGCCACCGCCGCTCATGCTCATATCGAAGTCACCAGAGCCGTCGCCGAACATGTCGGTCAGACCGTCCATCATGCCATTGTTGCCGCCATAGCCACCCGGGCCGCCCCACCAGGCGTTGGCCGAGAAGGAGGCGCCGGCGAGACCGACGATGGTTGCAATGCCGAGATTTCTGAAGAGCTTAGTCATAAGCGGTCTGTCTCTTGAGTTGGTGCGCGCAAGCACGCAGGGTGGCCACCACTCCAGGATGGAGGGCGCCGTGTGGTAAGGGTTTGAAGCGGAGGGCGATCAGGCAGCGCGGCGTACCGCGCTCCGAATCTCAACGCAAGTTCATCGCAACCCATGGGCCTGAGCAGCGCTAGCTGCCTTTCACGTTTTCCATCAGCCCCTTGGGCTCCTGCTTGCTCTTCTTGGCGCTCCGCTTCTCCTTCAGCGTGAGACTGGCTTTCTTCTTCGATTCTTTATTGCTTTGGCGTTCTTTGGTCATTGAGTAGGTTCCGTGCGGTGTGGGGTCGGATGACTGGGATGACGGTTTCTGGTCTTCTGCTGCAAGACCCAGTGCTTAATGCCTGGAAGATTGATGTTGTAGCTGGCGAGCTCCTGATCGATATCTTCCAGGCGACGCTGATCATTGACACGCTGAGTGCGCCGATAGGCCAAAGCGACTCGATGGCGTTGGTGCATCAACTCCTTTAGGTGAGAATCCATGGTTGGGGCTCCTGAACGGTAGCTGCCTTAGTGTGGCGACGCTACGTCAAAAGGCCGGTGCCTGTCTGTGCGCTTACGAACGTAGCGCTGAAAACGTTTAGTGCTGGCCGCTGCGCCAACATCTTCGACGCTGCCAGCGCGCAAGCCACAACCGATCATCCAAGAAAGAGCAGTTGGATGGTTGCCGTTCAGATCCCCAACCAACGCCGCCCGGATAGGGGTGCATAGCCGAATCCGTTAGTTCGCAGCCGGCAACACCGGCACCGGCAGCCCTCGGCGACGCTGCGTGAGGGTCTCAGCGATGAACGCCCAAGGCGAGAGATCGCGCTGACGGCAGGTCTCGATGACACTGGCGAGCAGCGCCACCGTGCGCGAGCCCTGTGCGGTGCGGGTGCCGTTACCGATGCGTCGGGCGATGACCCAATGCCTGAGTGCCCGTTCAGCGGCATTGTTTGTCAGCGGAAGCTCGGGATGATCGAGTGTCAACCAGAAGGTCTCGAAATCGTTGAGCAACTCGCGCGCGAGCGCACGCGTCTTCCCATGCTTGGAGTCGGCATGGAGCAGACAGAGCCGCCACAAGGCGTCGAGGTCTTCGGCGTGCTGTTGACGCAACCCCATCGGCGGCGGTCCCTCGCGGGCGGCATAGACGCTGTCGATCACCCGCTCGAGCGTGCTGAGCAGCGCCTCGCCGAACAGGCGCCCCTGGCGATCGAGGCCCTCCTGCAAGCCGCGGGCCTTGCGCTGCAGGTGGGCCAGACAACGCAGCCGGTTGTCCAGCTCCCGATAGGCCCAGTAGCCATCGCTCATCAGCCAACCGTTGAACAGCGGACCGAGGATGCTGAGCAACACCGCCTTGGAGCGCTTACCGATGGTAAAGACCGTGGTCGTGGCCGAGGTGAAGACCCATAACCACAGCAGTTTGCCGTGCTCGAACCAGCTGGTCTCATCGGCATGCAAGAGGTCGCTGGCGCGCACCTCGGCGAGAAGCTGCGCCTCAACCACGGGCTCCACGGCACGGGCCGCCTCATGCACGCATTGGTTGATGGTGGCGATCGAGAGTTCAAGGGCGAGCCAGTCGGCGAGGAATTCCTGGATGCGCCGGCGCGACAGGCGCATGCGTAAGGCCA
>JAZBOX010000011.1:0-16627 GCA_036351355.1 Halieaceae bacterium
CGCTCTCCGATGAGCCGGTAGTAGGTCGCCAGCTCGCTCCAGTCAGCCAGTTGGCCGTCGGCGCCCATGCTATGACCAAAGTGTGCTTCGGGGGAGGGGATGTCGGCCGTCTGTGTGCCGGACTGTGCTGATGCGGCAAACGAAACACTGGAGAAGGCCCAGACCGCGAGCAGTGATAACAAGGCAGGGCGATGCAATCTGCAGAACGTCATAACAATCTCCAGCAGGCCTGGTTCGTGGATCTGTGCAAAGGGGACCCGAGACTACAGAGCGTTTGGACGACCGTCAAAGTGGGTCGTGGCCTGTGAGGAAAGCGCTGCACGACCATCGTCGCGCTCACGAAGCACTCTGGGTCCGGCCATTTATTGCCTGCGTGCTGCTCATCGCTGTCGCGCTCCTGGACTGTTGCGTTCCGGCCAGGAAGTGCTTCCGTACGGCGAAGCGCATAGAGCTTGCGAGGCGACGCATGGTGAGAAGCACGATCGCGCGGGCGGGCATGTTCCGTGCCGGCGGATATCGGGCGTGGGCTGCTCGCCGGTGGCGTGCACGTCCTGACTTGCGGCCACGGCGTCGCGCGGCTAGCGTGGCGTTCTCGAATAGGGGAGGACGTTCATGCAAACGCGGGTAACGCCATTCCTCGTCGCCGTCGACGACGAGGCTATCGACGATTTGCGGCGCCGGGTGCGGTCAGCGCGCTGGCCCGAAACCGCCACGGTCCCTGACTGGGGCCAGGGCGTGCCCCTGAACTATTGCCGGGAACTCGCCGACTATTGGGCCAGCGACTATGACTGGCGGCGCTGCGAGGCGCGTCTGAATGCGCTGGACAATTTTTGCGTTTCGCTGCCCCATGGCGGCGAAAAGCATCAGGTGCACTTCATTCATCGGCGCAGCGCCCACGAGAACGCGACGCCGCTGCTGATCACCCACGGCTGGCCGGGATCCGTGCTCGAGTTCACGGAGATTATCGACGCGCTGGCAGACCCCACGGCCCACGGCGGTGAGGCCGACGACGCTTTTCATGTCATCGCACCTTCCTTGCCCGGCTATGGCTTTTCCGGCAAACCTACGAAGGCAGGCACGAGCGTCGAGGCGATCGCGGATCTCTGGGACGCGCTCATGGACGCCCTGGGCTATGAGCACTACGTGGCTCAGGGCGGCGATTGGGGCTCCATGGTGACCAGCATGCTGGGCCTGCGACATCCCGGGCGCTGCGTCGGCATACATCTGAACATGGTCGTGGCGCTGCCCGATCCGGACACGCTCGGTGATTTATCTGTCGCCGAGCAGGCCGCTCTCTCCGCCGCCGAACACTACGCGAAGTGGGACTCGGGTTACTCGAAACAGCAGTCGACACGCCCACAAACGCTTGGCTACGCCCTCGCGGACTCACCGGTGGGCCAGATGGCCTGGATCATCGAAAAGTTCCAGGCATGGACCGACTGCGAACGCGATGGGGTGCGTCATCCGGAGAACGCCGTAGACCGTGATGCGATGCTGGACAACGTTTCCCTGTACTGGTTTACCAATACGGCAACCAGCTCAGCGCGCCTGTATTGGGAAAGCTTCAATGCCCCCAATCTCGAGCCCGTGAACGTTCCCATGGGCGGAAGCCTGTTTCCCAAGGATATCTTTCTGGCGAGCGAACGCTGGGCCCGCAAGCGCTTTCCCAAGCTCGTGTACTGGAACGAGCTCGAGCGAGGCGGGCACTTCGCCGCGCTGGAGCAGCCCCGGCTTTTCGTCGAGGAGTTGCGCGCCTGCTTTCGCTGCATGCGCTGAAGAAGACGGCGATGGCGGACTTATCACCTGTGTTCGGCGCGGGCGTCGTGCCCCTGAGCTCCGCCCACTTCTCGCAGGGCATTGACGAGCTCGTAGAGGCGCTCGCTGACGACGAAACGCTGCTGCTCATTCAGGATCTCGATGGTGTGTGCATGGGTCTTGTTCGTGACCCGCTCACGCGGGTGCTTGAGCGACGTTATCTACTCGCCGCACGCGAGCTCCACGGCCACTTCTTCGTACTGACCAACGGCGAGCACATCGGGCGGCGCGGGGTGAATCGTCTCGTCGAAGCCGCCGCGGGCGGTGTCGATGCCGCGCGGGATGGTCGTCTCTATCTGCCAGGTCTCGGCGGCGGTGGCGTGCAGCTGCAGGACGCGCGCGGATTCGTTACGCACCCGGGTATCAGCCGCGAGGAACTCGATTTTTTGGCTGGCGTTCCCGCCCGACTGCAGGCCCGGCTCCACGAAATCCTAATCGCGAAACCGTTCAACTTTTCCGCGCCCGAAGCAAGGAAGTTGGTAGAGGTTTGCGTGCTTGATAACGCCGTGTCTCCCACGCTGAATCTGAATCCGCTGTACGAGGCCCTGGGCGAGCGATCGGACGAATACCGCCTTGCCCAGTCCGCCGCGCGTGGTTTTCTTGAAGCGGAGCTCGACGCCGCGGCGGACGCGTGTCTCGGCGACGCCTTTTTTCTCCACTTCGCGCCGAATCGCGGGCGCGACGAGCTCGGTGTGGAGATCGTGAAGGAGGCGTCACACGACGACCCAGGCACCACGGATTTCCAGTTCATGCTAAGAGGCGCGGTCAAGGAGGCGGGTGTACTGGTGTTGCTCAACCGGTATTACGGGCAGCATTTCGGCCTGTTCCCCCTCGGCGAAGACTTCAGCGTCCGCGATGCGCCCGCCGATCGCGCCGCTCTCGTCGACCTCGCCGCAGATCGTTTCGATGCGGCGGTCATGCCGCGCATCGTGGGCGTCGGCGATACCGTCACGTCGATCCTTGATCGGCCGACCGCGGCCCGCGGGGGCAGCGATCGCGGATTTCTGCAACTGGTGCAGGATCTGGGTCAGACCTTCGGCACGAACAACCTGACAGTGTTCGTCGACAGCAGTGGTGGCGAAGTTCGCCGGCCGGGCGTGCGCGGTGATCTGTGTATGTCAGATGGCGACACGCGCTGGGACGCCGTGGCGGGAATCAGCGATCGCCACGACCCGCTGCGTTTGAATTACGCGTTCCGCGGCGGCCATCGCCAATACGTGGACTTCTTCTGCGAACTCGCGGCCCGACGGACGCAGCGCGCAGATCCCGGACGCGCTTGAGCGAGCGAAGCGGATCGACACGCATTGTGGGCGCCGCACGCGTGAGTGCCGCTGTATCTGTCATAAGGCGCTACATGTAGTGTAAGCAGGCGTGAATAATCCCACATATTGTGAGGTGATCTTGCCGCGCTTTGTTGCAGGCGGCACACTGCTCCTCCGGGGTGTCGCTTGCCCGGTTCGAAGAAAAGCAGTGGGAGACACGCAAATATGGGAGAAGCCGTCAAAGCCATCACCGCCGGTCCGGATATCGAGCTGCAGCCGGCGTCCCTCGATATCTGGGACAGCAAGTATCGTTTAAAGGATGGCAGCGGCAGCGCCGTGGATGCAGACATTCAGGTCACGCTCGAGCGGATTGCTCGCACCCTTGCGGACGCCGAGCCGGAGAGCCGGCGCGACCAGTGGTACCAGCGCTTTGTCTGGGCGCTGCACAACGGAGCCCTGCCCGCGGGACGCATCATCGCCAACGCCGGCGCACAGGCCTATAAACCGGCGACCTCCACGATCAACTGCACCGTTTCCGGCAGCATCCCCGATTCCATGGACGGCATTCTGTCGAGGGTTCATGAAGCCGGAATGACCCTGAAGGCGGGCTGCGGGATCGGCTACGAATTCTCGACGCTGCGCCCGAAGGGGGCCTATGTCAGCGGGGCCGGCGCTCACACTTCGGGGCCGCTGTCGTTCATGGATATCTACGACAGCATGTGCTTCACCGTGTCCTCCGCGGGCGGGCGCCGCGGGGCGCAGATGGCGACCTTCGATATCAGTCATCCGGACGTGGTCGACTTCATTCGCGCCAAACGCGAGGACGGCCGCCTGCGTCAGTTCAATCTAAGCCTGTTGATCACCAGCGAGTTTCTCGAGGCGGTGAAGCGGGACGAGCGCTGGCATCTCAGCTTCCCGGTAAGCGCGCGTGAGGTGGAGGAAGCGCGTATTGATCTGGAGGACCGCGAGACGTTCCTCTGGCGCCATTTCCCGATCACCGAAGGCTACGTGAGCAATGCGCAGGGCGAGGTCGCCTGCCGGATCTACAAGACCCTGCCGGCGCGGCGTCTGTGGGATCTGATCATGGCCTCGACCTACGATTTCGCCGAACCGGGTTTCATCCTCATCGACAAGGTCAATGAGATGAACAACAACTGGTGGATCGAGGACATCCGCGCCAGCAATCCCTGCGGCGAGCAGATGCTGCCACCCTACGGCTCCTGCCTGCTCGGTTCGATAAACCTCACCCGACTGGTGCTTGATCCCTTCACCGAGCGGGCGCGCTTCGACTGGGAGCGCTTTCGCGAGGTGGTCGCGGTGTTCACGCGCATGCTCGACAACGTCGTCGAGATCAACGGTCTGCCGCTGCCTCAGCAGCGGCACGAGATCAGCTACAAGCGCCGGCACGGCATGGGATTTCTCGGCCTTGGATCAACGCTGTCGATGCTGCGCATGCGCTACGGCGACGAGGACTCGCTGGCCTTCACCGAGCGCGTCGCCCGCGAGATGGCGATCACCGGCTGGGAGCAGGCGGTCGAGCTGGCCCGCGAGAAAGGGCCCGCGCCGATCATGGAGGATGAGTTCGTGGTCACGCCGCAGATGCTCGATCGGCGGCCCGAGATGGCGCGCGACGGCGTTCAGGTCGGCGACAGGCTGCCCGGGCGCGTGCTGCATGCGCGTTATAGCCGCTACATGCAGCGCGTGGCCGAAGTGGCGCCGCAGCTGGTCGATCGCCTCGCGGCGGAGGGCGCGCGCTTCACCCATCACAGCTCGATCGCGCCGACGGGCACGATCGCGCTTTCCCTCGGCAATAACGCCAGTAATGGTATCGAGCCCAGTTTCGCGCACCACTACGCGCGCAACATCATTCGTGAGGGCCGCAAGACCAAGGAGAAGGTCGACGTCTTTTCCTTCGAGCTGCTGGCCTATCGTCAGCTGGTCAATGCCCGCGCGATGCCTTTCAGCAGCAATCCCGATGAGCAGCTGCCCGGGTATTTCACCGTGGCCGATGACGTCACCCCGAGGCAGCACGTCGACATACAGGCCGCAGCGCAGAAATGGGTTGATGCCTCGATCTCGAAAACCGCGAACGTACCGACGGACTATCCCTTCGAGGACTTCAAGGACATCTACCTGTATGCCTACGAGAAGGGACTGAAGGGATGCACGACCTTCCGCTTCAACCCCGAAGCTTTTCAGGGCGTGCTGGTCAAGGAAAAGGACCTTGAGAACACCCGCTACCAGTTCACCCTCGAGGATGGCAGCACCGTCGAGGTCAGGGGCAACGAGGAGATAGAGTACGACGGCGAAAGGCACACCGCGGCCAACCTCTTTGACGCGCTCAAAGAAGGGTATTACGGCAGATTCTGAGGGAGGTCACAGCATGCCCGTGAAGATCGACAAGCGCATCGTGGACTACCGCGTGCTCGACAGCAGCGACAGCAAAAAGGCTGGCTCCGAAGCAGCTACGGACGAGCCGTCAGCAGCAGCGCCGGACAGCAAGGTTGTGCAGATGCACGAGGCCTTTCAGCGTCCCGAGCGCCTCGTGGGCTCCACCTACAAGATCAAGACGCCGCTGTCGGAGCATGCCATGTACATCACGATCAACGACGTGGTCCTAAACGAGGGGACGGAGCACGAGACGCGGCGTCCCTTCGAGGTGTTCATCAACTCCAAGAACATGGAGCACTTTCAGTGGGTGGTCGCGTTGACGCGCCTGATCTCCGCGGTGTTCCGCAAGGGTGGCGACGTAACCTTTCTCGTGGAGGAGTTGAAGGCCGTCTTCGATCCGCGGGGCGGATACTTCAAGAAGGGCGGCGTGTTCATGCCCTCTATCGTGGCCGAGATCGGCCATGCTATCGAGGATCATATGGTGCATATCGGCCTGATCAGCAGGGATCTCGACGAGCACCAGCGCGAGTATCTTGCAGCGAAGCGAAGCGAACTCGCAGGCAGCGAGTCTTCCGGCGAGGCATCAGACGACGACAGTCCATTCCCGGCGAGCGCAAGCCTGTGCATGAAGTGTCATACGAAGGCGGTGATGCTCATCGACGGTTGCATGACCTGCCTGAGCTGTGCTGACTCCAAGTGCCAGTGAGCCGGGCG
The DNA here is from genome assembly GCA_036351355.1 of Halieaceae bacterium. Lineage (GTDB taxonomy): Bacteria > Pseudomonadota > Gammaproteobacteria > Pseudomonadales > Halieaceae > Congregibacter. Next base: position 6,183 of record JAZBOX010000011.1, read on the forward strand.
CGCGCTCCTAGCGTTGCGTCGGCGTGGGCGATTCCGCAGGTGGTATGGCGTAGGTGACTACCGCGTGGCTTGCGAGCGCGGATGAGCCCTCGGCGCGAATCTCAACTTCAGCGACGGCCAGCTGACGGCCGAGCTTTATCAACCGTGCCTCCGCCGTGACCGCCTTGCCAATGCAGGGGCGCAGAAAGCTGATGTTGAGACTGGTAGTCACGGTCATCGGGACGATCCCCAGCCTGGTGAATATCGCCACGTAGGTCACGGTGTCAGCCAGAGTCATCTGTGTCGGTCCGGAGATGTAGTCGCCGGGACGCAGGTTTTCAGGACTGACTTCGAGGCGAACCGCGGCACGACCATCTTCCATTGCTGTGACCTGCGCACGGTTGCTCACGCCGGGGAAGGCCTGTTCCAGAAACGCATTCGCTGCCGCAACGGTGACTCGGGATGTCATGGTCGTTCCTCGTGTGGTTGCCACGGCACCGCGTCTCGGGAGCCAGATAGCCGTCCATAGATCTTCGCGAATTCCACGCACTGGCGCGAATCCTATGGCAAGCAGCCTGTCTCGACAAAGCAGGGGGGCGGGCATGGGGCGGGCGTGGCGCGGGCAAGAGCAACCCCGGTGCCGCCTTGCTGCGAACGGTCTGGCATCTCAGTCGCATATCCACGCCGATTCGCTGGAAAACGATGCGCCGATGTCCCGAAGATGCAAAACATCCGCGGCCGGGGTAGGGTCATCGCAGGCCGAGGAAGCCGGCGATGATCCGGGACAGCCAAAAGGAGATATCCCCGATGAAAATCCAGAGAGCACTCGCGACGCTGTTCGTCGCTCTGTTCGCTGTTGCTGCGTTCGCGCAGGAGCCCTGGCGCGAGCTCGACGAGCAGTTGTACCCGACGGACGTGAGCTACGATGCGCGTATTCCCACGCCCGAGGCGTTTTTGGGCCGGCCCCTGGGCGCAGCGCCGGTGCGGCACCATGAACTGGTGGACTACATCGAGGCTGTCGCCGCGCTGTCGGACAGGTTGACGGTGGAGGTGGCCGGCTACTCGCACGAACGACGGCCGATCCTGTTCGTCGTGGCGACTTCCGCTGAAAACCAGCAACGTATCGATGAGATCAAGGCGCGGCACGTCGGCCTGTCCGAGCCCTCCGTCGATGAAGCGATGCCGACCGATATGCCCGTGGTGACGTGGCTCAACTACGGTGTTCACGGCGCCGAGTCGAGCGGCATGGACGCGTCCCTGCCCACGATCTACTACCTCGCCGCCGCGCAGGGTCCCGTCGCCGATCGGCTCCTGCGCGAAAGCGTGATCCTGGTAACGGCGGTGTTTAACCCCGATGGCCATGCCTACCGTGCCGCGTGGATGGACGCCTACGGCAGCCGCTTCCCCAACGCCGACCCCAATCATATCGAGCACCAGTACGACGGACGCATGGCTCGCACCAACCACTACGGCTTTGACCTGAACCGCCAGTGGATGTCGGTGACGCAGCCCGAAGCGCGCGCCTGGATGCGCAAGTGGCACGAGTGGCGGCCGAACGTTTCCGTGGACTATCACGAAATGGGCAGTCAGCAGACGTACTACTTTGCGCCCGGCGTGCCGACGCGAACCCATCCGCTGATCCCCGCCGAGGCTTACCAGCTGATTTCGGAGGTGGTCGCGCCTTCCGAAGCCATCCTCGACGAGCAGGCACGCCTGTATTTTCACGGTGATCGCTACGACCACTTCTTTCTCGGCAAGGGCGCGGGCTTTCCCCTTGTGAATGGAGGCGTCGGTATTCTGCACGAGGCGTCGGCAGCACGCGGCGTTGAACTGGAGACGCCCAACGGAATCCGTACCTACCGCGAGAATATTCTCAAGCATTTCCGCACGAGTATTGGAAATGCCATGGGTGCCGTGGAGAACCGCGAGCGCTTGCTGGCTTTCCAGAAATCCTTTTACGACCGGGCTTCGGAACGCGCCGCCGCGCATCCGGTGAAGGCCTACGTGTTCTGTGCCCCCGGCGACACGGCACGCACCCGTCACCTGGTCGATTTGCTCAGCTTCCACCGCATCGAGGTCTATCACCTCGCCCGGCCGCTGAGCGCGAACGGGAAGGCCTTTGGCACCTGTGATGCCTACATCGTACCGATGGACCAGCCCCAGCACACGCTGATTCGCGCCATGTTCGACCGCATGACCGAGTTCGAGGACAAGACCTTTTACGACGTTTCGACCTGGACCGTGCCTCTTGCCTTCGGCGTGGATCATGCGCCCCTATCGGCTCGACAGTACAACGGTGACCTGCTGGGCGCGCCCGCAAGCGCCGAGTTTCGCGCCGCACCGGTCCCGGATGCGCCGGCCTACGCATACGCTTTCGCCTGGGATGAGTACTACGCGCCACGCGCACTGAATCGCATACTGCAGGCGGGCCTGCATGCACGCGTCAGCTTGAAGCCGCTGGCCGTACGGACCACCCGTGGCCCGGTCGAGCTTGGCCGCGGCGCCGTGGTGGTGTCCTTCGATCGGCAGCCCATGAGCAGTACTGAAATCCATGGGATCGTGCAGTCGATTGCCCGCGAGGACGGCGTTGTCGTGCATTCCCTGATCTCGGGTCGCAGTGCGATCAGCCCCCGGGGCCCCGATGTCGGCGGGCAGTTCTTTCACTCCCTGAGCGCGCCGGAGGTGCTCCTGGTAACGGGGCGCAGCATGGACTGGTACAACGCCGGAGAGATATGGCACCTGCTGGATCAGCGGATGGGTATGCGCGTGACCCTCGTCGATCGCGATCGCCTGGGCGCTGTCGATTTCCATCGCTACACACATATCGTATTCGCCGGCGGACGTTTCAGCGGCGGCGCACCGGCGTATACGGGTCGACTGCGCGCCTGGGTCGACGCCGGAGGCACGGTAATCGGCATTCGCCAGGGCGCCCGATGGCTGCGCGAGCAGGTCCTTGACTATGGCTCTTCCTCCGTCGCGACCTCGGCAGGTGACGCGGACTTGGAGGGTGGCGATTCGCCGGGCGACGATGCCTCTGCGGAGCCCGAGCGTTTTCCCTACGCAGAAAAGGAGCGCCGCGATCCGCTGCAGGTGGTTGGCGGCACCATCTTTGCGGTCGACCTCGACAACACGCATCCCCTGGGCTTTGGTTACGCGCATCGGGAGATCGCCGTCATGAAGAACACTTCCGAGTTGATGCATCGGCCCGCGAACCCCTACGCATCGGTGATGGTGTACGCGACGCCGCCGCTGCTGTCGGGCTACGCGTCGCCGGAAAATCAGGATGCTCTCGCGGGGACGGCCGCGCTGATCGCAGAGCGCAAGGGGAGCGGCAGCGTTATCCTCTTTGCCGATGACCCCAACTTTCGCGGCACCTGGTACGGCACCAACAAGCTGTTCATGAACGCGCTGTTCTTCTCCACGGCCTTCGATCCTCCGCGGTCCTGAGCACGAAATCTCTACGCGGACTCGCGGTGAAGCCGTCCCCGAAGCGTCCCCGAAGCGTCTCCGAAGCGTAGAGCAGGGGACCTAACTGGCGTACGCTGTGCACACAGTCATCGCTACAGCGGCGAGGGGCAGGATTGGTAGAGCAGGCACTCCGTGGAATTCGAGAACAGGGCACGCGTAACCTGCTGGTGATCGCTGCGCTGCTGCTTGTTCCCGCGATCGCTGCCAGCGTGTTCAGGGGGCTCGCCATCGGCTGGCATTGGGTGCAGTTCGTGCATATCGTGCTCGCAATGGTGGTCTGGACGGCGACGCTGCTGCGCGCGCAGCTCGGCCATCCAGTGCTTGCGGCCGTGATCGTGGTGAGCCTCGCGATTGCAGGCGCTATCGGCGTTATGAACTTCGGACTGCTGGCCGGGGCGATGCCGATATTCCTCACGCTGCCGGTGATCGCCCAGGTGCTCTACAGCACTCGAGTCGGGGCGTTCATCCTTGTGCTCGTGCTGCTGCATACCGGACTCGCAGGCTATCTATCGCAGATCGATCGCCTGCCGCTGGCCATCGATCCTGCTAATTACTTTTTTCAGCCCGAAGCCTGGGTGATCTACATCGCCACGGCAGCGCTGGTGGTCGGCACCACGCTGGCAGGCCTGCACGTGATCGTTCACGGCCTGCGCGACGAGTGGCGCAGCCTGCGCGCTGATCTTCAGGGTTCCAGGAAAGAGCTGGGTCGTGTGCAGCAGCTTCTGGAGGAGGAGCGCGCGGCGCACGCGCGCACGGCGCTTCGCCTGTCGCGCAGGATGAACGATGTCGGTGTGGGGCATTGGGAATATGCCGCCCGCGAAGGGACGATCTGGCTGTCTCCCGGTGCGCGGATGATTTTGAGGCTTGCCGTCGATCAGGAGTCCTTCGCTCTGGAGGAGATCGCACTATCACTCGGAAACGATGTGGCGCCCCAGCTTCAGTCAGAGCTGGCGCGCGCCATTGAGGGCGACGCGAGGCTGGATATCGGCTGCTGGTTGCCGGCCGGCGCAGCCGATAAACACTGCTTCCTGCGTTTTATCGGATGTCGATACGCCGATGATGCAGCCGGGCAAGTCATCGTATCGGGCACGCTGCACGATGAAAGCGAGCGCGAACGCGAGCGGCTGGTGCTGGATGCGGAGCGCCGACGTTTGCTCGACGTGATCGATGCCAATCAACTCGGTATATGGGATTGGAACGTGCAGAGCGGCGAGACCGTGTTCAACGAGCGCTGGGCCGAAATTGCCGGTTACACCCTTGAGGACCTGTCGCCCACGTCGATCGATACCTGGATGCAGCTGGGTCACCCCGAAGACCTCAAGGAGTCGTCCCGGCTGCTGGAGCTTCATTTTCAGGGAGAGACCGACAGCTATCGCTGCGAAGCTCGGATACGTCACCGCGACGGGCACTGGGTCTGGGTCGAGGATCGCGGTCGCGTCGTCGAGTGGGATGCCGCAGGAAAACCGCTTCGTATGGTGGGAAGCCATCTCGATATCACCCATCAGCGGCTGCTCGAGCAGCAGCTGGAAAATCAGCGCTTCATGCTCGAGGAAGTGGGGCGCATCGCGCGCGTCGGCGGCTGGATTTACTCGGAGGCGGATAAATACCTGTACTGGAGCGAGCAGACCCGCCTGATGCACGAGGTGCCCGATGACTTCGAGCCGGATCTGACCACGGCGATCACCTTCTATCACGAGGACGACCGGGACCTGATCGAACGCGCCGTGCGTGAGGGTATGGCCCATGGCCGCCCGTGGGATCTGACGCTACGTATCGTCACCTATCGTGGAAACGAACACTGGGTGCGCACGCTTGGTGAGGTGACCTCGCGCGAGCCCGGCTCGGTGGTGATGCTGGGTACTTTCCAGTGGACTGATCCCCCGTCGCCGGTCGCTAAAACGACGGGAAATTGACCTGGATCATCGTCGCGACGCCGGGCTCTTGTGCCACCGCTTCGCTGCCATCGATACTCCCAGGGATACGCTGCCAATGAAGGCTGGGAGGCTTTGAGCGAGCCAACATACGGGACTGGTGCGGGGCCTGACGGTCCCGCTGCGTCGGCGACCGACCTGCTGCGCGCCGGATCGCTGCTCGAGCGTCTGCACGGCGAGCGCGGCGCCTGGGTCGTGCTGGCGATTTCCCTGCTGCTGACGCTCACCGGCTGGTACATCGCCGACTCCTTTGCCTACCAGCGTGCGGGGATCGAATACGCGGCCGCACGCGAAGACGTGGTCGATCGGATCGAGGAGCGCCTGTCGCGTTATATCCTTGCGCTGCGTTCCGGCGTCGCATTCGCCGAAAGTCTCGAACGCCTTCCAACGCGCGACGAGTGGCGCCGCTACGTCGCGACGCTCGAGATAGCAGAGCGTCTCCCCGGCATCCAGGGCTACGGCCTGTCGCTGATGTTGCGACCGGAAGAGTTGGCAGCGCACGAGGCCGCGGTACAGGCCGAAGGTTTTCCCGACTACCGTGTCCGACCCGAGGGTGAGCGCGAGCGCTACAGCGCGATCGTGTATCTCGAGCCCTTCGACTGGCGCAATCAGCGCGCCTTTGGCTACGACATGTACGCCAACGCGGTTCGCCGCGAGGCGATGGATCGCGCCGCCCGCACCGGTGAGCCCGCGGCCTCGGGGCACGTGACACTGGTTCAGGAGACCGACGCCGAGGTGCAGGCGGGATTCCTGGTCTACGTGCCGCTGTTCGATCCCGGTGCCGAGGACGGAGACAGCGCCGCCGCGCCGCAGCTGATCGGTTACGTCTACGCGCCCTTCCGCGTGGACGACCTGATAGCGGGGGCCCTTGCCGCCGCACCGCGGGGTGTGGCCTATCAAATGTTTGACGGCGCTGACGAGAATGCCGGAAACCTGCTCTACGACGGATTCGAGAGCCTGCCTCCCGCCTACCGGGCGATGTTCAGCAGCAGCGAGACCATGACCGTCGCCGGTCGCGACTGGCACATCAACTTTTCCACCACCCCTGACTTCGAAGCCCGCCTGTCCACGGCGCAGCCCGCCATCATCGCCACGGTGGCGCTCGGCATCGACGCCCTGCTGTTCCTGATCCTGCTGTCCTTCGCCAGCCAGCGCAGGGTTCTGCTCGAGCGAGCCGAGGCTGCGCAGCAGGAACTCCTCGAGAACCGCAGACGACTGCTGCGCACGCAGGAGGTTGCTGGTCTCGCGTACTGGGAGCTGGATCTGGATAGGGGCAGCCTGATCGGCGATGCGCTGCATCGGCAGCGCTACGGGTTCGATCCGCGGGACAGCGCCGAGACCCTCGAGGCCTGGCTCGCACGCGTGCATCCCGAAGACCGTGAGCGCACGCGAGCGGCGCTGGAAGCGGCCGCGGAGAACGCGACGTCCTATCGCAACGAATTTCGAGTGCTGTTGCCGGACGGGCGCGAGTCGGTCATGGCTTCATCCGCCTATCCGGCCGTCAAACGCGGGTCGCGAGCTGTGGTTTTCAACGGTCTCGAGCGCGATGTGACCGAGCGCGCTCATCGAGAGCAGCAGTTGCTCATGCACGCGAGCGTGTTCGACAACGCCCGCGAGGCGATATTCATCACCGACCTCGAGCCGAAGATCATTGCCGTCAATCCTGCGTTCACGCGCATTCTTGGCTACGACGCCGACGCCGTGATCGGCGAGAATCCGAGTTTGCTTCAGTCAGGGCGGCACGGGCCGGATTTCTTCAGCGAGTTCTGGGACACGCTGCGCCAGCGAGGACACTGGGAAGGCGAGATTTGGGACCGCCATCGGGACGGCGAAATGGTGGCCGGGCATTTGAGCGTGGCGGCTGTTGAGGATCATCAGGGCAAGCCTGTTCACTACATATCGCTGTTTACGGATATCTCCCAGCAGAAAGAGCAGGAGATGGAACTGCAGCGCCTGGCCAGCTATGACCCGCTCACCGGTCTGCCCAATCGCTCGCTGCTCAACGACCGAATGCAGCAGTCGATGGCCCTGGCACGGCGCAATGGTGCGGCACTGGCCGTCTGCTACATGGATCTCGATGGCTTCAAGGCAATCAACGATCGTCTCGGGCACGATGTCGGGGACGAGCTGCTGATACAGGTTGCCGGACGCCTGCGCCAGCTATTGCGCGGCTATGACACGGCATCGCGTCTCGGTGGCGACGAGTTCCTGCTGTTGATCTCCAACATCGACGACGTCGACACCTGCTCCTCGCTCATGCAGCGGGTGCTTGAGGCGCTCAGCGCGCCCTATTTGCTGCAGGGCCATTTCTCCGAGCTTTCGGCGAGTATCGGTGTGACGCTGTACCCGGCGGACGATGTCGATGCCGACACGTTGATTCGCCATGCCGATCAGGCCATGTACCGGGCAAAGGAAGGCGGGCGAAATCGCTTTGAAATCTTTGACCTCAGCATGGAGGAGCGCAGCCGCGACTACCGCGAGCGCATCGCCGAGGTCGGTGGCGCGCTCGCCACGGAGCGCCTGGTGCTGCACTACCAGCCCAAGGTCGATATGCGCGCGGGCACGGTCTACGGCGTCGAAGCGCTCGTGCGCTGGGATCATCCGACGCGCGGCCTGCTCTATCCCGGTGACTTCATCGACTACCTGGACGATCCGCTGCACTTTGAAGTCTTCGGGCGCTGGGTGCTGCGCACGGCCATGTCCCAGCTCCGCGAGTGGCGCGCACAGGGCCTGGACATGACGCTCAGCGTGAATATCTCGGGAAAACATCTGCAGGTACCGGATTTCGTGCCCGAGTTGCGCATGCTCCTGCGCCAGTACCCCGATGTTCCCCCGGAGCGCCTCGAGCTCGAGATCCTGGAGACATCGGCGCTCGAGGATCTCGAAGGCGTCTCCGAAGTCATCTGCCAGTGCCGTGATCTCGGCGTGCGCTTTGCCATCGACGATTTCGGCACGGGCTATTCCTCGCTGGTGTATCTGCGCAACCTGCAGGCCAACGTGGTGAAGATCGATCAGACCTTCGTCCGCAAGATGCTGGATAACGACGAGGACTGCGCCATCGTCGAGGGTGTGATCAGGCTGGCGCAGGTGTTCGATCGCGAGGTTATCGCCGAGGGCGTCGAGACGGAAGCTCACGGCCTGGAGCTGCTGCGTCTCGGCTGCGGCTGTGCCCAGGGATGGTTCATCGCCAAGGCCATGCCGTCGGATGAGTTCCCCCGCTGGAGGGAGGGCTTCAGCGCTGCCGAGTCCTGGCTCAACTTCGACTCCTCACTGGCAGCATCGATGGAAGGAAAAAGTTCCCGCGCCGGCGAATGATTTTTCGTGAAGGCGACTCTTACCCTGTGACCGACGTTGTTTGGACCCTGAAACATGGCGATGCGTGCCGACATGGCCCTTGTCAAAGCCCTCCTTGCGGGTGACGAGAAGGCCTACGACCGGTTCTTCAACGAGTATTACCCGCGGGTCTATCGCTTCGTGCTTGCACGCTCCGATGGCGACGATGACCTCGCGCAGGAGTTGTCCCAGGTAACCCTGATCAACGCCCTGCGTGCAATGGACTCCTACCGGGGAGAGGCCAGCATGTTTACCTGGTTATGTCAGATCTGTCGCAATGAACTCAGCGCCCATTACCGGCGCCTGAATCGTTCCGTGCCGACCGTTGCCGCCGACGATGCGGGGATAGCGCCGATTCTGGCGGCTCTCGAGGCCAGTGACGGGGACGACCCCGCCGCGCGTACCTCGCGTCTGCAAGTCGTTCAGTTGATTCAGGAAGTTCTCGATCGCCTGCCCGGCAATTACGGTGATGCGCTGGAGTGGAAGTACATCCACGGCGAATCTGTGTCCGTCATCGCCGACCGCCTCGATATCACGCAACTCGCCGCGCAGTCACTGCTTGCCCGGGCCAGGGAGGCGTTGCGTGAAGCCCTCGTGGCTCTTTCCCCGGAACTGCAGCGGAGAACGTCATGACATCGCCATCAAGGCCGCCCCAGGGCCTCGACGAAGCGCGGATTGCGGAGATTCTGGGGCGCGTAGACGCACGCCAGCAGCCTCCCGAGGAGGCCATGGACGCCGCCCGAGAGTCCGTACGAACTGTCTGGCGGGAAGAAATCGAAGCCCGCAGGTCCGGTCGGCGCTGGCGGGGCTGGGCCGCGGCGGCGGGAGTCATCCTTACCATGGGTGTGGCCTTCGTGGTTACGCAGATGGCGGGCCCCGCGACCGGCAGCATCGAACTGGTGCAGACCGACAACCGTGTGCAGTTCCATGCCGGGGGTTCGGCGCAGTGGCGCGATGTCTCTGGGCCGCAGTCGCTGGAGCCGGGTGATCGGCTGCGTACGGGCCCCGGCGGCTTTGCGCTGATTGAGTTTCCCCGCGGCGTTTCAGTCCGTGTGGACAATACTTCGGAATTCGAACTGCTGGCGGATGATCGCCTGTACCTCGACGCGGGTGCCGTCTACGTGGATGCCGCCGGTCCCGGCAGCATGCAGATTGCCACGGAGCACGGCACGGCGCGCGATATCGGTACGCGCTTTGAAGTGCGTCTCGTCGACGAGGGTTGGCAGGTTTCCGTACGCGACGGCGCTGTCGTATTGCGCGACGGCGACCGCGGTGAGGCTCGGGCCTTGGCCGGAGAGCGTTTGACCGTCGCCGGTGGCGAGCTTCGGCGCGACAGCGTCGGTCCCGCCGACGCGAGCTGGCGCTGGACTCACAGTGCTCTGCGCCCCATGGAAATCGAGGGTCGCATGCTGAGTAGCTATCTGACCTGGTGGTCTCGCGAGTCCGGGGTGGAGGTGGTCTACGCGAAGCCCATCGATTCGAGTATCGCCGCCCAGACGCGCCTCCACGGCGACCTCGGCGGACTGTCCCTCGAGGCGGGCTTCGACGCCGTCATCGCCGGAACAGGCTTTCGCGTGCTTGACCGCGACATGCAACGGGTTATCGTCACCAACTGATACCCGGAACAGACGGCGGCTTTGCGCTTCACGACAAGCAGTTTTCGCGAAAGAGGGGCTCGTGGCGCGCACGGGGCGGTAATGCCCGGGCGTGTTTCCCCGGAGGTGTGGCGCCTGC
>JAZBOX010000012.1:0-46098 GCA_036351355.1 Halieaceae bacterium
CAGTCTGTTACGGGCGGGCGGGGCTCTCGGAGCCAGCGAGTCCCGCAGTATTTGCCGAAGTGGTGGAATTGGTAGACACGCTATCTTGAGGGGGTAGTGCGCACTGCGCGTGGGGGTTCAAGTCCCCCCTTCGGCACCAATAGGAAGACCCGATCGCAAACGGCTTCGAACTCAGCGTGCGCCAGGCGTGCCATTAGCCTGCGAAGTACGAATAGCTTACGAAAGCAAGGATCGGGGGTGCGCAAACGGTCGGGCCGCCGTGGCCCCGATCGGAAAGCATGCTGGGTCGGGCCCGCGGGGCGCCTCGCTGTGTTCCGCTCGCGGGCTTTGTGAGAATTTTGTGTGGGCTTTGTGTGGGCTTTGTGTGGGCTTTGTGTGGGCTTTGTGTGGGCTTTGTGTGGGCGGGGGCTTTGTATGGGCTCCGTACAAGCGCTGCGCAAGCTCTGCACCGACCCCTGAAACACTCGCCTCAACAAGGTGAGCATTTCTCGGGAGAAATGCGGCGCGGAGCTCTTGCACAGGCACATCGCGCTCCCTATACTACGCCACCTCTTGAAGGGGCGGATTGAGGGATTGCCCCGGCGGTGCAGCCGCTAACGGTTCTTGATGGCGCGAGCGCGACGTTCAAGCAACAAGACCGTAGCGATCATCGCCGATGCTGTGAGAGGGCGCTTGCAGGCCGATGAGGCATGCGGTGACGCATACCAGGATCAGCAGAGACGTTTTGATGCGGGGTGGAGCAGCCTGGTAGCTCGTCGGGCTCATAACCCGAAGGTCGTCGGTTCAAATCCGGCCCCCGCTACCAATACACGTGGCCAGCTCCCAGGAAGGCCATGTGACGAAAAAGCCCCTTTTCAGGGGCTTTTTTGTTGGTTTTTCGGATGCACATTTCTCGAGTGCGACGGTGCGTGGCGGAATGGTGTCGGCGGTGGAAAGAGTTCGGGTAAGGGCAGGCGAGTGCGCATGAGTGCCCGAGAGGACAAGCTGCATGCGCTGATGGCGCCGACGGTCGAGGCCCAGGGCTTCGAGCTCTGGGGCGTCGAGCAGCTGTCGCAGGGGCGGCACAGCCTGCTGCGAATCTATATCGATGCCGAGGCCGGGGTGACCGTCGACGACTGTGCCCGCGTCAGTGAGCAGGTTGGAGCGCTTCTGGATGTCGAGGAGCCCGTCGCCGGTGACTACGTGCTGGAGGTGTCGTCGCCGGGCGTCGACCGGCGTCTTTTCCGGCTCGAGCAGTACGCCCCCTACGCGGGCGAAGAAATCGAGGTCCGCCTTAGGCGGCCTTACGAAGGGCGGCGCAAGTATCGGGGAATACTGCGCGCGGTAGAGGGCGAGGACGTTGTCGTGCTGGTGGACGATCACGAATATCTCCTGCCCTACGGTGAAATCGAGCGGGCGCAGCTTGCGCTGCGCATCTGAGCGGCCCCCGGGCCTGCTTTCGAGGTGAAGTGAATGAACAAGGAAATCCTGCTGGTCGCCGAGGCGGTCTCCGCTGAGAAAGGCGTCGACGAGGACATCATCTTCGGGGCTATCGAGTCCGCTCTCGCCATGGCCACCAAGAAGCGCTACGACGAGGATGCCGATATCGAGGTCACGATCGACCGCGAGACGGGCGAATACCAGACCGTCCGTCGCTGGCTCGTGGTGCCCGACGAGGAGCTCGCGCTGCTCGGTACGCAGTTCACCACCGAGGAAGCCGCCGAGAAGGATCCATCGCTCAAGCCCGGTGACGTGTACGAGGAGCAGGTCGAGAACGTCGAGTTCGGAAGAATCGCCGCACAGACCGCCAAGCAGGTCATTGTCCAGAAGGTGCGCGACGCCGAGCGCGCGCAGGTCGTCGAGCTCTACGAAGGGCGGGTCGGCGAACTCGTGGCGGGCACGGTCAAGAAGGTCACCCGCGACAACGTGATCGTCGACCTGGGCAACAACGCCGAGGGTCTTCTGCCGCGCGAGCAGCTTGTGGGTCGCGAGACATTCCGCATCAACGACCGCGTGCGCGCCATTCTGCGCGAGATCAGCACCGAGTCGCGCGGACCGCAGCTGATCCTCAGCCGCGCCTGCCCGGAGATGCTGATCGAGCTGTTCAAGATCGAGGTGCCCGAGATCGCCGAGGGCGTCATCCAGATCCGCAGTGCGGCCCGTGATCCCGGCTCGCGGGCCAAGATCGCGGTCAAGACCAACGACCAGCGCATCGATCCCGTGGGCGCCTGTGTGGGTATGCGCGGCTCGCGCGTTCAGGCTGTGTCCAACGAGCTCGACAACGAGCGCGTCGATATCGTGCTCTGGGACGACAACGCCGCCCAGCTCGTGATCAATGCCATGTCCCCGGCGGAGGTCGAGTCCATCGTTGTCGACGAGGAAAGCCACACCATGGATGTCGCCGTCGCCGAGGACAACCTCGCCCAGGCTATCGGCCGTTCCGGTCAGAATGTCCGCCTTGCAAGCGAGCTTACGGGCTGGACCATCAACGTCATGAGTGTCGACGAGGCCGTGGAGAAGCAGGAGGCCGAGGCGGGTCAGGTCATCCAGACCTTCATGGAACAACTCGACGTGGATGAGGACGTGGCCGGAATTCTTGTCGATGAGGGGTTCACCAGCCTCGAGGAGGTGGCCTACGTGCCGCTTGAGGAGATGACTTCCATCGATGGCTTTGATGAGGATATCGCCGAAGAGCTCCGCGCCCGCGCCAAGGACGCGCTGCTGACCCTCGCTATCGCGTCCGAGGAGCAACTAGGCGCCCAGACGCCCGCCGAGGATCTTCTTACCATGGACGGAATGGACCGCGAGCTGGCCTTCGTGCTGGCGGCGCGCGGCATCGTCACCATGGAAGATCTGGCCGAGCAGGGCGTTGACGAACTGATAGATATCGAAGGGATGACCGAGGAGCGCGCGGGGGAGTTGATCATGACGGCTCGAGCGCCCTGGTTTGCCGAGGAGTCTGCCTGAGGGCGGACGGCGGCGAACCGGATCAAAGGTCACTAGGGAGAGAGCGCAATGGCGCAGGTAACAGTACAGCAGCTGGCAGAGACCGTCGGCGCCCCCGTCGAACGTCTGCTGGCGCAGATGAAGGACGCGGGACTTCCTCACAAGGGGGCAGAAGAGTCTGTCTCCGACGAGGACAAGAAAACGCTGCTCGCTTTCCTCAAGCGCAGTCACGGCGAGTCCGCCGCCGCTGCCGCTGCGGGACCCAAGCGCATCACGCTCAAGCGCAAGACGCTGAGCACGCTGCGCGCGGGCTCGGGTACGGGCAAGAAAACCGTCAATGTGGAGGTGCGTAAGAAACGCACCTACGTCAAGCGTGAGCTACCCGTCGAGGCCGAAGAAGCTATCGGCGCCGAAGAGGAGCTGGTAGAAGAGGCGCCCGTTGAAGAAGTGGCGGTCGCTGAAGACGTTGCGCCGGCCGAAGCCGTCGCGCCGGCTCCCGTCGAGGAGGAGTTCGAGGAAGAGGACGAGAAGGACCTCGATCCCGAGGTTCTGCGCCAGCGCGCTGCCGCACGCCGCAAGCGTCAGGACGAAGAAGAGGCGAAGGCCCGAGCTGCAGCGATAGCTGCGAAGAAAGCCGAGGCCGAGCGCAAGGCCGCCGAGGAAGCGGCGGCGAAGCGCGCGCCAACGGCGGCGGCCGACGCCGCGCGCAAGCCCAAACGACTGCACGAGGCGCCAACGACGGCGCGGGAAGAGCCGCGTCGCAAGAAGACCAAGGGACGCCTGCAGTCCGAGCCCCTCGGGCGCGGGAAGCACCGTGGACACAACCTGTCGCTGTCGGACCTCGAGGCGGCCGAAGCGGGCGTTGCCCGTCGCCGTGGTGGCCGTCGCAAGATCAAGGCCACGCACGAGGAACACGGCAAGCACGGCTTCGAGCGCCCCACGGAGAAGATCGTCTACGACGTCGAGCTTGCCGACATGACTTCCGTCGGTGGTCTGGCGCAGCAGATGTCGGTGAAAGCCAGCGTCGTTATCAAGGAGCTGATGAAGCTCGGCGTGATGGCCACGATCAACCAGATGATCGACCAGGACACGGCCATTCTGATCGTTGAGGAACTCGGCCATCGCCCCAAGCTGGTGAGCGCCGACGCCCTCGAAGACAATCTCACGGAAACGCTCGCCCAGCACGAGGGTACGCTGGAGCCGCGTGCACCTGTGGTTACGGTCATGGGGCATGTCGACCACGGCAAGACCTCGCTGCTCGACTACATCCGCAAGACCCGGGTGGCGTCCGGTGAGGCCGGCGGGATCACCCAGCACATCGGTGCCTATCACGTGGAAACCGGGCACGGGATGATCTCGTTCCTCGACACGCCCGGCCACGCGGCCTTCACAGCGATGCGCGCGCGCGGCGCCAAAAGCACGGATATCGTGATCCTGGTGGTGGCGGCCGATGACGGCGTCATGCCGCAGACGATCGAAGCGGTGCAGCACGCCAAGGCCGCCGCGGTGCCGCTGATCGTCGCCGTGAACAAGATCGACAAGGAAGGCGCAGACCCCGACCGGGTGAAGAATGAACTGGCCGCGCAGGAAGTGATTCCGGAAGAATGGGGCGGCGACTATCAGTTCGTGCACGTTTCCGCGCTCAACGGCGAGGGCATTGATGCGCTGCTCGACGCCGTCCTGCTGCAGGCTGAACTGCTTGAACTGCAGGCACCGAGGGACGTGCCGGCGCAGGGTATCGTGATTGAGTCGCGTCTCGACAAGGGTCGCGGCCCGGTCACGACGCTGCTCGTGCAGAGTGGCACGCTCCGCCAGGGCGACATCGTGCTCGCCGGTCTTCAGTACGGCCGCGTGCGCGCGATGCTGGACGAGACCGGTCAGCCCATCGACGAGGCCGGGCCAAGCATCCCCGTGGAGATTCTTGGCCTTGATGGCACACCCGATGCCGGCGATCAGTTCGCCGTACTCGAGAGCGAGAAGCGCGCTCGCGAGCTGGCCGACTTCCGTCAGGAAAAGCAGCGTGAGAACAAGCTTCAGCGCCAGCAGGCGGCCAAGCTCGATAACATGTTCGAGAGCATGACGGCGGGCGAGAAGAAGACGCTCAACGTCGTCGTGAAGGCCGATGTGCGCGGCTCCCTCGAAGCGCTGCAGAGCTCGCTGCTCGAGCTCGGCAACGACGAAGTGCAGGTCAATATCGTCTCTGGCGGTGTCGGCGGCATCACCGAGAGCGACGTGAACCTGGCGCTGACCTCCGAGGCAGTCATTTTCGGCTTCAACGTGCGCGCCGACGCGTCTTCACGCCGCCTCGTGGAAGAGGAAGGAGTGGATCTGCGTTACTACAACGTGATCTACGATCTCATCGACGATGTGAAGTCGGCGCTTGTCGGCATGCTGCCGCCGGAACTGCGCGAGGAGATTCTCGGTATTGCCGAGGTCCGCGACGTGTTCCGCTCGCCGAAGTTCGGCCAGATTGCCGGCTGCATGGTTACCGAGGGCACCGTCTATCGCTCCAGGCCGATCCGTGTGCTTCGCGACAACGTGGTGATCTACGAGGGCGAGCTGGAGTCCCTGCGCCGCTTCAAGGACGACGCCAGCGAGGTGCGTAACGGCATGGAGTGCGGTATCGGTGTGAAGAACTACACCGACGTCAAGGTGGGTGACCAGATCGAGGTCTTCGAGGTGCGCGAGGTCGCGCGAACCCTCTAGCAATCCCATCGGGGAGCGCAGAAGGTACGCGTGGGCGAGCACCCAAGCTTCAGCACCTAAGCCGGGAATCCAGGCCATGGCACGGGAATACAGCCGCCGCGAGCGGGTCGCTGATTATCTGCAGCGCGAGCTGGCGCTACTTGTTCAGCGTGAGCTGCGCGATCCGCGCCTTGGCATGGTCAGCGTCACTGCCGTTGAGGTCAGCCGCGACATCGCTCATGCGCGCGTGTACTTCACCTTGCTAGGCTGCGATTCCAGCGATGACGCTGAGCCCGCGGCGAAGGTGCTCAACGGCGCCGCTGGTTTCCTGCGCAGCGCTCTCGCTCGCTCGGCGCCGATGCGCACGGTTCCGCGTCTGCGTTTCGTCTTCGACAGCAGCGTGGGCCGAGGCCGCGACCTCGAAGCCCTGATCGAGCGCGCTACGGAGGCCGATTCGCGTCTTGCAGACGTCGACGACGGCGAGCCGGATAGTGCCGACACGGAACCTGACGACCGCGACATTCCGGGCGGCGCACGCTGATGGCCCGGCGACGTCGTGGCCGACCGATCTCGGGCATCCTTCTTCTCGACAAGCCGGCGGGCCTGAGTTCCAACCAGGCCCTTCAGCGCGTCAAGCGCCTGTTTGCGGCCGCCAAGGCGGGCCATACGGGCAGTCTCGATCCTCTCGCGACGGGTGTGCTTCCGCTGTGCTTTGGCGAAGCGACCAAGTTTTCGCAGTATCTGCTCGACGCCGACAAGGTCTATGAGAGCCGTATCTGTCTGGGCGTGAGCACGGATACGGGCGACGCCGAAGGCGTCGTTGTCGAAGAACACGATGCGTCGGCGCTTCGGGAAGATCAGATCGATGAGGTCCTGGCGTCCTTCCGCGGCGATAGCGAACAGCTGCCGCCGATGTACTCGGCCATCAAGCGCGACGGCAAGCCGCTCTACGAGCTGGCGCGAGCCGGCATAGAGGTTGAGCGCGCGACGCGGCCCGTGCACATCGCTCGCTTGCATCGACTCGGCCTGCGTATCGGGACGCGCACGAGCGTCGATATCGAGGTCGCCTGCAGCAAGGGTACGTATATTCGCAGCCTGGCGATGGATATCGGCGAGGCCCTGGGCACCGGCGGGCACGTCGAAGCGTTGCGGCGCACGGCGGTCGGCCCCTTCGACATCGACGGCTGCATAACGCTGGAGGCGCTGCAGGAGATGCGCGATCGCGACGAGCTGGCAGAAATGGACGCCCTGCTGCTGCCGATGGACCGGGCGCTGGCGCACCTGCCGCTTCTGTCCCTGCCCGAATCCAGCGGCTTTTATCTGAGTCAGGGCCAGCCCGTCCTAGTGCGTAATGCGCCCTGTGATGGTATGGTGCGCGTCGCGCTCGAGAGCGGTGAGTTCCTCGGCGTGGGTGAAATTCTGGACGACGGGCGCGTGGCGCCCCGTCGTCTGGTGGTCAGCGGGCGCTAGGCCGTTTCATGCGCTGTCCGGCGCGAGCCAGGGCAACGACTTGGATCAAGCGGTCTGTCGCGTTTCGCTGTCGGGAACCCGTCTGTAAATCTGCACGGACGGGCTCTTACACAGGTAGGTCGCGTTATCCCGCCTTGGCTGTCTGTTCTGCTTGTTCCGGACTGCGCTTGTTTCAGGCTCCGCGGGGACCTGGTCCCTGAACCGGGTCTGCGTCTGGCGGAAGCAGCGCCAAAACCAGCGCCGAACATCAGACACGATCTTTGCTTCGGCAGAGCCGGTCCGCTTCGCTTGTCGGTAAGACGTAGCGAGCGGCGACGCTCGGAGACGCCAGACGGATGCGTTCGAGCTGCGCTCGAGGGCGTAGTCGCCGGGCGTTCTGGACGCGATCATGGGCAGATTGTTTTTATACAGGACACCAATGCAATGGCTTTGAATGCAGAACGAAAGGCGGAAATCGTCCGCGAATATCAACGTGGTGAGAGCGATACGGGCTCTCCCGAAGTCCAGGTGGCGCTGTTGACCGCCAACATCGAGCAACTTCGCGGACACTTCGAGTCCCACAAGCAGGACCACCACTCCCGGCGCGGCCTGATCCGCATGGTCAACCAGCGTCGCAACCTGCTCGACTATCTCAAGCGCAAGGACAGCGCACGCTACGCCGAACTCATCAAGCGACTCGGCCTGCGCCGCTGAGCGCTTCCACAGCCGGGGCTGCCGCGAGGTTCGCCCCGGTTGTTCGTTTATAGAATTGGAGAAAAACGTGAACCCAGTTACCAAGACCTTCCAGTACGGCGGTCAGACCGTCACGCTGGAAACAGGCCGCATCGCCCGTCAGGCGACCGGCGCGGTGCTTGTCACCGTCGAAAACACCAGCGTGCTGTGCACCGTGGTCGCCGAGAAGACGCAGCGCGAGGGCCGGGACTTCTTCCCCCTGTCCGTGCATTACCAGGAAAAGACCTACTCCGTGGGCAAAATCCCCGGTGGCTTCTTCAAGCGCGAAGCGCGCCCCAGCGAGAAAGAAACGCTCACCTCGCGACTCATTGACCGCCCGATCCGCCCGCTCTTCGCCGATGGCTTCATGAACGAAGTGCAGGTGGTTTGTACGGTGATGTCGGCGGACAAGCATATCGACCCCGATATTCCGGCGATGATCGGCACCTCGGCGGCGCTGGCGATTTCCGGCTGTCCCTTCAATGGTCCGATCGGCGCGGCCCGTGTCGGCTTCACCGAGGACAGCGGTTACCTGCTCAACCCCAGCTACGACCAGCTTTCGGGCAGCAAGCTCGATATGGTTGTTGCCGGTACCGCCGATGCGGTGCTGATGGTGGAGTCGCAGGCGGACCAGCTGACGGAAGACCAGATGCTCGGCGCCGTGCTCTACGCGCACCAGGAAATGCAGGTGGTGATCAAGGCCATCGAGGAACTCGCCGCCGAAGCCGGCAAACCAAGCTGGGACTGGCAGCCGCCTCCCGTCAATGAGGCGCTGCTGGCCGCCGTCGAGGCTCAGGCCCGCGATGCGCTCGGCGAAGCCTACCGTATCACCGAGAAGGCCGAGCGCTATGCCCGCGTCGGCGAGATCCGCGAAGCCTGCGTCGCAGCCCTCACGGCTGACGCTGCCTACAGTGCCGACGACGTGAAGGACTATTTCAAGAAAGTCGAGAAGAACATTGTGCGCAAGCGCATTCTCGAAGGGGAAGCGCGCATCGATGGCCGCGACAGCCGCACCGTGCGTCCGATCGCCTGCGAGGTCGATGTGCTTCCCAAGGCCCACGGCAGCGCACTGTTCACGCGCGGCGAGACCCAGGCCATCGGTGCCGTCACCCTGGGCTCGACGCGCGACGCGCAGATCATCGACGCCCTCGAGGGTGAGCGTCGCGATCCCTTCATGCTGCACTACAACTTCCCGCCCTACTCCGTGGGTGAGGCCGGCCGTATCGGTTTCACCGGTCGCCGCGAAATCGGTCACGGTCGCCTCGCGCGTCGCGGTCTCGCTGCGGTGCTGCCTAACGAGGAAGAGTTCCCCTACACCATCCGCCTGGTGTCCGAGATCACCGAGTCCAACGGCTCGAGTTCCATGGCGTCGGTCTGCGTAGGCTCCCTCGCGCTGATGACCGCGGGCGTTCCGATCAAGGCACCGGTCGCCGGCATCGCCATGGGTCTGGTGAAGGAAGGCAACCAGTTCGCCGTGCTCACGGACATCCTCGGTGATGAGGACCACCTCGGCGATATGGACTTCAAGGTGGCCGGCACGGCGACGGGTGTCACCGCACTGCAGATGGACATCAAGATCGAAGGCATCACCGAGCAGATCATGGAGATCGCCCTCGAGCAGGCGCTGCAGGCCCGCCTGCACATCCTTGGCCAGATGAACGCTGTTCTCGACGCGCCGCGACAGGTGACCTCGGAAAATGCGCCGAGCATGGTTACGCTCAAGGTCGACTCGGACAAGATCCGAGACATCATCGGCAAGGGTGGCGCCATGATCCGCTCGATCACCGAGCAGTCCGGCGCAACCGTCGATATCGACGATGACGGTACCGTGCGCGTGTTCGGCCAGGATCAGGCGGCGCGCGACAAAGCCGTGGAACTGATCGAGGAGATCACCGCCGAGGCAGAGGTTGGCGCGATCTACACGGGGCGCGTCGAGCGCATCGTCGATTTCGGTGCCTTCGTCAACATCCTGCCGGGCAAGGACGGTCTCCTGCACATCTCCCAGATCGCCAACGAGCGCGTGGAAAACGTATCGGACCATCTGTCCGAAGGCGATATGGTGCGTGTCAAGGTTCTCGACGTGGACCAGCGCGGCCGCATCAAGCTGTCGATCAAGGAGCTTCTGGAAGACGAGGCGGATGCCGTCGAGGAAGAGGGCGCCTGATTCGCCGGGCTTTCCTCAAAGCTTTACAGCAGGGCGCTTCGGCGCCCTTTTTTGCGCTTGTTCCCAGGGTCTCGTCCGATAGACTCGCTGCAATCTTGTGATTTAAACGGTCCGCGCTCTAGTGCGGCTCTCGCCGTCGCAGGCGCGGGCACTATGGCTCAGAGTATCGACTCTAATCCGGCATCGTGGTCTGAAGATTCGAGGAGTTCCCGTGAAGCTTTCTTTCTGCATGATCGTTCGTGATGAAGCCCAGTTTATCGAAGACTGCCTCGAGTCTGTCAGACACTACGTCGACGAGTGTGTGATCGTAGATACAGGATCAACAGACGGCACTCGCGAGATCGCCGCGGGCGCCGCCGATATTCTGATCGATTTCGAGTGGATATCGGACTTTTCTGCAGCCAGAAACGCCGGTCTAGATGCAGTCACCGGTGACTGGGTGCTGATGCTCGATGCAGACGAACGCGTCGCGTCAGACGAATTTGCATCAATACGCCAAGCGATTTCGAGCGACCACGCTGACGGCTATTACCTGACGGCTCGGAACTACCTGAACGAGCAGGCGAGTGGCTGGATACCAGTCGAAGAAGGAGATCGAATGGCCAGGGGCTTTTCGGGTTATACGATTCACCAAACGATGAAGCTCTTTCGATCAAGGCCGGAAATTCGGTTTCGGGGTCGCATCCACGAAATCGTTGACGACTCGATTGACGACTCCCGACGAGACAAGCTGCCCGTCGTGGTCCATCACTACACAAACGCGAACGATGCTCGGCCAAAGAGGGAGCGAGCGCTTTCCTATCTTAAAATCATGGAGGAGGAACTCGCGGAACAAGAAGACGCAAGGCTGCTGGCTATCGCCGGTAACACACTGCTCGTATTCACCGAGGATTATCAGAAGGCGGCCAGGTACCTGCATCGGGCCGGGCAACTGGGCTACCGGCCCGCAGAGTGTCTAGAACAGGAGGCGGAGGCGCGCTACCGCGGCGGGGAATTCGGTCCGGCTCTTGATCTCTACCGGAGCGTCTACCGAAACGGGGTACGTACCCCTGCCATCTGTCTGAATATGGCCAATCTGTTCGCGAGGAGTGGTGACAAGGCCCGCGCTGCGGAACTGCTTAGGGAGTGCCTTCAGCTCGGCGGTGTTGGTACCGAAATGGACCAAGTAATACGTTCCAACCTGAACTACCTTGAATCCTGACCCTTCAGTGGAGCGTTCCTGCGCTTCGCCTTCAGGTCGCGCGATGCGTTTTCACAGGCCGGTCTTCCCTGCGCTCGGTCTCATCGTACTCTGGTCGACGAAGCGCGCGGTCTGTGGGTCGCCAAAGAGCCCGAATGCTTTTCCCCAGCGTCCAGGTTACTTCGGTCGATTGGCGATCAGTTCGTTCACTACTGCCGGATCGGCCAGTGTTGAGGTGTCGCCGAGGCTGTTGAGTTCGTTCTCGGCGATCTTGCGCAGGATGCGACGCATGATCTTGCCCGAACGTGTCTTGGGCAGGCCCGGGGCCCACTGGATGATATCGGGCTTGGCGATCGGGCCGATTTCCTTGACGCAGAGCTTGATCAGCTCGGCCTTGAGTTCGTCGTCGGGGTCCACGCCCTCCATGGGCGTCACGTAGGCGTAGATGCCCTGGCCCTTGAGGTCGTGGGGGAAGCCGACGACAGCGGCCTCGGCGATCTTGTCGTGCAGCACCAGCGCGCTCTCGACCTCCGCCGTACCCATGCGGTGACCGGACACATTGAGCACGTCGTCCACGCGCCCCGTGATCCAGTAATAGCCGTCTTCATCGCGCATTGCTCCGTCGCCGGTGAAGTAATAGCCGGGGTAATTCTTGAAGTAGGTGTCGACCATGCGCTGGTGGTCGCCGTAGACGGTACGGATCTGGCTCGGCCAGGAGGCCTTGACCACGAGGTAGCCAGAGCCTGGTCCTTCGATTTCGCTGCCGTCCTCGCCGAGGAGGGCGACTTCCACGCCGAAGAAGGGGAAGGAAGCGGCGCCCGGTTTCATCGCGTGCGCCCCCGGCAGCGGCGTCATCATGTGGGCGCCCGTTTCTGTCTGCCACCAGGTATCGACGATGGGGCAGCGCCCTTCGCCGATGGTGTTGAAGTACCACTGCCAGGCTTCGGGGTTGATCGGTTCGCCGACGGTGCCGAGGATGCGCAGACTCTTACGCGAGTGTTTGCTTACGAAATCGTCACCCTTGCTTTGCAGGGCGCGGATCGCCGTTGGCGCAGTATAGAAAATCGATACGTTGTACTTGTCCACGACTTCCCAGCAGCGTCCGGCATCCGGGTAGGTGGGCACGCCTTCGAAGATGAGCGTAGTTGCGCCGCAGGCGAGGGGCCCGTAGACAATGTAGGAGTGACCGGTCACCCAGCCGACGTCCGCCGTACACCAGTAGACCTCGCCGTCGCGATAGTCGAAAACGTATTTGAAGGTCATGCTCGCCTGCAGCAGGTAGCCGCCGCTGCAGTGCAGTACCCCCTTCGGCTTACCGGTGGAGCCGGAGGTATAAAGAATGAACAGCGGGTCCTCGGCGTCCATGGACTCGGGCTCGCACTCGGTGCTTTGTCCCGCGGTGGCGTCGTCGTAGTAGACGTCGCGGCCTTCCACCATCGGAATATCGCCGCCCGTGCGGCGTACGACGATGCAGGTGCTGACCGAGGGGCACTCCTCGAGAGCCTTGTCGGCATTGGTCTTCAGCGGAACCACGCGCCCGCCGCGCAGACTTTCGTCGGAGGTGATGAGCGCCGAGCACTCGGCGGACTGGATGCGGTCCTTGAGCGCCTCGGGAGAAAAGCCACCGAAGACGATGGTGTGGACGGCGCCGATGCGTGCGCAGGCCAGCATGGCGAAGGCCGCCTCGGGAATCATCGGCAGGTACAGGCAGACGCGATCGCCGCGCTTCACGCCGTGCTCGCGCAGCGCGTTTGCCAGACGACAGACCTCGTCTTTCAGTTCGGCGTAGGTGATTCTGCGCGAGTCTGCGGGGTCGTCACCCTCCCAGATTATCGCGTCCTGATCGGCGCGTTCGGGAAGGTGGCGGTCGATACAGTTGACGGCCACGTTGAGCTTGCCGCCGCGGAACCAGCTGGCGTCGCCCGTGGTGAAGTCGTAGGCGCAGACCTCATCCCAGGGCTGGTCCCAGGTCAGGAACTTTTCGGCCATTTCTCCGAAGAAGCCATCGCGGTCCTCGATAGAGCGCCGATACATTTCAGGATAGGTGGCGGCGGTGATATGGGCGTCGGAAAACCCATCGAGAATCGGGTAGGTCTTGGCTTCGGACATGCTATGGCCCTCGAAAGTTCGGCGAGGGTCCAAGCATAGGCGGCGCCCGTCAACGGGCAAGGGGTCGTTGGTCCTATGCCCTCAGCACGAAAGTCGGGGGTGGGAACGAGGGCTGCTGGAGGCGCCTAGCGAGCGGCGAGCATGCCCCAGTCCGAGGCGGGATTCAGACCTAGGCGAACGTTGTCTATCAGGCGTGTCGTGCCGAGGCGCGCCGCTGCGAGAATGGCGATTTCTTCGGTCTGTTCGGTCACGTTCTGCAGCGTCCGCGCGTCGCGGACGGCGAAGTAATCGGGCTCAAATCCGGCCTGTAGCAACTGCATACGGGCATGCGACTCAAGCTGCAAAAAATTGTCGAAGCCGCAGGCGATCGCATCGCGGCAGTCGAGGAGCGTCTGGTGGAGCAGGGGCGCGCGGCGTCGCTCGGCAGCGGTGAGATAGCCATTGCGCGAGCTCAGCGCCAGCCCGTCCTCTGCCCGAACCGTTGCCACGCCGACGATCTCGATGGGTAGGCACAGATCCTCGACCATCTTGCGGATAATCGAGAGCTGCTGAAAGTCTTTTTCGCCGAACACGGCGCAGCTCGGCTGCACCATCGAGAACAGCTTGCACACCACGGTTGCAACGCCGTCGAAGTGCCCGGGGCGGCTGCGGCCGCAGAGCGTATCGGAGAGATCGGGAACGCGGACGATCGTCTGTGCCTCGAGCCCTGCCGGGTAGATCTCCTCGACGCCCGGCGTGAACAGGTAGGCCACGCCCTCGGCAAAAAGCTTCTCGCGATCGGCGGCCAGCGTGCGCGGGTACTTCGCCAGATCCTCACCGGCGCCGAACTGCAGTGGATTGACGAAGATGCTCACCACTACGACCTCACCCGACTGCCGCGCTCGGCGCACGAGCTCAAGGTGGCCCTCGTGGAGATTGCCCATGGTGGGCACGAAGGCGATGCGCTCACCGCGCTCTCGATGGCGCTGCAGCGCGTGGCGCAGGGCGCCCGTTTTCTCGATGGTCAGCATAATCCTACCCCGCTTGCGGTCAGGGCGGTCCCGCTATGCTTCGGGTCCGGTTGGCGGCGGGTTATCCCGCTCAGGGCGGCAGAGTATGCAGGCTCCCCGGGGGCTCAGCAAGCCTGAAGGTGTGCATCGGTAACCGCTTTTCGTTACCTGTGGAAACACCTTCGCTAGCCGTCAGCGCCGTCGATTGCGAGCGTCAAAGGAGGGTTGGCTTCTGGCAGCCGATCATTCGGCGTAGGCGTGCTCCTCGCGGGGGTAGGTGCCACTCTTCACGGCCTGCACGAAGGCGCCGAGCGCCTCCTGCACGCTGCCGCAGCCTTCCATGAAGTTCTGCACGAAGCGCGGCTGGTGCGGAGACAGGCCGAGGAGGTCGTGCATGACCAGCACCTGCGCATCGGTGCCGGCGCCGGCACCAATCCCGATCACGGGAATATCCACCTTGCGCGAGATGTCGCTGGCAAGCGGTGCCGGTATGCACTCGAGCAGGAGGATGCTTGCGCCGGCGTCCTGGATTTCGACGGCGTCGGCCAGGATCGACTTGGCCTGCTTCGGCGTGCGCCCCTGAACGCGGTAGCCACCGAAGACGTTGACGGACTGGGGCGTGAGTCCGAGGTGGGCGCAGACGGGGATTCCCCGCTGCTGCAGCGCATGGATCGTATCCGACAGCCAGACACCGCCCTCGAGCTTCACCATCTGCGCCCCGGCCTGCATCAGCTTGCCCGCATTGCGCAGGGCATCTTCCGTGGTGCCGTAAGTCATGAAGGGCATATCGGTCATGACCAGTGCCGAAGGCCCGGCGCGAGTCACGCAGCGCGTGTGGTAGGCCATGTCCTCTATCGTGACGGGCAGGGTACTGTCGTGGCCCTGCAGCACCATGCCGAGGGAGTCGCCGACGAGCATGGACTCGGCGCCCGCCTCATCGATCAGGCGGGCGAAGGTTGCATCGTAGGCGGTAATACAGCAGAACTTCTCTCTCGCGCGCTTCATGCGTTCGAGGGTGCTGATGGTGACACGGCTTCGCGGTGCCGGGGTGCTGCTCACAGTGCTCTCTCCCTGGGTACGCAATGGCGCGGTAGCACGCTTCGCCGGCACGTGAACGGAAAATGGCGGCGCCTTGACCGAAAGCAGCGCCTCCCGTAACGCTCAAGCTGGCGTCTTACCCGAAACGTCTTACCCGAAAAAGGTCGGATTGAAGTAGTGCCGGCCGCTGCGGATATCGAGGATGTAGTTTACCAGCTGGTCGTAATCGGACCCGTCCTGCGACAGATCGATCATGCTGGCATTGACGATCAGCAGCGGCGCCTCGTCATAGTAAAGAAAGAACTCGCTGTAGACCTCGTTGAGCTGCTCGAGGTAGCGCTTGTCGATGCTGCGTTCGTGTTCGATGCCGCGCTGCTCGATACGTCTGAGCAGCACATCCGTCGGCGCCTGCAGGTAGATCACTAGGTCGGGCGTGGGGGCGTTGATCGTGAGTCGGTCATAGACCTTTTCATACAGCTCGAACTCGTCCGCATCGAGGGTGATGCGCGCGAACAGGGGGTCCTTCTCGATAAGGAAGTCGGCGACCCGTACCGGCGAGAACAGCTCGCTCTGTCTGAGCTCCTGCAGTTTCTGTGTGCGCTGAAAAAGAAAGAACAGCTGCGTTGCGAGGGCCGCCTCGCGGCGATTGCGGTAGAAACGCTCGAGAAAGGGATTGTCGTAGGCGTCTTCGAGCAGCGTCTCGTGGTTGAAGGTAGCAGCAAGGCGGCGCGCCAGCGTGGTCTTGCCAACGCCAATCGCACCTTCGATGGCGATGTAGGCCGGTGGATTGCGCTTCGTGTTCTCGCTCATGGCGTCGCATCCCGATCGGGTGCCAGGGCGAAGTCCGTGAGCTCGAGGCGGTTCGCCGGTGCGCGCTCAAGCCAGTCGGCGAGTCGCAGGCCGCGAAAGTCGTACTCCGGGCCGAGAAGGTCGATAAGGGGCGCGAGCACGAAATTGCGCTCGCCGATATGTGGGTGCGGCAGCGTGAGCTGCGGTGTTTGCGATTCCACGCCCGCCACCATCAGCAGGTCGAGATCGAGGGTGCGCGCGCCCCAGCGAGTATCGCGCTGCCTTCCGGCGTCGTGTTCGATGCGGTGGAGCTCGGCGAGCAGAGCCGCCGGAGCCAGCGTCGTGCCAATGGAAATCGCCGCGTTCAGGTAGTCGGGCTGGCCCGCCGGTCCCACAGGGGCGCTGCGATAGATGGCGCTGCAGCGGCGCAGACGCACGTCCCGTCGGCGGGCGAGTCGGTCCACGGCGGCGACGATGGCTGCCAGGGGATCACCAAGATTGGCGCCGAGGCCGACAATGCATTCATTCACCGGCTTCCGGCTCTTTCTTGCGCCTGCGTCCCCCGCGACGGCGGCGCCTCGGCGGTCGCCCCTCGTCAAGATCGAGGTCCTGCGTTGGAGTGACCGGGCCGTGCTCCTCCTGCAACGCGGTCCATGACGCGCCGAGGCCGCCGCAGTCTTCTCCAGCCTGCTCGCGCAGCAGCAGGAAGTCGTAGGCGGCGCGAAAGCGACGCTGGGCGAGCAGTTCGACGGCGCGCCGTCCCGTGGGGCGCTCGAGGCGTAACTGCAGTTCCCAGATCTCGCGCATGGGCAGGCTGAAGCGGCGGGGAATGGCGATGCGGCGGCAGGCCTCGGCAACGACCTGCTGCCCTGCGGCATGCATCGCGGGAACCGGCTTGTCGCCACCGCGCTCGAGCAGCGAGCAACGCTCGCAGACCGCAGGCCACAGCAGCGCGGCGAGCAGGAAGGCGGGAGTGACGGGCTTGTCGAGGGCAACGCGCTCATCGGTATTGGCCATGGCCATGTCGAGGAGCCGGGGATAGAAGTCGCTGCCTTCGCAAAGATAGGCAGTCTCGGGAAACAGGTGCTCGAAGACTTCGTACTCGATCAGAAGCTGGAGCGTGCGCTGTGCCCGGCCGGCGAGGAACAGCTTGCCGAACTCGTCGAAGAGCCGCGCCGGTGGGATGTCGTCGAGGAGTGGAGCCAGACGGGGTATGGGATCGCCGCTTCCCGCTTCCACGCCAAAGTCGAGCTTGGCGGCGAAGCGGAGCGTCCGCAGCATGCGCACCGGATCCTCGCGATAGCGCTTTTCAGGGTCGCCGATGACCCGGATCTGGCGCGCCTCGAGGTCGCGCAGGCCGTCGACCTGGTCGAGTACCTCGAAGCGTCCGCTGTCGTAGTAAAGGGCATTGACCGTCAGGTCGCGCCGGACCGCGTCCTCCTCCAGCGTGCCGTAAACGTTGTCGCGCAGCAGGCGTCCGCGCGCCGACTGCTGCGATGCGGCCGGTGGCGTGGCCTCGTCGACGTCGTCGTGATGACCGCGAAAGGTCGTGACTTCAATGACTTCGCGGCCGAAGCGCACGTGAACGATACGGAAGCGCCGCCCGATGATGCGCGAGTTGCGGAACAGCGCGTGGACTTCCTCGGGGGTCGCATCCGTGGCCACGTCGAAGTCCTTGGGATGGCCGCCGAGAAGCAGATCGCGAACCGCGCCGCCGACGAGGTAGCCCTGATGGCCGTGCTCGCGCAGGCGCGCCATGACCTTCAGGGCGCTGTTGCTGATGTCCTTGCGCGAAACGCAGTGTTCCTCGCGCGGGATGACTTTCACGTCGAGTCAGTCTCCCGCGACCCGGATCGGGCGGTCAATGCTCGTCGCGGTGTCGGCTGAAGCGTCCAGCGCGGATCTCGACATCGAATTTAGCGACGCCGCGATCGTGCTGAGCGCCCGGTGGGGCGTCTGCTTTCGGTGCCGCGTGACGGCGGGATTCGGGGAAAACGCGAACATGTGCTCTGGATTTGAACGCGAAGCGCAAAGCGCGAATGGTATCACAGGCCTTGCCGCACCCGATTGCCCTGCGGGCCTTGTGAAGCGACGCCGCAGGATGTCGGGTCGCGAGTACGCGACGCGCGGCGGCGCCGTAGCGCGCCCGTCTATCGATCGTACGGGCCTCACAAAACGGCGATCGAAGAACGATGATCAGAGGGAGAGGGCAAAGATCAAAAAGCGAAGATCAAAGTGCGCCAATCAATACACGGAGTGCCAAAACCAGGGAGCAGAACGAACAACGGGGAAGCACAGCTTCCCCGTCCAGGTTCACTAACCTATTATTTTTATTGCGGTGCGCATTATTCTTATTCTTCCGATAAATAAAGCACACGTCATGCCAGAAAAATATTAATTAATAAAAACAATATCTTAAGGGATATGCCCCTCAGGGCAATACGGCCTCTCGCGTCTTCGTGTTACCGAAATTCACCGTTACCGACCGCAGGTGCGCTCCCGGGTAACGTGATTCCTACGAGCCTTCGCGACTAACCGGCGTGTTTGCGCGACCGGCTCCCACTCTTGCGTCGGGGTATGTCGAAACGCTGGCGACGCTCCCACAGGCACTTGCGGCTGATGCCAAGCTTCTGCGCGAGCTCCGTTTCGCTCATTGAGTCCTGGTGCTCGATGACAAAGCGCTGGAAGTAGTCTTCGAGCGACAGGTCTTCGGCGGGATCGTTATTGCGCGGACTGCGTTTGCTCTCGACGATGCGGTCTCCGCGCAGGCGATTGATGTTCACCAGTTCGAGATCGATGCCGAGACTCTCGTTATCGATCTCCTCGCCCTCGGAGAGGATCACCGCCCGCTCGATGGCGTGCTCGAGTTCGCGCACGTTTCCAGGCCACTGATAGGTGGTGATCGCCTGAATGGCGCGCGGCGAGAACCGGGTCGGTCCGCGGCCGAGTCGTTCGAGCTGTTGCTTGAGCAGGCGCTCGGCGAGGAACAGGATGTCCTTGCCGCGCTCGCGCAGCGGCGGGAGCTGCAGACGAAGGACGTTGATACGGTAGAACAGGTCCTGGCGGAAGCGCCCTTCGCCGGCCAGGCCCTGCAGGTCACGGTGTGTTGCGCAGACCAGCCGAACGTCGACGCGGCGCGAATGCACCGAACCGATGCGGCGTATTTCGCCCTCCTGAATGAATCGAAGCAGGCGAGCCTGGGCTTCCATGGGCAGTTCGCCGATCTCGTCGAGGAACAGCGTGCCGCCATCGGCCGCCTCGATCAGCCCCATGCGGTTGGTGTTGGCCCCGGTGAAGGCCCCCTTCTCGTAGCCGAACAGTTCGGACTCGATCAGCGTCTCGGGAATCGCCGCGCAGTTGACGGAGATCAGCGTTCCCCCCGCGCGCCGGCTGTGCGCGTGGATACGCTTTGCGACCAGTTCCTTGCCCGTGCCCGTTTCGCCCAGGACCAGGACCGTCGAGTCTGTCGGGGCGAACTTGTCCGCGTGCGCCGCCAGCGTCTGCATGGCTTCGCACTCGCCGAGGATTGTGGGCGCTTCGGTGTCGCCGGGCTGATCGGCGCTCCTCGCTGCCACTTCGGCGCTAGCGCCGTCGGTTACGCGGGCCCTTGCCGATCGTGTGCTGCGGTTCGCCTTCGTGTTCTTGCCAATAACGCGGCGCACGGCGGTGAGCATGTCGCCGTGGTCGAAGGGTTTGGCGATGTAGTCGACCGCGCCCATGCGCATGGAGTCCACGGCAGAGCGCAGGCTGGCGTAGCTGGTCATGATGAGAACGGGAACGGGGCCCGCGCGCACGATCAGGTCCGTTCCCGGCGCGCCGGGCAGTCGCAGATCGCTGATGATCAGGTCGTAGTCCTGCAGGTCGAATTTTTCTTCCGCCTCGGCGACGGAACCGGCCTCGTCCAGCTCGTAGTCGTGTCGCTCGAGCAGACGGCGCAGTGCTACGCGAATGACCGACTCATCTTCAACGATCAGGATTCGGGTCATGGGTCAGGGGATCTTCGCTTCCTGTCTTGGTTCGCTAGCTTACCACCGTGTCCGCCGCGCTTCCGGGAAAGCGTTCGTCGTAGCGCGCGGAGCGCAGCTTGACCACGGCGCGCGTGCCTTCGTCGCCGTAGCGAGGAGACGGACTGTACAGCTCAACATCGCCACCCATGTCCGTGAGCATGCCCCGGACCAGAGGCAAGCCCAGTCCCGTTCCCTTGCCCACGTCCTTTGTGGTGTAGAAGGGTTCGAATACCTGCTCCAGGACCTGAGGCGGAATCGGCGGGCCCGGGTTGTCGACGTGCACTTCCAGCTTCTCGTCTTTCCCGTCGCTGCCTCGCACGCTGATCTCGATCGGACCGGGTGCGCCGGCGCTGCGCGCATTGTCGAGGAGGTTCAGAAAAACCTGCAGCAACAGCTGCGCATCGGCGCTGGCCAGCAGTTCGCGATCGCAGTCGTTGCGGAACTCGCATAGCAGCGCATCCTGATCGAGACTAAGCAGGTGCACGGCTTCGTCGATGCAGTCGGCGATATTGCACGGCATGCAGCGCGCCTCACGCGCAGCGCTTCCCGGGTGCGACAGCTGCATGAGCGCGTTCAGTGTGCGTGAGACGCGCTCGGTCTGCTTGAGGATCTCGACGGCGGCGGCCAGGGCCTCGTCGCTGCGGGCGTCATCGCGAAGGTTCTGCGCGACGCAGGCGATACCGGTGACCGGGTTGCCGATCTCGTGCGCCACGCCCGCGGCAAGGCGGCCAATGGAGGCGAGGCGCTCCTTGTGAAGCAGCTCATCCTGAAGCTGCTGGTACTCGGTAATGTCCTCGACCAGGATGATGTGCTGCGAGGCTTCCCTGCGGATGCCGCTGTGCAGCAGCACCCAGCGTGGCTCGGGATGATCTTCGCTCTCAATGGCCTGCTTGATCACGCGTCCGAGGGGGGCATCGATGGCCGCACGCAGCGCGCCGGGCCAGGGCTGCGACAATGCCGTCAGCGCCATGCTCACGGCGCGATCGCGTGGAATCGCGCTGATCTGCTCCATGCCGCGGTTCCAGTGGACAATCTGCCCGTTCTCCACCACGCAGAGTCCCGTGGGGAGCTCATCGAAGAGCGCGTAGTCTGCGCGCTGCCGCCGGAAGGCAGGCAGGGCGAGGAACAGCAGACCAAGGAGCAGAAGGAGGCCCCCCGCGATGGCCATCAGCTGGCTGCCCATCATGCGAGGCTGCCGTTATGTTCGACGCTGAGCTGGCCGCGTTCCGCGAGCGGCCGGCGCGTCCACGATGCACTCGCCTGCATCAGCAGCTCCTGTGCCGACGCGGCCGGTGCATCGGCGCTGGTCTGGCCCAGCATCGCCAGGGCCCGGCGGAGGTTGTCGAGCGCAAAGTGGTCGTCGATGGCCGGCGCCCCGGTCTGCTTGCTGAGCTTGTTGCCCGCGCCGTCGACGAGCAGCGGAATGTGGCCGTAGGCCGGGGGGGCGTAGCCGAGATGTCGCAGCAGCGCCAGCTGTACGCCCGTCTGCTCCAGGAGGTCGCGGCCGCGCAGAACGTGGGTGATCCCCTGCTGCGCGTCGTCGACGACAACGGCCAGGGCGTAGGCATAGAGTCCATCGCGGCGCCTGAGGGCCACGTCTTCGGGTAGCTGCATGCACTGCTTGCCCAGCACGAGATCTTCGAAGGACTCGCTGCCGTCGAGGCTGAAGCGCAGCGCGCACCGATCATCGGCGCCGGGGCTGCAGCGGCGCCCGCAGCAGCCACCGGGGCCGAGGCGTGATCGTGTGCAGCAGCAGCGAAACAGTCGCGGCCCGGTCCTCAGTCGGGCAAGCGCCTCGTCGTAGGCGTCGTGTCGCTGCGACTGATACAGCAACCCGTCCCATTCAAGCCCGTGGCCCTCAAGGGAGGCGCGTATGGCGTCGGCAGCGCCGGCGACCTCACGCGGCGGATCAAGATCTTCGATTCGCAGCAGCCACTCACCGCCGTGATGACGGGCATCGAGGTAACTGGCCAGGGCTGCGATCAGCGACCCGAAATGGAGCGGGCCCGTGGGTGAGGGTGCGAAGCGACCGCGGTAGACGCCCGCTTCAATGGCGGATCGCGCTCCGTGGCTTTGGTCCGCAGGCGTTTCGTGTTGCTGCCCGGGACTCATGCCGGCTCGCGGTGGTCACACTGCCGCAGACAAGCCCTGTTCGGTGCTGAGCGGCACGACCGATTGCAGGAGGCTAGCCGCGCTCCTGCTTCTCCTTGATCTCATCGAGGGTCTTGCAGTCGATGCACAGCGTGGCAGTGGGGCGGGCTTCGAGACGCTTGATGCCGATCTCGACGCCGCAGGCATCGCAGAAACCGTAGTCGTCCTGCTCGATGCGCTCCATCGTGCCGTCGATCTTCTTGATCAGCTTGCGCTCGCGATCGCGCGTGCGCAGCTCGAGGCTGAACTCCTCTTCCTGCGTGGCGCGATCTGCGGGATCGGGGAAGTTGGCTGCCTCGTCCTTCATGTGCGTGACCGTGCGATCCACCTCTTCCATGAGCTCTGACTTCCACTTGCGAAGGATGCTCATGAAGTGCTCGCGCTGGCGATCGTTCATGTACGCCTCGCCGCGCTTCGGCTTGTAGGGCTCGAAGTTGCGGAACTCCGTGGTGGAGGCACGCTTGGCGCGGGTGCGCGAAGCGGCTTTCTTTTTCGCTGGTGCTTTTTTAGTCGCAGCGACTTTCGTTGGCATGGCAGCTACCTGAAGACCGTACTCTGGCCGCCCCCGGGGAGGGGCGCATTTCGAAGCGCGCAGAAGCTACCAGAATTGCCTGCGGCGTACCAGCGCAAATTCCCACGCATAAACGGCCACCGCTGGGCGTGTCAGTCGAGATAAACCTCGCGATCGACAATAACGATCGCCACGGGACGAAGGCGTTCGCCGAGGCAGGGCCCGCTCACGCATTCGCCGGTGGTGCTCAGGAATTCCGCCGCATGGCGCTGGCAGCGGAGCAGCGCGCCGTCAGCGCTGCTTAAGGATCCGCCCTGGGGATCAAGCGTTTCGTTGGCGTGCGGACAGAGGTTCTCGTAGGCGAACAGGCGGCCGTTGTGGTCCGCGATGATGAGCGGGATGCCATCGACCGTTACACTCGCGCTTGTGTTTCTCTCGAGGGGAAGAGGGTTTCCGTCGGCCGGGTCGGCGGGCGGATCCTGAATCGATTGGCTCATGCCCGATACTGTGTATGCGAAGGCGCCGTTGTTCAAGCCGGATGAAGCGTTACGTACCTGCAAGCGCCGGCTCGCGGGGGACGACTGCGGGCTCGGCACGCCGCGATGCTGCGAACTGAAGCAGCGCCGACCGCAGTGCGGTGCGGCGCCCGCTGCCCGTGAATCTCGAGCCTGAAGCGTTGCTCAGCCTCGGGCTGCATAGTCCGGGGCTTGTCGCAGCGACGGCGGGCTCTGCGGGCGCCATGCTCCACGCGCGCGCCGAGGCCGCCTTTTCGCGCCTGCGACAGGCGGCGGCGGACGCAGGTTTCGATCTGCGCGTGGCCAGCGCCTTTCGTTCCTTTGAGCGCCAGCGTCAGATCTGGAATGGCAAGTTGCGCGGCGAGCGCGCCGTGCTCGACGACCGGGATCGCCCCATCGATCTGGCGTGCCTCGACCCGCAACAGCGGCTCGAGTGCGTGCTGCGGTTCTCGGCCATGCCTGGGGCCAGCCGGCACCACTGGGGCAGCGACATCGACGTGTTCGACGCGGCCGCTGTCACGGACGATTACCGCGTGCGCCTGGATCTTGCCGAGGTTGCCGACGATGGCGTCTTCGGTCCGCTGCATTGCTGGCTCGACGAGCGCATCGAGCGCGGCGAGAGCTTCGGGTTCTTCAGGCCCTACGACCGCGATCGCGGTGGGGTGGCGCCCGAGCGCTGGCATCTGAGCTTTGCACCGCTGGCGCTCATCCGCGAAGAGGCGCTGCGCCCCGAGGCGCTCATTGGTGCCTGGCGCTTCGGCCAGGCCTATGGCGCGGGGGGCGTCGTCGAGGAGGCGGAAAGGCTCTGCGAACAGGCCGAAGCGCTGTACGAGCGCTTCGTAAGACGCGTCGCCCCGGCGCCGCGAGCTGCGCTTGCCTACGGTGGTGCCTAGCGGGGCGGGTGGAGCGCGTTAGCGCCCTGACACCATAACGGCGTCAGAGCAGGCAAAGGGCGCGATCAGGGTGCGGTCTCAGGAGAGCGCGCGGCCTCGTGAAGATGGCCGAAGTGGTTCCAGTAGTCCTGCTCCGCAGCGGCGATTACCTTCAGCGCCTCTTCGCGACCGTAGACGTGATCGACCTTGATGTTGACTTCCTTGCCGGGAATCAGCTTGTAGGTCGAGAAATAGTGCTGCAGGCGTTCGATCTTGATCGGCGGCAGGTCCGTGATGTCGTCGACATCGCCCCAGATATTGTCACCGTCGAGAACGGCGATGATCTTGTCGTCGGCCTCACCGCCGTCGATCATCTGGATACCGCCGACCACGCGCGCGTTGAGCACGATGTCCGAACGGTTGATGTGGCGCTCGGAGTAGACGCAGATGTCGAGGGGGTCGCCATCGGCTTCGGTTACGCCGGGGCAGCGCTTGGCGACTTCCTCGGCGCAGTAGGTGCGCGGAATGAATCCGTAGAGCGCCGGCGGGCTTGAGGTCGTGCGCTGGGGCCGATCGACGATCAGGAAGCCGGAGTTCTTGTCGAGTTCGTACTTGACGACGTCGGTCGGCAGCATCTCCACGTAGGTCTGCACTGTGCCCTTGTCAGCGCCCTCGCGATGGGCGTACAGGCCGTGCCAGGGATGGCGACGCCAGCGGTTGAATCTTTCGTTCTGATACATAGCTGCACCTGGAAAAGTTGAGAGGTCCGGCGGTGGAATTGCCCGCGGTCACGGATTCTACCGCTGCGCTTCGACAAAAGCTGCGCGACTTTGGTGAAGTCTGTGATGCAGGCATC
Organism: Halieaceae bacterium; assembly: GCA_036351355.1. Classification (GTDB taxonomy): domain Bacteria; phylum Pseudomonadota; class Gammaproteobacteria; order Pseudomonadales; family Halieaceae; genus Congregibacter. The sequence goes on from JAZBOX010000012.1 coordinate 24,973, forward strand.
GACGAGTATGAAATGCAGCGGTCGAAGTCCTGGCGGAAGTCTTGGCGATAGCGCGGGCAATACCAGCCCCTGGGCAGTGCCTCAAGGCCGGCAGAAGGACGCCGCCAGCGCTGTGGCTCGTCAGTCCTTCACGCGGAAGCGCTGCTTCAGGCGCCGCGGTACCGCTTCGTTCTTGAGGCGCACGTACTGCGGCAGACCGTCCCGGTAATCGGGGTAAGCCTCGCCCTGAATCAGCGGAGCCAGATAGCCGCGCGCCGCGGCGGTGATGCCGAAGCCGTCACGGCTGATATAGCTGCGCGGCATCTTTTTCTCGACGTTCGCCACCTTCGCCAGCGGCGCCTCGCCGATGCTCCAGCGGTAGCGCTTGCCCTTGCCGCGTTCGATCGTCGGCATCACGGCGTTCTTGCCGGCGATGGCCATTTCCACGGCCGCCTCTCCGACGGCGTAGGCCTGTTCGAGGTCCGTGGCTGATGCGATGTGGCGCGCCGAGCGCTGCAGGTAGTCGGCAACGGCCCAGTGGTACTTGTAGCCGAGATGTTCCTTGACCAGGCCGGCTAGGGCGGGCGCCAGGCCGCCGAGCTGTGCGTGGCCGAAGGCGTCGCGCGTACCCGCGTCGGAAAGAAAGCGACCGTCGGCAGTCTGAGTGCCCTCGGAGGCGACCACGACGCAGTAGCCGTACCGCTTGACGCTGCTCTTGACCCTTGCAAGGAACGCTTTTTCGTCGAAGGCGATCTCGGGAAAAAGAATGCAGTGCGGCGCGTCCCCTTTTTCTTCCGCGGCGAGCCCGGCGGCTGCGGCAATCCAGCCCGCGTGACGGCCCATCACCTCGAGGATGAAGACCTTCGTGGAAGTGGAGCACATGGACGCGACGTCGAGGGCCGCCTCACGCGTGGAGACCGCCACGTATTTGGCCACGCTGCCGAAGCCCGGGCAGTTGTCCGTAAGCGGCAGGTCATTGTCGATGGTCTTCGGTACGTGAATGGCCTGCAGCGGGTAGCCGAGACTTTCGCTGAGCTGCGACACCTTGAGGCAGGTGTCCGCCGAATCGCCGCCCCCGTTGTAGAAGAAGTAGTGAATGTCGTGGGCGCGGAATACCTCGATAAGCCGCTCGTACTCGGCGCGGTTGTCTTCGAGCGAGCGAAGCTTGTGGCGACAGGATCCAAAGGCGCCCGCCGGCGTTTGCATCAGGCCGCGGATCGCCTTGGGCGTCTCACGTCCCGTGTCGATCAGATCTTCCTCCAGGGCACCGATGATGCCGTTGCGGCCGGCGTAGAGCTTGCCGATCGACTTTCGGTGGCGACGCGCGGTCTCGATGACGCCACAGGCGGAGGCGTTGATGACGGAGGTCACCCCGCCGGATTGGGCGTAGAAGGCGTTGGGCTTTTTGGCCATGGCGTGGATTCCCGCAGGTCAGGTAACGCTTGCGACCGGCATGATACGGGAAGCACTCGCCGCCGTGCACCGCCTGCACCGCGTGCGGCCCGTTTTAGGTCGGTGTCGCGCCGATGAGCGACCGAAGTGCGTGCTAGACTCGCGGCCCTTTTTTGTCCCTGTGCTCCTGCGATGACAGCTCGCGATCAGCGGCGCCTGCACATTCTCGGCATCTGCGGCACCTTCATGGGCGGCGTCGCGCTGCTGGCGCGCGAGCTCGGCTGGAGCGTGAGCGGCTGCGATGCCAACGTCTATCCCCCCATGAGCGATCAGCTCGCGGCGGCGGGGATAACGCTTCAGGAGGGCTATCGCGCCGAAGATCTTCCCGAGGATGCCCTGATCGTGGTCGGCAACGCGCTATCGCGAGGCAATCCGGCCGTGGAAGCGGTGCTCAATCGCGGTCTGCCCTATACCTCTGGCGCCCATTGGCTGGCCGAGCATGTACTCGCCGGGCGCTGGACCCTCGCCGTCGCCGGCACCCACGGAAAGACCACGGCCAGCAGCCTTCTGGCCTGGCTCCTCGAGGACGCGGGTCTGGCTCCGGGGTTTCTCATCGGTGGAGTGCCGACGAACTTCGGCGTGTCGGCGCGTCTGGGAAGCAGTGACTTCTTTGTTGTCGAGGCCGATGAATACGACACGGCCTTTTTCGACAAGCGTGCCAAGTTTGTGCACTACCGGCCGCGCACGCTGCTGATCAACAATCTTGAGTTCGATCACGCCGATATCTATCCCGACCTGGCGGCGATCCAGAGGCAGTTTCACCATTTGATTCGCTGCCTGCCGGGCGAGGGTCTGCTGCTCACGCCCGATGGCTGCGACGCCATAGAGGCCACGCTGGCCCAGGGTCTGTGGACGCCCCGGCAGCGCCTGCGTGTCGCCTCTGCTTCGTCGTCGGGGACGTCCGCTGCGGCGAGTGCCGGTGAAACGGAAACAGAAGCCGCCGCCGACTGGTCAGCGCAAGCCGAAAGCGACGACGCCTCAGGCTGGTGCCTGCGCGCGCCCGACGGCGGGCGTCACCACGTAACCTGGTCGCAGCGCGGGCTGCACAACGTGGCCAATGCCCTGGGCGCCGTGGCCGCGGCACGCCACGTCGGCGTGACGCCGGCACAGGCAGCCTCGAGTCTTGCGGCCTTTCGCGGCGTGCGCCGGCGCCTCGAACTGCGCGGCGAAATTGCCGGTATTCGCGTCTACGACGACTTCGCTCACCATCCGACGGCGATCCGCAGCACGATCGCAGCGCTGGCCGCCTCGCCGCGAGGCGGTCGTCTCATCGCCGTGATCGAACCGCGATCCAATACTATGCGTAGGGGTGAACATCGGCGCGAACTCGCGCCGGCCACGGCGGCAGCGGATCGCGTGTTCTGGTTCGAAGCGCCGGGGCTGGACTGGTCCCTCGATGACCTTCTCGCGGACGCGCCGGTCGAAAGCTCCATCGCCAGGGACCTCGAAACGCTGCTGCGCGAGCTCAGCGAGGAGAGCCGGGCGGGCGACGATATTCTGATCATGAGCAACGGCGCCTTCGGCGGCATTCACGGTCGCCTCCTCGACGCGCTCGAGCAGCGCTACGGCGCGTAGACCAGGGAGACAGCGAAGGTGTTGGCGATTTACGAGGCGCTCGTGCTGCGCCGCCCCGTGGCGGTGCTGCTGCTGCTTGCCGCGCTGCTTGGCGTGGCGGCGCTGCAGTTTCCGAAGATCCGCCTCGATGCCTCCGCGGACTCGCTGCTGCTGCAGGGCGATCCCGATCTCGAGTACTTCCGTGAGATCAGCGGGCGCTACAGCAGCGAAGAGTTCATCGTGATCACCTGGCGTCCGAAGGCCCCGCTTCTGTCCGACGCCTCGCTCGAGCCGCTCGACGCCATGGCGACGGAACTGCGCGCGCTGCCCGGCGTATCGTCGGTGGTCACCGTGCTCGATGTTCCGCTGCTCCAGAGCCCGCCCATCGGCCTCGGCCGCGTGACCTCGGGCGACCCGCTGCCTTCGCTGCGCGATCCGCAGGTCGATCGTGATCTCGCGCTGAAGGAATTCACCACCAGCCCGCTATACAGCAACCTCCTCGTTGGCGCCGAGGGTGACGTGACCGCGGTGCAGGTCAATCTCGAGCGCCGCGAGGGCGATGCGCAGCTCGTGCAGGAGCGCGAGGAGCTGCGTGCGAAGGAGCGCGCCGGCGAGCTGGACGCGGCAGGTCGCGACCGTCTGGCGGTCGTCGAGGCCGAGGTCAAGCGACGTACGGGTGAAGCGCTCGCCGAACAGAGCCAGCTCGTGGCCCGCGTGCGCGACGTGGTTGACGGCTACCGCGAGCATGCGGGGATCTTTGTCGGCGGCGTGCCGATGATCGCCGCCGATATGGTGAGCTTCGTGCGCAGCGATCTCGTGCTTTTCGGTGGTGCCATTCTCGCCGTGATGGTTCTCGTACTCGCGCTGATTTTCCGGCGTCTGAAGTGGGTGGTGATCCCCCTTGCAAGCTGTTCCCTGGGCGTCGCCTACACGCTGGGCATACTCGGCTTCCTCGATTGGCGCATGACCGTGATCTCGTCGAACGTGGTCTCGGTGCTGCTGATTGTCGGCCTCGCCATCGCCATTCATCTCGTCGTGCGCTACCGCGAGCTGCATCGCGAGACCCCGCAGGGTCCGCTCTACGATCGGGTCCGCGACGCCATGCGCCTGATGGCGGTCCCCTGCATCTACACCGGCGTGACCACCATGGTCGCCTTTGTCTCGCTGGTGGTTTCGGGCATCCAGCCGGTGATCGACTTCGGCTGGATGATGACCCTGGGCATTGCCGTGGCGCTGTTCGTGTCCTTCAGCTTTGTACCGGCGATGATGCTGATCTGGCCGGCCGATCGCACGCCGCCGGCGGCCGAGCAGGGCGAGCCCTTCACGCTGCGCTTCGCGCGTATCGCCGATCATCACGGTGCAAGCGTGCTCTGGGCGAGCGCGGCGCTGGCGCTCATCGTCGCCCTTGGCGTCTCGCGCCTCGAGGTCGAGAACCGCTTTATCGACTACTTCAAGGAGACAACAGAGATCTACCAGGGCATGGAGCTCCTTGATGCTCGCCTCGGCGGAACGATTCCCCTGGATATCGTGGTCGCCGCGCCCGATCGATCGAAGCCGCTACCGGGTCTTGAGAGCACGGCCTCTGCCGGGGCTGCGCAGAATGCGCCCGCGCTGGACGCCGACGACCCCTTCGCTGAGGAGGCCGAAGGCTTTGCCGGAGGCTCCTCCTCTGACTCCGGCCTCTCCTCCGGCGACCCCTTTGCCAGCGACGCTTTCGCCGAGCCATCGGATGATGCTCCGGCCGCTGCGTTCGAGGATTCATCCGACCCCTTCGCCGACGACAGCTTCGCGGGTGATCCCTTCGCCGAGGCCGCCGATCCCTTCGCCTCCGACGCTCGCAGCAGCCCCGGATTCTGGTTCAGCCTCGAGGGCATGCGTCTGATCGACGAGTTGCACGCGGCGATCGATGCTTACGACGAGACCGGTAAGGTTCAGTCTCTGTCGACGACCTTCGAGCTGTTCCGCCAGCTGCTTGGCGAGGACATCGGCAGCGTCGAGCTCGCCCTGGCGCAGAACGCGCTGCCGGCAGATATTGCGGCGCTGCTCGTCGACCCCTACTACGACAGTGCCCGCGACGAGGCGCGTATCACTGTGCGCGTGAAGGAGACCAGCCGCTCGCTGCGCCGCGCCGAGTTCCTGCGCGACCTTCGCGCGCGTCTCGACGAGGTCGGTGGTCTCGACGAGGGTCAGTCGCGCTTCACCGGTATGCTGGTGATGTACAACAACGTGCTGCAGAGCCTCTTTGCCTCGCAGATTCTCACCCTGGGGGCCGTTTTCGCCGTGATCCTGGTGATGTTCTGGCTGCTGTTCCGCTCGCTGTCGCTGGCGCTGCTGGCGCTGGCGCCGAACCTGCTCGCGGCCGGCCTGGTGCTGGGCATCATGGGTCTGATGGGAATTCCCCTGGACATCATGACGATCACCATCGCCGCCATCGTCGTCGGTATCGGCGTGGACAACTGCATCCACTACGTCCATCGCTTCAAGCGCGAGTTCCCGCGCGACCGCGATTACCTCGCGACCATGTACCGCTGCCACGGCAGCATCGGGCGCGCGCTCTACTACACCACGCTGACCCTGGTGATCGGCTTCAGCACCCTTACGCTGTCGAACTTCAATCCCAGCATCTACTTCGGCGTACTTACGGTGATCGCGATGACGGCGGCCGTTATCGGCGCGCTGCTCCTGCTGCCGCGCCTCATTCTGCTATTCAAGCCCCTTGGGAGCGCATCTTGACCGAAATCCCGCTCTTTCCACTATCGGCCACGCTGCTGCCCCACGGGAGAATGCCACTACAGATCTTCGAGCAGCGCTATCTGCAGCTGGTCAAGGACTCCATGCGCAGGGGCGAGGGCTTTGGCATCGTTCGCATCGAGCGCGGCGCCGAGGCGGGCAGCAATGACCTGCCCGAGGTGGCGCCGATCGGCACCGTCGCGCGCATCGTCGACTGGGATCAGCTCGATAACGGCCTGCTCGGAATCACCGTAGAAGGCGGCCAGCGTTTTCGACCCTCCGAACTGTGGCGTGAGGACAGCGGTCTCATCCGCGCTCAGGTCGAGCTCCTGCCCGAGCCCGAGACCGCGACCATGGTCGAGGACTGGGAACCGATGCGCGTGGTGCTCAAGGGGCTTGCGATGCACCCGCACGTCGAGCGCATCGGCTTGTCCATCGACTTCGACGATGCCTGGCAGGTGGGCTACACCCTGGTTCAGCTTCTGCCCATCGACGAGCGAGACAAGGTTCGGCTGCTTTCGCTGGAATCCGCCGACGCGCTGATGAGCGCCCTCGACCAGGTGCTCAGCGTTCTCGGAGGGCCGGCCTGAGCCGGAGCGCCCGCCCCCGGCCTGCTGGCTGAGGGGCCGTCGCCGCTTCGTCTTACGATGATTGCCGTATTCTTTGCCCGGGTCAGGCAGAGCCTGCCTGAGGCCTCCACCCACCGAGATCCCGCCAGCGGTTGACGATGCTGCAGAACAGCTCCGCCGTGCAGGCGGCGTCGTAGGCTGCCGAGTGTGCCTGATCGTTGTCGAAGGCGATGCCGGCTTCGGCGCAGCTCTTTGCCAGCACCGTCTGGCCGTAGGCGAGGCCGGCGAGCGTGGCGGTATCGAAGTAGGAGAAGGGGTGGAAGGGGTTGCGCTTGATCTCGCAGCGCTCCACCGCTGCGTTCAGAAAGCCAGCGTCGAAGTGCGCGTTGTGGCCAACGAGGATGGCGCGGTTGCACTCGTGGTCGCGAATTTCCTTGCGCACATGGCGGAACAGCTCAGCGAGGACATCTTTTTCACTTTGGGCTTCGCGAAACGGGTGGTAGGGGTCGATGCCGGTGAAGTCGAGCGCCGATTGCTCGATGTTGGCGCCTTCGAAGGGCGCCACATTGAAATTGAGCGTTTCGAAAACGAACAGCTGCCCGGCCGTGTCCATGCGCAGGAAGGTGGCGGCGATCTCGAGGATGGCATCCGTGGACGAACTGAAGCCACCGGTTTCCATGTCCACTACCACGGGCAGGAAACCGCGGAAGCGCTGGCTCATGGCCATGTTCAGGCGCCGCCGGCGTCGGCGACCTGCCAGCGCAGCGTTTCGCCGGCGCGCAGGGGTACCAGGGCATCGCCGCCCATGGGCAGCGTATCGGGGACCTGTGTTTCGACGCGGCGCAGGGTGATGCGCTCGCTATTGCGCGCCATGCGGTAAAAGTCGGCGCCGCGGCAGGAGGCGAAGTCCTCGAGCGCATCCAGGGCGTCCATTTCCTCGAATACTTCGGTGTACAGCTCGAGGGAGGCGTGCGCCGTGTACACGCCGGCGCAGCCGCAGGCGCTCTCCTTTGTGTGGCGCTCGTGCGGCGCCGAGTCCGTGCCCAGGAAAAAGCTGCGATCGGCGCCTGTGGCAGCCGCGCGCAGCGCCTCCTGGTGGCGGCGGCGCTTGAGAATGGGCAGGCAGTAGTAATGCGGGCGGATACCGCCGACGAGCATATCGTTGCGGTTCAGCAGCAGGTGGTGCGCGGTGATCGTTGCCGCGACCCGCGCGCCGGAGCCGGCGACGAAATCGACAGCATCGGCAGTCGTGATGTGCTCGAGGACCACGCGCAGCTTTGGGAACCGTTCAACGATGGGGCGCAGGTGCTGCTCGATAAACGCAGCCTCCCGGTCGAAGATATCGACCTCGTGGTCCGTGACCTCGCCGTGAACGAGCAGTGGCAGGTCAACTTCCTCCATGACTTCGAGCACCGGGTACAGCGCTTCGAGCGAATTGACGCCCGCCGCCGAGTTGGTAGTCGCGCCGGCGGGGTAGAGCTTCACGCCGGCGAGCCAGGGCGTTTCCGCGGCCTCGCGGATGTCCGCTGCCGACGTGGTGTCGGTCAAGTACAGCGTCATCAGCGGCTCGAAGGCCCGCCGGCTGTCCTGCAGCGAGCGCAGGATGCGCTGTCGGTATTCGGCAGCGAGGCGCACGGTGCTGACCGGGGGCACAAGATTCGGCATCACGATCACGCGACCCATATAGCGCGCCATGTCGGCACAGGTCCGGGGCAGCGCATCGCCATCGCGCAAGTGGCTGTGCCAGTCGTCGGGGCGAAGAAGCGTGAGCGTATCCAAGGCGGTGCGTACCGGGGGAATGAGCGAAGATGCTACCGCAAAAGACAGCGAACGCGACAGCACAGGTGCACGCGCGCCGAGGCGGCGGTAGACTTCGCAGCCAATTAGAGGGGGACTGGCATGTCGTCAATCAGCAAGGTGGTGCTCGCCTATTCCGGCGGCCTCGACACATCCGTGATTGTTCGCTGGCTGCAGGACAGCTACGACTGCGAGGTGGTGACGTTTACCGCAGACATCGGTCAGGGGGAGGAGGTCGCGCCCGCTCGCGCCAAGGCCGAGGCGCTGGGCGTGAAGGAGATCTACATCGAGGATCTGCGCGAGGAGTTCGTTCGCGACTTCGTTTATCCCATGTTTCGCGCCAACACGATCTACGAGGGCGAGTACCTGCTGGGAACCTCGATCGCTCGCCCGCTGATTGCCAAGCGCCTTGTCGAGATTGCCAATGAAACCGGCGCCGACGCGATTTCCCACGGCGCCACGGGCAAGGGTAACGACCAGGTGCGTTTCGAACTCGGCGCCTACGCGCTCAAGCCGGGCGTGAAGGTCATCGCGCCCTGGCGCGAGTGGGACCTGAGCTCGCGCGAGACGCTGATGGCCTACTGTCGCGAGCGCGATATCCCCGTCGACTTTGCGGCCGCGGGCAAGAAGTCTCCCTACTCGATGGACGCGAACCTGTTGCACATCTCCTATGAAGGTGGCGTGCTCGAGGATCCGTGGACCGAATGTGAGGAGTCCATGTGGCGCTGGAGCGTCAGCCCCGAGGCGGCCCCCGATTCGCCGCGGATCATCGATCTCGAATTCCGTGGCGGTGACATCGTCGCCATCGACGGCGAGGCCATGACGCCGGCGCAGGTTCTCTCCCGCCTGAATGAGATCGGGGGCGCCAACGGCATCGGCCGCGCCGATATCGTCGAGAACCGCTACGTCGGCATGAAGTCGCGCGGCTGCTACGAGACGCCGGGCGGCAGCATCATGCTGCGCGCACACCGCGCCATGGAATCGATCACCCTTGATCGTGAGGTCGCCCACCTCAAGGACGAGCTCATGCCGCGCTATGCCAAGCTGATCTACAACGGCTACTGGTGGTCCCCGGAACGCTCGATGCTGCAGGCGGCGATCGACCAGACGCAGGCCGTAGTCAACGGGACCGTGCGTCTGAAGCTGTACAAGGGTAACGTCATCGTCGTTGGCCGGCGCTCCGAGGACAGCCTCTTCGACGAGTCGATTGCCACCTTCGAAGAGGACGCCGGCGCCTACGATCAGGCTGACGCCGAGGGCTTCATCAAGCTCAATGCCCTGCGCCTTCGCATCGCGGCGAGCCGGGGACGCAGCTCTACCTGAGTCTGCTTGTCCGGAGTGCCGTGGAATTGAGTAGCATGCCCGAGGCCGAGGCGAGCGGCAGCCGCGTCGTGCCGCGCGAAGTGGTCGGCGTCGCCATCGTCGGCGCCGGCCTGTCGGGGATCGGCGCGGCCTGTCATCTTCGTCGTGAGTGCCCCGATCTCAGCGTGGTGATCCTCGAGGCGCGTGAGCGGCTCGGTGGCACCTGGGACCTGTTTCGCTATCCGGGCGTCCGCTCGGACAGCGACATGCACACGCTTGGCTACGATTTCCGGCCCTGGGAGGCAGCCGAGGCGATCGCCGACGGGCCGTCGATCCTGAAGTATCTGCGCGATACGGCGGAAAGCTGCGGTGTGGAGCGGCTGATCCAGTACCGCAGCCCGGTGAAGCGGGCGATCTGGCGCAGTGCGGGCCAGTACTGGGAACTGCATATCGAGAATGGTGACGCGCGCCGTATCCAGTGCGCGCGCTTCATCCATATGTGCGCCGGCTACTACCGCTACGATCACGGCCACCAGCCCGAGTTTCCCGGTCGCAGTCGTTTTCGTGGGCAGTGGATTCACCCGCAGCACTGGCCCGAGGACCTCGACTACGCCGGCAAGCGCGTGCTGGTGGTCGGCTCCGGCGCCACGGCCATGACGCTGGTGCCGTCCCTCGCCGACGAGGCCGCGAGCGTTGTGATGCTGCAGCGCTCGCCGACCTGGGTGATCTCGCGGCCGCGACAGGATCGTCTTGCCAACCTACTGCGCACCGTGCTGCCCAGTCGCTGGGCCTATGCAGTCACGCGCTGGAAAAATACGCGCCTCGGGCACTGGTTCTACCAGCGCACGCGCCAGCGTCCGGAAAAGGTACGCGCGCATCTGCTCAAGCGGGCGCGTCATGAGCTTGCCGGGCGCGGCGACATCGCCGACTTTACGCCCAGCTACGACCCCTGGGACCAGCGTTTGTGCCTGGTTCCCGACAGCGACCTGTTTCGTGCCCTGCGCGAGGGCGGAGCCCGCGTGGTCACCGCCGAGATCGCCGAGTTCACGCCGCGTGGTGTGCGCCTGGACGACGGTCGCGAGCTCGAGGCCGATATCGTCGTGTCGGCGACGGGGCTTGAGCTGCAGCAGATGGGCGGTATCGAGATACAGGTGGACGGCGAGGATTTCGACTTTGCCACGGCCTGGTCCTACCGCGGCATGATGCTGACGGGGCTGCCGAACCTGGTGGCGGTCTTCGGCTATATCAACGCCTCGTGGACGCTGCGCGCCGACCTTGTCTCGCGCTGGTTCTGCCGCCTGCTCGAACACATGCGCCGGCGCGGCCATACGGTGGTCACGCCGCAGCTGGAGCCGGACAGGCCGCCCATGGAGCCGCGGCCATGGATCGACGGCTTCTCCGCCGGTTACATGCGTCGCGTCATGCACCGCTATCCGCGGCAGGGCGACCGCGAGCCGTGGATCAATTCGCAGGACTACCTCCGTGAACGCCGTGAATTCGAGCGTATGTCCTTTGACGAGCCGGCACTGCGCTACGAAAGCAGGGCCGATGAATCCGTCGCCGGGAAGGCCGCGTAACTGCTACCGATTTGTGCCAAAGCGATCGATAAAACCGAAGTCGAGAATCTGAAAATAAGGTTTTGTCGATAGATTGTCCTTGGTTACCCTACGCGCCGCTTTCATCTTTGCATCAGGCAACACGCACCCGCTCAGTCGTACCCATACCCACTCATTGGCACCACTGATTCACACTCACCAACTTGCACCCACCAGCTCGCACCTACCAACTCGAACAACTCGCACCTACCAATCGGACTAACAGGAGTAAGCATCCATGCTGACACGAGTACCCAACGTTACCTTCAAGACCCGCGTTCGCGACGAATCCGTCGGCGGCGACAACCCTTTCCGCTGGGAAGACAAGACGACCGATGACATCTTCGGCGGCAAGAAGGTCGTTGTATTCTCCCTGCCCGGAGCCTTCACCCCCACCTGTTCCTCCAACCATCTGCCGCGTTACGACGAGCTCTACGAGGAGTTCAAGGCCCTGGGTGTCGACGAAATCATCTGTGTTTCCGTCAACGATGCCTTTGTCATGTTCAAGTGGGGCAAGGAGCAGGGCAACAAGAACATCTTCCTGCTGCCCGACGGTAACGGTGAGTTCACGCGCAAGATGGGCATGCTCGTCGACAAGTCGAACCTCGGCTTCGGTATGCGCTCCTGGCGCTACTCGATGGTCGTGAACGACGGTGCCATCGAAAAGCTGTTCGTCGAGCCCGATTTCGGCGACAACTGCCCGACGGATCCCTTCGAGGTTTCCGATGCCGATACGATGCTCGCCTACCTCAAGGGCGTGGAGCCGGCGGGCGTATCCGAGCCGGTCAAGGCCTTCGAAGGCTGAGATCGATTCACGGAGAACGAGCCCGCCCGGGAAGTCCCGCGCGGGCTTTTTTGCGCCTGCTATAAATTGTCCATGACGCTTTTTGACGAGATCGCAGCCGAGCGCTTCGACCTGCCCGGCGCGGACCTGTGCTTCTGGCGCCGCTGCGACCTTGGTGCGGAGCCGGCGGCGCTGTTCGCCGATCTTCGCGAGGAGCTCGCCTGGCGCGAGGAATCGATCCGCCTATTCGGTCGCGAGATGCTGCAGCCGCGGCTGCTGGCCTGGTACGGCGACGAGGGCAGCCGCTACCGCTATTCGGGTGTGCTCCACGAGCCTCTGCCGATGACGCCGCGCTTGCGGCAGCTGCGCGAGCGCATCGAAGCGCTCACGGGTGCGCGTTTCAACAGCGTCCTCGCCAACTACTATCGCAACGAGCGCGACAGCATGGGTCTGCACGCCGACGATGAACCGGAGCTCGGCGATCGTCCCGTCATCGCATCGCTGAGCCTCGGCGAGGAGCGCATTTTTCGCCTGAAGCACCGCCAGCGGCGCGACATCCGGCCGCTGCGCCTGCCGCTCCCCTCGGGTTCGCTGCTGGTGATGGCCGGCGATACGCAGCGCAACTGGAAACACGAGGTGCCCAAGCAGAGCAAGGCCTGCGGGCCGCGCATCAACCTGACTTTCCGCTGGATCCGCTCGCCGGCCTCATAAGTGACGGGGGGCGCGAGTTATACTCGGCTCCCATGAACATACCAGCCCACTTTGCCGGTGAGACCACCGGAAACAGCGGCGAGCCCTCGGCAAAGATCAGCCGTGCCTCCGTGCGCCCGCGCGAGTCCCTCGATCTGCTCTCGGAGCGGGAGATGGCCAGTCTCGCCAACGCCGACGCCTCGATCACCGAACTGTTCCGCCGCTGCGCCCTCGCCATCCTCAACACGGACGGCTATGTCGATGACGCCCGAGAGGTCTACGAGGCGTACCCGGACTTCGATATCCGCGTGGTGCCCGAATCGCGGGGACTGAAGCTCGAACTGACCAATGCGCCGTCGCAGGCCTTCGTCGACGGCCGCATGATTGAGGGTATCCGCAATCATCTGTTTTCGGCGCTGCGCGACATCGTCTTTACCGAGTACAAGCTCGCGGCGCAGCAGAGCTTCGATCTGTCGACGAGCGCGGGGATTACCGACGCCGTTTTCCGCATCCTGCGCAATGCCCACGTGGTGCGCAGCAACACGCGGCCCGGCCTGATCGTGTGCTGGGGCGGTCACTCCATCTCGCGCGTCGAGTATGACTATTCGAAGACTGTCGGCTATTCGCTGGGGCTGCGCGGCTTCGATATCTGTACCGGTTGCGGCCCCGGTGCGATGAAGGGGCCGATGAAGGGCGCGGCGATCGCCCATGCCAAGCAGCTGAAGAGCGACGGGCGTTTTGTCGGCGTGTCCGAGCCCGGCATCATCGCGGCAGAATCGCCCAACGCGATTGTCAACGAGCTGGCGATTCTGCCCGATATCGAGAAGCGCCTCGAGGCTTTCGTGCGCATCGCCCACGGGATTCTCGTGTTTCCCGGCGGCGTGGGAACGGCGGAAGAGATCATGTTCCTGCTTGGGATCAAGCTGCATCCCGAGAACGCGGAGATGGAGCTTCCGCTCATATTCACCGGCCCCGCCGAGAGCTCGGCTTACTTCGAACAGATCGATCGCTTCCTGCGCACCTGCCTAGGTGACGATGTCGCCGAGCACTACCGCATCATCGTCGGTGATGCGCCGGCCGTGGCCCGCGCGATGAAAACCTCGGTCAAGGCGCTCAAGCGCCAGCGCATCGCCGAGTCCGAGTCCTTCAGCTATGCCTGGAAGCTGCACATTCCCGAAGAGCTGCAGCAGCCCTTCCTGCCCACGCACGAGAACATGGCCGGGCTGTCCCTGCACCGCGACCTGCCGCGCCATCGGCTCATCGCCGACCTGCGGCGCGCTTTCTCCGGCATCGTTGCTGGTAACGTCAAGGACTTCGGTGTCAGTGCGGTGGAAGAGCACGGTCCGTACCAGCTCCATGGAGACCCGTCGATCATCGAAGGCCTGTCGGAACTGCTGAGCAACTTTGTTCGTGACGGTCGTATGAAGATTGACCCGTCCAGCTACCGACCCTGTTTCCAACTTGCCGGAGCTTGAGAGACCTTTACTCCGGCGCTTGCCACTTTCAATCGTGATTCCACGACCCCGAAACGGAGATAACCGTGATGCTCAAAGCCTCAGGTCTTACCCGGACCGCTTTCGCTGCCCTTGCCACAGCCCTGCCCATGCTCGCGCTTGTTGCGGCGCCGCTGCAGGCGCAGCCCGGATCGAAGCCCTTTGCCGTCGAGGTCGTTGCCGCCTTTGACGAGCCGTGGGCCGTTGCCGAAATGCCCGACGGACGCCTGCTGGTGACCGAAACCAAGGGCAATCTCTTTGTTGTGACGCCAGCCGGTGCGAAGTCGCGTGCTGTCGCCGGCGTGCCCGATGTTGATTACGGCGGCCAGGGTGGGCTCGGCGACGTGATCCTGCATCCGGACTTCGCCGACAACGGCGTGATCTACCTCAGTTACGCTGAGGCTGGCGTGGGCGCCACGCGCGGTGCGGCGGTTGCCCGCGCGGTCCTCGATGTGTCCACCGATCGACCCGCTCTGAGCGATCTCGAAGTGATCTGGCGTCAGTATCCCAAGCAGCTTGGCTTCGGCCACTATGGTCATCGCATGCTCTTCGACGATGACGGTCATCTCTGGATCACCTCTGGCGACCGGCAGAAGTTCACCCCGGCGCAGGACATGCAGGCTAACCTCGGCAAGATGGTGCGTCTCAACGACGATGGCAGTGTTCCGGGGGACAACCCCTTCGTCGATTACTACTCCGATGATGCCTTCGTCGATGACATCGGCGTGTACCCGGAGGTCTGGTCCCTCGGGCACCGCAACCCCTACGGCCTCGCCCTCGACCTCGACGGCCGCCTGTGGGAGATCGAGATGGGACCGAAGGGGGGCGACGAGCTGAACCTGATCCAGCGTGGGGCGAACTATGGTTATCCCGTCGTCTCCAATGGTGAGCATTACGACGGCCGCCCGATTCCAAATCACGATACGCGACCCGAGTTCCAGGCACCGGCGCTGTGGTGGACACCGGTCATCTCGCCGGGGGATCTGATGGTCTACAAGGGCGATCAATTCGCTGCCTGGCGCGGCAACGCCCTTGCCGCAGGCCTTTCCTCGCGTGCCATCGTACGGATTCAGCTGAACGACGACGGCACGGCGGAAGAAGTCGAGCGCTACGACATGGGCGAGCGGATTCGCAGCCTCGAAGAGGCGGCCGACGGTTCGATCTGGGTGCTCGAGGACGAGCGCAGCGGCAGCGGCGGGCGTCTTCTGCGCCTGACGCCGTCACGCTGAGCGTATCGCCATGCCGATTGACGCCATGCCCATCGAAGTCCGCGTGCTCGCCTATGCGGCACTGCTGCAGTTTCTGCAGATCGTAATCTACGCCATTCCCGCGAACCTTCAGCTCGGGCCAGGCTATACCGCCGGTCCGCGCGATGAGCCGCGCCAGCCCACGGGAATCGCCGGTCGCCTGCAGCGGGCGCTGAACAATCACTTCGAGGGGCTGATTCTGTTCACGATCGCCGTTGTTGTGGTCGTACTCGGCAACGGCTCCAGCAGCCTGACGGAAAACGCAGCCTGGGCCTATCTCGGCGCGCGGATTCTGTACGTGCCCGCTTACGTGTCGGGTATCTATCTGCTGCGTTCCGTGGTCTGGGCCGTGGGCTTCTTTGCCACGCTGGCCATGCTGCTCGCGACGCTGCTATGAGCCGGGCAGGCGGCGTCAGCGTGCTGCGCGACGGCACCCTGCGCGGCCTGCTGTGCTGCGCATTAACGGCCTTCGCGCTTGCGGCAGCGAGCGAACCCTGGACCGGCGCGCTGCGCTCGGGCTTTGTCGAGGTTCCGGGCGGGCCCGTGTGGTACGAAGTGGCCGGCGAAGGAGGCGTACCGCTGCTGACGCTGCATGGCGGCCCGGGCGGCACCTCCTGCGGCCTGCAGTTGCTCTACCCGCTCGCCGACGAGCGTGCGGTGATTCGCTACGACCAGCTCGGCAGCGGACGCTCGGGGCGGCCCAGCGACACCACGCTGTGGCAGCGCGACCGATTCGTCGAGGCGCTGCACACGCTGCGCAGCGAGCTTGGCCTCGAGCGCATGCACCTTATGGGCCACAGCTGGGGCGGTGCGCTGGCGGCGTATTACGTGCTTGAGAAAGGTGGCGAGGGCATCGTCTCCCTGACCCTGTCGTCGCCGCTGCTCAGCACGCCGCTGTGGATCCGCGACGCCAACGCCCTGCGCGCGACGCTCTCGCCGGAGGTGCAGGCCGCACTCGACCGGCACGAGGCCGCGGGTACGACCGAGGACCCCGAATACGTCGAAGCGACGGCGGTGTTCTACGAGCAGTTCGTTCGCCGCGGTGAGGCCGTGGAGGTGACGAGCTGCGACGATGCCCCCCGGAACTCGCTGATTTACCAGCAGATGTGGGGGCCGACGGAATTCTACGCCACGGGCAGCCTGCGCGACTTCGATCTCACGTCGCGTCTGGGCAACATCAACGTACCTGCGCTGTTCGTGACCGGTGAGCACGACGAAGCCCGGCCGGAGACTGTGCGCGGCTTCGCACAGCGTGTGCCCGGTGCGCGCTTCGAGGTGATACCGGATGTGGGGCACGCATCGATCAGTCGCGCGCCGGTGGCGTATCGTGCGCTGCTGCGCGAGTTTTTGCGTAGCGCCGAGCAGGGCAAACCCTGATGTATCGATACATCGGAAGCGCGAGGGCTTAGCAATGCTACGAGGACCGATAGTCGGGCTTATACGCAGATCGAAACGCGAACGGTGCCGATGCGCCGGCGCCCGGCAGGCTTTAGTTGTCAGCACCGCGCTGCTCTTCAGCTGCGTATCGGGAGGGTCCTTGTCCGCGGATTACGACCTGATCCTGCGCGGCGGACGCCTCGTCGATGGCAGCGGCAACCCGTGGTTCCGCGCTGATCTGGCCGTGCGCGGTGATCGCATCGCGGCCATCGGCGATCTCTCGGGCGCGACGGCACAGGAGACCCTCGATGTGAGCGGGCTCCTTGTCGCGCCGGGATTCATCGACACGCACTCGCATGCAGGCCCCGGACTCGCCACTCCCGAACTCAGCCACGGCGAGCCGCTCCTGGCCCAGGGCATCACCACGGTCTTCGTCAATCCCGATGGGGGCGGTGAGGTGGACATTGCCGCGCAGCACGAGGCGCTGCTGACGGATGGGCTGGGCGTGAACGTGGCGCAGTTCGTACCGCACGGCGCGGTGCGTGAGGCGATACTGGGGATGGCCGATCGAGCGCCGACACCCGAAGAGCTGGCCGCGATGCGTCGCCTCGTGCGCGAGGGTATGGCCGAGGGTGCCTGGGGCCTCTCGAGTGGGCCCTTCTACGCCCCCGGCAGTTTCGCCGCGACCGACGAGCTGGTGGCGCTGGCCAGCGAAGCTGCTGCCTATGGTGGCGCCTACCAGAGTCACGTGCGCGATGAGTCCAACTACAGCGTCGGTCTCCTTGCCGCCCTCGACGAGGTCGTCACGGTCGCGCGCGAAGCCGGTCTGCCTGGCGTGCACACACACATCAAGGCCCTCGGGCCGCCGGTATGGGGCTTCTCGACCGCTATCGCCAAACGTATCGATTCGGCGCGCGCCGAGGGTGTGGAGGTGTACGCGGACCAGTATCCCTACCCTGCGTCCGCGACCAGCCTGAGCGCCGCGCTCGTGCCGCGCTGGGCGCAGGCGGGCGGGCGCGAGGCACTGCTGCAACGTCTGGAGAATGCCGCGGACCGTGCACGAATCCGCGCCGAACTCACGGAGAATCTCGCGCGTCGTGGCGGCGCTGACCGTATCCAGTTTCGCAGCGTAGCGAGCGATTCCGTGCTGGAGGGCCGCCTGCTATCCGAGGTGGCGCAGCAGTGGCAGCTATCGCCCGAAGACGCCGCTTTGCGCCTGATAAGCTCAGGCGAGGTCGGGATCGTATCCTTCAACATGGATGAGAGCGACGTGCGCGCGCTCATGCGCCAGCCGTGGACCATGACCGCCTCCGACGGCGGCCTCGTGCCACTGGGTGAGGGCGTGCCGCATCCGCGTGGCTATGGCACCTTTCCGCACAAGCTGCGCCGCTACGTGATCGAGGAGGAGGTGCTCACGCTCGAAGCGGCGCTGCGCACGATGACCGGCCTGCCGGCGCAGGTCTACCGTATGCCGGACCGCGGCCGTCTTGCGCTTGGGGCGATCGCCGATATCGTGGTCCTCGATCTCGAAACGCTGCGCGACCGTGCCACTTTCACCGATCCACATCTGCTCTCCGAAGGTGTGGTACACCTGCTCGTTGCCGGTGAAGCCGCGATCAGGGAGTCTCGATTCACCGGCGTCAGGGCGGGGCGGGTGCTGCGCAAGGCGGGCGCCTCTGCGACGCGGTGAGCGCGCTCAGGCGCGCATTCAGGCAAAGACCGTCACCATCTGCCGCCCCTTGGCCACGCACTCGCCCCTCGTATTCCAGATGCTCATGTCCTGGCTCGAGTGCCCGCCGGTCGCAAAATCCGAGCGCGCCTCCAGCAGCCACCACCCGTTCTCCGTCTGCGGTTCGTCCGCATGAAAGTCCACCATCCAGGTCATTGATGACAGCGGCGCGAAGTTCGGCAGGGTCATTGAGATCGCAGGTGGCAGCGCATCGGCGAGGCACATGAGCGCGAGCGGATGATCGCGCGATGCCGGATCGCGGTGCCGCACCCAGGCGCGTACCTCGGCGGAGTCCGAGCCGGTGAACGGTATCTTGTCGCCCGCCCACAGGAATTCAAGGTGCCGTGTGAATTCCGGAGCTCCGTCACGAAAGGGCAGCCCCTGCGCATCGGGCGCCGGTGCTTCGAGCGGTGCCGCCCCACCGGGCTGGTTGAGAATGCTGTCGCGGTTTGCCGAGAAAGTGAACAGCGCGTCGACGCCCGGCCCACTGCTGCTGTGCAGGCGCGATCGGATGCTCGATGCATTGCGACCGCTGCGCAGGACCTCCGCCTCGACATCAAGCGTACCGGCGCTCGGCCCCACGAAGGCGATCATCGCGCTGCGCAGCGGCCGCCCGTCGGCGAGCCCCTGCGCCGCAGCGAGGCTCAGCGCTGCGGTGATCCCGCCATAGCCGGTACGGCCCTGCGTCCACGCCACAGGCAGCTCCACGCTGAGGCCAGAAGGGGAAAAGCTCGCGCTTTCGATCAGTTCGATGAGGGTCATGGTCTTTGCTGCTTGAAGAGATACAAACGGACATCTCTCGCCGTGCGGACGGCTGAAGGTGCCCTGCTACAAACAGCGCTCTATACGGCAGTTTGAGGCAGGGGGATCGGTGGGGGATCGTCGGGCTGGACCTTCGCCCCGTGGGCCGCTGACGCTGTTATTGCGGCCTTAGTCCGACCTCAGCCCGATGCCGCCTGACTCCTTTTCGTAGCTCTGGCGGAAGCGTGGGGATTCGCTGAAGCGACAACGGCGACCTGAGTTGCGAAATTTGCCAAGGCCTGTGTGGCGGAGCTATTTATTTTGCTTGACGAAAGCCACGCTATACGTCATTGTTGGGCCAGCTAGATAAAGGCTCTGCGCAAAAACCTCGCTCGTCTGATCGTTTCTGATCTCTCGTCCCGATTTTCTTGTTCTACTGCTCGACGTCCAGCAAGTGCTGCGCGTGCAGTGCGACTACAACTATATCGAAAGTCAGGAAATACACATGTCAGAGACAGTAAGCGGTACCGTCAAGTGGTTTAACGAATCTAAAGGATTCGGTTTCATCGAGCGCGAAGGCGGTCCCGATGTTTTTGCGCACTTCAGCGCTATCCAAGGTAGTGGCTTCAAGACCCTCGCTGAAGGGCAGCAAGTGACGTTCGTCGTAACGCAGGGCCAGAAAGGTCCTCAGGCCGAGAACATCGTGCCCGCGTAACGAAGAAGAATGCCGTAGAAAAAGGCGGGCCTTGGCCCGCCTTTTTTCGTTTATGGCGCGGGCAAATCATCAGCTGCGGGCTTTCCCCGAAAGCAGGTACTTGATCAGGTCATCCCGCTTGCGTGTGCTAGGCTGCAAGGCCCGTGTCTCTCCAACAAGGCCTGGCAATGAGCAATCAATTTTCGCGCTTCCTCGGGACTCTCGTGCTTTTTCTTCTGTCCGCAGGCGTGCTGAGCGCCGAGGCTCAGAAGTCCATCCTGATCACCGGTGCGACTTCAGGGATCGGTCGTAATCTCGCCGAGTCCTTGGCTCGAGAGGGCTATCACGTATACGCCGGCGCACGCACGGATGCAGAGATGGCGGAAATGGACGCCGTCGAAAACATCACGGCGCTCCGCCTGGATGTGACCCTGCAGGATGAAATCGATGCAGCGGTAGAGACCATCAGGGAGAGTGGCACCGGACTTTATGGTCTCGTCAATAACGCTGGAATTTACGACGGCGGCCCCGTTCTCGAAACGGATATCGATGTCCAGACCCTTGTCTATCGCGTGAACGTCGAGGGTGTCCTACGCACGACAAAGGCCTTCGCGCCCTTCATCATCGAATCGAAGGGACGCATAGCCACAACCGGCTCGATCGCAGGCACCGTCTCCCGTCAGGGCTTCGCCGCGTACAGTGGCAGCAAACACTACATCGAGGCCTTCACCGATGCCCTCGCGGCCGAGCTCGAGCCCATGGGTGTCTCCGTGAGCGTGATCGAGCCCGGTAACTATCAGACCCACATTCGCCGCAGCAGTATGAAGCGCGCCATGGCGCGTACCGTTGGCGCCGGTGGCGTGATCACTGCAGAAATGGAAAAGCAGTACAAGGCGATCGAGGAGCGCGAGCTGTCCTACAAGAAGCCCGATGAAGTCACGATGGCGTATAAACACGCCTTGTTCAGCGAGAAGCCTCTTCGTCGTTATGTCGTCGTCCCGAATGTGGACGAGCAGCGCTTTACCATCACCACGAAGATCCGCGAGCTCGTCGAATTGAATCGATGGGGGCCATACAGCTACAGCGATGAAGAACTGCTTTCGGCGCTCAAGGCGGCGCTCGCACAATAGCGAGTTTGAAGCAGCAGGTTAGTGATAGGTCGGTCCCGCAGCGGCCTTTTGACCACCTGATCTGGGGACGAGTGTTTCCTCAGGAGCGGACGCTGAGTGGCCAGTTCCGGATCGACGGCAGTCGGCCAGAAGCGGAAGGTTCGTGCTGACCGATTCTGCGGCAGCTTACATACCGCAAAGCGGTCGGTCGCTAAAGGCGAAATGAGGTGGTTTTTAGGGCCGCTTTCAACGGAATCGTACTCGCGAGGGCCGAAAAACAACTC
>JAZBOX010000013.1:0-17191 GCA_036351355.1 Halieaceae bacterium
CGCGCAGAGCGACATCGTCGCGTTCACGGCCGAAGAAGTCGCCAGCTCGCGCCATGTGCCCATGTACGACCCCGTGGCCCACCGCCTCAGCATTACTCGCGACAGCGCTGAGCTCTCGGCCGATCTGCGCGACTAGGCCGCCCTCACTCAGGGCATCGCTTCGCCGGAAGCGGTCTTCGGCGCATCGCGCCGCTGCATGAAAATCGTCACCTCGGCTACATCGAGCCCAAATTTCTGGATATAGGATCGGTTGAGCAGGCGTGACGAGTCCAGCGCAAAGATCCAGTCCTCGAAGCGTACGCGATAGGTCTTTCCGCCGACGGGCAGGTCCATCGCATAGGCCCAGCGGAATGCATTGCCGAAGGATTCACCCTCGGCCCTATCGAGGATATCCCCGGCCTCACCTGAATAGCTGCCATCTTCCTGACGCCTGATGCGCCACACGCGCTCGCGCACTCCGTCGCCGAGGGCATAGGTGAAGCGCTCATCCAGCGTCAGCTCATCGTCGCGAACGGTGCCGCGAATCACCACGTCGAAGCGCTGCACCACCTCACCGCTGCGGTTCTGGACGACGCCCCAAGCATCAACCGTGCCCTCGAAGAACGCAAACAGATCAAAGGGCGGTGTCTGATCGGTGTAGCGGAGTCCGTCAAGGCTCGTGGCGCAGCCACCCAGAGTAAAAACGAGCAGAACAAGAAGGGTGGTCCGGCGCTTCATGGGGATACTCCAGGGAGTGTTGGTTTCGAGCGGGCGCTTGGCAGGGCACTTGGGGCAGGCACTTGGACCATGGCTCGGGGCGAGGATTCCCGGATGACCAGCGAGTTCACAGCTACGGCCGAAAAGGCCGCCGCGACACCACCGGTCGCATCAGCTGGGAGTTACCCGGCTTGAGCACCGACCACCCCGGTGGCGCCTGGGGTCGCGGAGTTTGGCGGATACCGGGAAAGGGATGCGGCCGCCATAGCGGCGGGCGGACCGCAGGCCAGTACGTGTAGACGGGCTGCGCTGCAGCAGCCGGCGGCGGATCGGGCTCGGTGGTGGGCGCACGCAGCGCCCTTAGCTCCGCACGATGACGCTCGCGCGCACGGCGATCCTCAGCCATGCGATCCGTTGTCTCGCGCATTGCCGTCAGGCGCTCCTCCAGCGAAGCGTCCGCGGATGGCGCAGGCGTATCGATCACGATCTTTTCCGCCTCCCGCTCCGTGGGGGGCGTATCGCTGTAGCTGGTCACGCCGTCGTTCTGAATAGAGCGGTAGACAGTCTGCGCCGATGTCGGGCCGGCCAGGGACCATGCCGCAGCAAGCGCCAGCGACGCCAGGGCCAGTGACTTCGAGACTGGACGGGAAGTTTTCGCCATGGACACAGTATAGTCCTGGGGAAAGAAGCGGATGGCGCAGTTCATGGACAAGACCACGCTGACAATCGTCGCGGGAGCAACGCTGGCATTTGTTGCCTTGCTAGTCTGGAAGGGCGTCTGGCTGATCCGCAAGATCGGAGAGAGCCCGGATGAAGAATCCGATGACCGGGCAAGCGCGCCCGACGAAAATGACTCAGCAAGCGAAAATGACTCAGCAAGTAATGCGGACGGGCAGCCCGGGGAGCCGCTGGCCCGGCCGGATGATCCGGCCCCTTAGGCCTGAGGTGCTGCGATCGACCGCTTCCCGGGCAGCGCAGCCTGCTCGATGGTCTCCGTGCCCTGCGTCGCCAGCGCACTGACGGCAACATCGGCTGCCATCGCGGAAGCGCGTGCCGCAAGGGCGAAGCTCACGAAAACACCGACGATCACCAGCGCGAGCGCTACGCGCCGCAGCAGGCGTCCGAGGGCGACGCGATCGATGCCATGGGAACTGCGGATCTAGAGCACCTTCTCGATAGCCGCGGTCAGCTTTGCACTATCGGGTGTATCGGTGCTCCCGAAGTGCCCGACGACATTCCCATCGGCATCGACCACATACTTGTTGAAGTTCCAGCTTGGCTCACCAGCCGTGCGGTTGAGTGCCTGGAACACGGGGTTGGCATCGCTGCCACGAACGGGCGTGGGGGCGAGCATGGTGAAACTCACGCCGTAGTTTACGAAGCAGACGTCCGCCGCTTCCGCTTCAGAATCAGCCTCCTGCTTGAAACTGTCGCTGGCGAAGCCCATCACCACCAGACCCTGCTCCCGGTACTTCTGATGGAGCGCCTCGAGGCCCTTGAACTGCGGCGTGTATCCGCAATGACTCGCCGTATTGACGATGAGCATGGGTTTGCCGCCGCTGACCTCACACAGGTTGACGTCTTCGCTCGAGTGCAGGCGGCGCATGCTGTGGTCGAGGAACTCGGGGCACGCGGCGAAGGCGCTGGTGCCCAGGGAGGAGACGATTGCGGCAAGCGCGGCGATTGAGCGGTGATTAAAGGACATGGGGTTGCTCCTTGCTTTGGACTGAGTCTATACGCGGTGCGCCTGGGTCGGGATCAGGGGCGAAGGCCTTGCACGAGTGCTTTTGCAAGGTCTGGCGTTGCCCCCATCCACAAAAAATCCACAAAAAAGGGGCCCCGCGGGGCCCCTCTTCAAGTCACCGTCCGCGGCGATTCACTGCGGCGGCAGAAGGACCGCGTCGATGGCGTGGATGATGCCGTTGGAAGCCTCGACGTCGACCACGATCACCTGGCTGTCGTTCACGAACAGGTCCCCGTCGGTAACCGAGATGCTCACGGTGTCACCGTTGGCCATTTCCACGTCGGAGCCGTCGAGGGTCAGGGCGACTTCAGCGGGTACTTCCTGATCGGCGATCACGTGATAGAGCAGGATATTGCCCAGGGCATCAGGGTCCGCCAACAGGTCGTTGATCGTGTCTTCGCCGAGAGCGGCGAAGGCCTCGTCGGTCGGCGCGAAGACCGTGAAGGTTGCGCTCGGATCAGCCAGCGTCTCGACGAGGCCTGCGGCTTCTGCGGCGGCAACCAGCGTGGTGAAACGTCCGTCGGCGACGGCGACGTCGACGATGGTGCCGGGCTCCATGGCATCGGCCGGCGGTACGAGCACCGCGTCGATAGCGTGGATCACGCCGTTGGTGGCGGGCACGTCGGCGATGATCACCTGCGAGTCGTTGACGAACAGGGCGCCGTCGCGGATGTCGATCGTGACGCTGTCTCCGTTGACCATCTCCACCATCTCACCGAGCAGAGAGGTCGCGGTGATGGAGTCCACTTCACCGCTGATTACGTGGTACAGCAGCACGTCGCTCAGCGCGTCGATATCGGCGAGAAGTGCATTGATCGTGTCGTCGCCGAGGGCGGCGAAGGCCTCGTCCGTCGGAGCAAAGACGGTCAGGCTCGCATCGGGGTCGGCAAGCGTCTCGGCGAGGCCAGCAGCCTCCACGGCAGCTACCAGCGTCGTAAAGCTTCCGTTGGCGACGGCGACCTCGACGATGTTGCCGGTGGGCTCAGCGTCTTCCGGCGGCAGCAGGACGGCGTCGATCACATGGATGATTCCGTTGGAGGCCTCGACGTCCGTGGTCACCACCTGAGAACCGTTGATGAACAGGTCGCCATCGCGGATCGTCAACGCGACGATGTCGCCATTGGCCATCTCAACGGTGCTGCCCGCGAGGGAGAGCGCGGTTTCCGCATCCACACCCTGCCCGGAGATCACGTGGTAGAGCAGGATGTCACTCAGCGTCTCGGGGTCGGCGAGCAGCCCGTCGATGGTGTCCTGGCCGAGGGCCTCGAAAGCCTCGTCAGTCGGCGCGAAGACCGTGTAGGTCTCGTCTTCGTCCGCAAGCACCGACGTCAGGCCCGCTGCGTCAACGGCAGCAAGCAGCGTGGCAAAGCCTGCTTCCTCGGCGACCTCAACGATGTTGCCGGGGCCTTCCTGCGTCGGGGGCGGCGTCGGCGTCGGCGTGGGGGTCGGCTCGGGCTGAACAAGTGTCGGGTCGTCAGTACAGGCGGCCAAAAATAGCACGGTGAATACGAGCGCGGCGGCGCGGGCTGCAGCCCGTCGGGTCGCGATAAATGCAGACATAAAGTGTCTCCTGGGTTGGGTTTTGCGACCTCTGTCATACGACTGTCATGATTCAGGAGATTCAAAAACTGCAAAGTAACTCGCGACACGAGCCTGGACAATAGCTGGACAGCGCCTCCGCGACCCGTAGGCAGACGTGGCGGATGCCGGTCGTCGCAGCGAGGGACCTCGTCCGCCGTGAGCAGCGAAAATCCGGCAGAATGTCGTCACTGTCTTCAGACGAGCATTCGCCATGAACCCGCACAACAAGCGCGCAGTCACCCGCCCTTTACCGCTCCCCTACCTGGGTCCAGTCCTTGCAGCCCTGCTCAGTGTCGCGTTCGCCAGCAACGCGTCGGAGACCGACAGGCGGGCGATCGCCGCGGTCCTTGACGACTTCCACGCCGCGGCCGCGGCCGCCGACCGCGTACGTTATCTGGGCCATTTCAGCGACGCGGGCGTATTCATGGGCACGGATGACTGGGAGCGCTGGCCGCTCGACGAATTCCGCGACTACGTCAGCGAGCGCTTCAGCGACGGCGGCTGGGAATACCACCCCGAGGAACGTCATATCGCCTTCGCACCCGGTGGCGAGACGGCATGGTTCGATGAAATCGCCGTATCGCCGCGCTGGGGGCGTTTTCGTGGCACCGGTGTGATGCTGTTGGAAAACGGCGAGTGGAAAATTGCCCACTACTCGCTGACCGCGCTCGTACCCAACGAAAAATTCCGCGCCGTCTCCGAAATCACGCGACCGGCCTTCGAAGGCAGGAATTCCCCCAGACCCGAAGAGCCCTAGAGACAAAAGCAACGGCCAGGGTAGAAGAGAAAACAGAAGCGCCCCCTCGAAGCGGTCGGGGCCTCGGCAAAGCGCCGGAAGCCAGGGAGAAACGCATGCAGGGCCATCCGGTCAGTTACTCGCAATCCACGCTCACGGAGCTGATGATCCCCGCCTACGCGAATTTCGGCGGAAAGATCCATGGCGGCATCCTGCTGTCCCTGATGGACAAGGTTGCCTATGTCTGCGCCAGCAAGCATGCGGGCAACTACTGCGTGACGGTGTCTGTCGACAACGTCAACTTTCTTGCCCCCGCCGAGGTGGGCGACCTCGTATCCATGATCGCCTCCGTCAACTACGTCGGGACCACCTCGCTTGTCGTCGGGATCCGCGTCGTCGCGGAAAATGTTCAGACCGGCAGCAAACGCCACACCAACACTTCCTACTTCACCATGGTCGCCAGGACCCCCGACGGGTCCAAGGCCGAGATACCGCCGCTGATTCTCGAGGGCCCGGAAGAAATCCGCCGCTTCGCAAGCGCCCTGCGCCGCCGGCGCCTGCGCCTCTTTGCCACGGAGCGCATGGAGGAATACAAGAGCAACTTCACCGTCGATGACGAAGTCCGCGCCTTCCTCGCGCAGGAGCGCTGCGAAATCCGCCTGCGCGACGAGGGCGAAGCTGCCCCGTGATCGGCCTCGAGGAACTGCGCGCCACCTGCCCCTACTGCTGGGAGCCGCTGACGCTGCTCGTCGATAGCGGCGACTTCGGCGTCGACTACGTGGAGGACTGCCAGGTGTGCTGCCGCCCGATCGTCGTGTCGGCGCGGATGGACAGCAATGGCGAAGCCAGCATCAGCCTGCGCCGGGAGGACGATTGAAGCGGCCCGGCGTGTGCATCCTCGGCGGCGGTTTCGCCGGCCTCGCCTGCGCCAATGCCCTCGATGCGCGGCGCTTTGCGGTGACGCTCGTCGATGCTCGGCGAAGCTTCGAGTTTCTGCCCAACATCCACGAGATCCTCTCGGGCGTGAAACGTCCGGCCGGGGTCCGTCTGCCGCTGGCTGAAGCCATGGGCGGCGCCGGCCATCACTTTGTCCACGCCCGCGCAACGGCGATCGAACCCGCCCGCCACCGCCTGCATCTGGGCCGCACGCGCATTGATGCGGACTACCTCGTGGTCGCCACGGGCGCCGTCGACGCGGACTACGGCGTCAGCGGAGTGGCGGAACACGCGCTTGGCTTCAAGTCAGCTGCCGCCGTCGACGCCATCCGCGCTCGCCTGCGCCGGATCGCCGACACATCCGAGTCGCGCGTCACGGTCATCGGCGGCGGTCTCGAGGGCATCGAGGCGCTGGGAGAAATCCTCCGTGCCTATCGCGGACGCCTGCGCCGGATCACCCTGGTAGAAGCGCGATCGCGACTGCTCGCGGACAGCCGCCGCGCCGTGCACGAGCACCTGGCAGCGCTCTGCGCCAATCACGGTGTCGAGCTGATTTTCAACGATCGCGTTAAGCGCATCACCGCGAAAACGGTGCTGCTCGAGAGCGGCCGCCGGCTGCGCAGCCACGCAACGATATGGACCGGTGGCCCCGCACCGGCTCCGCTCCTGAGCGAGAGCGGCCTCGCCCGACCCGGCGCCTGGGCCACGGTGAAGGCGAGTCTCGAGCACGAAGAATTCGTGCAGGTGTTCGTCGTCGGCGATGCGGCACAGGCGCCGCAGTCGATATCGAAACAGGCCTATCACGCCATCGACATGGGGCGCTGTGCCGCCGCGAATATCGAACGCCACGCACGCGGGAAGCGACTGCACCGCTACCGCCCCTCACCCCGGCCGACGCTGCTCAGCTTCGGCGATCTCGATACGCTGTTGATCACGTCGCGCGGCGCCCTCGCCGGCCCCGCCCTGGCGACGGGCAAGGAGGCGGTATTCGCCGGAGTCATGGCCGATCTCGACCGGCGCCATATCCACGAGCGTGGCACTGCGGTCCTTGATCGAAGCCTTCAGGCGTCGAAGCGGCTACTGTGGCCGGCGTTGCGCGATCCACGCGCGCTGCGGCGCGGCGCACGTCTTCGCGCTCTCCTTTGAAGGTCCCGCCGATGAAACGCGTCGTCTTTGACACGGACATCGGCATCGATGATGCAATGGCGCTGTTGTTCCTGCATGCCGAACCGTCGGTGCACATCGAGGCCATCACCACCGTGGCCGGCAACGCAAGCCTCGACAACGTGACCCGCAACGCGCTGCACGTCTGCGAGCGCTTCGCGATCGATGCACCGGTGTTTCGCGGCGCCAACGGCCCTGTCGGCCCGGCGCTGACCCGCGATTACGCGGATTTCGTTCACGGCGCCAACGGCCTCGGCGAGATCGATTTTCCCGAACCGGAACGATGCGCAGAGAAGGAGTACGCCGCAGATGCCATTGTCCGGCTGGCGCAGCGCTACCCGGGCGAGCTCAGCCTTGTCGCGGTCGGGCGCCTGAGCAATGTCGCGCAGGCGCTGCAGCGCTGCCCCGAACTGCCCGAGCTGATCGGGCAGCTGGTGGTGATGGGCGGGGTGTTCTTCCGGCGCGACCACGTGGGCAATGTGTCGCCGGTCGCCGAGGCCAACATCGCCGGCGACCCGCAGGCGGCGGACCTCGTGTTCGGCAGCGGAATCGCGACGCGCATCGTCGGCCTCGATGTGACCCAGGAGACGATCATGGACGAGGCCTTCATCGA
Organism: Halieaceae bacterium; assembly: GCA_036351355.1. Taxonomy (GTDB): domain Bacteria; phylum Pseudomonadota; class Gammaproteobacteria; order Pseudomonadales; family Halieaceae; genus Congregibacter. The sequence continues at coordinate 7,471 of JAZBOX010000013.1, forward strand.
TGAGCTGCGCAGGCGCGCAGGCAAAGCCGGTGATTTCATCCACGCTATCACGCGTTTCTACTTCGACTTCTACAGCGGCCTCAGTGGCGAGCGCGCCTGCCCGATCCACGACTCGAGTGCCGTTGCCTGTCTGCTCGCGCCACAGCTCTACGTCCACGAGCGTGCTCCCGTGCGCGTGGTGACCGAGGGCATCGCCATGGGGCAGACGATTCCTGGCCCGCAGCCCGAGCGCTATGCCACCGATGCCTGGGCTGATCGACCTTGCTGTGAAGTGGGCGTCGAGGTCGACGCGGCTGCGGTCAAGGCGCTCTACCTCGATACGCTGAGCGCCGCCTTTGGCGGCCAGCCGCCGCTCTAGCGCGCCAGGGCCTCCAGGCGCTCGCGCAGGTAGCTGCCGGCCGTGTGGCGCTCGGAGAGGCGCAGGTCGAGTTCGGGGGCGAGAAAATAGGGCATGGAGATGCGCGAAAGGTTGCTCGCCGCGTCGCGCGGATTGATCACGCGGTGCGTGGTGGAGGGCAGTCGACGGTGACTCGCCTCCTGCAGCATATCGCCGGAGTTGATAATCACGTCTCCCGGCTGACCGGGTACATCGTGCCAGGCACCGTCGCGACCGAGCACCTGAAGGCCGGGCTCTGCAGATACGGGAAGAATCGTGAGCAGGTTGATGTCTTCGTGCTCGGCCGCACGAACGGCGCCTTCGGGTTCATCGCCGGACAGCGGCGGGTAGTGCAGGATTCGCAGCAGACTGTGCTCCGGCGACAGGCTCGACGCGAGGCGGCCGCGCAGCTTCGGCGTCAGATCGGCGCTGCAATGGAGGTCCACCCATTCGAGCAGCGTGCGCCCGAGGGCAATGCCGTCGGCGAGATGAGCGAAGGCGTCTGCTTTCAACGCCTCGGGCATGTGCGTGCCCGGCGCGATATGGAAGAACTCCTTGAGGTCCTTGCGCTTGTGGCCGACGGCCGTTTCCGACACCTCGGGAGGTATATAGCCGCTGGTATTCCCCGACGGAACCTCCTGCGCGAGGTAGTCCCAGCGCTCCTGTGACACGAAAAACGCACGCCATGCCTCGGCCATGCGCTGCAGGCGCTCACCATCGAGCGGCGGGTTGCGCAGCACGGCGAAACCCGTGTGCCGGAGCGTTTCGATGAAGGCGCCTTCCGCCTCCGCACTGTGCATGTCGACAATGGCTACGGTCATGACGATTCCCGCGGGTCGTGACGATTAGCGTGCTGGCCGGCGGTCGCCGACCCGGCTGTTCCACCACGCAAAGAGTACCAGCAGGGCGAGCGCGGCGTGGCAGGCCGAGCCGAACTGCAGCACGCCACGAGGCGCCCTGCCTCATCGCGCGTCGCGCGCCGGAAGCGCAAGCAGGGACGGTGCCCCTGAACGCCTGCGCTAGTCTTCCGTAGCGGCCTTGTACAGCGAGCTCTTCGGCGCCGCCATCACCCGGCGCAGCATCGGCTCGAAGAACTCCAGCGGGAAGGTTTCTGCCTCGGGATCGAAGGCCGGCGCGTCATACTTTTCGATGAACTCTCGCGTGTAGGCATAGTGAGGATGGTCCTCGAACTGCTTGTGCATATCGCGGTCGAGGCCAAGGTGATGAAAGAAGTAATAGCCCTGGAAGATTGCGTGGTGCTTGACCATCCAGTGATTCTGCTCGCTGACGAAGGGCTGCAGCAGCGTAGCGGCGACGTCTGCGTGATTGTAGGGTCCGAGCGTGTCGCCGATGTCGTGGAGCAGGGCGCAGACCACATACTCCTCGTCGCGACCGTCCTTGTGGGCGAGCGTTGCCGTCTGCAGGCAGTGGGTCAGGCGATCGATGGGGAAGCCGCCGCAGTCACCTTCAAGCAGGCGAAGGTGGTCGAGCATCCGGTCGGGCAGCGCTTTGGCGAATCCCTTGAATTCGCTTTGGATGATCTTCCAGTCCTCGGCCGTCCCATCCTTCATGTGATGGAAGCGGGCGCGTTCGGGCAGAGCGGAATTCATGCAGGTAACCTCGCGTCTGGGTGTCGGTTTCGGGCCGCTGCGGGGGCGGGCGCCGCCGGCTGCATTGCGGTACGTCGATCGAGGCAGCCGGGCGCCGAGTATAACGCCCGCGCCCGCGAGGGCCGAAAGCCCAAGGCTCGACGATGCCGCGAGCGCCGTCAGGGATACGGTAGACTGCGCGCGCCTCGAAGGGAGCCCTACCATGAATGACAGGAATGCACCGGCACCTGGCCGCTCGATCGCCGGGATCAGCATCACGATCGCCATCGCTGCAGCGACGGCCCTCGCCGGCAGCCGCGGGGGGCTGGAACTCGGTCCGATGCCGGCATTCACCGCCGTCGCCCTGCTGGCCTTCGCCGTACAGTGGCTCGCTTTCGTGCCCGCCTTTGTCGCCCAGACCGAGCGCTACTACGACCTCACCGGCTCGCTGACCTATCTGTCGACGGCGCTGCTGGCGCTCTCGGTCAAAGGCGATGCGCGTTCCCTGCTACTCGCGCTGCTGATCGCGCTGTGGGCCGTACGCCTGGGCAGCTTTCTGTTCCTGCGCATTCGAGCCGATGGCAGGGACCAGCGCTTTGATCGGATCAAACCGTTCTTCTTTCGCTTTCTCATGACCTGGACGCTGCAGGGTCTGTGGGTCCTGATGACCGCCGGTGCGGCACTGGCGGCAATGACCTCCGCGCGCAGTGTACCGCTTGGTGCCTGGGCCTACGCGGGCGCGGCGCTATGGCTGATCGGCTTTGCAATCGAGGCCGTCGCTGACGCACAGAAGCGACGCTTCCGCCGCGATCCGGCAAACCGTGGACGCTTCATCAGCAGCGGGCTTTGGGCCTGGAGCCGCCATCCAAATTATTTCGGTGAAATCCTGCTCTGGGCAGGTATCGCGTTCATCGCGCTGCCGGCCCTCGAGGGTTGGCAGTACGTGACGCTGGTATCGCCGCTCTTCGTATATCTGCTGTTGACGCGCGTGAGCGGCGTACCCATGCTCGAACGCATCGCCGATAAGCGCTGGGGCGAGGACCCCGCGTATCAGGCCTATCGCGATTCAACGCCGGTGCTGTTGCCGCGTCCGCCGAGAAGCTCCGGGGTCTGATGCGCGCGCTGCTGCGTGCCCTGGCCGCCCTTCCCGAGGGTGTCGCGCAGGCACTTTCCAGCCTCGCCTACCTGCTCGCCTACCACCTGCTGCGCTATCGGCGCGCCACGGTTCGCGAGAACCTGGCGCAGGCATTTCCGCAGAAGACCGTCGGTGAACGGTTGCAGATCGAGCGCGCTTTCTACCGCTATTTCTGCGACCTGCTGCTGGAAATCCTCCGCTCCACGCGCATGCCCAGCGCCGCCTTCGCCGAAGGCGTGAGTTTCAGAAACCCGGAACTGCTGTTCGAGGTCACGAACCAGCTCTCGTCGCAGGCAATCCTGCTGCTGATCCATCAGGGCAACTGGGAGTGGAGTCTGCACAGTGCGATGCAGCATCTCGGAGCGCCCGTGGACCCCGTTTACAAACCTCTGCACAGCCCCTTCTGGGACCAGCTGATCCTCGAAGCCCGATCGCGCTTTGGCGCCACGCCGATGACCATCGCCAGCGTCGGCCGCGAGGTGGTTCGCGGTCGCGGGCGCCGACGCCTCATCGCGCTCCTTGCGGACCAGGCCGGGCCGAGGCATGGCGGGTTCTGGACGGAGTTTCTCGGCAGACCGGCGAGTTTCTATCGCGGTCCCGAAAAGCTCGCTCGCGCCCTCGCGCTGCCGCTGCTCTTCGCCCAGTGCCGGCGCCTGAGCCGCGGTCGCTACGAAATCGAGTTCCACCTCATCAGCCTTCCGCCCCACGACAGCGAGGGCGATGCGCTGCTCAAGGCCTACGTCGACCTCGCCCAGCGCTGCATTGCCGAGCAGCCCGAGACCTATCTGTGGACCAATCGCCGCTGGAAAAAGAAGCCACCCGAGGACTGGCGGGCGCCAACAGCGCGCAGCTCATCGGCGACGCCCTGACTGGGACCGATCAGGCGCTGCGCCTGCCCGTTCGCATGCGCAGGCGGAACGCGCGCAGCGAGTCCTTGCCGCCGACCTTCACCCGGGGCAGCTCGAAGGCATCGGCGCGCGGGTCGCGGGAGATGCCTTCCACCGTGGTAACGGCACTCGCGAATCCGGCCTCGCGCGCCGCGGCGACGTCGACCGGCGCGTAGATACCGAAGGGATAGGCAAAGCTGCTCATGGCCTGGGCAAAGCGTTCGCCGAGGCTTCGTCGCGCGCCGGCGATTTCTTCGCGCCGTGCTGCATCGTCGAGCCGGGCGAGGTTGGCATGCGTTCGCGTGTGTCCGCCGAGCTCCCAGCGTCCACTGGCAAGCATGGCCTCAACCTGCTCATCGCTGAGCTTGGGTTCACGCATCAGCTCGCCACTGTCGTGGTGGGCCTTCTTGCTGGTGGACCAATCGCGGTCGAAGCGGTCCTCTACCAGATAGAGCGTGGCCCGGGCACCGTAGCGCTGCATGATCGGATCGGCCTCGATCAGGTTGTCAGCATAGCCGTCGTCGAAGGTGAGGATCACGGACTTCTCCGGCAGCGCGTCGTCACCGAGCAGCTCGGACATCAGCGCGAAATGCCAGCCGCTGCGCTGCAGCCAGCGCAGCTGCTCCTCGAAGCACCGAGGTGGTACGCGGAGCTTGTTGAACTTCGCTCCCGCCCGGTGCTCGCTGATCATGTGATACATGAGAATACGCGGATAGCGATAGGGCACCGTCCGACGCCACCAGGCAAAGCGCCGGCTGACGACGAAGGCCGCGGCGACAAGCGCGCAGATCAGGTAGGTGATTACAGCCATCCGTGCTCAACCAGCGCGGCGGCGATTCGATCGGCCTCGGCGAAGGGGCGCTCGGGCGGCTCCGGACGGGCGCCGTCGAGGCAGCGGGAAAAGGAGGTCACCAGCCCGCGGCGATCGAGATCGGCAACGGACGAAGCCACGCGGCTGCCGGATTTCGCTTCAAGGTCGAACACGCCCACGGCACAGCCGGCCGTGAGCGCCTCGTATACCATCGATACGCTGTCGGGGCTGACCCAGCAGCGCTCCGCTCGCGGGAGTTGCTCCTGCAACCAGCTCCCGTCGAGCGTGTCGCAGTCGACAAGCTCGAGACCGGTGATATTCCGTGCGCGCAGCGCGTCCAGAAACGCCCGGGGCGTGCGCCGTGAGGTGCTCAGGCACCAGCCCGTTTCGCCGTCGCACAGCGCCGTGATCTGATCGAGGAGCGCGTCCTGGTCCCAGCTGAAGTGTGAGGACGGGCCACCGATCAGGATCAGGCCCGAGCGGTCCCGGCTGGCACCGGGCTGAACCCGGTTCATGGGCCCGTCGGTGAGCCAGCGCCGCATCGTGGCCTCACCGCCGTCGTGGCGCGGCTCGATACACAGATCGAAGCAGGCGCGCGGCAGCGACGGCTTCATCAGCACCACGGCGGGGCAGGCTTCGCGGCGACGAAGAGCAATCAGCGACAGATGGGTTCCGTGTCCCGCACCGATCAGCAACCGCGCCCGCAGCCTTGGCCCTCCGGGCCACAGCAGCTCGCGCAGCGCCTCGCCGCGGGGCAGCGCGGGCAGCTCCTTGAGCTGCAGGGACGGGTGCAGACGCAACAGCGCCTCGGCGAGACCGAGACTCTGGTTGAGGTGGCCCGCCTTGCCGTCGCTGATGACCACGATCCGGCTCGGCGACGGATGCGCGGGCGACGGTTGTGCTTGCAGTGAGGACATCGGGTATATATTAATGGGGCTCCGCCGGCCCAGGGAATGCCGATGAACCAGGATCCGCCGCCTCCAGCGGCGCCCACGCCGACGCTAATCCCCGTGCTCGCCGGAGGCGGCGCCCGTCTCCCTGCCTACATCGGTATTCTTGCCGGCCTCGACGACCTCGGCATTCACTACTCCCACATAGTCGGCGTATCCGGTGGAAGCATCGTAGCCGCGCTGCGCGCCTCCGGGCGCTCGCTCGAGGAGATACGCCAGATCGCGCTGGACACGAACTTTTCCGACTTTCTCGGACAGAACCTGTTCTCGCTGCTGCGCAGCGGCGGCCTTTCGAATGGCGACCGCTTCGAGCGCTGGATGGATGAGCAGATGGATGGCTGCTGCTTCGAGGATCTGGACACGGACCTGACCGTGATCGCAACGGACGTGCGCTCGGGAACCGCCGAGGTCTTCAGTCGCGCGACGACACCGAAGGAACGCGTCTCGCTCGCCGTACGCTACTCGATGTCCGTGCCCCTGCTGTTCAGCTTCAAGACGCACGGTGAGAAGATCATGACCGATGGCAGCATCCTCTCCGAGGAAGCGCTGCGCCATGACTGGTCCGGCGACGGCACGCCCGTGGTGATCTTCAAGCTGCGCGGTAGCGGCGGCTTCGCTTCACCGAAGGGCGCACCGCTGGTTCCGCTGCGCGGATACCTGGCGATGCTGATCCACACCTTCCTCACGACCATCGCGCACGAGTTCGTCAGCGACGAGTTCTGGCTGTCCACGGTAATCATCGATGTGGGCGACATCTCTCCAGTGGCCTTTGCACTGCCGCCACAGGACAAGGAGCGCCTTTACGCCATGGGCCTCAGCCAGACGCTTACGCATCTCCCGCGCAAAATGCGCGTACTCGCTATCTGAACGCCCGGCCGCTTCCCTCTCACTCGCTTACTTGAAGAAGGACTTCGCGGCTCCAAGAAGGCCTTCAGCTCCGCCGACGGCGTCAAGAAGACTGCCGCCGCTGCTCGCCTTGTCGATGAGTTCCGGCAGTACGTCGGCGAGACCCCCGGCGGCAGCAGCGCTGTCGACACCGATCTTCTCGGCAAAGTTCGCCAGGCTGTCGCTGCCGAACAGCTCGGCCACGCCGTCGGCGGAGAACATCTCGTTGGCGCCGTCGCCGAGCCACGAACTCACGAGGCTGCCAAGATCGGCGTTGGCCGACATGCGACTGACCAGGCCCGCGAGGTCAATCTGGCCATCGCCACCGCCGAGGAGGCCGCCCAGCGCCGAGACGATGCTGTCCGCATCGATGGTCGTGCCCAGCTTGTCAGCCAGCATCGAGGCGCCCATTTCGAGTATGTCCATGCTTTCGCTCCTATAATCACGGTCCCTGGATTGCGCGAGGATTATAGACGCGAAGCATGAACCCTGTGCAAACCCGCAGTATCAGCCGGCTTCCGCTCCTGGTTGCCCTCGGCTGCGCCCTGCTGCCCTTTCTTGCCGTCCACCTGAGTTACCTGCTGGCAGCAGATACTGGCCACGTGCCCTGGTGCCTGCCCTACGTCGACAGCTGCACTTCGATCAGCGCAACGGGACGTAACGCACCGGCGAGCTTCGTGTTCAAGGGCAGCATGCTGCCGGCGGCCATGCTGATCGCCGTGTTCTGGTGGCTGCAGGCGGACTGGCTTCGGGCCACGGGCGACTCCGGCAATCGGGTCACCTGGATGCGCGCGCTCGGCTGCGTCGCCAGCCTCGGCCTGGTTCTTTACGTGATCGTCCTCGGCGAGGTCGGTGACTGGTGGCGCACGCAGCGCAAGATCGGGACGGTGCTGTTCTTTTCCTTTACCTACCTTGCCCAGCTGCTGTTTGCCGACGCCCTGCGCCGCCAGCAGCAGCCATCGCCAGGCGTTATTGCGACCTCGAAGCGCATGCTTGGCGTATGTGTACTGATGCTCGCGATCGGCATCGGCAGCGTGATCTCCGAGACCTTCAACGAGCCCGTTCACGACCGCATCGAGTACGCCATCGAGTGGGTTCTCGCGCTCCTGCTGCAGCTGAATTTCCTGTTCGCGGCGCTGCTCTGGCGCCAGCTGGACTGGACGATGGCCTTCCAGCGCCGGGCCTGAGCATCCTGCCGGCGCCGTCGCTCCATCGCAGCGGTTGAGACCGATCCGCCGCGCGCGCGTATAGACGCCCATGCCACCCACAACTCCGGCCGCCGGCGAAGCGGCATCGATCTCTGAACAGGCCCCGGCCCTTGGAACGCTTGCGGCCTACGGCTCCCTGGCCTTCCCCCTTGCCGGCGCTTTTATCGCGCTTCAGGTGATCGTTCCGACCTTCTACGCGCAGGCGCTCGGCCTGAAGCTCGCCGCCGTCGGCGGAATCCTCCTCGCGGCGCGGCTCTGGGATCTGGTCACGGACCCGGTGGTGGGCTATCTCTCGGACCACACGCCAGCGCGTTTCGGGCGGCGCAAGATCTGGGTCATCGCCAGCGCGCCGCTGATCGCGCTGTCGGTCTGGCTGCTGTTCAATCCGCCCGACGGCATAGGCAACCGCTTCCTGCTGCTGGCGACGCTGGCAATTTACATTGCCGGAACCATGAGCATCGTGCCGATGAACGCCTGGGGCGCAGAGATCAGCGAGTCCTACCATCAGCGCAGCCGCATCTCCGGTGCACGGGTGATCTTCGGTCTCGCCGGAACGCTGGCCGCGCTGCTCCTCGTCGACAACAGCGACAACGCCGCGCTACAGCGCTCGCTCGAAGCCATCACCTGGCTCACGGTGGCCGGCCTTGCCGTCACCATCCCCATCGCCGCACTGTTCGTGCCCGATCGCGGCGAGGTGACCCCCGAAGGCAATTCCCCGCGCGAGGCCTGGGCCCTGCTGATCCGGCCGTCACCGTTCCGCCGCCTGCTGCTGGCGTTTCTCCTCAACGGCCTCGGCAATGCCATCCCCGCCACGCTCTTCCTGCTCTACGTGACGCACGTGCTTGAAAGGCCGGGTATCGCCGGGCTCATGCTGTTCCTGTACTTCGTCTGCAGTGCCGTTTCCGTCCCGGTCTGGGTGACAGTCTCGCGCCGCCTCGGCAAGCACCGGACCTGGTCAATCGCCGTTATCGGCTCCTGCCTGTTCTTCACCGTGGCGCCCTTCCTCGGGCCCGGCGACACGCTGCTCTACGGCGCGGTCGTGGTCGGTACGGGCCTGATGATCGGCGCCGACCTCGCCCTGCCCTCAGCGATCAACGGCGACCTCATCGAATGGGATGCGCTCCACAACGGTCAGCGCAGACCCGGCCTGTTCTTCGCCCTGTGGGGCACGGCTTCCAAGCTCGCCTACGCGCTCGCCGTCGGGCTGATCTTTCCCGCGCTCGATGGACTCGGCTTCGATCCCACGATCATCAATACGCCGGACGACGTGCGCACCCTGGCCGTGCTGTACGCGGCACCGAGCCTGCTGTTCAAGCTCGCCGCCGTAGCGCTCATGTGGCGCTTTCCCATCGACGAGGCCGAGCACGAGAGGATTCGCGGCCTGCTGGCGCAGCGTGCCGGCTGAGGCGGAGGCAGCAAGTCAGGGGTGCTGACCTCTGCGGCGGGGCTGTATCATGCCGCGCTTCATTGACAGCCGGAATCCACCGAAATGAGTTATCGGGAAACGCTGAGAATCCGCTACCGGGACACGGACGCGCAGGGCCACATGTTTTTTGCCAACTACCTCGTCTTCGCCGACGAGGTGACGGGTAACTACATGCGTACGCTCGGATTCGACTGGAGCGACCCCGAGTCCCTGCCCACCTACACGTTTACTGCCAACGCCAACATCGACTACCTGCACGAGTGCCTCGCGGGAGACGAGGTCGAGGTGAGCGTGGGCTACACGCGAATCGGAAACACCAGCGCGACGGTTTCCTTTGAACTGACCCGCGTGAGTGACGGCAGCGCCCTGGCCCGAGGCAGCTTTGTGCAGGTGTTCGTCGACCGCGAGACCAGGCGGCCCACGCCCGTCCCCGAGAGCGTGCGCGAGGCGGTAG
>JAZBOX010000014.1:0-3311 GCA_036351355.1 Halieaceae bacterium
CATCGCCAGCGTGGGGTAGGGCAGGTTCTGCAGGCGGTTGAGGTTGGCGTTGTTGTGGGCCGTGAAGCCGGCGATGTCGTCGCCGGCGGAGTCGAAGAGGCTGGTGAACTCGGTGATATCGGCGCCGACGATGAACACGCCCTTGGCGCTGGTCACGAGAAGGCCGCGAACATTGGTCTCCTTTTCGAGGGCATCGAGCGCTTCCGTGAGGCTCTGCACCGTGACCTGGTCAAACTTGTTGACCGATTCGTTCTTGAGGTCGAAGCACAGTTCGACGATGCTATCGTCGTGCCGCTCAAGGCTGAGCGCGTCGCTCTGGTAGATCATTTGCTATCCCCTGGGTCGGTGGCCGCGCTTCGTAGCGTGGTCAGAAGCAGCCTGCGAGGCGCCGGGCGCCGTGGATGTGCATGCAAGGCCGTGGTTTTCGGCGGAGCATCATCCTCGCCCATGTGTTCACTGTCAATATCGCTCGGCCAGCCGAGAGATCAATGCCGCAGAGCGCCGAGCAGCACCACCGGGCCGATTCGCTTTCTGGACAGACCGATGTGTACCATTCTGGGACAGCCACTACCGTTGCCTCCGATGACATCCTCCATCCTCTCTTCTGCGATGCTCACGAAAGTTCTCACCTTTCTAACGCTGGTACTGGGGTACGCATCCACTGTTGCGGCTCGTGACGCCTTTGTTCTGGCCGGCTTCGAGACCGCAGCGGGCACGCGCAACAGCTTTACCGCCGAAATCGGCGACGAGGCCGGCTCTATCCCGATCACGGCCTTCCACGGTACTCATGAAGGTCCGGTGCTCACGTTGTCTGCCGGTACGCACGGCGACGAGTTTCCCTCGATCATGGCCCTGCAGCGCCTTCGCCGGGAGGTCGATCCGGCGCAACTCGCCGGCACGCTGGTCCTCGTGCACGCGGCGAATCTACCGGCGCTTCATCAAAACGGCCTGAGCCCCTTACATCCGGTCGACGGCAAGAATCTCAACCGCGAATTCCCCGGCAGTTACGGAGGCACACCCACGGAGCGCCTGGCGCACTTCCTCACGACAGAGATCGTTGCCAGCAGCGACTATCTCGCCGACCTGCATTCCGGTAGCGCTGACCAGTGGCTCTACCCCCACATCTACGCGCCGTTCGTTGGCGACGAGGAGCTCGACGCACGCACGCTGGCCTGGGCGATGGCGTCCAACATGCGTCATGTGGTGCTGTACGGCGACCGTCCGCGCGACCCGGCGAACTCCGTGAGCTACCCAAATACCGCCATGACCCGCGGCAAGCCCGGCCTTACGATTGAAATTGGCGATCGCGGCCGAACGGATGAGGACGACGTGCGCGCCTACTCAGACGTTTTGCGCAGGCTTATCGTGGCGCTCGAGATGCTCCCGGGAGAATTTCCTTCCCCGGGCGGCCAGATCATTTATGAGCGACTGGAGGACGTCGAGACTCCCGTCACCGGACTCTTCGAACCGCTGTGCTCCATCGGCGAACTGGTCGAGGAAGGTGCGCTTCTCGGCGTCGTCCGGGATTACTTTGGCGACGAGATCGCCGAAGTCCGTGCCCCGCTACGCGGGGTCGTGCTCATGCTGCGACACGCACCTCCGGTTCACGCTGGCGCAGGGCTTGTAACGCTCGGCGTCGAGTAACCGGGAGTGGATCCACTCTTTCTCAAAGCGTTGCGAAATTCAGCAAGCGCCCGGGGGCGCCCGTGCGGCTCGCCTTCACTAATTTAACGGAGCGTTTCTCAGGCTGAGGCGTCCGCCAGCGTTGAAATGCCCACCAACTCAGCCGGCATTCCCGCGCCAACGTGATCTACGCGTAAGCGGACCGATCGCGTTCCAGCAATAGAGGGCCGGAGCTGACAAGTCTTGGCGCTGTCGACGCTACGCGAAATTGTTGCGGCTCATGGCAGCTGCTGCGCAGGTGAAAATGTTATAACCTAACACGGTCGTTCGGCTTTCCTTTCCGCAGAGTGAGAGCCGAAATTGGCACCCAATCGAAAAAAGAGAGATTCGTCTTGAGTCAACACACCAAAGCCATAGGCGCTGCGGGCGCGCAGCTTGCGTCAATCTGTATTGGGATCAGCTGCGCGGCAGGGCCGGCGCTTGCGCAACGCGGCCCCACGCTCGAGGAAGTATTCGTCCTGGGCGAGCGTCGTGCCTACCAGGGTAACTTCGATTACCTGGAGAACCCGACGGCTGTCCAAAAAATCGACCTCGAGCTGCTTCGCGATACGGGCGCACTCAATCTGAATGACGCCCTCGACCTGTCGGCATCCGTCGCGCGGCAAAACAACTTCGGCGGGCTGTGGAACAGCTTCTCGATCAGGGGGTTCTCGGGCGACATAAACCTGCCCAGCGCGTTTCTCGTTAACGGCTTCAACGCGGGACGTGGTTTCGCAGGACCTCGAGACATTGTCGGCATCGAGTCCGTAGAAGTCCTGAAGGGACCCAGGTCGGCGCTATTCGGCCGCGGCGAGCCCGGCGGCACGGTCAACCTGGTCACGAAACGTCCTGAATTCGAAACGCAGGCTAACGTTCGCGCTACTGTTGGGCGCTGGAACCAACTGCGGCTCGAGGGTGACTACCAGTCCACTGCTGGTTCAGCTGGCCATATCGCGTATCGCCTCGTCGGCTTCTACGAGGACGCGGAAAGCTTTCGCGACACCGTAGAGACGGAGAAGCTTGGCTTCTACCCCTCCGTAACATGGAAGCTTTCGGAGAAGACGCGCGCCACCTACGAACTGGAATACACGCGCCAGGACATCCCCTTCGACCGCGGTGTCGCCTTCACGGAGGAGTCCGGCTTCACCCCGCGCGGAACCTTTTCGGGAGAGCCTGGCGACGGCCCCATCGAGACGGAGGTGATCGGGCATCAATTGGAGGTGCAGCACAATTTTTCCGATGACTGGAGCCTGCTGGCGGGCCTGGGCTATCGAGACACCTCCTTCACGGGCAATGCTTCCGAACCAAACTTCGGAGGCCGACAGACGCTGTTCCTGGACGGTCGGACACTCTCGCGCTTCTTTCGTTTTAGGGATTACGAATCTGACTACACGGTGCTGCGGGCGGAGCTGGCGGGTCAGTTCGAGACCGGTGCCCTGAAGCATCGTCTCCTCGTCGGGGCTGACTATGATCGCTTCGACAACCGTCAGCTGATCCTGCGCTACCGGCCCGGCTTCTTCGGTCCGGACACGGATATCAGTACCCTGGATCCGGCCGCATATCTGTTCCTGGACGCCTTCGATCCTGTCTACGGACAGTGGCCCCAGCCGGAGCCCGGCCCAAACACGGACCGCGAGGAAGTGCTGGAC
>JAZBOX010000015.1:0-59544 GCA_036351355.1 Halieaceae bacterium
CCATCAGCGAACTCAGGTTGTCGACGGCGTTGTCCACCGCCTCCTCGTAGTAGTTCGCCACATTGTCGAGCATCTCGTCGAGGGCGCCCGATTCCTCGCCGATCGATACCATCTGCAGCAGCATGTTGGGGAACAAGCCCGTGGACTTGATCGACTGGTACAGAGAGGATCCCGTGGTCACGTCGTCGCGGATCACCAGAATCGCCTTGGCGTACACCGAGTTACCCGCGGCGCCGGCCGTCGATTCCAGCGCCTCGACGAGGGGAACACCGGCATTGAAGGTCGTGGCGAGCGTCCGCGAAAAGCGCGCGACCACGGCGTCGTGCACGATCTGTCCGAAGATCGGCGCCTTGAGCATCACTCGATCGATGTTCTCAGCGAAGGTCACGGAGCGCAGCCGCGCTTCCTTGAACACGTAGACGGCGGCGATCAGGCCGGCGAGGATGATGAACCACCACTGCTGCATGAAATCGGACAGACGCAACACAAACAGCGTGAAGGCCGGCAGGTCGGCGCCGAAGCTCTGGAAGGTCTCGGCAAACTGCGGCACGACCTTTACCAGCAGAATGCCGGTGACCACGAGGGCGACCACGATGACCGCCGCGGGGTAGGTCAGCGCCTTCTTGATCTTGGCCTTGAGCGCTTCGGTCTTTTCCTTGTAGGTCGCGACGCGATCGAGCATGGTCTCGAGCGTGCCCGCCGATTCACCGGCGCCGACGAGCGAGCAGAACAGCTCGTCGAAGTGGCGCGGGTATTTCTCCAGCGAGGGCGCAAGTCCGCTTCCCGAGGCCACGTCGTTCTTGATCTTGGTGACTAGTTCGCGCATCGACGGGTTTTCGAGTCCGTCGGTCACGATGTCGAAGCTCTGCACGAGGGGAACACCCGCCTTCATCATCGTCGCGAGCTGTCGGGTGAACACGGCGATGTCGGCGGCCTTGATCGGCTTCCTGCGCGCTCCGAACAGCGGCTTGGGCTTGCGCTTGACCGAGCGTGGGTTGATGCCGCGCTGGCGCAGCTGCGCCCGGGCCATGGCCTGCGAGGGCGCGTTGATTTCGCCCTTGGTCTGCCGGCCGTTCTTGTCCGTGCCGCTCCAGAGGAACGCTTCGCTGGTCGCCGTCGCCATGCCTATCGCACCATTCGCACCGTCTGCTTGTGGGATTGCGTGTGTTCAAGCCGCCCGAGATTCGATCGCCCGACCGCTGCCTGACCACGCTTCCCTAACCACGCGCCTGAGCGCTTCGAGTTTTCGCGCCGCGCTGTTCACCAACTTCGACCTGCCTCGTCGCGAAGCAGCCTCAGTCTAGTCTACCGTGATGCGGTTGACCTCTTCGAGACTGATCAGGCCCTGCGCGCATTTCTTCAGCGCCGAGGTGCGCAGGTCGTCAAAGCCCTGCCTGCGCGCCTCCTTGGCTATCTCGAGCGAATTCCCTCCCGCCATGATAATGCTTGCCAGCTCCTGATTGATGCGTACGACTTCATAGATGCCCACGCGGCCCTTGTAGCCGCCGCGGCAGGCCTCGCAGCCGACGGCCTTCATGATCTGAGCCGTCTGCAGCATTTCCTCCGTAAAGCCCTCCTTGAGGAGCACGTCGCGCGGTATTTCCGAGGCCGGCTCGCAGCACTCCTTGCACAGGCGTCGTCCGAGACGCTGGGCGATGATCAGGCTCACGGACGTGGCCACGTTGAAAGCGGGAACGCCCATGTTGAGCAGGCGCGTGATCGTTTCCGCCGCGCTGTTGGTGTGCAGCGTCGACAGGACCAGGTGTCCCGTTTGAGCCGCCTTGATCGCGATTTCTGCCGTCTCGAGGTCGCGGATCTCTCCCACCATGATCACGTCGGGATCCTGGCGAAGGAAGGAGCGCAGGGCCTCGGCGAAATTGAGGCCGACCTTCGCGTTCACGTGGACCTGGTTGATTCCGGACAGGTTGATCTCAACGGGATCTTCGGCCGTCGAAATATTGCGCTCGGGCTCATTGAGGATATTCAGGCCCGTATAAAGCGACACGGTCTTTCCCGATCCCGTGGGGCCGGTCACCAGGATCATGCCCTGCGGTTCGTTCAGGGCCTTCATGTACATCGTCTTCTGCTCGGGCTCGTAGCCGAGGGCGTCGATGCCCATCTGCGCGCTCGTGGGGTCTAGAATCCGCAGGACGATTTTCTCGCCGAAGAGTGTCGGCAGCGTGTTGACGCGGAAATCGATGGCGCGGTTCTTCGACAGCTTCATCTGGATCCGGCCGTCCTGCGGAAGACGCCGCTCGGAGATGTCCATCTGCGACATCACCTTCAGGCGCGCTGACAGCCTCGGCGCCAGGTTTCGCGGCGGCCGGACCACCTCCTGGAGCACGCCATCGGTGCGGAAGCGTACGCGGTAATCCTTTTCGTAGGGTTCGAAGTGGATGTCTGAGGCGCCCTGCTTGATCGCATCGACGAGGACCTTGTTGACGAAACGGACGATAGGCGTTTCGTCGACGCCGCTGTCGTCGTCCTGGCCCTGCTCCTCCTCGACGGCGCCGACGTCGATGTCGTCCAGCTCGCCCGACTCGAGACTGTCGAGACCTCCGCCGATGTCGTCCTGGGCGTCGGTCCATTTATTGATGGCAGCCTGCAGGCTGTTCTCGTCGACGAGAATCGCTTCCGTCGACATGCCCGTATGGAACTTGATCTCGTCCAGGGCGGCGAGGTTGGTCGGGTCGGATACAGCGATGAACAGGCGCTTGCCGCGGCTGAAGAGTGGCAGCGCATGATGCTTGGTGACGAGATCCGGTTCGACCACGCCCTCGGGAAGAAACTGCTGATCGAAGCTGTCGAGATCGAAGCGCGGTGCGCCAAACTCCTGCGACGCTATCTTGACCAGGCGGCGGCTGTCGATCTTGACCTGGTCGACCAGGTAGCGAACCAGGGGAATACGTTCGTCTGCCGCCGCGGCCTGAGCCTTGCTCGCCTGCTCGGCATCGAGGAGACCCTCGATGACGAGTCGGCCCGTAAGGCCCGAGGGTTTTCCGCTGACTCTCTCGTTCATACATCCGCGCTCGTTTACGCCACCACATTATACGCACAACAACCGTGGGGCGAATGGGGAGGCGCCTCCTCGTGATGCATCGCGGTGATCTTCGGCAGATTCTGTGCAGCCCGTCTCAGGCAGGCCTGACACACGCGCCGCCGCCTGCGTCGCGAAACGCCGGGAGCGCCCGAGCGAGACCGGGAAGGCGGGAGCGCCGGCACCCGACCACCCCAGGGAGGTAGAGCGCAGAAAGCCATCTAGGAGTACCCTTGCGCTCGCCATTTGCCGCCGTGCCTAGAGGAGTCACCACACCATGCTGATCGGCGTACCCCGGGAGATCAAGAATCACGAGTACCGCGTCGGCCTGACGCCGGCGGGGGTTCGCGAACTGGTCGATGCCGGCCATCGCGTGCTCATCGAGAGCGGCGGCGGCGCAGCGATCGGATTCGACGACGAGCAGTACACGGCGGCCGGCGCGGATCTCGCTGCCGACGCCGCGGCGGTGTTTGCCGAGGCCGAGATGGTGGTCAAGGTCAAGGAACCGCAGCCGGTGGAATGCCGAATGCTGCGGCCAGGCCAGCTGCTGTTCACCTATCTGCACCTCGCGCCCGACCCCGAGCAGACCCGTCTGCTCGTCGAGTCCGGTGCCAGCGCCATCGCCTACGAGACGGTCACCAGTCCCCAGGGTGGCCTGCCGCTGCTGGCGCCGATGAGCGAGGTGGCCGGACGCATGTCGATACAGGCGGGCTGTCACAGCCTCGAGAAGGCCCAGGGTGGCAGCGGTACGCTCCTCGGGGGCGTGCCCGGTGTCGAGCCGGCGCGCGTGCTGGTCATCGGCGGCGGCGTGGTGGGTACGAACGCTGCGCGGATGGCGATGGGGCTCGGCGCCGATGTCACGATCGTCGACCGGTCGATCACTCGCCTCAAGGAACTCGATACGCTCTTTGGCGGCCGTATGAAGACGCTGTACTCCACCAGCGACGCGATCGAGCGCCTGGCCATCGAGGCGGATCTCGTAGTGGGCGCGGTTCTGATACCGGGAGCGGCGGCGCCGAAGCTGGTGAGCGCCGACCTGGTGAAGCGGATGAAGCCGGGATCGGTGATGGTCGATGTCGCCATCGACCAGGGCGGTTGCTTCGAAACCTCGCGACCGACCACGCACGAGGATCCCTGCTATATCGTCGACGGCGTGGTGCACTACTGCGTGGCCAACATGCCGGGGGGCGTTGCGCGCACCTCTACGCTGGCGCTGACCAACGCCACGCTGCCCTTCGTGCTGGCGCTGGCCTCCAAGGGGCTGCGCCAGGCGCTCGAGGACGATCGCTACCTGCGCGACGGCCTCAACGTGCACGCCGGTAAGGTGACCTACGCCGCCGTTGCCGAGGCGCTCGGCTACGATTACCTGCCGGCGGTGCAGGCTATCGCTGGCTGAGCGGCCTGCGCTTCAGCGTGAAGCCTGGCGTGCCTTGAACTCCCGCCGCCGGCGGTGCAGCACGGGCTCCGTGTAGCCGCTGGGCTGTTTGGCGCCCTTGAATACGAGGTCGCAGGCGGCCTGGAAAGCAACGCTGGTGTCGAAATCGGGTGCCATCGGGCGATAGGCGGGATCGCCTGCATTCTGCGTATCCACGATTTCGGCCATGCGTTCGAGCGTCGCTTGCACCTGCGCTTCGCTGCAGACACCGTGGGCGAGCCAGTTGGCGATGTGTTGCGATGAGATGCGCAGCGTCGCCCGGTCCTCCATCAGGCCGACGTTGTTGATGTCGGGCACCTTCGAGCAGCCCACGCCCTGCTCAACCCAGCGCACCACGTAGCCGAGGATGCCCTGGGCACTGTTGTCGAGTTCGCGCTGAATCGCATCGTCGTCGAGGCCGGCGGCGCCGCGCAGCGGGATGGCGAGGATGTCGTCGACGGATGCGGGCGTGCGCGAGCGCAGCTCGGCCTGCACGTCGGCTACGTTGACATCGTGGTAGTGCGTGGCATGAAGCGTTGCCGCCGTGGGTGAGGGCACCCAGGCCGTGGTCGCCCCGGAGCGTGGGTGCGCAATCTTCTGCTCGAGCATGGCCGCCATCAGGTCGGGCATGGCCCACATGCCCTTGCCGATCTGCGCGTGGCCGGGCAGACCGCAGGCAAGACCCACGTCGACGTTGTAGTTCTCGTAGGCCTGAATCCAGGTCTCGCTTTTCATGTCGCCCTTGGGGGTGACTGCGCCTGCCGCCATGCTGGTGTGGATTTCGTCGCCGGTGCGATCGAGGAAACCCGTGTTGATGAATACCACGCGCTCCCGTGCCCGGCGGATGCACTCCCTGAGGTTCACCGTCGTGCGGCGCTCCTCGTCCATGATCCCGAGCTTGAGCGAATTGCGCGGCAGTTCCAGGGCGTCCTCGACGCGCTCGAAGAGCTCGACGGTGAAGGACACCTCGTCCGGGCCGTGCATCTTGGGCTTCACGATGTAGACACTGCCGCAGCGCGAGTTGCGGATGTCGCCATTGCCGCGGAGGTCGTGCAGCGCAATGAGCGCGGTGAACAGCGCGTCCATCATCCCCTCGGGCAATTCGCGGCCGTCGCTATCGAGGATCGCCTCGTTGGTCATCAGGTGGCCGACGTTGCGCACGAACAGCAGGCTTCGCCCGTGCAGCACCAGTTCGCCGCCGTCGGCTGCGGTGTAACGTCGGTCGGGATTGAGACGGCGCGTAAGCACCTCGTCGCCCTTGCGGAAACGTTCGCTGAGGTCGCCTTTCATCAGCCCGAGCCAGTTCCGGTACACGACGGCCTTGTCCTCGGCATCGACGGCGGCAACGGAGTCCTCGCAGTCCTGGATCGTGCTTACGGCGGCTTCGAGCAGCAGGTCCTTGACGCCGGCGCGGTCCGTTGCGCCGATGGCGCTCGTTGCGTCGATCTGGATTTCGACGTGCAGGCCGTTGTGGCGCAGGAGGATGGCCTCGGGGTTCGAGGCGTCGCCGCGGTAGCCGCGGAACTGCGCGGCGTCAGCGAGGCTCCGATCGCTGTCACCGATGCGCGCATGCAGCTGTCCCGCCGCAAGGCGGTAGGCGTCCACGTCGTGATGGCTGCCGTCGTTCAGCGGGAAATGACGGTCGAGGAAGTCGCGGCCCCAGGCGATAACGCGCTGGCCGCGGACGGGATTGTAGTCACCGCCGCGCTCGGCGCCGTCGTCTTCGGCGATGGCGTCGGTGCCGTAGAGCGCGTCGTACAAACTGCCCCAGCGCGCATTGGCGGCGTTGAGGGCGTAGCGTGCGTTCATTACCGGAACCACGAGCTGCGGACCCGCGATCCGGGCGACCTCGTCGTCGACGTTTTCCGTCGTGACCTCAAAGGCCTGAGGCTCGGGGAGCAGGTAGCCGATTTCCTCGAGGAAGGCCCGGTAGGCCGCGCGATCGTAGTCGGCGCCGGGATGCTCGCGGTGCCAGGCATCGATCTTCTGCTGCAGTGCCTCACGCTCGGCAAGCAGCGCCTCGTTGCGCGGCCGCAGGTCTCTCACGATCGCCGCGAGCGCGCTCCACACGGTGTCGCTGTCCACCCCGGTGCCGGGACAGATTTCCTCTTCCACCAGGCTGGCGATGACCCTGGCAACCTGCAGTCCGGCACGTTCAACCCGCTGCGTCGTCATTTCTTGCATCTCCCTGTTTCCGAGCGCGCGGTAGTCTAAGGCGAGCACCTGGATTTCCCAAGAATATGGCTTTGATCGCGGGCATTTTTGCGGTGAATGTTGTGACGGGGCGGAGCGCAGCAAGGCGAGCGGAACTTCAGTCGACCCCAGCGTCCGCCTCGTGCTTCACGATATCACTGGCTGTGGCGCGGATGAGACGACGCAGCCAGCGGTTGCCCGGGTTGTGCTGGAGCAGCGGACTCCAGGCCATCTTCAGCTCGAGCGCCGGAATCGCCAGCGGTGGGTCGCGGCGCACCAGGCGCGGGTTGTCGCGCTTGAGCAGCGCGGCGCGCGTTGGCAGCGTGACGATCAGGTCGTTGTGCTCCGCCAGGGTCATCGCCGCCTGGTAGTGCCGCGTGAACACGCGGATCTGGCGCTTGCGCCCCAGCTTGTTGAGCGCCAGATCGACCCAGCCGAGGCGCTGCACGTCGTCGGGATTCACGCCCACGCCCACGCCCATGCCGGTCTTGCTCACCCATACGTGATCGGCTTTCAGGTAGTTGTCGAGGGTGAAGTCCTCGAGGACCGGGTGGTTGGGGCTGAGCAGACAGGAGAAGCTGTCCTCCCATAGCGGCACCTGGTGGAAGGACTGGGGCATCGTGTCGAAGCGGTTGATGACCATGTCGACCTTGCCGCGTTCGACGTCGAGGAAGCTCACATCCGAGGGCGTCATGATGTCGAGGGTGATCCCCGGAGCCTGCTCACGAAGCGCGCCGAGGACTGCAGGGAACAGCGTCGATTCGGCGTAGTCGCTGGCCATGATCCGGAACACGCCCTCGGCGCTCTCGGGGCGGAACTCCGAGCGCGGCTGCACGGCCTGGTCGATTCGGGACAGCGCATCGCGTACCAGGGGCTCGAGTTCGAGCGCGCGCTCCGTGGGCACCATGCCCTCGGAGGTGCGCACCAGCAGCGGGTCATCGAACAGCGTGCGCAGTCGTCGCAGGCCATTGCTCATGGCCGGCTGAGACAGGTTCAGCTGCTGTGCAGCCTGCGTCACATTGCGCTCGCGCAGGAGCGTGTCGAGATAGACGAGCAGGTTGAGATCGATGCGGTGCAGATTCATGGGCGGGTCCGTGGAAGCCCTGCGGGCCACAGTCGTGCCAGTATCCCGATGATGAAGCCTCGCTGCCAAGCCTCTATACTCCGCGCCTGCCGGCGGACCGGAGTCCGCGAGAGTCGCTGCGGCGGCGGTTGGCGGCTATCAGCTGCTGTGAGTGAGAGGTTGAGCTTCATGTACAGAGCGCCCGTGGAAGACATGTGCTTTCTTATCGACGAGGTGCTCGACGCAGGGCCACGCCTGGGTGTGCTACCGCGCTTCGCCGAGCTGGGTGTCGGGGAAGAGCTCACCACGGCGCTCCTCGACGAAGCCGCCAAACTCGCTGGCGACGTGCTCGCTCCGCTGCGCCGCGTGGGCGATACGCACCCGGCGCGCTGCGAGGACGGTCGCGTCCGTATCAGCCCCGGCTATGCCGAGGCGATGAAGGCCCTGGCCGCGGGCGGCTGGTTCGGCATCACTGCTGATACCCAGTGGGGCGGCCAGGGATTGCCCGAGATCTATGGCACGGCCGCGGCGGAAATGTGGAACAGCGCCGACATGGCCTTCGCCCTGGCGCCGTTTCTCAGCAGCGGCGCCGCCCTGGCGATCGCCGCCCACGGCAGCGAAGCACTGAAGGCGCGCTACCTCGACAGGCTGCACAGCGGTCAATGGACCGGCACCATGAATCTCACCGAGGCCGGGGCCGGCTCGGACCTGGCGCCGATGAAGACCCGCGCCACACGCGAGGGTGACCACTACCGCATCACCGGTCAGAAGATATACATCACCTGGGGCGATCACGACGCCGCCGAAAACATCATCCACCTGGTGCTGGCGCGCCTGCCCGACGCACCCGAGGGCTCGGCGGGCATTTCGCTGTTCCTCGTACCCAAATACCTGGTCAACGAAGACGGCAGCCTCGGCGAGCGCAATGACCTGCGTCCCGTATCGACGGAGCACAAGCTCGGCATCCACGGCAGTCCCACCTGCGTGATGGCCTACGGCGATGAGGGCGGTGCCGTCGGCTACCTCGTCGGTGAGGAGCACCGCGGCCTCGCCTGCATGTTCACGATGATGAACGAGGCGCGCCTGAAGGTGGGTATCCAGGGCCTCGCCGCTTCCGAGGGGGCGTACCAGCAGGCGGTCGCTTACGCCAACGAGCGCATTCAGGGCGGTGTCCCGATCATCCAGCACGCCGACGTCAAGCGCATGCTGCTGACCATGCGTGCGCTGACCGAGGCGATGCGTGCCCTGGCCTATAGCGAAGCCGTGACCATGGATCTGGCGCACTACGGGGCGTCGCAGCAGCGCGAGGCGGCACAGACGCGTATCGACCTGATGATTCCCGTGATCAAGGGCTGGATGACCGAAGTCGGCGTCGAGCTGACGTCTCTCGGCGTGCAGGTGCACGGCGGCATGGGCTACGTCGAGGAGACCGGAGCGGCGCAGTACCTGCGCGATGTGCGCATCACCTCAATCTACGAGGGCACGAACGGTATTCAGGCCGGTGACCTGGTCGGCCGCAAGCTGGCTCGCGACGGGGGTGCGGCGATGGCAACGGTGCTCGACGAGCTCGAGACGGACGCGCGCGCAATGCGCGAGCTCGGTGGACGTCTCGGCACCATTGCCCAGCGGCTTCTGGACGTCGCGGCGCTGCAGCGCAGCTCCACGGAAACGATCCTGCAGATGGCGACGAACAACCCCGAGGCGGCTCGCGGCGCCGCCTTCGACTACATGATGCAGACCGGCTGCCTCTTCGGTGGCTGGCAACTGGCCCGCGGCGCGGCGGTGGCGCAGTCCCGCATTGCCGCAGGCAGCGACCGTGAGTTCTACGCGCGCAAGATCGCCACGGCCGCGTTCTACGCCGGGAGCATTCTGCCGCGCTGCGAGGCCAGCGCCGGCGCGGTGGCCGCTGCTGGCGGCGCCCTCACCGATTACCCGGTGGGCTGGCTGTGAGCGAATTCACCACCCCGGACCTCGCCGACGCTGCGCCCGAGGCGCGGGCGCTGATCCTGCCATGGATCGACTTCGGTGCCCGCCAGGTATTCAGCGGCCCCGCCGTGACCGTCAAGTGCTTCGAGGACAATTCGCTGATCAAGGAGCTGGTACAGACGCCGGGCGAAGGACGCGTCATCGTCGTCGACGGCGGCGAGTCGCGCCGCCGCGCGCTTCTCGGCGATCAGCTTGGGGCAAAAGCCGTCGAGAGCGGCTGGGCAGGCCTGGTGATTGCCGGCGTCGTGCGCGATGTCGAAATCCTGGAGACGCTGGACCTCGGTATCAAGGCGCTCGGCTCCTGTCCGCAGAAGACCGATAAGCGCGGCGAAGGGCAGCGGGATATCGCCATCGAGCTTGGCGGCTCTACGGTGCATCCGGGGGATTTTGTCTACGCTGATCGTAATGGCGTTCTGGTGAGTCGTACTGCTCTTCTTTGAGAGCAGAATCTATTGCATGTGCTGGGTCCTGATGGTGCCTTCGGTAGGTGGTGCCGCGGTCGGCAGTCCTTTGGGCTGCTCGCGCAGCTCCAGCGCGGCCTGCGCACTATTCGAGGCACTCGACGACGCCCAAAGGACTGCCGGCCGCGGCTCCTGGGCCATGCCCGGGATGTGGCTGCTACTGCAACAGCGCTTGGGGCCGGGGCCTGGTCGAACTTAGTTTCGCCGGCGCAGTTTCCCCGGAACGAAAGCGCCACATCCTGAACGCCGGGAGTGGATCGGCGCTGCTTTGCTCGAGCGTCCGTCGAGCGCGTTGTTAAGGATATCGGCGCTGATGGAGCTACGCGAGCAGCTCGAGTAAAGCAGGGGCGAGCCGCCGGATGCTTCTATCGGAGTCTGTTCCTTGCGACGTTAACGCGTCCGTCGAGCGCGTTGTTCAGAGCAGCGGCGCCGATGGAGCTACGCGAACAGCTTGAGTAAAGCAGGGACGGTCCGCCGGAGTCTCGAACGCTGCGGTTGTGAGTGGTGCAGCTGATATTGCTCAGCCCGCATCAGGCCAGTCGCATCGACAGATCGAGCGCTTTGCAGTCCTTGGTCAGCGCTCCGATCGATATGAAGTCGACGCCCGTCCGCGCAATGTCGATGAGCGTTTCCGTAGTGACATTGCCCGAGGCTTCGAGCTCCACGCGGCCGTCGGTGCGACGAACAGCCTCGGCGAGGTCGTTGAGGCTGAAGTTGTCGAGCATGACCCGGTCGCTGCCGGCGTCGATCGCCTGATCCAGCTCGTCGAGAGTTTCCACCTCCACTTCCACCGCCTTGTCCGGCGCCTGTTCGCGGGCGCGCATCACAGCGCTGTGGATACCTCCGCAGGCAAGGATGTGGTTCTCCTTGATCAGGTAGGCGTCGTAAAGGCCCATGCGATGGTTGTAGCAGCCTCCGCAGCGGACGGCGTACTTCTGGGCATCGCGCAGTCCCGGCAGGGTCTTGCGCGTGTCGAGGAGGCGAACACCGGTGCCGGCAACCAGGTCGGCATAGAAACGCGCACGCGTGGCCGTGCCCGACAGCGTCTGCAGAAAATTGAGCGCCGTGCGCTCGGCGGTGAGCAGAGCGCGCGCCGGACCGCGAGCTTCGAAGAGAAGATCGCCGGCGGCGATTCGATCGCCGTCGTCGCGATGCCAGCGCAGTTCGCAGCGCGAGTCCACGCTGGCAAAGACGCTATCGACCCAGGCGCGCCCGCACAGCACCCCCGCTTCGCGGGTGATCACGCTGGCCTCGGCCGTCTCCGCTTCGCGCAGGAGTTCGGCAGTGATGTCGCCGCTGCCGAGGTCCTCGCGCAGGGCGGTTTCCACGTTGGCCTGGACGATGGAGGCTGCGACGGCTTTGCTGGGTGTGGGCATGGTGGCGACGACTCTGGTGTGCACGCATGGTAACAGCGGTACCTGGGCGCGGGTATCGGCCATGGTGCGGTCTTGTGTGACGCGGGCCGCCTTCGCACAATGCGCGCATGAACGCGGTGATCGACGAGTCGGGCTGGCATCGTGGGGCCCGGGCCCTGCCGTCAGACAACTACAATGCGCGGCCCGACGGCTGCGTGCCCGGCCTCGTCGTGGTCCACAACATCTCGCTGCCTCCCGGTCGCTTTGCCACGGGCTCCATCGAGGCGCTGTTTTGCAATCATCTCGACTGCAGCGCCGATCCCAGCTTTGCGGGACTCGAGGAACTGCGCGTGTCCGCGCACTTCCTGATCGACCGCGCAGGCGGGCTGACACAGTTCGTTTCCTGCAACGACCGCGCCTGGCATGCCGGCGTCTCCGCCTTTGCCGGACGCGCCAACTGCAACGATTTCAGCATTGGCATCGAGCTCGAGGGCACCGATACGACGCCCTTCGAAGCGGCCCAGTACGACGCCCTGAGTGAGCTTCTTCGCGTGCTGCGCTCGCGCTACGCCACGCTCCGCCAGGCACCGATCGTGGGGCACAGCGACATTGCGCCGGGACGCAAGACCGATCCGGGACCGGCTTTTTCCTGGCAGCGTCTGCGCGCCGCGCTGCGTGCCGTGGATCAGCCGCTGCGCTAGGCCTTGATGCGCGAGCCAGCCGTGTCGCGCTGCGCGTGTGACCGGGTTCACGCTATTCCGGACGCCGCGTCTGCAGCATCCCTTCTGCGACCAGGGTCTCGTCTCTCGCGAGGAAATATCTGCACCGGTGACTATGCTGATTGGTGACGGGACGGGCGGATCGGGATGGCGGGTTTGGAGGCAGCGGAAGGAGCAGAAGGAGCAGAAGGAGCGGAAGGAGCGGAAGGGCCGGAAGGAACGCTGCGCACGCGCGACCTGCCACCGTTCAATGACGCCGCTGAAGAGGCTCGGGCGTGCTGGCAGGTTGTCGTGGCCTGGCACCGCGATCCCGACTGCATCGGCGCCCTTTTTGAGGTCGAGGTCCGTCATGACGGCTCTCGCCTTGATCTAGGGCGTCTGTCTCCTGACTTTGAGGCTCCGGACGGCAGGCGCATCGAAATCGCAGACCGTTTCGTCAGCCGCGAGGCCTGCTCGATCGTCGGTGAGGCGGGCGTGTTCACGCTGCATCGTCGCGCCGGCTCGTCGCGGCTTCGCCTGAACGGAACCGTGGTCACTGCAGCCTGCGAGTTGCATCGCGAGCAACTCGCGCAGGGCTTCTCGCTCGCCCTGGCCGACCAGGTGCTGCTTCACCTTCGCCTGCACGAGGACGCTCAGGGCGAGCGGTCCGATGAAATCGCGGGTGCCGACGCGCCATCACTGCGGCGCCTGCGCGGCGCGGGTCGCCGCATGCGCGCATTGCGCCAGCAGGTCCGTAGCGCGGCTCGCCAGGGCGGCGATGTGCTGCTCGTGGGTCCGACGGGTACGGGCAAGGAGCTCGCTGCCCGCGCGCTCCACGAGCTCGGCCCGCGCGCCGCCGGACCCTGGGTGCCGGTCAACGTTGCGGCGATTCCCGAGGACCTCGCCGCCGCCGCTTTCTTCGGAGCGCGGCGCGGTGCCTTCACGGGGGCCGATGCGCATCGCCCCGGATTCTTCCAGCGCGCCGCCGGTGGCACGCTGTTTCTCGATGAGATCGGTGACGCGCCCGCGTCCTTGCAGCCGCTCCTCCTGCGGGCTCTGCAGGAGCGCGAGGTACAGGTGCTCGGTGGTCGTCCGGAGAAGGTGGAACTGGGCGTCATCGCCGCTATGGAGCGGCATCCCGATGACGCGGGATTCCCTTTCCGTCAGGCTTTGCGCTACCGCCTCGCGGCGCGCGAGATCCATCTGCCGCCGCTTGTCGAGCGCAGGGAGGACACGGGTCTGCTGCTCGCGCATTTTCTCGATGGTCATGGAGCGCTGCCGAAGGACTGCTCGCCGCTCGCCCAATGGCAGTGGCTGCGGCTGGTCGATGCCCTCCTTAAACGCGGCTGGCCCGGCAACGTGCGCGAGCTGGAGCACTTTGCCGCCGAGCTGGCGCTCGTGGTGCTCGACGGCGGTGACCGCGCCTTTGCGAGCCTGCTGCAGCGCCTCGAAGCCAGCGTGCAGACGATGTCCTTGCCGGCCGAGTCCGCGGGCGAAGCGGCGATCGATCCGGCCACGGTTGGCGGATCCCATGCCCGTCGCAGCCGCTCGCGACTCGCCGCGCTGGACGAGGCGGCGTTCGAGCGCGCCTGGGAGGCTGCGGAATTCGAGGTAGCGCAGCTGGCGCGCGATCTGGACGCCTCGAGGCCCGCTGTCTATCGCCGCGTGAAGCAGTCGCCGAACTGTCGCCTGGCTATCGATCTGCCGCTCGCCGAGATCCTCGACGCCCTCGATGCCTGCCGCGGTGATGCGATCGCCGCCGCGAGACGTCTGCGCGTGTCGCGCCGCGGTCTCCAGAGCCGTCTGCGCGCGCTGGAGACCGATCCGCAGACTCGCTTTGTCGATCGGCACCGGGCGCTGGGCAGCGTGCACGAAGCGGGCCCGCCGCGCCGGTCTCTGTCTTCCGCAGCGGATAGCGAGCTGGGCTCGGCCGGGCTGCGGCGCAGGTCCTGAGATGATTCACGGACTCGCCCACTACCGCCTGCTGCGCGCCCTCGGAGAGGGTGGTCAGGCCGATGTTTTCCTGGCGGTGGACACGCGGCTGCAGCGCCGCGTCTGCATCAAGCTGTACCGCTACGACGGCGGCCTGAGGGAGCGACTGCGTGTGCAGCAGGAGGCCTGGCGCCTGGCTGCGCTCGCCAGTCCGCAGATTGTCGATATCATCGAGGTGATTGCCCATCGCGGTCGCCTGGCGCTGATCACGCGCTACGTTCCCGGCGCCTCGCTCGCGCAGCTCCTGCGCTGCGAGGAATGCCTCGAGGCGGCAGCGGCCCTTGCTGTTGCCTCGGACCTCGCGTCGGCCTTTGCGGCGCTCGGGCGTGCGGGCTTCGTCCACGGCGATCTGTCGGCGGCGAACGTCGTGGTCAACGATCAGGGGCGTGCGCTGCTGATCGACTTCGGAGCGTCGATCTGCGGGGGAGGGAAGGCCCTGGCCGTCAGCGACGAGGCGTGCACCCCCGAGCAGCTGCGCGGCGAGCCCCTCGGCCCGACCAGCGATTTTTTCGCGCTGGGACTCCTGTTGCACCGCATGCTGACCGGCCGCCATCCGTTTCTGCGCGAAGGTGGTATCGACCGTGGCGAATTGCAGCGCGGACTGCGCGTACCCCCCGAGCTGCCCGCTGTTCCCGAAGCTGCACGTCCTGCGCTGCAGGCGCTGCTGCAATGGCTTCTTGCTGCCTCGCCGCGACAGCGCCCCCCGAACGTTGCGGCCCTGCGCGAGGCGCTGCAAAAGATCCGCCACGAACTGTCGCCACCGCGCGGGCTTGGTGCGCGGGCCGTGGCGGCAGGTCGACAGGCGTTGCGGCCGGGCGGGGCGCCGAGGCTGCCGAAATCGCTGCTGCGCCTTCCCCTGCGACGGCAGCTCGCAGCCGGTCTGCGCCGCTACTGGGCCTCCGGTTCGGGCGGGGCGCGGGCCCTGCTGCTGCTCGCTCTGGCAGCGCCGCCCGTCGCTGCTGCTCTGATGCTGGCGCGTCCCGGGCCCTGTCTTTCCGTTGCCGCACCCTCGGCGGCGCCGGGTGCCGCGCAGCTGCTCGCCGTGTCGGACTATCGACAGCTCCACCGCAGAATAACGACGATCGTGAAGGAGCTTGCACCCGGCGCGCTGGTCCTCGGCGAGGGTACGCACAGTGATTCGCGCCGCCGTCTGAGCGGCACGGGGGTGCGGGATATCTGCGTGCCACAGGGCGAGCTGGCGCTATCCGTCGGCTGCGACCGCGGCGGCTGTCGACTCGCCGGCGTGGCCCGCGCGGCCCTCGATACGCGGCGCGTGGAGCGTGTGCTGGCAGCGGATGCATCGCAGCGTGAGTTCCGATCGGTTCTCGATGAGGTGGTCGCAGGCCAGCTGGCGTATCTGATGAAGTAAATCAAACGGCGGCGCGTCTGGCGCAGGCTTGGGCAGCCTTAGCTCAGGGGGCGCTGCCGGGGTGCAGCTGCGCATACAGCGACGAGGTCATCGGCAGCTCCACGCGTCCGGCAGCGCGGCGCAGCAGTTCGCCGCACAGGTAGTCGATCTCCGTCGGTCGGCCGGTGAGGATGTCCTGCAGCATCGAGGAGCGGTTGGCGGCGGTCAGCCGGCAGACGTGCTCGACGCGATCACGAAGCGACGGGCCGGGGCGCCATAGTTCGAGCACCGTGAGCGCCTCCTCGACCTCGCGCGCGAGACCGTGCAGGTCGTGCTCGCGCTCGCCGCCATCGAGGAGCTCCCCGTTGCGACAGCGGTAGCGTGCGGTCAGCGGATTGATGACGCAATTGATCGCGAACTTGCCATTCACGGCAGCGTCAATGGTCTGGGTCCACTGCCAGTCGGAGAGGCGGGCGAGGCTGTCGTTGAACCAGGCCGGTGCGGTGTCGCTGCTGCCGCGCGCACCGACGCGCGTCTCACCGACCGCGGCGAGCACGACCCTGTTTTCCTCGTCGCGGAAGGCGGCAGCGGTACTGACGGCGCGCTCGAGGAAGTGTGCGCCGGAGGCCGCGGGGAATGTTCGTGGGAAGCCCAGCCCGTTTGCCGTCGTGAGCAGGAGACAGTCCTCGCTGAGCGACGCCAGCGCGCCGCGCACCGCCGATTCGATCTGCGCCGCCTTCGTGGTCAGGATCAGGCGATGGATGCGTTGCGGCGCGAGGTCCTTGAGGCAGGCGAAGGGGACTTCATATTCACGGCCATCCGCCAGCAGCCGCTGGCGGCCAGAGGATCGATGGCTGAGCAGCGTGCAGGGCACGCCGGCCGACCGCAGGCGGTGGCTGAGCACCGTACCCAGACAGCCCGCACCGAGGATGAACCAGCGCTCGTGCGGATCATCGGTCGCCTCGGCGCTCATCGCGAGACTTTTCCGGCTCCATGCGTCGTCAGCAGCCGCCGCAGGCGCTCAAGGGCTGCGTGGACGGCCTCCTCCTGCCCGCGAGCGGCGTGCCAGCAGGCGGCGATCGCAGCCTGCAGCCGACGCTGATCCTCGAAGCGCTGCGCGTCGTGGGCGCTTTCGGGACCCTCCAGGTAGGCGCGCAGCAGCGCGCGGGCATCGCCATCGGCGAGCTCGGCCGCCGTGTTGGCAAGGTCAAAAAATGGGTCGCCGAGGCTGGCGTACTCCCAGTCGATCGCGATCAGGCTGCCGCCGCTCGCTATGCAATTCGCCTCCAGCAGATCGTTATGACAGACACGCGGGCGGACAGCATCGCGGTCGATTCGCTCACTGCACCGCTCGAGCGTCGCCGATTCGGCCGGGGACAGCGCGTCAAGCGGATCGCGCTCGCGGGCACGGTCGCGCCAGACACGCAGGCCCCGGCTGCTACGAAAGGGCTCGTCCACGGCCTGCGGGTCCAGCTCTGGCGGCTCCGTACTCGCCGTGCCGTCGTCGTCGGGTGAGATCGAGAGCGCGTGAATGCGGCGCAGCAGTCGGGCCAGTGCTTCAATCCGCGCATGTGGCGCGAAACGGCCTGCGTTTGCGCGCGCAGTGCCGATCGCGGGCGGGCTTGTGGGGGCGCGCTGCCCGTCGGGAACGTCCGCTCGAATGTAGGGCGTCAGCATCAGCCCCAGCTTCGTATCGCAGTACAAGACGGCGGGGGCGAGTCCTGCCGCGCTCGCCAGGCGCTGCAGCTTCAGCTCGCGCTGCCGATTGACGTAGGGCGCTTGCGTGCCTTGCGGAAGTCGCAGGACGTAGCAAGCGCCTTCGCCGGCCAGGAGCACGCAGACATTGCTGTAGCCGCCGTCGAGGCGACGCAGCGGGCGCGGCGCCCGCGGCTCCTGCGGGGCCCAGCAGTCGTAGGCGGCAATCACCCGTTCGCAGATGTCGCGCTGCCCGGGCTCGAGGGATTCGTATGATGCTTGCGCCATTCGCGATAGCCGATGTAGGCGAGGATCGTGTACACAGCGTACAGCGCCGCCGTCGCGTAAAGCGACGCCAGCAGGTAAAGCGCGGTCGTGAGCAGGTCTATGACGATCCAGTACAGCCAGCTTTCGAGGACCTTGCGCGCCACCAGCAGCGTTGCCAGGACGCCACCCCAGCTGCTCAGACCGTCGAGCCAGGTCCTGATATCCGATGAACCCGTTTGTAGCAGCGTCGTGAACGCGGCGAGCAGAACGCAGGCGACGATCCAGAGCGCGTGATGCGTCAGTGGCGCTCGATGCGGGCGCGGCGCTTCCGGGTCCCCCGCGGCGCCCCAGTGGTAGAAGCCGTGCACGGCGACGGCGATATAGAACAGCTGCAGCAGGGCCTGCATGGTCAGGCCCGCCTCGCGAAACAGAAACACAAAGATCAGCGAGGCCGCAGCACCGGCTATCCAGGCGGCGCGCTGCTGGCGGATGGCGAGAAGCAGGTAGGCGAGGCCGAGTCCCACGCCCGCGAACTCTGCAAGGACACTCAAAAGCGGAATTCCAGACTGGCGGCGAGCTGTCGCGGTTCGCCGAACTGGCGATACTCCTCAAGCACGTAGCCCTTGCGCGGGTCGTTGCCGAAACTGCCAAAGCCGCGCGTGAAGTAGTCTTCGTCGAAGAGGTTGCGCGCCCACAGGGACAGCTCCCAGCGCTCCCGTTCCCAGGCGAGGCGGAGGTTGACGAGGCCGAAGGCCGTGGAGCGCGCGTCGTGCCGATCTGAAAAATAGAAGGCGTCGCGACCCTCGTACTGCAGGTCCACGAGCAACGATGGCAGCGGTCGCCAGCTCAGGCCGGTAGCGAACTGGTAGCCCGGCGCGTGCGCCTGTTCGCGGCCAGCAAGATCGCGTCCGTCGGCATTGGTGTAGTCGCGGAAACGCGCGCGCAGCAGGCCCGCGTTGAGGTAGACCTCGAGGGCGACGCCGATCCTGGCGCGCAGTTCGGCTTCAAGACCCAGGTTGTATCCATCGGCGGCGTTATCCGTGAAATCGACGAAGGCCGTGCTGCCGCCGGGTCGGGGGATGACCAGGGAACCGCGCACCTGCTGCTCGGCGCGGTCCATGTAAAACAGCGTGACAGCCGAGCGCAGGCGGCCATCGGCAAAGCTCCCCTTGTGCCCGATCTCGAGGTTGTACAGGGACTCCGTGTCGAAAAAACGCAGCGGCCTCAGCTGCGACTCCTCCTCGCCGGTCGCGGGAAAGGCGAGGATGCCGGCGTTGACGCCGCCGGCGCGGTAGCCGCGGGAGATGGCCGCGTAGAGCAGGCCGATCTCCTCATGCTCCCATGACAGGCTGAGCTTGCCACCCCAAAGTGTCTCCTGCGGCGCGGCGCCGACTTCGGCCGAGTCCGTGTAGTCCATGGAGCGGCGCGCAAGGCGCAGGCCGGCGCCGACGGACCAGCGCTCGTCGAGGCGAAGGTCGAGCTGGCCGAAAGCGGCGATCGTGTCGGCCTGGAAGCGGCTGCGGAAGTCGGCGCTGGCAAAGGTGTAGGCGCGGTGCAGGCGCTCGTCGTCGCTCAGGGCGTACACGCCCCCGAACCAGTCGAGATCGCCGAGGCCGGTCGGCGTCGGCTCGCTGCTGCGAAGCCTCGCCTGAACGCTGTAGCTGCGGCGCTGGCGCAGGTAGCGATCGAAGGACGAGTATTCGAGGCCCGGTGCGATGCCTTCGAAGCTCCAGTCTTCGTCGTAGCTGTATTCGCTGTCCGTATCGGCGGCGCTGGCGAGGAGTTCGGTGGTCACCGACGGACCGACAAGCGTGTAACGCAGTCCCAGGGCGTCGCTTTGCTGGCGATCGCGGCCAGGCTGGTCGGACAGCGTCTCGCGCGTGTTGTCCAGGGAGAAGGCGTCGTACCCGTTGTCAATATCGGCGCGCAGCAGCGTCAGGTCGAGCTGTCGCGTTGCCGACGGCGCCCAGCGCAGCTTGCCACGCAGCAGAAGCTCGTCGCGGCCGTTGGTGTCGTTGCGACCGAGGAAAGCGTTGTCGATGAAGCCGTCGCTGCGGTGTCCGTAGGCGGCGACGCGATAGAGCAGGCGCTCGTCGCCGAGGGGGCCGGTCAGGCTGGCGCCGAGTTCGCGCCGCCCGTAGTCGCCGAGCGTCGCGTTGAGACGCGCTGCGAACTCGTCCTGCGGGTCGGCGCTGCGCAGGTTGATCAGCCCCGCCAGCGCGTTGGCGCCGTGGAGCGTACCCTGGGGGCCGCGCAGGACCTCGACCTGCTCGATGTCATAGAGCAGGGCCGCGGCGCCGAGACCGCTGAAGTCGATATCGTCGATAAGCACGCCGACGGATGGGTTGAGCGGCTCGACGAACTGGCTGCGTTCACCGATACCGCGGACCTGATAGAAACGCGCCCGCGAAGTGCCTCCGGCGATATTGACGTTGGGGGTCAGGCGCAGCAGGTTCTCGAGGTGCACGGCGTTGCGCCTTGCTGCCACTGTACCGCTCAGCACCGAGCTCGATCCAGGCTGGCGCAGCCAGTTCACCTCGCGCAGCTCGGCGGTGACCACGACCTCCTCGAGGGCCGGTACCGTGTTCGCGCCCGAGCGCTCCGCTGCCGGATCGTCGCTGGCGGCGAGCACCCCCGCTCCGTGCGGGAAAAGCAGCAGCAGCGCGAGCGCTGCGGCGCGCCGGGCAGCGCCGGTCGTGCGCCGGTCGGGCTTCGCAGTCGAGCACTGCCCGGCACACTGAGCCGGGGCAGAGAAAAGGCCGGGGCGTCGAAGGCCTGCGCGAAGCCCCGCACCAAGCCCGGCACCAAGCCCTGCATGATGCCTTGCCCTGAGCCGCGCTCCAGGTCTTGCGCTGAACGCTGAGCTGAACGCTGAATAGTCTGGTAGTTTGCGCTGTATCGGCGCCCGGCGGTACATATCGAATTCCTCTCCGTCTCGATCGGTCTCGATCCGAACGAAGAGGCGCGGGCAGAAGCGCGGGAAGGCATACAAGCGTGCGGGCAGGCCCTCAATAAGAGTGCGGGCCGGCCCTTTCTGGACCCGCCCGACCTGCCCGAAGGCTTGACTCTCCACCGCCGACCTTTCCTACGCCAGTATGATCCGGATCAGGTTCCAAGGGTCCGCGGTGTGCGCTTGCGCGCGTGCGTCTCAGGCTTTCGCCACCCCCGGTCAGCAGCCTTGAGTGTAGTACACTTTTGATCGATCAGGCATGGGAGCGCTGGAACGCGGTGAGCAGCAAAGTCGACGACAGTGCCGGCAGCGTGCCTTCGGTCGCACGCATCGACCTCGACGAGCACATCGACATCACGGAGCTTCCCCGGGAGCCCACGCCGCGCGTCGCCGACCGCACGCGGATCTCCGTTCACCGTCACGTGTTGCGCACGCTCGAAGCCGCCCAGCGCAGCCTGCTGTCCTTCGCGACGCTGCCGCCGCTGATCCAGTATCTGCTCAAGGATCTGCCGGAGCTGTTCGCGACTGCGGGCGCGGAACTGCGCCTCCTCGATCCGGAGTCGCACTGCGCCAGTCTGCTCCCGGCGCGGCACCGCGCACGCGAGGAACTGAGTCTTCTCCGCGACAGCTACGCACTCTACGAACTGTTCGAGGACTCGCCGCGGGTCACGCTCATGGCCCTCGAGGATCCGCGCATGTTCCGCGTGCTGCGCGCTGCGCCGACCGCTCTCGGCGCCGTCATCATGCCGCTGTGGGACGGCAATCGCCTGCTCGGTACCTACCATCTGGCGCTTGTTGAGGGCATGGAGGACTACGCGGGAGAGGACGTGCGCCTTTTCAACCTGCTGGCCCAGGTCGTAGGCAGCAGCATTCTGCGCGTGCAGGCAAGTCAGCGTTCGGAGCAGCTGGCGCTACTCGATCCGATTACGGAGCTCGGTAACCCGCGCTCCTTTGCCCGCGACGTGGCGCGGGAGATTGCGCGCGCCGGCCGCGAGCTCGCTCCTCTTACGCTGCAGCTCCTGAGCGTCGACGATCTCGATGAAATCCGCCGTATCCGCGGCGAGGTGGAGGTCAACCTGGTGATGCGCTGCCTCGCCGACCGGCTCGGCGCGATGCTGCGCTCCACCGACACGGTCGCGCGCACGGCGACTTCGCAGCTCGCCGTGCTGCTGCCCGGCTGCAGCGAGCCGCAGGCGCACGATATCGCCGAGCGCCTGCGCCATGAATTCGAGCAGGAAGCCATCGACGATGGGCGCGGAGCGGTTATCGAAGTCGCTCTCAGCGCTGGACTGGTCTGCTGGGATCCCAGGGCCTATCGACTCGACTCGTCCGAGCGTCTGGCCGAGCAGATGATGTCCAGCGCCGGCGCAGCCCTGGCCAAGGTCGTGCGCGCCGGCGGCAACGGCGTTGCCGTGTCCCGTCTTGGCCTGCTGATGGTGTGATTCCCCCGACGCCCGCCTGATCGGAGGCACGGCGATGGCGTGATAGAATTTGCAACCAACGCTAGGCGACATTGGGATTCTCATGGCTGAACAGAAAGCGACCAACGTGCACTGGCACGAGGGTGATATAACGCGCGAGCACCGCGCCAGGATTCTCGGGCACCGCGGTGCCACGATCTGGTTCACAGGACTCTCCGGAAGCGGAAAAAGTACCGTCGCCGTCGAGCTCGAGGGTGTTCTGCATGAGCGCGGCGTTCTGGCCTATCGCCTCGACGGCGATAACGTGCGCATGGGTATCAACAAGAACCTCGGCTTCTCCGCCGAGGACCGCGCCGAGAATATCCGCCGCATCGGCGAGGTCGCGAAGCTGTTCGCCGACGCCGGCGTCATTGCCCTGTCGAGCTTTATCAGCCCCTACGTCGCCGATCGCGATGGCGTGCGCGCCCTCCACGCCGCCGCCGGGATCGACTTCATCGAGGTCTTCGTCGACTGCAGTCTTGAGTCTGCCGAGGCGCGCGACCCCAAGGGTTTGTACAAGAAGGCCCGCGCCGGCGAAATCAAGAACTTCACCGGCATCGATGATCCATACGAGGCGCCGCCCGAGCCCGAGTTGCACCTGCACTCGGATCAGCAGAGCCTCGATGAGGAGGTTGCGCTGATTCTCGGCGAGCTTGAGCGCCGCGGCCTGATACCCGCTGCCTGAATCGCCCGCTTCTGCGTTGCGCCGTAAAGCCCTCGACCTCCGTCACTTCAGTACCAGTTCCAAGGAATGGCCATGATCAAACCGCACGGTTCCGACGCGCTCGCACCGCTCTACGTTATCGACGACGCCCGCCGCGAGGCGCTGGAAGCCGAGGCCCAGAGGCTGCCGTCGCTGTTGCTCAACTCCGCCGCCGCCGCGAACGCGGTGATGCTTGGCGCCGGTTACTTCAATCCCCTGACCGGCTACATGGATCTGGCCGACGCGACCAGTATCGCCGAGTCGCTGCACACGACTTCCGGCCTCTTCTGGCCCGTTCCGATACTGAATCTGACGCAGGACGATAGCGTAAAGGTCGGTGACCGCATCGCGCTGCGCGACCCCAACGTCGACGGTCATCCCGTGCTCGCGGTGATGGATGTGCGCTCCGTGGAAGTCGCCAGCGATGAGCAGCTCCGCGCCATCGCTGAGAAGGTATTCCGGACCCTCGATCCGGAACATCCGGGCGTGGCAACCTTCCTGTCGCTGGGGAATCGCGTTGTTGCCGGTCCGATTGAGGTGCTTAACTTTTCCTATTTCGCGTCCGAGTTTCCCGCTACTTTCCGCACTGCCTACGAGATTCGCGCCGAAATCGTCGAGCGCGGCTGGAATCGGGTGGTGGCTTTCCAGACGCGCAATCCGATGCATCGCGCGCACGAGGAGCTGTGCCGGATGGCGCTCAAGGATCTCGACGCCGACGGTATCCTGGTTCACATGCTGCTCGGCAAGCTCAAACCGGGTGATATTCCGGCCGAGGTACGCGATGCATCGATCCGCAAGATGGTCGAGGTGTATTTCCCGCCGAACACGGTGATGGTTACCGGTTACGGCTTCGACATGCTCTATGCGGGACCGCGCGAGGCCGTGCTGCATGCCGTGTTCCGCCAGAACTGCGGCTGCACGCACCTGATCGTCGGGCGCGATCACGCCGGTGTCGGCGATTACTACGGCGGTTTCGACGCGCAGACCATTTTCGATGAGGAGGTGCCCGAGGGCGCCCTTGCCATCGATATCTATCGCGCCGATCACACCGCCTACAGCCGCAAGCTCGATCGCGTGGTCATGATGCGTGACGCGCCCGACCACAGTAAAGAGGACTTCGTGCTGCTATCGGGGACCGCCGTGCGCGAGATGCTCGGAAAGGGCATCGCTCCTCCGCCGGAGTTTTCCCGGCCCGAGGTGGCGCAGATTCTCATGGACTACTATCAGTCCCAGGACTGATCGCTCCGCGAACGGAACAGAGCTGCGGCGCTGAACGCCAGCACCAACACCAATGCCAGCCACTGCCGCCTGCCGCGATCTTGAGGCTTTTTTCATATTAGTGTCACAATCTTGCCCTTCAATGGCGCGTCCCGCGGTCCTGCTCGGACCTGCGGGTCAACACCATCAGCGGGAGCGGCAGTGACAGCGGCTTGGCAGACACGGCTGGCGGCGTCGGCATCCCGCCTTGGCGCCTGGGGGGCAGCCATCCTTGCCGTCGTCTCGCGCCCCGCAGTCTTCCAGCGGCTGCGCTTGTTCCTCGGCGGTATTCTTTGCCTCTGGATTCTCGCTTCGCTGTGGCGCGCGGCGTGGAGTTTTTTCCCCGAAGCCGCCGAACTTCCACCAGCGGAACTGATCAACCCCATGTCCAACAGCGCAGCACAGGCCTCTCGTCCGCAGATTGCCATCGATGCCCTCGTGCAGGCCCACCTTTTCGGCGCGCCGGGCGAACAGCTGGCTGCCGATGTTCTCGCCGAAGCTGGCGGTCGCGGGCCGGCGATGAACGAGGTGGAGGCAGAAAGCGCCCTCGCCGGTATCGAAGATGGTGCTCCGGTCACGCGGCTGCCCCTGCAACTGCGTGGCGTCGTCGCGGCATCGCGGGCCGGGCTCGGACAGGCGGTGATCGAGCACCGCAACCAGCAGGAACTGTTCCAGGTCGGCGACGACCTTCCCGTCCCCGGAGAGGTGGTGCTGGCCAAGGTGCTGCCAGACCGCGTGGTGCTCGATAACGGCGGACGATACGAGCTGCTCAGGCTGTTCGAGGACGGAGACCTCAAGCGCCAGCCCGTAAGTACCGGTGCGCGCGCTCGACCCGTCTCCTCCCCTGATATTGCTGCAGCGGCGCCGCTTCAGGACCCGCGTCGAGAAGCCCCGACGGAGCGTGAGCGTCTGCAGACGCCGCGGGAAGCGTCGGCCGTAGCGGCGCGTTATCGCGACCGTCTTTACGACAACCCCGAATCGCTGGTCGACGTGGTGCGCGTGAGCGCCGTTCGCGAAGGTGACGCGCTGCTCGGCTATCGCATCGCTCCCGGCAAGTCGGCGGCCGAATTCGCTGCCCTGGGCTTTCGCGCCGGAGACCTGGTCACGGCGATCAATGGCCTGTCGCTGTCTGACCCGGCGAATACGATGCGGTTGTACCAGGCGATGCGCTCGGCGAGCTCGGCGTCCTTCGAGCTCGAGCGCGACGGCCAGTCCATGACGCTCGACGTAGACCTGAGCGCCGACGGTTCGCGAGGCGGTCCATGACGCCGACGTTGCGTCTTGCTGGCCGTGTCTCGGCGATTGGCCGCGGTTTCTTCATGGCTGTATCGCTGGCGCTGGCGCCGATCGCCGGTGCCCAGGAATTCACCGTCAATCTCAAGGAAACGGATATCCAGGAACTGATCAAGTTCGTGGCCGAAGCGACCAACAGCACCATCGTGGTGGACCCGAACGTGAAGGGCAAGGTCAAGGTCGTGTCCTCGCGGCCTGTCACCTCCAGCGAGTTATACGATCTGTTCCTGTCGATCCTCGACGTCCACGGCTACACCGCGGTGCGCTCGGGTGGCGTGATCCGCGTTATCCAGAGCAAGGACGCGCGCTCCGCTTCCGTACCCGTGACCGAAGCGGCGGGGCCGTCGCGCACCAACGACGAATACGTGACCCAGGTGCTGCGCCTCAACAACATCTCGGCAGCGAAGCTGATACCCGTTCTGCGCCCGCTCGTACCGCAGCAGGCGCACATGGCGGCCTACGCGCCGAGCAACGCGATCATTCTTTCGGACACGGCTTCCAACATCGCGCGCATCGCCGACATCATCGAGCGCATGGATCAGTCCGCCGTGCAGGAGACCGACGTGATTGCGCTGCGCTATGCCGTGGCGGAGGACGTGGTGCGCATGCTCGAAACGCTCAACGCCTCGGAAGCCAAGGCCAGTGGAGGCGAGGTCGACGTACTGCTGGTGCCGGACAAGCGTACCAACAGCGTGCTGGTCACCGGCGACGAACTGCAGCGGGCCCGCATCCGCACCCTGATCGACTACGTCGATACGCCCCTCGAGCAGACTGGCAACGTTAAGGTGATCTACCTCGAGTACGCTCAGGCATCCGAGATCGCCGAGGTGCTGACGCGCGTGATGCAGAATATCAGCAAGCTCGATTCCGGCGAGGGTCGGCCCGCGCGCCAGTCCGATAGTTCGGCGACGATCGAGGCCGACGAGGGCACCAATTCCTTGATCATCACCGCCGACGCCGACGAGATGGCGGCGCTCGAGTCCGTGGTCGAGCGCCTCGACATCCGGCGCGCGCAGGTGCTGGTCGAAGCGATCATCGTCGAGCTCGAGGTGGTCGACGGCCAGGATCTCGGGCTGCAGTGGCTGTTTGCCAACGACAGCGGCGCCTTCGGCAGCAGCATCAACGCTCGCGATTCGCGTGCTCGGGCGATTGCCGGGGCCGTGGTCCCGCCATCAACCGCGGAACCGGCGAGCGCGACCACCGGTGACTTTGACATCGGCAATCTGGCCGCCGCGCTGGCGCAGACGCCCGGCCTGTCGCTGGGCTGGGGCGTTGTGGACGACGACCTGTCGATGACCGCGATCCTCAATGCCCTCGAGGAACAGCAGAACGCCAACATCCTGTCCACGCCGAGTCTGCTCACGCTCGACAATGAGGAGGCTTTCATCACCGTTGGGCAGCAGGTGCCCTTTATCACGGGCGCCTTCACCAACACTGGAGCCGCCAACGGCGCCCAGAACCCTTTCCAGACCATCGAGCGCCAGAGCGTCGGGATCACGCTCACGGTGACACCGCAGATCAACGAAGGCGACTCGGTAGTGCTGGATATCGAACAGGAAGTGAACTCGCTCACCGGCGCCACGGCGACGGCCTCGGCGGCGGCTGCGGACCTGATCACCAACGAACGGCGCCTGCAGACCAAGGTGCTGGCGGCGGACGGTCGCGTCGTCGTCCTCGGCGGCTTGATCAAGGACGACGTGCAGAGTACGGAGCAGCGTGTACCCATTCTCGGCGATATCCCCGTCCTCGGGCGCCTGTTTCGCAACGATGCCGCCTCGATCACCAAGACCAACCTGCTGGTTTTCATACGCCCGACGATCATCCGCGACGACACGCAGCTCGCCGGAGCCACGGCGATCAAGTACCGCGCAATCCGCGAGCGCCAACGCAAGCTGCGCGAGGCGGGCCTGCCCTTCTTTAGCGACGATGAGATGCCCGTCCTTCCCGACTGGGAAGAGCAGATTCGCCAGCTCGAAGTCATTCGCGAGGATGTGCGCGCGGCGGAGTCGCAGCCGCGATGAGTGGCACCGGTACAGCAGTGGGCCGGGAGCCGGCCGAGCTGATCCCGGGCGCCGCCGCTGGGCAGCCCGCGAGCGATGCCCGACTCGCCATCGGGGCGCTGCGTACGGCCGACGTCGCCCTGACCGCGGATACTGCCGAGGCGCCGCTGGAAACGTCCGCAGCGCTTGATGGGGGCAAGCTGCCCTTCGCCTTCGCCAAGGAACATCGCGTGGTTATCGACGCCCAGGAGCCAGGGCGGGTGCTCCACGAGGGGCCCGTTGCCCCCGAGGTGCTGCTGGAACTGCGGCGGCGTATCGGGCCGCGTATGCATCTCGAGGCGCTGTCCGAGGCCGACTTCCAGCTGCAGTTGACGCGCGCCTACCAGCGCGACAACAGCGAGGCCGTGCAGATGGCGGCGGACATCAGCTCCGACGTCGACCTGAGCCGCCTCGCCGAGGAGATTCCCGATGCCGGCGATCTCATGGATGCCGAAGACGACGCACCTATCATCCGCTTGATCAACGCCATCCTTTCGGAAGCCGTTAGAGAGAAGGCCTCGGACATTCACATCGAGACCTTCGAGGAAAAGCTCAGCGTGCGCTATCGCATCGACGGTGTGCTCTCGGAGGTCCTCTCGCCCCAGCGCATGCTCGGCCCGCTGCTGGTGTCGCGCCTCAAGGTCATGGCGCGCCTCGATATCGCCGAGCGTCGCGTACCCCAGGACGGGCGCATCTCGATCCGGATTGCCGGTCACGCCGTGGATATCCGCATGTCGACGCTGCCCTCGGCCTATGGCGAGCGCGTGGTCCTGCGCCTCCTCGACAAGCAGTCGGGACAGCTCAAGCTCGACCAGCTGGCCATGCCCGAGGCCGTCTACGGCGGCTTCCGGCGCGCGCTCCACCACCCGCACGGCATCATTCTCGTAACCGGCCCAACGGGTTCGGGCAAGACCACCACGCTCTACGCCGGGCTGTCGGAAATCAACGATACGGCGCGCAACATCATGACCATCGAGGATCCCGTGGAGTACATGCTCCCGGGGATCGGCCAGACCCAGGTCAACACAAAAGTGGACATGACCTTTGCCCGCGGCCTGCGTGCGATTCTGCGCCAGGATCCCGACGTGGTGATGGTCGGCGAGATTCGCGATCTAGAAACCGCCGAAATCGCCGTGCAGGCCTCGCTGACCGGCCACCTCGTATTGTCGACGCTGCATACGAACACGGCGATCGGCGCCGTGACCCGCCTGCAGGACATGGGCGTGGAAACTTTCCTGCTCTCCTCGAGCCTGATTGCAGTCATGGCGCAGCGCCTCGTACGCGTGCTCTGCCGTGATTGTCGCCGCGCCGAGGCAATGAGCGAGCAGGATGCGCTGCTGCTCGGCCTGGACGCTGTGCCGGAGCAGCCGATCTATCATCCCGCGGGCTGCCCTAACTGCAACCACTCGGGTTACCGTGGCCGCAGTGCGATCTACGAAATGATCGAGGTCGATGAATCGCTGCGCGGCCTCATCCATGAGGGTGCGTCGGAGCAGACGATGACCCGCTGCGCGCGCGAGCATTCGGCTTCGATTCTCGACGACGGTCGCCGCCGCGTGCTCGCCGGCGATACGAGTCTGCAGGAAGTGCTGCGCGTCACCGCAGCTTCCTGATTCCGTCAAGCGATGCCCGCGTTCCGCTACCGCGCCCTGAACACCGGCGGCAAGCTGGTCCGTGGTGTGCTCGAGGCCGACTCGGAGCGTCAGGTCCGCGCGCAGCTGCGCAGCCAGAAGCTGCGGCCCATCGAGGTGCAGACGGCGGCGCGCGCAGAGGCGGCCAACGGCAATCTGCGCCGCCACCTGCTGCCGACGCGGATCAAGACCGGCGAACTCGCGCTGATGACGCGGCAGCTGGCGACGCTGGTGCAGTCAAACCTGCCTTTGGCCGACTGTCTGCAGGCGGCGGCGGAGCAAACGCGCAAGCCGCGCGCCAAGACCATGCTTCTTCAGGTGCGCTCGCGCGTGAGCGAGGGCCACACGCTGGCCTACGCGCTCGCCGAGTACCCGCAGGTGTTCAACGAGATGTACCGCGCCATGGTGGCGGCGGGCGAGCACGCGGGCTTTCTTGGACCCGTGCTCGAGCGCCTTGCCGACTATGCAGAGCAGCGCCAGCACAGCACGCAGAAGCTGCGTATGGCGATGATCTACCCCTTCATCCTGCTCGGCGTTGCCGTCGCGGTGATCGTCGCGCTGATGGTTTTCGTAGTTCCCGAGCTAATCGGCATCTTCGCCCAGTCCAATCGCGAGCTGCCCGTGCTCACGAAGGTGCTGATTGCGAGCAGCGACTTCCTGCGCGCCTACGCGCTGGCCCTGCTCGCAGGTATTGTCATCGCCGTGGTTCTTTTCCGGCGCCTCCTGCGCGATCCCGGTCGGCGCCGGCGCTGGCATGCACTGCTGCTGAAACTCCCGGGAATTTCCGGGCTGATCATCGCCCTGGACACGGCGCGCTTCGCGTCCACGCTCAGCATCCTGATGGCCAGCGGAGTGCCGCTCCTCGAAGCGCTGCGCATCGCCGGGCAGGTGCTGCAGAACCTGGTGCTGCGCGCGGCCAGCGAGCAGGTGGCCGTGCAGGTGGCCGAGGGCAGCAGCCTGAGCAAGGCGCTGAACCGCGCGGGACCATTCCCGCCGATGATGGTGCACATGGTGGCCAGCGGTGAGAGCAGCGGCGAGCTCGAGAACATGCTCGAGCGTTCGGCGCAGAATCAGGAGCGCGAGCTGGAGATGACCCTGGGCACGGTGCTTGGTCTTTTCGAGCCGCTGATGGTGGTGTTCATGGGTGGTATGGTCCTGCTGATCGTTCTGGCCATACTGCTGCCGATTTTCGATCTGAATACGATGGTGAGGTAAGCGAATGACAGCGCGTGCAGGCAAGGCCCGCAGCGGAGGGTTTTCCCTCGTGGAAGTGCTCGTGGTCCTGGTGATCATGGGGTTGCTGATCAGCATCGTCGCACCGACGGTGCTCAACCGCGCCGACGAGGCGCGCGTGCAGAAGGTGCAGGCCGACTTCAAGGCCATCGAGACCGCACTGAAGATCTATCGCCTCGACAACTATGTCTATCCGAGCACCGAGCAGGGCCTGGAGGCGCTGGTTTCGCCGAGCCCCATCGATCCCGTACCGCGCAACTTCAAGGCCGGCGGCTACCTCGCCGAGGTGCCGCGCGATCCCTGGGACCGTCCCTACCTGTACCTGAGCCCCGGCGACCGGGGTGAGGTGGATATCTACACGCTCGGCGCCGATGGTCTCGCCGGCGGCGAAGGTCAGAATGCGGATATCGGAAACTGGACCGAGCGCGACGAATAGCGCCGGCCGGCGCTTCGGCCTGCGATCTGCGCAACTTCGCCGCGCAGGCTTCAGCCTCGTCGAGATTCTCGTTGTTCTGTTCGTGGTGGTGCTGCTGACCAGCCTCGTGTCGCTCAATCTCGATGCCGGTGGCGCTGAGCGCGAACTTCGTCAGCGCGTCGATGCACTGCTTGCGATCGCCGGCCTCGCCCTCGACGAAGCCGCGCAGAGCGGCAGTGACTTCGGCGTGCTCTTTGTCAGGGAACGCAACGAAGATGGCGATGCGGTCACCCGCGCACGCTGGCGGCAGCGCCAGCAGCCGGGCTGGCGTCGCCCGCGCGACGAGCTCGGTCTGTTTCGCGACATCGAGTTCCCCGCCGGCGTGGACTTGCGCCTGAGCCTCGACAGCACCGCCGTGAGTCTTTTCGACGCGCGCGACGGCGATGAGCAGACAGGCAGAACGCCGCAGTGGCTGCTGACCGCCAGCGGCGAGACGCAGACCGGAGAACTTCTGCTTGTCGAGCGGCAAAGTGGCGACGTGCTCTGGCGCGTGACCTGGGATGCGCTCGGGCGCTTCGAGGTCTTTCGCGGCGAGCGCCTGGAGACGGAGCAGGAGTACATCGATGCGCTGTGAGCGCAGCCGTGGCTTCACGCTCATCGAGGTGATGGTCGCTCTTGCCATCGTCGCCATCGCCGTGCCCGCGCTGCTGTTCACCCTCGACCAGCAGCTCGACGGAACGGCCTACCTGCGCGACCGTTCGCTCGCGCAGATCGTCGCGAGCAATCGCCTGAGCGAACTGCGCCTTGCCCTGCGCAACAGCCAGCGTCGCCTGCAGGGCACGCTCAGCGGCAGTGAAACGCTGGCCGGACGTGAGTGGTACTGGCGCATGACGACCACGGCCACCGAAGTGCCGCGCTTCTCGCGCGTCGAGATTCGCGTCAGCGATACGCAGGCTGAAGGTGCCTCGTCGCTGTACAGTCTGGCGGCCTTCGTTCGCGCGGGCGACGCCGAATGAGTCGGGCGCGCGGATTCACGCTGATCGAAGTCCTGATCGCGATGGCGATCACGGCCTTCATCGCCGCCGCGGCCTATGCAGGCGTGACCAACGTCATTATCGGCGCCGAGCAGCTGCGCGAAAACGGCGATCGTACGCGCGAGATCAGTCGCGCCCTCGACCT
Source organism: Halieaceae bacterium (assembly GCA_036351355.1). Classification (GTDB taxonomy): domain Bacteria; phylum Pseudomonadota; class Gammaproteobacteria; order Pseudomonadales; family Halieaceae; genus Congregibacter. The sequence goes on from JAZBOX010000015.1 coordinate 31,670, forward strand.
GATCGGACGAGACCTCAGGCAGTTCATCGAGCGTCCCGTGCGCGATGAGTTCGGTAACTGGCAGCCGGCGCTGAGCGGCGGACCGCTGGCGCCTTATCCCCTGAGCCTGACGCGCGATGGCTGGCACAACAGCCTCGGCCTGCCGCGCAGCGACCTGCAGCGTGTTCACTATTATCTTGAAGACGGAGCGCTGTGGCGCGCCTACAACGTCACCCTCGATCGATCCATAAACGTCAATCTGCAGCGCGTGCTGCTGCTCGAGGGAGTCGAATCGCTCGAGCTGCGCTTTCTCGAAAGCCTGGATTCGCTGCAGGTGAGCAACGACCTGGTCATCGATACGCAGAACTGGGCTCCGAGCTGGGTCGCCGAGCCCGGCGCGTCGCTGACGGCGATGCCGCTGCCGCCGGTCGCCCTCGAACTGCGTCTCGAGCTCGAGGACTTCGGCGAGCTGCGGAGCTTGCATGAACTGCCGCAGCGCTAGACGCGGGCCCCGGGCCCCGGGCCGCAGGCAGCGGGGCGTTGCCCTTGTGGTGGCGCTGCTGGTGTTTGCCCTCAGTGCCACGCTTCTCGTCGCGCTGCAGCGCGATTTCCTGATCAACTACCGCCGCGTCGCCAACGTTCTCACCGGTGCCCAGCGTGATGCCTATCTGCGTGGCGCCGAGGAGCTCGCAGCGCTGGTGCTTGGCCTCGACGCCAGCGCCGACGCGGCGCGGGAGCAGAATCGAGACACCCTCGACGAGATCTGGGCCCAGCCGCCGCAGCCGTATCCGCTGGAGGAAGGTGGCTGGCTGCTCGGTGGCCTCGAGGATCTGCAGGGTCGCTTCAACCTCAACAGTCTCGGAGGCGCGCCGCAAAACGGGGAGGGCGCAGCGCGCTTCAGCGCGCCTCAGCAGGTCTTCATGCGCATGCTGCAGGCGCTCGAGGGACTGGAGATCGACCTGTACACGGCGCAGGCCATCACCGAGTCCGTTGCCGACTGGATCGATGGCGACAGCGACGCGCGCGCCTTCGGCGCCGAGGCTGCCTACTACATCGGCCTCGACCCCTCGTACCGGCCCGCGGATCGTCCCATGGCCAGCGTCAGCGAGCTGCGCGCTGTGGCCAACGTGACCCCCGCGATCTACGATGCGCTGCGACCCCTGGTGACGGTCTGGCCGCAGCAGGCCGCAGCGATCAATATCCACACGGCGCCCCTCGGCGTACTGCGCGGACTGAACGTCGATGGGAGTCTCGAACCGCTGTCGCCGACCGATGCGCAGGAACTGCTGACGCGGCGCCAGGACGCGGGTTTTACCGATGTTGCCGAATTCCTCTCGCAACCGGAGTTTGCCGGCGCCTCGACGGCGCAGATCAGCGAACTCCTCGGCGAATCCTCCTCCTACTTCCTGCTCACGGCGCGCGTCGAGATTGCTGACCGCGAAGTGCGCCGGTACAGTGTCATGCGTCGCGACGCGGGGCAGATCGCCGTTCTTCAGCGCCGCGACGCAAGCCTCTACGAACTGCCGCCGTCCCCGGAGAATCGCCGCGATTCCGGGCGACCAGCCATGAGCCCCGGGCAACAGCCATGAGCGAAAATCTGTCCGTGCTTGTCCTTTGTGCCAATGGGCTTCGCTGGCTCCGACCGGGCCGCGATGCCCTCGAGCTTGATGGTGACGCCGTCCGCGCCGAGCTGCGCGCCGAGCTGTCGCGCCGTGGCCACAACGTGGTCTTCGCCGCGCCCGGCTCGGACCTGCGCCTGCTTGAGGTGAGCGTGGCGCCGGAAGAGCGCCGCCACCTCGAGACCTCGCTGCCTTACCGTCTCGAGGAGGCCTTCACGGAGGATATCGACACGCTGCACTTTGCCCGCCATCTGCGCGACCGCGAGCACTGCGAGGTGGCCGTGGTCGCACAGGAGCGAATGCGCGCGTGGTCGGAGCTGCTCGGTGAGTTTGCGCTGCTGCTGCCCTGGTGCCCCGAACCGCTGCTGCTGCCCTGGAGCGAGGGCGAATGGACCGTTGTCATGGAGAGCGACACGGCGGTCCTGCGCTGGGGATCCTGCGCCGGTACGCGCATCGAGCGATCGCTGCTGCCGATGCTTTTCGACGGTCTTGCCGTCAGCGCCGTGGCCGAGCGCGTGGTGATCTATGGTTCTGACGAGGCAGCGGACCGATCGCTGCTTCCTGCGGCTCAGCGCGAGCGCTGCGAGTGGCGCCGCGGCGATCTTGGCACCGCGCTGTGGCTTGCCGGCGAGCTGCCGGCGCTCGACCTTCGCCAGGGTCCTTACGCGCCGCAGCTTCCCTACCAGCGCTGGTGGGCCCAGTGGCGAGCGGTAGCGGGCCTGGCGGGACTGGCCCTGCTGCTTCACGTCGTCTCGGGATGGCTGGACCTGCAGCGCCTCGAGCGTCACAACGAGGCCCTGCGCCGCGAAATCCAGAGCGTGTATCGCAGCGTGAACCCGCGCGGCGCTGTCGTCGATGCCGAGCGTCAGCTGCAGCGTCAGCTCGCGGGCCTGAAGGGCGGGGGCGGCGGTGGCGGCAGCTTCGCCAGCCTGCTGGCCCCGATCGCAGCCGGTTTCACCGCCCAGCCCGGCATGCAGCTGGCGAGCATGACTTTCAGCCAGGCGCGCAACGAGTTGCGCCTGAACCTGCTGGCGCCGGACTTCGATGCCGTGGAAAACCTGCGATCGGGGCTTGTGGCCGCGGGGCTGTCGGCCACGCTGGAAAGTTCGGCGCGCAGCGGCGACCGCGTGCGCGCGCGCCTGCGCGTGGGGGACCCGGTGTGAGGGAATGGTTTCTTGGCTTCCGCACGCGCGAGCAGATCGCGCTGCTGATCATGGGCGCCGCCGTGTCTGTTTACGCCCTGGTCCTGTTGCTGCTTCTGCCGCTTTCCGAATCGCGGCGCGAGCTCGCCGAGCGCAACGCGGCAACGGCGGCGGCGCTGGCCCGCGTCGACGGCCTGGCCTCGGAGATTGCCGCGCTGCGCGACGGCGGTGCGGCGGCGCGCGACAGTGGCGGCGGCGCCAATCTGACCGCAACGGTCAATCGCAGCGCCGAACGCTTCGGCCTGCGCCCGAGCCGTCTGCAACCCAATAGCAGTGGCGGCGTGCAGGTGCGTTTTGAAGTGGCGCCGCTCGAGGCACTGCTGCGCTGGCTCCACGAACTCGAAGCCAGTCGCGGGCTGGTCGTTGAGGAGCTGTCCCTCAGTCAGACGCAGACTACCGGCAGCGTCAGCGCCACGGCGCGTATCTCGGCGCTTCCATGAAGCGCGGGCTTCTTTTTGCTGCAGCGGGGCTGCTGCTGTTTCTGCTTGCGCTGACCGCGCTGCCCGCTCGCCTCCTGCCCGCCTTGCTGCCGGAGGAGCCGCTGCGTCTGTCCGGCCTGTCGGGGACGCTGCTCAGCGGGCGCGCGGCGCGAGCGCAGGTGCTTACCGGTGCCGGTGCATTGCATCTCGGCCGCCTGCGCTGGAATATCGACCTCTCCAGTCTGCTCCGCCTGCGACCGAGCCTGCAGCTGAACAGCGAATGGGGCGCGCAGCGCCTCGCGGCAGCTATCGAGTGGCGCCCGGGTCGACTCGATATTCGCGATCTCGATGCCAGCGGCGACGCCAGGCTCCTGCGCACCGTCGCGCCGCTCGCCGTCGAGGGGCGCCTCAGCCTGCAATTCCAGCGTGTAGTGCTGCGCGGCGGGCTCCCCGGTGAAGCTGAGGGGCGCGTGGTCTGGCAGAACGCGCGCTGGAGTGCGCCGCAGGTGCAGCACGACCTCGGAAGCTATGTCGCGCTCATCGAGGGCGACCTGCGCGACACGCTGACGGCCCGTGTGGATACGCTGGACGGGCCCGTGCCGGCGCGCGGCAGCGCGCGGCTTGCGGACTCACGCTACGAAGTAGACATCGTCGTTGGCAACGGGCGGACACGTATCGATCCAGAGATCGAGCGCGCCCTCGAACTGTTTGCCACGCCGTCGGAAGAGGGCTATCGTCTGCGCCTCAGCGGCAGTCTGATCCTCGGTTCGCGGTCGGACCGCGGTCCCTGAGCCCTGCTTTCTGAGACCTCGATCTTCCAACTGGCGGCTGCAGGCCGCACCTTGCAATCGGATCCGACGACTTCAGCCATTGTCTGGCTGTGGGCATCGACTCCACCACGTTACGAGAGCGGTAGTTCCCCTATGAGCGAACAGGAATTTCGCAAATACGAATGTATCGTCTGCGGACTGATCTACAACGAAGCGGAGGGTTGTCCCGACGACGGCATTCCTCCCGGCACGCGCTGGGACGATGTTCCGGAGGACTGGCTGTGTCCCGACTGCGGCGTGGGCAAAGAAGACTTCGAGCCGATCTGAGCGATGAATTCTCCCGCCGTGAGTCCCTCGCTGCTCCGCGTGGAAACCACGCGCCGTCACCTTGCTGCCGTGCGCGCGGAACTGGCGCGACGCGCAATCGATGCCATCGTCGTGCCGCGTGCCGATGAGTATCTCGGCGAATACATCCCCGAGCACAACGAACGCCTGCGCTGGCTGACGGGCTTTACCGGTTCGGCCGGTGCGGCCGTGGTCACGGCTGAGCGCGCGGCGCTGTTCGTCGACGGACGCTACACGGTACAGGTGCGGCGGCAGGCCTCGACCGAGGACTTCAGCTTTCACTCGCTCATGGATGAGCCGCCTGTGGAATGGCTGGCGCAGTCCCTGTCCGCTGGCGCCCGGGTGCTGATCGACCCACGCCTGTGTTCGCTGCAGTGGTTCGAGTCCGCCTGCCGGCGCCTCGAGAGTCGCGGGATCGAGGTGCTGTCCGACACGGACAACCCGGTCGACCGCTGCTGGGAGGATCGGCCGGCGGAGAAGATCGAAACGGCCCTGTGTCTCGGCGAGGCGCACAGCGGCGAAAGCAGCGTGAGCAAGCGTCACCGTATCGGCGAGGCCATTGCCGCCGCCGGGGCTGATGCGGCGCTGATCTTCGCCCCGGACTCGGTCAGCTGGCTGCTCAATCTCCGCGGCCGTGACGTGCCGCGCCTGCCCGTGCTTCTCGGCTTTGCCATGCTCTCGGCCGATGGCCGCCTCGATCTCGCGGTGAATCCGAGGCGTCTGCCCGAGGGCTTCGAGGCTCATGTGGGAAGCGGTGTTCGTGTTTTCGACTATGGCGATGCGGAAACGCTGCTGTCGCAGTGGTCCGGCAAGCGTGTGATGGCAGATCCGGCGGGGGCCAACGCCTGGACGCAGCTGGCGCTGCGCGCCGGTGGCGCCGAACTCGTCGCGGGCGAAGATCCTGTCCTGCTGCCCAAGGCGTGCAAGAACAGCGTCGAGCTCGCGGGCGCGCGAGCGGCTCATCGCCGCGACGCCGTGGCCGTGATCCGCTTTCTCGCCTGGCTCGATGGCGAGGTGGCGGCGGGGCGCCTGCACGACGAGGCGCGCCTGGCCGATCAGCTCGCCGCGTTCCGCGCCGAGGGTGACGAGTTTCACGAACCCTCCTTCGATACGATCTCGGCGGCGGCGGCAAACGGCGCCATGTGCCACTACAACCACCTCGACAACGAGGCGGGCCTGCTCGAAGCGGGCAATCTCTACCTCGTCGACAGCGGCGGTCAGTACACCGATGGCACCACAGACATCACGCGCACCGTTGCCATCGGCGAGCCGGCGGCAGAGATGCGCGAGTTGTTCACGCTGGTGCTCAAGGGCCACATCGCGCTTGATCGTGCGCGTTTTCCCGCGGGCACCACGGGCACGCATCTCGATGTGCTCGCACGCCAGTTCCTGTGGAATACGGGCCGCGACTACGACCATGGCACGGGGCACGGGGTTGGTGCCTTTCTCAGCGTCCACGAGGGGCCGCAGCGCATCGCCCGGGCCTGGAATGCTACGGCGCTGCGTCCGGGCATGATCGTCAGCAACGAGCCCGGTTACTATCGCGACGGTGCTTTCGGAATCCGCTGTGAGAACCTGGTCGTGGTGCAGGAGGTCGATGGCGACTTTGAGCGTTCCATGCTCGGTTTCGAGGCGATCACCCTCGTGCCCTTCGACCGGCGCCTGATTGACGTGGCGCTACTGGACGAGGGCGAGCGCGGCTGGATCGACGCCTACCACGCGCGCGTGGCGGGGGAGATTGCTCCGCTGCTACCGGAGGAAGTGCAGGACTGGCTCGAGGTCGCAACGGCACCGCTGCCGCGCTGACACACCGATCAGGTCGCGCAGCACGGCCCTCCATACAGCCCTCCATGCAGTCCCCCATGCAGCCCCCCATGCGGGTCTGAAAGTGCGCACGAGAGCCGGCCATCGCCTGCTGGCGCCCCCGGTCCGTTTGTGTAGACTGCGCGGATAATTCCCAACGGAGTCTCACCATGGCCGGCGGTGCCCATTCGCACTGGACCTCTCCTTTTGCCTTTCTCATGGCCTCCGTCGGCTTTGCCGTCGGCCTCGGCAACATCTGGCGCTTCCCCTACGTTGCCGGGGAAAACGGCGGCTCCGCCTTTGTTCTGATCTACCTCGTCTGTGCCGTCGTGATCGGCGCGCCGATTCTCATGGCCGAGGTGATGATCGGTCGCCGCGGCGATGCCGCACCGCCCATCGCCATGGCGCGCGTTGCCGGCGAGAGCGGGCGCAGCCGCCAGTGGCAGTGGGTGGGGGGCATGGGACTGATTGCAGCCTACTGCATTGAAATCGTCTATTCGGTCGTCGTCGGCTGGGTCCTCTGGTATCTCTTCAAGGCGGTGACCACCGGGTTTGCCGGCGTCGATGCGGGCGTGGCCGAAGCGCAGTTCACGGCGGTGCTCGGCGACAACGCGGGCATGCTCTTCTGGACCGTCGCGGGTCTTGCGATTACCGGATTTATCATCTACTCGGGCGTGAAGGACGGTATCGAGCGAGCGGTCACAATCATGATGCCGCTGATGTTCTGCCTGCTCCTTGGTCTTGCCGTATTCAACTTCTTCGCTGGCGGTTTCCAGGAGGCGCTGCGCTGGATGCTGACGCCGGACTTCAGCAAGGTGACCTTCGCGACGGTCCTAGCCGCCGTCGGCCAGGCCTTCTTTTCGATCTCCGTCGGCATGGGCGGCATGATGACCTACGGCTCCTACCTGCCCAGGGAGGTGTCGATCTCGCGCTCCGTACTGGTGATCGTCTGCGCCGACACGGCAGTGGCGCTGCTCGCCGGCTTCGTCGTTTTCCCCGCGGTGTTCAACTTCAACCTCGACCCCGCTGCGGGGCCGGGGCTCATTTTCCAGACGCTGCCCGTTGCCTTCGCGCAGATGCCGGGCGGACACATCTTTGCCGTGCTGTTCTTCCTGATGCTGGCCGTGGCGGGCATCACCTCGATGGTCGGGCTGGTCGAGTGCGTGAACGCCTGGATCGAGGAGCACTTCGGCCTGCAGCGCCACGTGAGCGCACTGATCGTCGTTGGCAGCATCGCCGTGCTCAGCGTGCTCAGCATTCTCTCCTACAACGTGCTGGATGGGCTGCGTCTCGGCTCGCTGAACTTCAACGACTTCATGGACTATTTCTCGAATCAGATCCTGTTGCCGCTCAGCGGCTTGCTCATCGCCATCTTCGCGGGCTGGTTCATGCTTGACCGCTTCAGTCGCGACGAATTCACCGGGCTCAGCGAAGGCGGCTTCCGCCTGTGGAGGCAGCTCATCCGCTTTGTCGTGCCGCCGGCGCTGCTCGTGATCTTCATCATGGGCGTGAGCGGATAGCACCGATGCTGGCGTCCCTGAGCAATTTTCTGTGGAGTTACGTGCTGATCGCGCTCCTCGTGGGCATCGGTCTGTACTTCACCGTTGCCTCGCGCTTCGTGCAGTTTCGCTACTTCGCGCGCATGTTTCGCGTGCTCGGCGGAGCCCTGCATCACGAGAAGGGTCAGATCAGTTCCTTCCAGGCGCTCGTTGTCTCCGTGGCCGGGCGCGTCGGCGGCGGCAATATTGCCGGCGTGGCGGTCGCCGTGACCCTGGGCGGCCCCGGCGCGGTGTTCTGGATGTGGCTCATCGGCCTCATGGGCATGGCCACGAGCTTCTTCGAATGCTCGCTGGCGCAGCTGTACAAACAGCGCGAACCCGACGGCGGCTTCCGCGGCGGACCGGCTTACTACCTGACCCGCGGCATCGGCCAGCGTGGCCTCGCAGTGGTCTACTCGCTCCTCCTGCTGGTCACCTTCGGCTTCGCATTCAATGGTGTGCAGTCCTACGTGGTCGCCACCTCGCTGCAGGATTCCTTCGGTGTGCCGACCTGGCTCAGTGGCGCCTTCCTCGTACTGTTTCTCGGCTTCGTATTTTTCGGCGGTATCCGACGCATCGCGGCCGTGGCCGAGATCATCGTTCCGATCATGGCCGTGGGCTACTTCGCCGCAGCGCTGCTGGTGATCGGGCTCAATATCGAGCGTGTGCCCGATGTCCTGGCCACCATCGTCGGCAGCGCCTTTGGTCTCGACTCGGCCTTCGGTGGCGGTATCGGTGTGGCCATCATGCAGGGCGTGAAGCGCGGTCTGTTCAGCAACGAGGCGGGCCTGGGCAGCGCTCCGAATGTGGCCGCGGTCGCCACGGTGCCTCACCCCGCGAACCAGGGCATCGTGCAGGCCTTCAGCGTGTTCATCGACACGCTGGTCATGTGCAGCTGTACTGCCCTGATCATCCTGCTCTCGGACGTATACACGGTCTCGGGCCCCGACGTGTCCGGTGTCGCTCTCACGCAGAACGCCCTCGCCGAGCACCTCGGAGCCTGGGGCGGAAACTTTGTCAGCATCGCCCTGGTGCTCTTCGCCTTCAGCTCGATCATGTACAACTACTATCTGGGCGAGAACAGCCTTAACTACTTCAGCGAAGAGAACAAGAAGCTGTTCGTTGCCTACCGCATCCTCGTTCTCGGCCTGGTTTTCTGGGGCGCTGCGCAGGATCTCGGCACGGTCTTCGCCTTCGCCGACCTCACCATGGGGCTGCTGGGCGTGGTCAACCTGATCGGCCTTATCTGGATGTCAAAGCTCGGCCTGCGTCTGCTGCGCGACTACGATTCGCAGCTCGCCTCGGGTGCGGAGCCGGTGCTGAAGCCGGATGACTGGTCCGACCTCGATATCGATCGCGAGGTCTGGAAAGGCTAATCAGCGCGAGCTTTGATCAGGCGCCGTGGCGGCCCGTCCCTGCTTTACGCGAGCTGCTCGCGTAGCTCCATCGGCGGGAGCGCATCGAAGGGCGCGCTCGACGGACGCTCGCGCAAAGCAGCGCCGGTCCACCCTGAGGGTTCCGGGTCTGGTGTGTTGCTTTGGGGAGTGGGCAATCCCGGGCAGACGGTGGGTCAGAGCACCGGCGCCATCAGTCGGGCGGCCGATGTGGCGAGGAGGAACCAGAAGGGTTTGCCGTTGAGCTCTTCGGGCGTGACGCGGCGCGAGCGGGCGAAGTCGGCGCTGAGCATGGCTTCGACCTCGTCGCAGAACTTCTCGTCGTGGACCAGTGCCGTGATCTCGAAGTTGAGGCGAAAGGAGCGGTTGTCGAAGTTTGCCGTGCCGACGCCGGCAAGTTCCCGGTCCAGGAGAAGCACCTTCTGGTGCATGAAGGACGGTTCGTAGCGGTAGATCGCCACGCCGGCGGGCATCAGCTCGCGCGTGAAGGACCAGTTCGCCAGGCCGACGACGGCGCCATCGGAGCGGTCCGGGATCATCACGCGCACGTCGACGCCGCGCAGGGCCGCGAGCTGCAGTGCGGCAACGATGCCGCGATCGGGGACGAAGTAGGGGCTGGCGATCCAGATACGCTCGCGGGCCTGGATGATCACCTGGTGGAACATCAGGCCCGCCTCCTCGAACTCGCTTGCCGGGTCCGATGGGAACAAAAGCACCGAGCTGCTGCCGGGCGCCTCGCGCTTCAATTTCCAGTCGATGTTCAGCTGCTCGCGCCTGGCCCATAGCCAGTCCGTGGCAAAGGTGATTTCCGCGCCGATCACCGCGGGTCCCGCGATGCGTACATGGGTGTCGCGCCAGCCGCCGTAGCGGGGCTTCTGGCCGAGATACTCCACGCCGACGTTGTGCCCGCCGATCCAGGCGTTGCGGCCGTCCACGACGACCAGCTTGCGGTGGTTGCGGAAATTGAGCTGGAGGCGGTTGCGTCGGCCCTGCGTTGTGTTGAAGGCAGCGAGCTGAACGCCGGCTTCGCGAAGCTCGCGGTGCAGGCGTGAGCGACGGAAGCCTGCCGAGCCTACCTCGTCATACAGCAGGTATACGCGAACTTTTTTTCGGGCGCGCTCGGCGAGAATACGACCCAGGCGCTGCCCCAGGCTGTCGTCGCGGATGATGTAGAACTGGAACAGCACGTAGCGTTCGGCCCGCTCGAGCCCTGCCGCGATGCTGTCGAAGGTGGCGGCGCCATCGATCAGGAGCTGAACCTCGTTGCCGCGCACCGTGGGCAGGCGCGCGAGGCGGTGCAGGCTCTTGTAGAAAGGTGCATTGGCGTCGCTCGCGCGGAATTCCAGCAGTTCGCTGCGCGTGTTGCGCAGGCGTGCCTCGGCCATGGCCTCGATCTGCTGGCGCTCGCGTACGTAGCCGTCAAAGCGATTGCGTCCGAGGACGAGGTAAAGCGGAACGGACACATAGGGCAGGGTCATCAGCGAAACCACCCAGGCGATCGCACCCTGCGCCGTGCGCGCTTTCACAATAGCTTCGACGGCGCTGATCAGGGCCAGGAAGTAGATCAGCGCAAGGACGAGCGCCAGCCACTGCGTATCGACGTGAAGCTGCATCCGCGGAAAAAAAGCGGCTCAGGCCGCGGCGCTCTTGGGGACCGGTGCCGTCCCGTGATCGTCATCGGCGGAGCTTTCGGGCGTCGCTTCCTGCTGTTCCTGCGCGGGTGCGCTCTCGCCGTTGTCAGTGGGCACGAACTGGATCACGAACAGCGCTGCCAGAAAGGCCACGAGCAGGAGCCAGCGCATGCCGTCAAGGCTGCGTCCCTGCTGTGACCCCGGGCTATACTGCCTTCGGCTTTTTTTATCGAGCAGTTTCATGACTTCCCCTACGGCCTTCCAGCCGCGCTACGCCCGCATGACTGAGCGACTTCAGGCCGAAGACGCACAGGTCTGGTCCGTTCACGAACGCGCCCTCGCCATGCAGCGCGAAGGCATCGATGTGATTCTTCTTTCCGTCGGCGACCCCGATTTTCGCACGCCCGAGCCGATCATTGACAATGCGGTCAGCTACCTGCGCGTCGGGCGCACGCACTATTCGCCGGCACTCGGTGAACTGAAGCTGCGCCGCGCCGTTGCCGATCTGGAGACGGCGACGTCGCCGCAGCGCTGCTCCGTCGACGAAGTGGCGATCTTTCCCGGAGCGACAGCGGCGATCCACGCCGTGCTCAGTTGCCTTCTCGATCCCGGCGATGAGGTCGTCGTGCCCGAGCCGATGTACGTCGGCTATCGACCAATCATCCGCGCCCTCGATGCGCGCCTGCGCAGCGTGCCGATGCTGGCGAGCCGCGACTTCGCTCTCGACCTCGACGCCATCATGGCGGCCGTGTCGCCGGCGACGCGGGTCGTATTCATCAATACGCCGGGGAACCCCACGGGCAGCATCATTCCCCGCGACGTGATCCGCGAACTCGCCGCATTCTGTCGCGAGCGCGACCTCTGGCTGCTCTGCGACGAGGTTTATTCCATGTTCTGCTACGAGGGCCAGCACCTATCGGCCCGGGCCAGCGCGGCGATGCTCGACAATGTGGTGATGGTCGACGGTCTGTCGAAATCGCACGCCATGAGCGGCTGGCGCATCGGTTGGGTCGTCGCGCCGCCGAGGCTGATCGAACGTCTCGGCGACTATGCGGCGGCGACGCTGTTCGGCTGTCCGCAGTTCATCCAGGATGCGAGCGCCTTCGCGCTCGAGAACGACCAGGCTTACGTTGCCGCGATGCGCGACGAATACCGTCAGCGGCGCGATTTCGTGATGGAGCGCCTGGCCGGCGTTCCCGGCTTGCGCTGCTTCCGGCCGCGTGCCGGCATGTTCATCATGTGCGACGTGTCGGCCACGGGCCTCGATGGCACGAGCTTCGCCCACGCGCTGCTGGAGGAGCATGGCGTGTCGGTAATTCCCGGGTCAGCGTTCGGGCCGACAACGGCGAACTTCGTGCGCATCGGTCTGGCCCAGGACAGAGGGCATCTTGGGCGCGCCTGCCAGCGCATCGGCGAGTTTTGTGGGCGCGCGCTTACTGCGACTCGGTCAGCCGCACCCTGACGCTGCGCTCGCTGTCGCCGCGGCGCACGCTTACCTCGACCGTGTCGCCCGGCTGGTGGTCTTCCATGATCGACAGGTAGTCATCGTGACTGCGCACGGTCCTGCCATCGATGCCGATGATCACGTCGCCTAGCAGGATTTCCCCACGCCAGTTGCGCAGTGCACCCTCAAGGCCTGCCTCGTCGGCGGGCAGCCCCGGAAACACGCGGACGATGGGCAGCCCCTCGATGCCGTAGCGACCGCGCCAGCGGTCGCTGGCGAGCTCCACACCCATGATCGGGCGCAGGATGCGCCCGTAGCTGATCAGCTGCGGGACGACCTCGCGTACCGTGTTGACAGGAATGGCAAAGCCGATGCCAGCGCTGGCACCGCTGGGACTGTAGATCGCCGTGTTCACACCGATTAGCTGCCCGAGGGAATTGAGCAGGGGGCCGCCGGAGTTGCCCGGATTGATCGCCGCGTCGGTCTGGATCACGTTGCGGATGCGGCGTCCCGAAGGCGCCTGAATCTCGCGGCCCAGGGCACTGACGACACCGGTGGTCAGCGTCGTGTCGAGGCCGAAGGGGTTACCGATCGCCAGTACCTTGCGGCCCACGGCAAGTTCCGTTGAATCGCCGAGGGGCAGCGTGACCAGGTCTTCGGGGGCTTCGAGGAGGCGCAGTACGGCGAGGTCCTTCTCCGGGGCGCTGCCGATCAGCTCGGCCGGTGAAGTCTCGCCACTCGACAGCGTGACCTGCATGCGGCTGGCGCCGGCGATGACATGGTAGTTGGTCACGATGAGGCCGCTGTCGTGCCAAACGAACCCCGTACCCGAGCCCCGTGGTATCTCCATGACATCGAGGGAGTAGCGGCTGCGGCGCGCGAGTGTCGTTGTGGTGACATAGACCACCGCAGGGCTTGCCTTACGGAAGATCTCCGTACTGTTGGCTTCGTCTTCCGTGGCAAAGCTCAGGTAGTCGATGTCGTCGTCTCCCGTGCGGGCGGGAGACGGCGTCATCGCGGCAGCGACGAGTCCGAGGACCAGCAGCGCGAGCAGCGAAAGGCGGGCGCGCATGGGCGGTTCCGGCCGCTGGTCAGGCCGCCGCGCTGCGCAGGGCAGCGATGCGCCGATCGAGCGGCGGATGCGAGCTCATCAGCCCACCGAGGCCCTGCTTGAGGTGGCGGCTTATACCAAAGGCAGTGAGTTCGCCGGGCAGATCCTCGGCGGCGCCCGTCCCGGCGCGCAGACGCTCGAGCGCCGCAATCATGTCGCCGCGGCCGGCAAGGCGGGCGCCCGCTGCATCAGCGCGGAATTCGCGCCAGCGTGAGAAGGCGAACACGATCATGCTCGCGAGCAGGCCGAGCACCAGTTCCGCAATCAGCGTCACCACGAAGTAACCGATCCCGTAGCCGCGCTCGGTCTTGAATACGACGCGGTCGACGGTGTGGCCGATGACGCGCGCAAAGAACATCACGAAGGTGTTCACCACACCCTGAATCAGCGTCAGCGTGACCATGTCGCCATTGGCAACGTGGCCGATTTCGTGGCCGATCACGGCACGGATTTCGTTGGCGGGGAAGCGACGAAGCATACCCTCGCTGACGGCGACGAGGGCCGAATTCCGGTTCCAGCCCGTGGCGAAGGCGTTCGGCGCGTCGGAGGGGAACACGCCCACTTCGGGCATGCCGATGCCGGCGTCTCTGGCCAGCTCCGCGACCGTATCGACGAGCCACTGTTCGTCGCGGTTTCGCGGCGACTCGATAATGTAGGTTCCCGTTCCGCGCTTTGCCATCCACTTGGAAAGGAACAGCGAGATCATGGAGCCGCCCATACCGAACAGACCGCAGAACACCAGCAGGGCCTGCAGGTTCAGGTCGACGCCGTTGGCGGCGAGGATGCCGCGAAAGCCGAGTAGAGAAAATATCGTGCCGACCAGCACCATCACGGCGAGGTTGGTCGCGAGGAACAGCAATATCCGCATCATGTCAGTGCACCTTCAGGTGGCCGAACAGCAAAGGAACGGCGAGTCCGCCCGATACGTCCGGGGTGTTGCCCGGAGACAGCAGCGCTGCCGCTTACCGGAGATTGGGGCAAAGCGCCGCCTTTCAAGCGGTTCTGCCGGCGCGGCTACGCCGCAGCGCGCGTCGCGCAGGCTCAGACCGCGGCGCGCAGGGGAGGTTCCCCGGCCGGATCGGCGCCCTCGGTCGGGGTGGTGGCCGTTGCGGCGTTGGCTGCGGGGCTGCTTTCGGCGTCGGCGTTTTCGGCTGCGGCTTCTCCGGCAGCCTGCGCAGCGCTTTCCTCGGCAGCAGGATCCGCATCCGACTCGTTCTCGGCTGCAGCATCCGAGTCGTCTTCTGTCGCAGCTTCAGCAGCCTTCTCGGCAGCCTTCTCAGCGGCCCTTTCGGCGGCCTTCGCCGCGGCGATTTCCGCGAGTAGCGGGGTAGGGTGCTCGCTCGCCTCAACGACCGGCTCGCCACGCGCGCTGAGCTCGCAGGACAGCACCTCGCCGCGCAGCTCGATGTCGCGTGCGCTCAGTTCGACGAGCTGGTTGAGCGCCTCATCGCGGTGTTTGAACTTGAGCACACGCTGCGGCTCACGCCCGTCAACCCAATCGCCGGCGCGGGTCCAGAACTGCTGCAACTGATTGCGAATCACAAACACGGCGTCGCTCATACGGTAGTCGTTCCTTTTGGTGAATCTAACGCATTGAAACCACCTGCGCGGAACCGCTGATTTCCGCTCCCTTCGGTCAACGGTATCCGGTGAGACCGGACGCCCGACCCAGGGGCGTCGATGCCTCGCGCAATGGACGGCCGGGAGCGAGCCATTCAGGCCCCGAGCAGAAAATCCTTTGCCTGGTTTATTTTCGCCGCCAGGTAATCGGAGCCGCCACGGTCGGGATGCAGCTTCTGCATCAGGCTGCGATGCGCGGCGATGATCGCGTCCTCATCGGCACCGTCCTCGAGGCCAAGGATATCGTAGGCTTCCGTACGGCTCATGCCGCCGGCAGGCGGTGCTTCGACCTCGGCCTGCTCGCTGCCCGAAGCCTGCCCGAAACGCTGCTCCAGGTAGCCCTCGAGCAGCTGCAGCGATTCGGGGTCCTCCCGCCGGCAGAGGTCGCGCAGCTCTTCGAGCTGCTCGCGGTTCATCTCGTCGAGCTGCCAGTCGCGGTAGCTGCCCTCGAGCACTTCGCCGCTGAGTCGCCCGGTTTCGTGCTCGAGGTGCATGCGCAGGAAGCGCGTGCTGACCGTTGAGTGGCGCGGCGAACCGCTGCTGCTGCGGCTGCGCAGGCTGCCAAGAAGCGGAAACAGGCGGATCAGCAGCGGCAGCGACTGGCGGGCGAAAACCAGCAGACCGGTAATTGCGGCGCCGAGCCAATGCATCTTGCCCGCCAGTGCCAGCAGGACCGTGATCACCAGGGCCGAACCGAGGCCGAGCTTCAGGTACTCGCTCCGGCGCCGGTGGGGCGGCATCGCCGCGATGCGCCGCAGCAGGATGTAGAACACGGCGACGACGGCGATCAACAGAAACAGGCGCGGCATGTTTGTCCTCAGTCACCGAGCTGTTCGAGGAGGAGGCGGGCCGCGGCGCTGCCGTTTTCCAGCGCCGCGCGCCCACCCGCGGCATAGCGGGCGACGGCGCCCAGCAGTTCGCGCAGGCGTGCGGCGCTGCCGGCGTCGAAGCGGCTGTAGGCGCCTCCGCTGAGGCGGGCCATGGACTCGAAGACACGCCGAACCTGGGGATCCGCGCCTTCCTGAAACAGAAACAGCGGCAATCCGCGCAGGCGACACTGGCCGGCGAGTTCATCGAGGCGTTCCGGTGATTCCTCGACGGCATCACCGATGAACACGAGGGCGCGCGCCGACGCCGCGCTGTCTTCTAGCACGCGTCGGAGGAGGCGGGCGATCTGCGTGCGGCCGGCGGCGCAGTGCACGCGGCTCATGCGCTGAGCGAGCGCCGCCGTGTCGCTCTCCCAGCCGCCGATTTCGAGTTCGCCGAGGCCGCGATAGTAGGCCAGCTGAATCTGCAGCGAGCCGACGTCGGCGCTGCCGGTGAACATGTCGGCCTGCAGTTCGCAGGCAAGATCCCAGGTGGGTTGGCGACTGGCCGTGGCGTCGATGGCGAAAACCAGGCGCGCGCGGCCGGCGTTGAAGCGCTGCAGCGTGCGCGCCTGGCGCAGGAAGGCCTCGACCTCGCCGCCGCGGGCACGGAGTTCCCCCCGGCCCCCGGGGTCAGCGGGGCTTCGCGCCATGATGTGGTTGAACCGGAAACACGGCGCGATGGTATACCCTTGCCAGCAGGGCTCCAAGCGCAGCCGTCCGCCGGAGCTCTACCGGTTCACGACACGCCGGCTCACCCTACGAAAGGAGATCAAGTCAGTGGGACTTTTCGATATCCGGCGCAAGCGCGCCCTTCCCAGTGCCGAAGAGGCCCTGCCGGGGCGTGCCACGCCAATGGCCGTGGCCGAGCGCCACCGCGTTCTCGATGCGCCGCTGCGCGCGCCCTTTCCCGAGGGGGTCGATCAGGCGGTGTTCGCCATGGGCTGCTTCTGGGGCGTCGAAAGACTGTTCTGGCGCCTCGACGGCGTAGTCACGACTGCCGTGGGCTACGCCGGTGGACACACCCCCAATCCCAGCTACGAAGAAGTGTGCTCGGGCCGCACCGGTCATACGGAAGCGGTATTGGTTGTCTATCGCCCGGAGCGTATCGGCTACGCGCAACTGCTGCGCGTTTTCTGGGAGGGGCACGACCCGACGCAGGGCATGCGTCAGGGCAATGATCTGGGCACGCAGTACCGCTCGGCGATCTATACCTTCGACAGCGATCAGCAGGCGGCGGCTCTGGCGAGTCGGGACAGCTTCCAGGAGCGGCTCAGCGCGTCGGGCTACGGCGCGATCACAACGGAAATCGCCGCGGCGGGCCCGTTCTACTACGCCGAGGACTATCACCAGCAGTATCTCGACAAGAACCCCGGCGGCTACTGCGGGCTCGGTGGCACCGGCGTCAGCTGCCCGGTGGGTATCGCGGAGGCCTCCTAGGGTGCCTCCCGGGGCGGGCATCTGCCGCGGCCGGCGCCCTGGGCATTCCGATCAGCCTCAGAAATCGTCCTCGGTCTCTTCTTCTTCCGGCTCGCTCATCTCGAGCTGTTCCATCAGCGCCAGCGCGACTTCGAGGAAGTCCGAGGCGCTGACGATACCGACGAGCTTTCCCTTGCGCGTCACCGGCAGGCAGCCGAGCTTGTGCTGATGCATCAGCGTGCCAACAGCGCGAAGTTCTTCGTGCTCGTCGACGCTCTGCACCGGCGAGCTCATCACCGCAGAGAGGGCGACGTAGGCTGACACATTACCCTCATCGCCATCTGCGCGGCGCGCGAGCAGGCGTGAATCGCTGACCGCGAGCACGTCGCGGTGCGAGACGAGTCCGACAATCGCGCCCTCGCTGCTGACCACGGGGATGTGGCGGATGTGGTGCTCGGCCATCAGCGTGGCGGCGTCCTGCAGTGTATCGTCGGGCCCCAGCGTGTAGGGCTCGGGGCTCATGATTTCGGCTACGCTCAACATCGGCGCGATCCCTCCTCGTAGCGTCCGCGGTCCTCGTGGGCCCGGACAGGACATATGCCGTCGAAGCGTGCGCTGGAAAAGCGCCTCGCTTCGCGGCATCCCGCAACAGCTTCAAGGTAATCGGCCGCGTCGGCGGCGTAATTGATCCCGGTCAACGAAGCGCGTTCGCGTCGGCGGAACAGGCCCTGATTGGACAGCGGCTCGCCTCAGCGGGACGCAAGGGATACGGCGGATTGCGAGCCACCGGCCAGATGTCGGCCAAGGCAAGCGAGCACGGCGGTCTCGACGCGCAGCACGCGTTCGCCCAGGTGGACGGGAGCGGCCCCGGAGGCGATCAGCAGCTCGCGCTCAAAGGGGATGAAGCCGCCCTCGGGACCGATAAGCACCACGGCGGGATGTGTCGGCACTGCGGGATAGGCGCGTTCGCTCCCGGGGTCGGCGAGCAGGGCCGCAGCGCTGCCGAGCACCCGAAGTCGGGCCTGCAACTCGTCTTCGACGAAGGGGCGGAACCGCCGGTGGAGGAAGACTTCGGGCAGGATCGTGTCCTGCGCCTGCTCGAGACCGTCGCGCAGATAGCGTCGCAGCTGGCGAGGGGCAAGGAGCGGACTCTGCCAGTAGCTCTTTTCGACGCGATAGCTGTTAATGAGGTGGATGCGCTTGACGCCGGCTTCGGTCACGCTGCGCAGAATGCGCCGCAGCATCTTCGGTCGGGGCAGGGCGAGCACCAGCTCGACAGGCAGCGGCTCCGGTGGGTCGCGATCGAGTTCGACGTGGAGGCGGGCATGGCTATCGTCGATGTCCAGCACGATGGCCTCGCCGATGCGGCCACCGATCTCGCCCACGCGAAGGCGGGCGCCGGCCTCGACGCGCAGCACGCGTCGCAGGTGTCGCAGGCGATCGTCGCGCAGCTCCAGAAGGCCCTCGCCGTCGATTTCCCCCGCCTCCGCCAACAGCAGGTTCACGGGTGGCTCAGTCGATCCAGAGGTCGTACTCGTCCGAGCGCGACACCACGCCGCGCACCCAGTCGCCCGGCGAGAGATCCGTGGCGCCGGGCATGTGCACGCGGCCGTCGATCTCCGGTGCGTCTGCCGTTGAGCGGCCAACGGCGCCATTGGCATCCACCGCGTCGACGATGACCTCGATCTCGCGGCCGACCTTTTCGCGCAGGCGCTCGGCACTGATCGCCTGCTGCTTGAGCATGAAACGATCAAAGCGCTCCTGCTTGATCTCTTCCGGCACAGGGTCGGGCAATTCGTTGGCGGCGGCGCCTTCCACCGGCGAGTAGGTGAAACAGCCGACGCGATCGAGACGAGCCTCGTCGAGGAAATCGAGCAGTTCTTCGAATTCCGCCTCGGTCTAGCCGGGGAAGCCGACGATGAAGGTGCTGCGGAGCGTGAGCTCCGGGCACTGCTGGCGCCACCCGTGAATCCGTTCGAGCACCTTCTCCGTGGCGGCGGGGCGCCGCATGCGCTTGAGTACGGCGTGACTGGCGTGCTGAAAGGGAATATCGAGGTAGGGCAGTATGCGCCCCTCGGCCATCAGCGGGATGACGCGATCGACGTGCGGATAAGGGTAGACGTAGTGCAGGCGCACCCAGACTCCGAGCTCGCCGAGGGCCGAGCACAAGGACTCCATGCGCGTTGCCAGCGGTCGTCCCTGCCAGAAGCCCGTGCGGTATTTCAGGTCGACGCCATAGGCGCTGGTGTCCTGCGAGATCACCAGGAGTTCGCGCACGCCGCTGCGCACGAGGGCCTCGGCTTCGTCCATGACCTC
Organism: Halieaceae bacterium; assembly: GCA_036351355.1. GTDB lineage: Bacteria > Pseudomonadota > Gammaproteobacteria > Pseudomonadales > Halieaceae > Congregibacter. Next base: position 51,146 of record JAZBOX010000015.1, read on the forward strand.
GCCGATCGGACGGCTGACGAGATCGCCGCGCATTGACGGAATGATGCAGAAGCGGCAGCGGTGGTTGCAGCCCTCGCTGATCTTCAGGTAGGCGTAGTGTCGCGGCGTCAGGCGAACCGGCGAGGTCGGAATCAGGTCGATGTAGGGATCGCGCTCCGGTGGCGCCGGCACGTGCTGATGCACGGCGGCGACGACTTCCTCGTAGGCTGCAGGTCCGGTCACCGACAGTACTTTTGGGTGCTCGCTTCGAATGCGCTCGGCATCGGCGCCGCGGCCCATGCAGCCCGTGACGATGACGCGCCCGTTCTCGGCGATGGCCTCGCCAATGGCCTGCAGCGATTCTTCCTTGGCACTGTCGATGAAGCCACAGGTATTGACCACGACCAGCGAGGCATCGTTGTAGCTGCCGACGATGTTGTAGCCATCGTTGCGAAGCTGCGTCAGGATCCGCTCGGAGTCCACCAGTGCCTTGGGGCAGCCGAGGCTGACGAAGCCTACGTTGCTCGCACCGCTCTCGGGCGCTGCGCCGCCCTCGGCGGCTCCGCGGGAGTTTGCGTCGATCGTCATGTCACCCTCCGATTCGCTGCCGGCTCGGCGCGCTCAGGCCCGCAGCTGCGAGCGCGGCCCGTGCGAACGGGTGAGCAGTTCAGCGCGCAGCAGCTGGAGCAGCGACAGGCAGTCATCGCGGTTGAGGAAGTCGCCGACGGCGACGCTCTCGCGGTCCCCGTGGACGGCGATTCGCGGACCCTCCCAGGGGTGTTGCTCGGGCGTCACGGCGAGAGAGGCGCGGCTGCGCTCAAAGCGCCAGTGGCGTTTGGGCACGTAGTGGCCCTTGTCGATGCGCACGCTGTCGTCGTCGAGGGTGATGACGTGGCGGTACTCGAGCTTCCAGTTCACGTAGTAGAGCGCCGCCGCGATGGCGGCGAGTTCGGCGCCGGCGAAGGGCAGCACCGGCCACGCGCCGAGGGCGGTGAAGCCGACGGCGGCGCCGAGCGAGGGCACAGCGATCATGAGCAGAACCAGCTGGTTACTGCGCCAGCTGGAGGAGTGGTTGGGCCGGGCAACGATGACCAGTCCCGAACCCGAGCGCCTGCTGCTTACCACCGGTCCTTCCTCGCGTTGCGTTGTGGCAGAGTATAAAGCCAAGTCAGTCATTTACGCGGGGTGCCGATGAGCCGATTCGTGACCGTAGCCGAGCTGGAAACCTTTGAGGGACGAATCCTCGACTGTCGATTCTCCCTCGCCGACAAGAGCAGCGGTGAGCGCGAGTTCGTCGAGGGTCATATCCCCGGGTCCGTTCACCTCGATCTGGCGCGCGACATGGCCGGGCCCGTGGCTGCCCACGGCGGCCGCCACCCACTGCCCGCGCCGGCGGATTTTGCCGCGGCGCTGGCGCGATGCGGTGTCGCTATTGACACCGCCGTCGTGCTTTACGACGACTCGCAGGGCCTGTTCGCGGCCCGCGCCTGGTGGATGATGCGGGCTCTGGGCTTTCGCGAGCCGCGCGTTCTGGCCGGAGGATGGAAAGCCTGGACGGCCGCCGGTGGTGAGATCGAGCGCGGTGCAGCTTCTATCACCGCCTGCGCGCCCGCGCCGGTGGCCGAGCGTTGGCCGGGGATCTGCGGCCGCGACGAGCTCAGCGTGCGGCAGGGGGCGGGCGCCCGCCTTGTCGATGCGCGCGAGGGCCCGCGCTATCGCGGCGAGATCGAGCCCATCGATCCCGTTGCCGGGCACATACCCGGCGCCGATAACCGGCCGTGGAAGGATCTTGTTGATGAGCACGGCGTGCTGCTGGCGCCCGCAGCGCTGCGCGAAGTCTGGGGCGATCTGCTCGAAGCCGACGAACTGGTGGTCTACTGCGGTTCGGGCGTGTCGGCCTGCGTCAATCTCATGGCCCTTGCGGAGCTGGGCCATCCATCAGCGCAGCTGTACCCCGGCAGCTGGAGTGATTACTGCAGCTATCTCTGAAGGCGTCAACGGCCCCGGTCCGGGGCAGAGCTGTTGCTGCCCGCGCCCGCGGCTGCGTCAGAACGGCGCAGGGCTGTGCCCCACGAATTCGCGCCCCGTGACCGGGTGCCTGAAGGCAATCCGGGTGGCATGAAGCATGAGGCGTGCCGCTGCACCGAGTACGGCTGGTGGTGCGTACAGGTCGCAGCCGAGGATGGGATGGCCGATTTCCCGGCAGTGGATACGCAGCTGGTGCGACCGTCCGGTCACGGGGCGCAGTTCGAGCAGGCTGCGCTGCGCTTCCCGGTGCAGGACACGAAAGTGCGTCAGCGACGCCTTGCCGCTGGTGCAGATTTTCTGCCGGGGTCGGTTTTCCCAGTCGCGCGCAATGGGCAGATCAATCGCACCCGCGTCCTCGCTCACGCGTCCGGCGACCCAGGCGCGGTATAGCTTGTGGATGCGCCGTTCCTGAAACAGGCGCGACAGCGCGGCCTGCGCCGCCTTGCTGCGAGCGACGAGCATGATGCCCGAGGTGTCCAGGTCGAGGCGGTGTACCACCAGCACCTCGTCGTAGCGTTCGGCCAGGCGCGAGATCATGCAGTCGCGATTGAGCGGGTGGCGTCCGGGAACCGATAGCAGCAGATCGGGCTTGTCGATCAGCAGCAGGTGGGGGTCCTCGTAGATCACCCGCACGGGAGCTGGGTTGTGCGGGATGAGGTACGGCGGTGCGTCACCGGAATCCGCCAGCGACGCATTCACCGGTTCCACTTCCCCAGACTCGCCCTCGGCCTGCCGCAGAGCATCAGCCTCCCTTGCCCAGCGCCGCCTGATAGGCGCGCACGGCGGCAGCCAGTCCCATGCGCAGCGCGTCGACCGTGAGCGCGTGGCCGATGGATACCTCGGCGAGTCCGGGAAGACTGCGGAACAGTGGCAGGTTCTCGAGGTTGAGATCGTGGCCGGCGTTGACGCCGAGGCCGGCTTCAAGCGCGGCCTCGGCGCTGCGCCGGTAGCGATCGAGGCACGTGGCCACGTCGCCACCGCTGGCCACCGTACGCGCGAAGTCTTCCGTGTACAGCTCGATGCGATCGGCACCGATGGTGGCGGCGATGGCCATCTGCTGGGGGTCCGGGTCCATGAACAGGCTGCTGCGGATGCCGAGGTCGCGCAGTTCGCCGAGCACGGGCTCCAGGAGCGCCGCCTGTCGTTTCAGATCAAAGCCGTGGTCCGATGTGAGCTGCTCGTCGTTGTCGGGGACCAGCGTGCACTGCGCCGGCCTGAGCTCTCGCACCAGCGGCAGGAAGCCCGGATAGTCGCTGACGCCCTGCCGGTCGCTGGCCCGCGGCGACGCGAAGGGGTTGCCCTCGATATTGAATTCGACCGAGAGCATGGCGGCGAGGTCGCGGCAGTCATCCGCGCGGATGTGGCGCTGATCGGGCCGCGGGTGCACGGTGATCCCGTCGGCGCCGGCATCGATGCACAGCTGTGCATGCGCGGGGATATCGGGAATCCGCGTGTCGCGGGAATTGCGGATCAGCGCGATCTTGTTGAGGTTGACCGACAGGGCGATCACAGCAGGCTCTTGCGCTCCACCTTTTCGATGATGACCGGGTCCACGGGCACGTTGCCATGCGGGCCGAGCTGCTGCACCGGCGAGCTGGCGATGAAGTCAACCACGTCCATGCCGTCGATCACCTCGCCGAAAACCGTGTAGCCCTCGGCGCCCGGTGCCCAGTCTAGGCGCAGGTTGGTGCGCTGATTGATGAAAAACTGCGCCGTTGCCGAATCGGGGTCCGAGGTGCGCGCCATGGCGACCGTGCCACGGACGTTGTGCAGGCGGTTCTGCGACTCGTTCACGATCGGGTCGCGCGTCGGCTTTTCCTGCATGTCCACGGTGAAGCCGCCGCCCTGGATCATGAAGTTGGGAATCACCCGATGAAAGATCGTTCCCTCGTAGAAGCCGTCTTCGACGTAGGCTAGGAAGTTTTCGACGGTCACGGGCGCCTTGTCGCGATACAGGCGCAGCGTGATGTCACCGTAGTTGGTGCTGACCACGACCTGTGGATTGGGCAGGCCCGACTGCGCCGCGGCCACCCCGCTCAGCAGCGTCGGTACGCACGCCGCGATGAGGAGTGCCGCAAGGCCTGCAGGGAAACGACGGAACATTACTGGAACACACATGCTTCGATTGATCTCCGGAAATGGCAGGTATACGTACCGGCGCGACACGCGGGTCTATGTTTGCGGCCTATGCGCGGCTCCCTGTACGCGACTCTGTGACTCTGTTCTGTGACCCTGTAAAGAGGCAGGACGTCTGGGTTCGCTCGCGGTCACGGTTCGCCTGGCAAGGCAGTTGGCGGCGCGGTGCGTTGTCAGGCCCAGCTCGAACTGCGCTTGCGCCGCGGCCACAGCCTCGGGACGACGAGCGTGATGATTACGCCCAGCAGCACGGCGAGCGCACCGTCCATGAATGCGCTGTTGCTGGCGCGCTCCTGCAGGCGCAGGTTATCGGCCTCGAGCGTGTCCAGCTCCGTGCGCATGCCGGCGACTTCCTCGACGAGGCGGCGATTATTCTCCGCTGTTTCGATGGCGCTTCCCGAGACCTGGCGCAGCTGGGCCAGCTCTTCCGTAAGCTCCTGAAGGCGGGCCTGCGCGGCCGACAGCTCCTCGCTCAGGGCAGAGCGCTGCGCCTTGCTCTCGGACAGCTCGTCGCGCAGTTCGGCGGCCTCGCGCTCGGCGTCCTCGAGCTGGCGCACCACCGAAGGCAGTCGGACCTGCGCCGGTGGCTCGCTGGCCAGATACTCGGCCTGAACCCAGCCCACGGTGCCGCGCTCCGTTTCGACTTCGGCCCAGTTGCCGTCCGTTGAACGGCGCTTTTCCGTGAGCTCCGTTCCCGGGATCAGGCGACCGAGCCAGCGGTAGTTGGAGCCGGGGCCGGCGTGCAGCGCAATGAAGACCTCGTCGCTCACGTAGCGAACGGTATCCTGCGCGCGAACCGGCGACAGCGCCACGACGAGGAGTAAGGCCGCGGCGCCGAGCTTGAGCGTCGCCGTTGCTGCAGAGCCCGGCGCGGTCACGGCATGACCTGCCGGAAAGGCTTCACGGTCACCGAGCGGAAAACGCCGTTGGTCACGTAGGGGTCCTCGCTGGCCCAGCTTTGAGCGGCCTCCAGTGAGGGAAATTCGGCGATGATCAGGCTGCCCGTGAAGCCCGCCTCACCGGGATCCTCCGCATCGATGGCGGGATGCGGTCCTGCGGTGAGTACACGACCCGCCTCCACCAGTTCGCGAACGCGCTCGAGGTGCTGCGGTCGTACCTGCTTGCGCAGCGGCAGGCTGTTGTCGACGTCTTCGGCGATGATGGCGTAGTACATGAATGCGTTTCCGGTTGTTCTCGCGGCAGACAGCGCCCCGACCATGGTCCGGGCGCGATGCGCTCAGTCCGACTTGCCGCCTTCAACGGCCTCGTTGTCGTGTTGCAGGTAGGGACTTACGATCAGCGCCGTCAGCACCGTGAGCAACAGCGTGAAGCCGATCGCTGAATAAAGCTTGTAGCTGACCCAGGTCGCCTCGCTGAAGCGATAGGCCACCACCAGATTGAGCGCGCCGACGATCAGGAAGTTTCCGATCCACAGCAGGTTGAGTCGCGTCCACACCGGCTTCGGCAGCTGCAGCTGCGCGCCGAGGGCGCGTTCGAGGAGGCTGCGGTGCGCAAACAGCTGGAAGCCGATGAACACCAGCGCGAGGCCCCAGTTGAAGATCGTCGGTTTCCACTGGATGAAGGTCTGGTCGCGCAGCAGCAGCGTGGCGCCGCCGAAGATCGCGACGGCCAGAAAGGTCCACAGGCCGCGCTTGTCCCAGTACCCGGCCATGGCGCGGGCTACGACCAGCTGCAGCGCCGTGGCGACGATCAGCACGGCAGTGGCGCTGAAGATGCCGTCAAAGGTATAGCTGTAGCCGCCGACCGCAAGGCTCTCGCCGTCGAGCTGATAGACGACGAAGAACAAGATGATCGGTAGGAATTCGAGGAGCTGTTTCATGCTATTGGCTGCTTCGGGCGGTGCTAGAATGCCGCGCGCTGTGCGGTCGACCTGAGCGCGCGCATTGTAAATCAAAACGCCGCAGGGCGCGGGCCGGTGTCGCATGAGCCAGTTCTTCCAGATTCATCCCGACAATCCGCAGGTGCGCCTGGTGCGCCAGGCCGCGGACATTGTGCGCAGTGGTGGCGTGATTGCCTACCCGACGGACTCGGCCTACGCGCTCGGGTGCCAGATCGGTGACAAGGCGGCGCTGGAGCGCATCCGCAAGATACGCCGACTCGACGACCGGCATAACTTTACGCTTGTCTGCCGCGACCTGTCGGAAATCGCCGCCTACGCGCGCGTCGATAACACCGTATACCGCCTCCTCAAGCAGCATACGCCCGGCCCTTACACCTTCATCCTGCGCGGAACGAGCGAAGTTCCGCGGCGCCTGATGCATCCGAAGCGCCGCACGGTGGGTCTGCGTGTTCCCGAAAACGCCGTGGCACAGGCGCTACTCGAAGAGCTCGCTGAACCGCTGATGAGCGTCACGCTGATCATGCCCGACGACGAACTGCCGCTGATCGATCCCTACGAGATCCGCGAGCTTCTCGAGCATCAGCTCGACCTGGTAATCGACGGCGGCTACTGCGGAATGGAGGCCACGACCGTGGTCGATCTCGCCGACGAGACGCCGATGGTCCTGCGCGTTGGCAAGGGCGATCCCGCCCCCTTCGAGTTGCCCTGAGTTATACTCGCCTACCGGCGTTCACCGCTGCGCCCCGTGCGGGTCCCGGCTGCGGAGACGCCTGTGCTTCGGTGCAGACGACAAGGCACACCCGCCAGATGCCCCCCGAGTCCAAGAGCAGACCAGCAGCGTGACGCAGCACTCTTCCCAAGCCCCGGCCCAAGCCCCGGCCCAAGCCCAAGCCCCGGCCCAAGCCCAAGCCCCGGCAACGCCGGCGCAGGCCCAAACCGAAACCCAGGACCAGGTTCAGCCCCAGACCCAGGCCCAGGCCCAGGCCCAGGCAACGCCGGCCCAGGGCGAGATGCCCTTTGCCTTCGTGATGGGCAAGGCTGTTACTGAACTCCCCAAGGACCTTTACATACCGCCGCAGGCGCTCGAGGTGATTCTCGAGGCCTTCGAGTGGCCCCTCGACCTGCTGCTCTACCTGATCCGGAGGCAGAACCTCGACATCCTCGATATCGACGTCTCGCGGATCACCGAACAGTACATGCAGTACGTGGAGCTGATGGACGCCATGCGCTTCGAGCTCGCCGCCGAGTACCTGCTGATGGCCGCGATGCTCGCCGAGATCAAGTCGCGCATGCTGCTGCCGCGTGCGACGCCCGTCGAAGAGGAAGAGGAAGATCCGCGCGCGCAGCTGATCCGGCGTCTGCAGGAGTACGAGCGCTTCAAGAAGGCGGCGGAAGACATCGAGGAACTGCCGCGCATGGAGCGCGACACCTGGATCGCCACGGCTGCGCCGCCGCCGATCGAGAAACAGCGACCGGCGCCCGATGTCGACATGCGCGAGTTATTGACCGTGTTGTCGGAGGTATTGAAACGGGCGCAGATGTACGAGAGCCATCAGGTGCAGCGGGAGGCACTGTCGACGCGCGAGCGCATGTCCGAGGTTCTCGAGAAGCTCAGCGGTCAGCAGTTCGTGCCCTTCATCAGCCTGTTCAGTGCCAGGGAGGGCAAGCTCGGTGTCGTCGTTACCTTTCTCGCCATCATGGAATTGATCAAGGAGTCTTTGGTGGAGATCGTGCAGACCGAGAATTTTGGTCCTATCCACGTCAAGGGGCGTGCTGAATGAGCGACGTGGAGGGTCTCGTGCCGATCGTCGAGGCGGCGCTCCTGGCCGCTGGCAAGCCGCTCACGGTGGCCGCGATCGGTGCGCTCTTCGAGGAGCACGAGCGGCCCGCGAAGGAGGACCTGCAGGCCGCGCTCGACGAAATACGCCATCGCTGCGAGGGTCGCGGTTTCGACCTGGTCGAGGTGGCCAGTGGATTCCGCTTCCAGGTGCGCGAAAGGTACGCGACCTGGGTGGGGCGCCTGTGGCACGAAAGCCCGCAGAAATATTCTCGTGCGCTGCTGGAGACGCTGGCGCTGGTGGCCTATCGGCAGCCGATCACGCGCGGCGAGATCGAGGAAATCCGCGGCGTGGCCGTGAGCACCAATATCATTCGCACGCTGCACGAGCGCGAGTGGATTCGCGTTGTGGGCCACCGCGATGTGCCCGGCCGGCCGGCCATGTACGCAACGACGCGGCAGTTTCTCGACTACTTCAACCTGAAGAACCTCGATCAGCTTCCCGCACTGGCCGATATCCGCGATCTTGAAACGCTCAACGCCGAGCTCGGCTTCGATACGCTGCCGATGGAGGCCAGCCCGACGGCGCAAGCAGCAGTGGATGATGCGGAGCAATCC
>JAZBOX010000016.1:0-2235 GCA_036351355.1 Halieaceae bacterium
CTGCGCCCGATCATCGAGAAGGCGCTGGCGTACTTCAAGGGGCGTTCAGACGCCAATCGGGACGCGCGGTTGGAGGATTACGAAAATGCGGAAGACATTAGGCGGCGTGTTGATCGTGACCTTCCTGACCGGCTGCGTGAATACGACGACGCCGGGTGGCGCGACCGTTAATGAGATATGTCGGGCATGGGGCCAATCCTTACCGACGCGCTCGCGTGAAGATACGGAACAGACTGCGCGCGAGATACAAAACGGTTATGCGACTTTCGCGCTTGCGTGCCCGTCGTGGGGGCATCTGATACCGTAGTTTATCGAGTGCGATAAATCTGCGCTGTTTGAAGCAAATTCCCTGCGTTTTTGGCGCAAAAGATAAACGGAGTAGCGCCCGTGTCATTTGGCAGCTTTCTCACCTGTTTTTGCCACTGGCTGATCTGGCGAGAGTGGCGCTCGCTGTGCAGCCGCGCATATGAACAGCCCGACACGCTCCTTGGGCGCGTGGTGATAGCCATCTGCGGCGCTGCGCACGTAGAGGCATCCTGGCGCTACTGGCGCAGCTAATCCCCCCGAAAATCAGGAGAACGACATGCGAAACCTCATCGCAGCGGCGGCGCTATGCCTTGCGCCTCCCGCTTTTGCGCAGTCCTTTCCCCAGCACACCACAACCAACCCGGATGAATTTACGCTGGAGGTCGAGGGCGACAACTACGCTTATGTGGAATACCACAATTCAGCGGATCGCAGCAGCGGGATGGGCTACCCCCGCACGCTGACCAATGGTGACCTGACGGTGGAGTTGGAAGTCACCATCACGCAAGGACCGGAAATCCTGCGGGTGATCCCCCCGGAAGGGTGGCGGGCAGAACCGCCGACTGTAAGCGTTGCTGACGGCTCGACGGATGTGATCGAGCTGTTTCGCGGCGAGTTTCTAGGGTATTGATATGCCCACACCGATCGACTGGGACACGTGGCGCAGATACCGCCGCACGATCGAGCAGGCGCTCAGGGACGGCTATGCGCCGCCCAACACGCTCGGAGGCCGTGGGTCAGCGGTAGAGGAGGCCATGCGCCGCCTGCGGGCGCAGGGCTACCATCTGGCCGAAGGAACCCTGACGAAGTGGCGCCTAGTGCAGGAGAGGCGCCAGAAGCGCGGCGCAGACCATGAGCTTCCCGACTGGTCTCTCTATGCCCCGGCGGGCCTTGCGCCGGCCGAGGCGGCGACAGGTGCCATCAAGCGCTGGCTTCTGACGGCCGCGCAGGACGACACGGACGTTCACCCCGGATTCTGGAAGAACCTGCACGCCTACGCGCAATACTGCGCCGCGGAGGTGGTGGTTGCGGGCATGACTTACCAGCAGGTGCGCCACACCGACCGCCTGACCCTCACCAACACCTACCGGCCCGAGATCCGCGACTATCTGCGGTTCGAGCCCATGGACTGCGGGCCGGTCCTGTTCGCCGCGGACGTGAACATCCTGCCCACGGCCGCCCGGCCGCTCTCCGGCATGCTGACCTACTCCAAGGGCCGGGACGCCGTGTTCCCGCACACCAAGCACGCCTACGAGACCGTGCCGCAGATGCCGGGCGAGGAGGTGCCTGTGGTGATGACAACGGGCGCCTGCACGGTGGAAAACTACATCCCGAAGAAGGTGGGAAAGAAGGCGCAGTTTCACCATGTCATCGGCTGCGTCGTGGTCGAGGTGGCGCACGATGGCGTGGCGTTCTCGCGCCCGATCGCGGCAAACCGCGACGGCTCCTTCCACGATCTCGATGTGAAGGTGGCCGACGGCAAGGTCACGCCCCGGCAGCGCGTCGAGGCGATAACCTGGGGCGACATCCACAACCCGTCGGTGCCGGAGGCGGTCTTCGACGCCATCTGGGGCAGGCGCGTCGACACCATGATCGAGGTGCTCCGCCCGCGCCATCAGGTCATGCACGACCTTCTCAGCCTTGACGCCTTCGCCCGGCAGGAGCGGGAAAACCCTCTTCACTGGATTTCGATGGCCGCGCGCGGGCTGACCGGCATGGAGCAGCAGATCGCCAGCGCCGGAGGGTTCCTGCAAGAGACATCTCGCCCCAGCACGGTCACGGTGGTTGTCGAATCCAACCACGATAAGAGGCTTGAGGACTGGGCGCAGAAGCCGACAGATCGACGCGACATCCAGAACGTGCGCTTCTGGCACGAGTGCAACATCGCGCTTCTGGAAGCCATCGAGCGCGGCGACGACAGGTTCAACC
>JAZBOX010000017.1:0-14335 GCA_036351355.1 Halieaceae bacterium
GAGCGCGTTCTGGTTGCGGGCGACCTTTGCTAAGTGACCTTTGCTAAGCGACCGTTGCCAAGCGACCGTTGCCAAGCGACCTTCGCTTAGCGGCCAACGTTGCCGACCAATGTGATCGACCAAAGTGATCGACCAAAGTGATCGACCAAAGTGTTTGGCCAACGCGATTGACCAACGCGATTGACCAACGCGATTGACCAACGCGATAAACCAAAGTGGTAGACCAATGCCCCGGTCTGACAACGGGCCGAATATGCAGGCCCATCCGGAACGGCAGCAGGAGAATATGCGAGTGAAAGACAGCCGCCCAGTTAACCTGGATATCGGGACGATCAAGTTACCCATCACGGCCTACGCGTCAATCAGTCACCGCGTGTCCGGAGTGGCGATGGTCGCCTTCAGCTTCGTGCTTCTGTGGGCTTTCGATGCCAGTCTCAGCAGTCGCGAGAGTTTCGATTCGCTTGTATCGCTGCTGTCCGGCTTTGGCGCGCGTGCGGCTGTCTGGGTGATCGGAGTCGCGCTGCTCTATCACAGCCTTGCGGGTGTGAAGCACCTGATCATGGATTTCGGCGTCGGCGAATCACTCGAAGGCGGAGTGCTCGGATCACGCATTGTATTCATTCTCACCCTGCTGGGCGCCGCTGCCCTTGGAGTCGCCCTGTGGTAACTGCTGTCACTAGTCTTTCCCGATCAGGCCTCTCCGATTGGTTGGTGCAGCGGGTGACGGCCGTTATCCTTCTGACGTTTTTCGCCTATATCAGCATACAGCTGATGGGTCGGCCCTCATACGACGAGTGGGTGGCGATTTTTGCCCCGACGTGGATGAAGGTGTACACGCTGCTGGCGGCGCTCTCCGTTGCCGCACACGCCTGGATTGGCATGTGGGGCGTGTTCACCGACTACCTGACTGAGCGTCTGATGGGGGCAAAAGGCAATGTGCTGCGCATCGGTCTGCAGCTGCTGACGTCGCTCGCGCTCGTTGTGTATGTGATCTGGGCCGTGGAAATCATCTGGGCCTGATCGGTTCGGTCGTGTTGATCGTCCCGGGAGCGGGCTGCGTTGCATGGCAGATGTTGCGTGTGCGTTGGCAAAACCGCCGCAGGCGGGGCGGACTGAACGGGTACTGAACGGGTAAATGGGTTTTGAGAGTGCACCAAGTTGTGCACGGACAGGAGGCGGTGAGCCGCGATGCGAACGATTTCCTTTGATGGCGTGATAGTGGGTGGAGGCGGTGCCGGAATGCGTGCATCGCTGCAGCTGGCACAGTCGGGCTACAAGACCGCCGTGATCTCCAAGGTTTTTCCCACGCGCTCGCACACGGTCTCGGCGCAGGGCGGTATCACCTGCGCTATCGCCAGTGCCGATCCCGAGGACGACTGGCGCTGGCACATGTATGACACGATCAAGGGCTCCGACTACATCGGCGACCAGGAGGCGATCGAGTACATGACCTCTGTCGGGCCCGAGGCGATCTTCGAGCTCGAGCACATGGGTCTGCCGTTCTCGCGAACGGAAGAGGGGCGCATTTACCAGCGCCCCTTCGGTGGCCAGTCGAAAAATTTCGGTGAAGGCGGGCAGGCCGCGCGCACCTGCGCGGCGGCCGACCGCACGGGCCACGCACTGCTGCACACGCTGTACCAGAACAACGTCAAGAACAACACGGTATTCCTCAACGAGTGGTTCGCCATCGATCTGGTCAAGAACCAGGACGATGCGGTCGTCGGCGTGATCGCCATGAGCATCGAAAGCGGCGAGGTCGTTTTCGTGAAATCCAAGGCGACGGTCTTCGCGACCGGTGGAGCAGGGCGCATCTACGCCTCGACAACGAACGCGCATATCAACACCGGTGATGGCATCGGCATGGCCCTCCGCGCCGGCTTCCCCATGCAGGACATGGAGATGTGGCAGTTCCACCCCACGGGCATTCACGGCGCCGGCACGCTCGTAACGGAGGGCTGTCGCGGCGAGGGCGGCTATCTGATCAACAAGGACGGCGAGCGTTTCATGGAGCGTTATGCGCCGAATGCCAAGGATCTTGCCGGCCGCGACGTCGTGGCTCGCTCCATGGTGCTCGAGATCCTCGAGGGTCGCGGCTGCGGTCCCGAGGGCGATCATGTCTACCTGAAGCTCGATCATCTCGGTCAGGAGGTTCTCGAGAGCCGCCTGCCCGGCATTCTCGAGCTGTCGCGGACCTTTGCTCACGCCGACCCGGTGAAAGAGCCGATCCCCGTCGTGCCCACCTGTCATTACATGATGGGAGGCATCCCGACCAATATTCACGGCCAGGCGCTGACCGTCGGAGCTGATGGCAAGGACCACATCATTCCCGGCCTTTACGCCTGCGGGGAGGCTGCGTGCGTTTCGGTCCACGGAGCCAACCGCCTCGGCGGCAACTCCCTCCTTGACCTGGTGGTTTTCGGGCGAGCGACGGGGCTGTTCCTCGAAGAAGCGATGCGCGCAGGCATCGAGGCCCGCGACCCCGGCGAGAGCGACATGGAGGCGGCGACAGCTCGTCTCAATCGTCTCGAGGAGGCGCCGGTCCAGGAAAGCGTTGCCGATCTGCGCAAGGAGCTGCAGGGCATCATGCAGAACTACTTCGGGGTGTTCCGCAAGGGCGACTTCATGCGCGAGGGCATCGAGCAACTCAAGGAGCTGCGTAAACGCGTCGAGGCCGTTGGCGTGGCCGACAAGACCCGCGCGTTCAACACGGCGCGCATTGAGGCGCTGGAACTGCAGAACCTATTCGAGGTGGCCGAGGCCACGGCGATATCGGCGGAGCAGCGGACCGAGAGTCGCGGCGCTCATGCGCGCGAGGATTTCCAGGAGCGTGACGACGACAACTGGCTCTGCCACTCGATCTACGACCCGACGACAAGGCAGCTGGGCAAGCGTGCCGTGAACTTCGCCCCGAAAACAATGGAAGCCTTCGCGCCGAAGATCCGCACCTATTGAGCGAATTTTTGAGCGGATTTAGTCGCGATCGCGCACGGCGATCAGAATTGCGCTGCGTTTCGATCGAGCCAGCGACGTAGTGATGACAGGGAGTCAAACGATGCTGCAGGTAAGCATTTACCGCTACAACCCGGAACAGGACGCCGAGCCCTCGATGCAAAACTTCGAGGTCGACACGGGCGGCAAGGACCTGATGGTTCTCGACGTCCTCGAGATGATCAAGGCGCAACAGGATGCCACGGTCACCTACCGTCGTTCCTGTCGCGAAGGCGTGTGTGGATCCGATGGCCTGAACATCAACGGCAAGAACGGTCTGGCCTGCATAACGCCGCTGTCCGAGACGGTGAAAGGCAACAAGCTGGTAATCCGGCCGCTGCCGGGTCTTCCCGTGATCCGCGATCTGGTCGTGGACATGAGCATGTTCTACGCACAGTACGAGAAGATTCAGCCTTACCTCCAGAACAACACACCCGCGCCGGCGATCGAGCGTCTGCAGTCGCCCGAAGACCGGGCCAAGCTCGACGGTCTTTATGAGTGCATCCTCTGCGCCTGCTGCTCGACGAGCTGCCCGTCCTTCTGGTGGAACCCGGATCGCTTCGTCGGGCCGGCGGGGCTCCTGCAGGCCTATCGTTTTCTCGCCGACAGCCGCGACACGGCGACTGACGAGCGTCTGTCGCGCCTCGACGACCCGTTCAGCGTGTTCCGCTGCCACGGGATTCAGAATTGTGTGAACGTATGCCCCAAGGGCCTGAACCCTACCCGGGCCATCGGACACATTCGCAGCATGCTGCTGAAGCGCGCGGCCTGAGGGGCCGCGTTTCGCGACATCGCCCCGGCTGCTGCTTCTGCTCCCTGTCGGGGCCTTCGCGGCGACGCGGCATGCCCGCACCGCCGCGCAACCAATCCGTCGAACCTCGACCTTTTTCCAAGTTTCGCGCCTTCTGACGCAGCATGAATGCTGGCATAATCTCCGACCGTTTGTTGACGCAGCTGAAGACCGGCGCAGACCGATCCGTTGTCGTCACGAATTCGCGGCAGTCGCTGTCAGATCGGTAGCGACGAGCGGACAATCGCCGGGGCTTCGCGTCACCGGCTTGTCGTTTTACCGGCACCTGTGTCGGTGAAGTGGGGGATACATGCAAGACAGCCCGATGGAGTTGCTTTGGCGCAGCTCGCACATCGCTGGTGGCAATGCCACCTACGTCGAAGATCTTTACGAGTCCTACCTGTCGGACCCTAATGCCGTGCCCGAGCAGTGGCGCGACTATTTCGACAAGCTGCCGCGCGTCGAGACCAAGACCACGATTCTTGATGAGGTGCCGCACAGCGCCCTGCGCGAACGCTTCGCCCGCATCAGCAAGATGCGCGTGCGCACGGAAGCGACGGTCGCTCACGACAGTCAGGCGACGCAGCACGAGCGCAAGCAGGTTCGCGTACTCGCGCTGATTTCTGCTTACCGCCAGCGCGGACACCAGAAGGCCCGACTGGACCCCCTGGGTCTCGCCGAGCGCGAGCAGGTTCCCGACCTCGAGCTTGCTTTCCACGATCTTTCCGCCGCCGACCTCGATACGGTTTTCCAGGTCGGCAGCCTGCGCATCGGCCACGATGCTGCGACGCTCAAGGAGATCGTCGATGCCCTGGAACGTACCTACTGCCATACGGTAGGTGCCGAGTTCATGCACATCGTCGATACGGAACAGCGTCACTGGATAACCTCGCGTATGGAATCCGTTCGCGGCGCGCCCGATTACGGTCCCGACGTGCAGCGCCAGATCCTGCGTCGTCTGATCAAGGCCGACGGCCTCGAAAAATCGCTGGGTTCGAAGTATCCGGGAACGAAACGCTTCGGCCTCGAGGGTGGCGAGAGCCTGATCCCGATGCTTGCCGAAATGATGCAGCGCATTGGCAGCTATGGCGCCAAGGAGATCGTTCTCGGCATGGCGCACCGCGGTCGCCTGAACGTGCTGGTGAACATACTTGGCAAGAATCCCTCGGAGCTGTTCAAGGAGTTCGAGGGCAAGGCCACCTATACCAGCTCCGGCGATGTGAAGTACCACCAGGGCTTTTCCTCGAACATGATGACCCCCGGCGGGGAAGTTCACCTCGCGCTGGCATTCAACCCCTCGCACCTGGAAATCGTGTCGCCGGTCGTCGAGGGCAGCGTTCGCGCGCGGCAGGATCGGCGCAACGATCCCAGCGGCGACAGCGTATGGCCGATAGTGATTCACGGCGACGCAGCCTTCGCAGGCCAGGGCGTGGTCATGGAAACCTTCCAGATGTCCCAGACCCGCGGCTACAAGACCGGGGGTACGGTGCACATCGTGCTCAACAACCAGGTCGGCTTCACCACCAGCCGTCGTGAAGACGCGCGCTCCACGGAGTACTGCACCGACGTTGCCAAGATGGTGCAGGCACCGATCTTCCATGTGAACGCCGACGATCCGGAGGCGGTGCTTTTCGTCACGCAGATGGCCATCGACTACCGCAACGAGTTCAAGCGCGACGTGGTGGTGGACCTGGTGTGTTACCGCCGGCGCGGCCACAACGAGGCCGACGAGCCCGCCGTGACTCAGCCGCTGATGTACGCGGCCATCCGCAAGCATCCAACCACGCGCGACGTTTACGCGCGTCGGCTGATCGAAGCGGGCGTGATCACCGAGGCCGAGGATCAGGCACTGGTCGAGGGCTACCGCGAGTCCCTGGACCGCGACCAGCCGTTGGTATCGAGCCTGGTGTCCAAGCCCAACACCTCGCTGTTCGTCGACTGGACGCCCTACCTCGGTCACGAGTGGTCCCTTGCGTGCGACACGAGCATGGACCTGAGCCATCTTCAGACGCTGGCGCACGACACCAATCTGACGCCCGAGAGTTTTCCCCTGCAGCGCCAGGTGACGAAGATTCTCGAGGATCGCCGGAAGATGGCTGCGGGCGCGCTCCCGATCAACTGGGGCTTCGCCGAGACGCTCGCCTACGCGAGCCTCCTGGAGGCCGGTTACCCTGTACGCC
Source organism: Halieaceae bacterium (assembly GCA_036351355.1). GTDB lineage: Bacteria > Pseudomonadota > Gammaproteobacteria > Pseudomonadales > Halieaceae > Congregibacter. Next base: position 5,959 of record JAZBOX010000017.1, read on the forward strand.
TTACGGGACAGGACGTCGGCCGAGGCACCTTCTCGCATCGACACGCTGTTCTGCATAACCAGCGCGAGGACGCTGCGCTGATTCCGCTGCAGCACATCAGCGAGGATCAGGCAGTCTTCGATATCTACGACTCGCTGCTCTCCGAAGAGGCCGTGCTCGCCTTCGAGTACGGCTACGCGACGACCTCGCCGAAGGGCCTGGTGGTCTGGGAGGCGCAGTTCGGCGATTTCGCCAACGGCGCCCAGGTGGTGATCGACCAGTTCATCACCAGTGGCGAGCACAAGTGGACGCGCCTGTGTGGCCTCACCATGCTCCTGCCGCACGGCTACGAAGGGCAGGGCCCGGAGCACAGCTCGGCGCGCCTCGAGCGTTTTCTCCAGCTCTGCGCCGAGCACAATGTGCAGGTCTGTGTTCCCACCACGCCGGCTCAGGTCTTCCACATGCTGCGACGCCAGGCGATCCGGCCGCTGCGCAAGCCCCTCGTAGTGATGTCGCCGAAAAGCCTGCTGCGTCACAAGGAAGCGGTCTCGACGCTGGAGGAGATGGCCTCGGGTCGTTTCTACAACGTGCTCGACGAGACCGACGAGCTCGATCGCGACAAGGTGCGGCGCGTCGTCCTTTGCTCGGGCAAGGTTTACTACGAGCTGCGCGCCGCTCGCCGCGAGCGTGAAATAGACGACATCGCGATCATTCGTCTCGAGCAGCTCTATCCGTTCCCGGAGGTCGAGCTTCTCGAGATTCTTCGCAGCTACGGCAATCTCAGTGATGCGGTCTGGTGTCAGGAAGAGCCGATGAACCAGGGTGCGTGGTATTCGAGCCAGCATCACATGCGCCGTGTGCTGTTCCAGCACAAGCCCGAGGTGTACCTCGGCTTCGCCGGGCGCGAGCCTTCGGCGGCGCCGGCCGCAGGCTACATGGCATTGCATCTCGAGCAGCAGGAAGCTCTGGTGAACCTGGCCCTCGACCTGAGCGCCACCCCCGGATAAGCACCCCTAAGGAAGAAGCATGAGCATTGAAATCAAGGCGCCGGCATTCCCCGAGTCCGTGGCGGACGGCGAGGTCGCGGCCTGGCACAAGGGTGAAGGCGATCCCGTGTCTCGCGACGAGCTGATTGTCGAGATAGAGACGGACAAGGTCGTCATGGAAGTGGTTGCCCCTGCCGACGGCGTGCTCGAGAAGATTGTGGTCGGAGAAGGCGAGACCATCGAAAGCGAAGCGTTGCTGGCGCTGCTTGCCGAAGGCGCCGCCGCAGAGGCGCCGTCGGCTGCTCCAGCCGCTGCCAACGCATCCGCCCCGGGCTCCTCGGGTGAGGCGGCCGGTGTTCCCGGTCCCGCGGCGCGTCAGCTTATTGACGAGCATAAGCTCGACCCCAGCGCGATTCCCGGAACAGGCAAGGGCGGACGCATCACCAAGGAAGACGTCGTGGCGCATATGGCCTCCGCATCGTCTGCCGCTGCTGCGCCGGCAAGCCCCGCGGCGGCTGCCGCGCCGAAGGCATCCGCGCCCACGCCCTCGATGGTGGAGGAGCCCAGCGGACCCTCGAGCGAGCGCGTTGAGCGTCGCGTGCCGATGACCCGGATGCGCGCCCGTATCGCCGAGCGCCTGCTCGAGGCCACGCAATCCACGGCGATGCTGACGACCTTCAACGAGGTCAACATGGCTCCGGTCATGGCGCTGCGGGCGAAGTACAAGGACCAGTTCGAGAAAACCCACAATGGGACGCGCCTCGGCTTCATGGGTTTCTTCGTCAAGGCCGCCTGCGAGGCTCTCAAGCGTTTTCCCTCCGTCAATGCCTCGATCGATGGCAACGACGTCGTCTACCACGGTTATCAGGATATCGGTGTCGCCGTGTCCACGGAAAACGGGCTCGTTGTTCCCGTGCTGCGCGACGCGGATTTCATGAGCCTCGCCGATGTCGAGGCCGCAGTCGTCGACCTGGGCACCCGTGCGCGCGACAACAAGCTGAGCATCGACGACATGACCGGCGGTACCTTCACCCTCACCAACGGCGGCGTTTTCGGGTCCCTCCTGTCGACGCCGATCCTCAACCCGCCGCAAACGGGGATTCTTGGTATGCACAAGATCCAGGAGCGGCCGATGGTCGTGAACGGTGAGGTTGTGGTGCTGCCGATGATGTACCTGGCCCTCTCCTACGACCACCGCCTGATCGACGGCAAGACAGCGGTGCAGTTCCTTGTGGCTGTGAAGGACCTCATCGAGGATCCGGCGCGCATTCTTCTGCAGCTCTAGGCCTTCGCCCCTTCGGGGGCTCGCAATTTTCTTTCAGAAATACGGAGCGCAAGATGGCAGACAGTTTCGATGTGGTGGTAATCGGGTCGGGCCCCTCCGGCTACGTGGCAGCGATACGCGCGGCGCAGCTGGGCCTTTCGACAGCCGTCGTGGAGGAGTGGGTGGACGCCGGCGGCAAGACCACGCTCGGCGGTACCTGCCTCAACGTCGGCTGTATTCCATCCAAGGCGCTTCTCGACTCGAGTTACAAGTTCCACGAGGCGCGGGATACATTCGCCCTTCACGGTATCGGCGTCGGTGGGCCGGAAATCGACGTTGCTGCGATGCTCAAGCGCAAGGAGCAGATCGTCAGCCAGCTTACCGGTGGCATTGCGGGCCTGTTCAAGCACAACGGCGTCACCACGATCCAGGGGCGCGGCAAGGTGCTGGCGGGTGCAAGCGTCGAGGTCACGGCGGCCGACGGCAGCGTGAGCGTTATCGAGGCTGGGAACGTGATCATCGCGGCCGGCTCGGAGCCGATCACGATTCCACCGGCGCCGATCGACGACGAATACATCGTCGATTCGACGGGCGCGCTCGAATTTACCGAAGTGCCCGGCCGCCTCGGCGTGATCGGTGCCGGCGTGATCGGTCTCGAGCTGGGCAGCGTCTGGGGACGCCTCGGGGCCGAGGTCGTGCTCATCGAAGCGCTCGATGAATTCCTCGCGATGATGGACTCGCAGATCGCCCGGGAATCCGAAAAGATTTTTCGCAAGCAGGGCCTCGAAATTCGCCTCTCAAGCCGCGTCACCGACGCCACGGTGAAGGATGGCAAGGTGCACGTCACCTACACCACTGGCGATGCCGAGCACACGGAGGTCTTCGACAAGTTGATCGTGTCCGTCGGGCGTCGTCCGCGTACGCGCGACCTTCTCGCCGATGACAGCGGAGTCACCCTCGACGAGCGCGGCTTTATCTTTGTCAACGATCAGTGCGCCACGGAAGCGCCCCACGTGTATGCCGTCGGTGACGTGGTCCGCGGGCCGATGCTCGCGCACAAGGGCTCGGAAGAGGGCGTCATGGTCGCCGAGCGCATCGCCGGCAAGCCCGCACAGGTGAACTACGAGTGCATCCCCTCGATCATTTACACGCACCCGGAAATCGCCGCTGTCGGTCGCACGGAGCAGGAACTGAAGGCCGATGGCGTGCCCTACAAGGTGGGCAGCTTTCCCTTTGCGGCCTCCGGTCGCGCCCTTGCGGCCAATGAGTCGCAGGGACTGGTGAAGATCATCGCGCATGCCGAGACGGATCGTATCCTCGGCTGCCACATCGTCGGCCCCTCGGCGGCTGACCTCGTACAGCAGGTGCTGATTGCCATGGAGTTCGGCTCCAGCGCCGAGGACATCGGCCTGATGGTGTTCGGCCACCCGACACTTTCCGAGGCCGTGCACGAGGCTGCGCTCGCGGTCCACGGCCACGCCATTCACGTCGCCAATCGCAAGCAGCGCTGAGGCGGACTCCGGTGCGGCGGCGAAGCGCCGCGCGCACCACGTGCGCTGCGCCATGCGCGTCAGCGTGATTTTGACCATGCAGCAATGGGATAAGGCATGAACCTTCACGAATACCAGGGCAAGCAGCTGTTTGCCGAGTATGGGCTTCCGGTATCGGCCGGACACGCCGTCGACACGCCTCGCGGCGCAGCCGAGGCCGCCAAACTGATCGGCGGGGACATGTGGGTGGTCAAGGCCCAGGTCCACGCAGGCGGCCGCGGCAAGGCCGGCGGCGTCAAGCTGGTCAAGACTGCGCAGGAAGTCGAGGATTTCGCTTCGCACTGGCTGGGTCGGAACCTCGTCACCTACCAGACCGATGCGAACGGTCAGCCCGTGTCGAAGATTCTCGTGGAAGCCTGCACCGATATCGCCGAGGAGCTCTACCTGGGCGCTGTCGTCGATCGTTCGAGCCGGCGCATCGTGTTCATGGCCTCGACGGAGGGTGGGGTCGAAATCGAGAAGGTCGCGCACGAGACCCCGGAAAAAATTCTCAAGGCCATGATAGATCCGCTGGTCGGTGCTCAGCCCTACCAGGGCCGTGATCTCGCCTTCCGTCTCGGCCTGCAGGGCGACCAGATCAAACAGTTCGTGAAGATCTTCCTCGGCCTCGCGCGCATGTTCGAGGAGTGCGATCTGGCGCTGATCGAGGTGAATCCGCTGGTCATCACCACCGAGGGCAACCTCCACTGCCTCGACGCGAAGATCGGCGTGGACGGCAACGCGCTGTTTCGCCAGCCCCGGCTGCGCGAGATGCACGATCCCTCGCAGGAGGACGAGCGCGAAGCACATGCGGCGCACTGGGAACTCAACTACGTGGCCCTCGATGGCAACATCGGCTGCATGGTAAACGGCGCCGGACTGGCCATGGGAACGATGGATATCGTCAAGCTTCACGGTGGTGAGCCGGCGAATTTCCTCGACGTCGGCGGCGGGGCCACCAAGGAGCGCGTTTCCGAGGCGTTTAAGATCATCCTGTCCGACGAAAAGGTGCGAGCGGTGCTGATCAATATTTTCGGCGGCATCGTGCGCTGCGATCTCATTGCCGAGGGCGTGATCGGAGCCGTGCAGGAAATCGGCGTTGAGGTGCCCGTGGTGGTGCGCCTCGAGGGCAACAACGCCGAGCTTGGCCGGAAAGTGCTGGCTGACAGCGGTCTGAACATTATTGCGGCGACCAGTCTGACCGACGCCGCGCAGCAAGCGGTCAAAGCCGCGGGGGAGGCGGCCTGATGAGTATTCTGATCGACAAGGACACGCGCGTACTCTGCCAGGGCTTCACCGGCTCCCAGGGCACCTTCCACTCGGAGCAGGCAATCGCCTACGGCACGAAGATGGTCGGTGGCGTGACGCCCGGCAAGGGTGGACAGGAGCATCTCGGTCTTCCCGTATTCAACACGGTGGCGGAAGCCGTCGATGCGACCGGTGCCGATGCCTCCGTGATCTATGTGCCGGCGCCATTCTGCAAGGACTCGATCCTCGAGGCCGCCAATAGCGGCGTCAAGCTCGTCGTCTGCATCACCGAGGGCATTCCCACGCTGGACATGCTCGAGGCGAAGGTCGTCTGCGACACTCTCGGCGTACGCCTCGTGGGACCGAACTGTCCTGGCGTGATCACCCCGGGTGAGTGCAAGATCGGCATCATGCCGGGTCATATCCACCTGCCGGGCAAGGTCGGCATCGTGTCGCGCTCGGGCACGCTGACCTACGAAGCGGTGAAGCAGACCTCCGATGCGGGCTTCGGCCAATCTACCTGCGTCGGGATTGGTGGTGATCCGATTCCCGGTTCGAACTTCATCGATATCCTTGCGCTGTTCGAGGCTGATCCGGCAACGGAGGCGATCGTGATGATCGGCGAAATTGGCGGCACGGCCGAGGAAGAGGCCGCGGCCTATATCAAGGCTCACGTCAGCAAGCCCGTGGTTTCCTACATTGCCGGTGTGACCGCGCCAAAGGGCAAACGGATGGGGCACGCCGGTGCGATCATCGCTGGCGGCAAGGGTACGGCCGACGAGAAGTTTGCCGCCCTCGAGGACGCCGGCGTAAAGACCGTGCGCTCGCTTGCCGACATCGGTATGGGCCTGGCCGAGGTCACCGGCTGGTAGTCCCGGCAGCGGTCGGCAAGGAAAAGCCCGCCAACATGGCGGGGTTTTTCGTTCAGGGCGTCGTTCCCGGCGGCGCGCGTCCACCGGAGGCCTTGAAAAACGCCCCTGCACCCCCCATCTCCCCTGCGATCGGAAGCAACGGGCCGGAGGGCCAGGAAGGAGATCTATGACGGCTGAAATGAAGAAGGAAACCCTGGGCTTTCAGACTGAGGCGCGGCAGTTGCTGCATCTCATGATCCACTCGCTGTACTCCAACAAGGAGATATTCCTGCGCGAGCTGATCTCGAACGCGTCTGATGCCGTGGACAAGCTCCGCTTCGCGGCGCTGGCCGACGACTCCATCCTCGAGGGTGACGGGGACTATGCGGTCCACGTCGATGTCGACAAGGAGGCCGGTACGATCACGATCAGCGACAACGGCATCGGCATGAGCCGCGACGACGTCATCGACAACCTCGGCACGATTGCGCGCTCGGGCACGGCAGCCTTCCTCGATCAGCTCTCTGGTGACCAGAAAAAGGATGCCCAGCTGATAGGCCAGTTCGGTGTCGGCTTCTACTCTTCTTTCATCGTCGCCGAGCGCGTTGCCGTGCACACACGCAAGGCGGGTGCCGACGCGGACAGTGGTGTGCTGTGGGAGTCCTCGGGCGAGGCGGATTTCTCCATCGAGCCGAAGACCAAAGAGAGTCGAGGTACGGCGATTACGCTTTACCTGCGCGAGGACTGCAAGGAATTCGCCGACGACTGGCGAGTGCGCAGCGTGATCAAGAAGTACTCCGATCACATTTCCGTGCCGGTCATGATGAAGGAGGAGCCCCTTTCGTCCGCCGACGACGACAAGGCCGACGACAAGGCACCGGAACCCGAATACAAGGCGGTCAATGAGGCCACGGCGCTGTGGACTCGAAGCCGCAGCGAGGTCAGCGACGACGAGTACAAGGCGTTCTACAAGCACGTATCGCACGACTTTGAAGAGCCCCTGACCTGGAGTCACAACCGAGTCGAGGGCAAGCTCGAATACACCAGCCTGCTCTATATCCCAAGGCGTGCGCCCTTCGACCTGTGGAACCGCGACGCCGCGCGGGGACTCAAACTCTACGTGCAGCGCACCTTCATCATGGACGATGCGGAGCAGTTCCTTCCGCTCTACCTGCGCTTCGTGAAAGGCGTGCTCGATTCGAAGGACCTGTCCCTGAACGTGTCCCGCGAAATCCTGCAGAAGGACAAGACCGTCGATTCGCTGCGCAGCGCACTCACCAAGCGCGTGCTCGACATGCTCGGCAAGATGGCGAGCAAGGAGCCCGAGCAGTACCAGACATTCTGGAAAGAGTTCGGCCAGGTGCTCAAGGAAGGGCCCGCCGAGGACTTCGGCAACAAGGAAAAGATCGCCGGACTGCTGCGCTTCTCCACGACGCACACGGATTCCGAAGAGCAGGATCAGTCTCTGGCGCAGTACGTCGAACGCATGCAGGAGGGGCAGGACAAGATTTACTACGTGGTTGCCGAGAACTTCAACACGGCGCGACGCAGCCCGCAGCTGGAGGTGTTCCGCAAGCGTGGGATCGAGGTGCTGCTGCTCACGGACCGTGTCGATGACTGGCTGATGAGCCATCTGCAGGAGTTCGACGGCAAGTCGCTGCAGGACGTGGCCCGCGGTCGCCTTGATCTCGACGATGCCGACGACGAGGAAAAGGCGGCTCGGGAAGAGGCGGAGAAGAAGAGTGAGGGGCTGATCGAACGCTTCAAGGCCGTGATCGGTGATGAGGTGGAGGAAATCCGCGCCACCAGTCGTCTTGTCGACTCTCCCGCCTGCCTGGTCGTCGGCGAGTACGATATGGGCGCGCAGATGAAGCGCATCATGGAAGCGGCGGGCCAGCCCGTTCCCGAGAGCAAGCCCATACTCGAGATCAACCCGGCGCATCCGCTGATCGAGCGCCTGGATGGCGAGAGCGACGAAGACCGCTTCGCCGATCTCGCGCGCATTGTGCTCGATCAGGCCAATCTCGCCGAAGGTGGTCAGCTGCAGGATCCCGCGGCTTACGTCGAGCGCCTCAACCGCCTTCTGCTTCAGCTCAGCTGCGCCTGAGTCGAGAAACTGTCAGGGCCGGTCTGCGTGAAGCGGGCCGGCCCTGACGTTTTTTCCTGACAGTCACGTTATAGTCCGACCATGAAAAGTGGTCCTTTCGACAGCTGCGCATCGCAGCGAAGTTTTTGCTGTCCAGCGGGTTCTCGGCGCGCAATTGCGCTCATGCTTCCGCTTTCCTCATGGACACTGCACTTCTTTCTTGCCGGTATTCTGCTCGCTCTCGCCGCTGGTTCCTGGGCGCAGGAAAACGCGGACCCTCAGTCGCACCTGGATTTTCTTCGAGACCTGTTCTTCCTCGAGGCCATCAACGAGCCATTCCGCGGCGATGTTCGCTATCACCTCGTGCCGCTGGGCGCCGTGCAGAAGGTCCGCGGCAAGTGGACGCCACGCGAGAGTGAGCGTGTCAGCGGCGA
>JAZBOX010000018.1:0-10175 GCA_036351355.1 Halieaceae bacterium
ACGCAGGGCTCCATCCAGCCGAGCACGGTACGCGACCAGGCGCTGAGCTCCTGAGGAAGCGGACCGGTCGTTGCCGCCATCGCTTCCCAGGAGCCGGTGGAGTTGTTGGTCTGCTGCGCGTACACATCGGGCAGCCCCAGCGAGTGCCCGAACTCATGGATGAAAGTCGACACGCTGGTGTACTCGGACTGCATGTTGTAGTCGAGGAGCCAGAGCCCATTGCCCAGATCGATGCCACCGCGTGCGTTAGTCACGCCGTCCACCGCCGGCCCCTTGCCCAGGTTCGTAGCCACGGTGGAGCGATGCGGCCACAGCAGATTGGCACAACTGCGCTCGGACTCGCTCAGGCGGCTGACCTGGTCGGCTGGTGCATTTACCGTGAGCTTCTCGCCGAGCTTGTACAGGCCATGGCAGCTCGACTGGGCTTTTCCGGCAACTACAAGCACGAGGTGGTCGATGTAGCCGTCGCTTTCGTTCTGCTTGTTATCACCGTCGTGGTCCGTGGGATCCCAGAGATCGAAGTCTTGCCAGGGAAAATCCGGCTGCGATGCCACAGCCGCACGCAGCGCGTCCTCGACAAGCTCACGCGTGCGCTTGTCGGAGCGCCAGCTTCCATCGCTGCTCTGTTCGGGCTCGCCGTAAAAAGCCAGCGGGGCCTCGAGCGTGACCGTGGGAAAAACATCGCCGCCGACGTGGTAGAGGCCACGTGACTGGTGGCGGAAGTAGTGTGACAGCGTTCCCGCCTCGGGTTCGGCCGCGCCGCCGGCGAACAGCAGGTCCTTGAAATACGCCTCGTTAAGCGCGTTCTGCCGCGCCTCACCCGCAAAGCGCTCGAAAGCCGTGTCGCTGAACTCCACAGGCAGGATCAGCAGCCGGTGAGGACGCTCCGCAGCTGCCAGCACGGGGTTGATCGCGTCGAACTGGATCTGCGGATAGCCCAGCTTGTCGAAGCGGAATGCCGCGAGATTGTCGACCATTGCCGATGCCACGGGATCGGGCGCCGACCCCGGATCGTTCGCAAACGCAGCCTCGAAGGACGCCAGGGTGGCGATAGCGAACAGGCTGGCGAGAGAAGTCTTGAGCTTCATGGGCATTCCGGATCACTGGGGGACGCCGAGTATAAAAGCTCGGCCCGATGACGCCAGGCGATTGCGGCGAAGCGACGGAGGAACGCGGCGAAGATGGACAGGCAGCGATCATCGTCATATGGTCAGTGTTGCTGCAATGCTGCGGAGGCCCCATGCAGAATCGTCGCCAGTTTCTTCAAACGCTTGCCCTGCCCGCGGTCGCCGCCGGCACCTTCCAACCGACGCAGTTGAACGCCGCGGCACCGGATATCGGCGCGGAACTCGCCACACACCGATCCGACCCGCGCGACACCGCGGCCGACGAGGCCTTCTGGTTCCAGGTCCAGCAGGCGTTCACCGTCGATCGCACGCTGGTGAATCTGAACAACGGTGGCGTAAGTCCAGCGCCGGGGTTTGTGCAGGCCGCGATGAAGCGCCATCAGGACTACTCCAATCTCGCACCGACCTACACCATGTGGCAGATCCTCGAGCCGCAGCGCGAGGGGGTTCGGGAGCGCATGGCGCGGCAGTGGGGGGTAGACAAGGAGGAGATTGCCTTCACCCGAAATGCCTCCGAAAGCCTGCAGACCATGCAGTTCGGCATCGATCTGAAGCCCGGTGACGAGGTGCTTACCACCACGCAGGATTACGGGCGCATGATCACGACCTTCAAGCAGCGCGTCCGGCGCGAGGGGATTGTACTAAAGCAGATCCAGATCCCCGTGCCCGCCGAGGACACAGCGGAGATCGTGCGTTGCTTCGAGGAGGCGATCACGCCGAAGACGCGCATGATCCTTGCCTGCCACATGATCAATCTCACGGGACAGATCATGCCGGTGACAGAGCTCACGGCGATGGCCCGCCGCCACGGTATACCCTTGGTGGTCGACGGCGCCCACGCTCTCGCCCACTTCGACTTCGATCTCGGCGAGCTCGACGTCGACAACTATTCCACCAGCCTGCACAAGTGGCTTTTCGCTCCGCACGGTACGGGCATGCTGTACGTACGTCGCGACAAGATTGCCGACGTCTGGCCGCTGATGGCGGCGCCCGAGCACAAGGACTCGGACATTCGCAAGTTCGAGGAAATCGGCACGCACCCCGAGGCCCCGTACCTAGCGATCGGCGAGGCGCTGAGTTTCCACCAGGGAATCGGCCCCGCACGCAAGGCTGCCCGCCTCGCGTACCTGCGCGAGTACTGGAGTGCGCCGTTGCTCGAAAATCCGAACGTGCGCCTGAACACGAGTCGCAAGGAGGGCTACGCCTGCGGCATCGCCAACCTTGTCATCGACGGCGTCGCGCCCAACGATCTACGCGATTACCTGTGGAACGAGCACCGGATCATCAGCGTCGCCATCAACCATCCCGAGTGTGCGGGCCTGCGAGTCAGCCCGAGCGTTTACACCAGCCTTTCGGAGCTTGATCGCTTCGTCGACGTGGTTGATCGCGTCGCCAGGAACGGATTGCCGGCCTGATGAGGACGCGCGGGCCCACGCCGCGCCTTCCACGAGGGCTGATCAAGGCCCCGGAGCCCCCTGTTCGTTCGGGGTCGAGGGACTGCGCTCCCTGAGAGCGACCTGGGCGTCGCTGATGCACGACACGGCGGAAGAACGAAATTCCCGTCCCGCCAGAATCAGCACCACGATCGAGGTGGCGACGACGAAGGCGATGTCACCGGCGATCCAGAAAACGACGGCGAAGGCAAAGTAGTAGGCCCTGAGACAGCCATTGTTGTCGTGGCCGGCCCGATCCATGAGCCGGGCGAGATTGCAGACAAAGCGCTCACGCTCTTCCTCGGAGATCACCTCGTCGTGCATCGGTGCGGCGCCGATCATCGCGCTGGCGAAACCATACTGCCGCAGGGCCCAGGTCACCTTGAAGAAGGCATACACCATGATCAGCAGCAGCGCGAGGAGCTTGAGCACAAGTTCGGCTTCGGTGCTGCCGCCGATCAGCGGGATCTGCTGCGTAAGCACGGCAATCTGCGCTGCGTTGGAGATCGCCGTGAGCACGGCGGCAAGAATGATCAGCGTAGTGGAGGCGAAGAATCCGACGACGCGTTCCTGGTTGGCCAGCAGCGATGCGTCGGTCATGCGCATTTCGCGCTGCAGAAGGCGCGCGCTCCAAAGCTCGCGCTGTGAGCGCATCGCCCTCGACAGCGACAGCTTGTCGCCGGCCCTCGCTCGCCTGCGGGCGTAGAAGCCGTAGCCCCACCAGGCGAGAACGAAGTAAGCCAGCGAGGCAAATACGGTGATGCTGCTTTCCTGGAACATCGCTTGTTCCTTATCGGGGCTTAGGATTGGTCTTGGGCGCCGGCTCAATCCTGGGCTCACTGCCCTGGTGAAATCGCGCACCTCTTTTCGTGCGCTCGCGGCAACTTTCCAGGCCTTTGCATGTCTCAGGCTAATGTTACATCCTGCGCCCGGCCACCCGTGGCCAGGCTGCTTCCCTGTCAGGCATCAGACTTCAGGCGCCTGGCTTGGCAACGAGCGGGCAGCCCCGAACGAGTACCCTCGAGCATGCACCCTGAATAAGACAACGAGCGGAGTCAGAAATAATCCTATGCGCACACTATCGACAGTACACCCACGGATCGCCGGTACGCGGATGATTTTCGGCGGGATCGCCGCCTTCATACTGGGCGCTGCATCTCCCGCGATTGCTGAGCATCACGAAAGCCTGGATGCGATTATCGAGGCGCGCAGTGACGAGGCGCGTGCTCGGGACCAATACCGCCACCCCGCAGAGACTCTCAAGCTCTTCGGCATCCGCGAAGGCATGACCGTTATGGATGCCCTGCCGGGCAGCTGGTATGGAGACATCATCGCTCCGCTACTGGGGCCCGAGGGACGCTATATCGGGCTGGCCTATGGCGACTGGTACTACAAGGGCCGCTTCGGGGATGATTACGAAGGTCGCTGGGAAGATGCTCAGTCCTTCCTGACCGAGTGGCCTGAGAAGGCCGCCGCCTACGGTGGCGGAGAAGATATCGCGGCTCCCGAAGCGTACTTTTTCCCCGGTCTGCCCGACAGCCTGAACGGCAGCGTGGACGCCGCGCTGTTCTTTCGAGCGCTGCACCACACCAACCGCTTCGATCCGAAAAACCTCGACATGACGGCAGCTGACGTTTTTCGTGTGCTGAAACCTGGTGGCATCGTCGGCGTCGTCCAGCATCGTGCACCCGAGTCCGCCGATGACGACTGGGCCAACGGTAATAACGGTTACCTTAAGCAAAGCCGCGTGATCAGCGCTTTCAAGAATGCTGGCTTCGAGCTCGAGAACGCCTCGGAAATCAACGCCAACCCGAAGGATCAGCCTGGCCCCGAAGATGCGGTCTGGCGCCTTCCTCCATCGAGCGACGAGCCCGCTGCGGTCGCGATCGGCGAGTCTGATCGTATGACCCTGGTGTTTCGAAAGCCGTCGTAGGGATCAGCGGCAGACCCGCTGTCGACATCGCGTCGACAGGACCAGCGGCAACTGTGAGCCAGGCAGACGCGGGTGTTGCGGACTGCGCGCCCGCCTGCACGACCGTAATTGGCCGCGACAAGAACCCTTAAGGCACCGCGCCCATTTGCGCCAGCGCAGTGCGCAACGCCCTGTTGAGCTCCAACTCCCGGCCGACCAGTCCGGCAAACTCGCTGAGCATGACGCGCTCGTGATCTGCGAGCGGGGTGCGCGGCTTCAAGTCGATCAGGCAGAGAGTTCCCGGAAGCGTACCGTCGCTCAACTTGATCGGCGCGCCCGCGTAGTAGCGAATGCGCGGCGGCCCTGTCACCAGCGGACTCTCCTTGAAAACGGGGTCGATGAGCGCATCGATCACTTCTAGGATGCCTTCTTCCTGGATCGCGTGCGTACAGAATGACCATTCGCGAGGAGTCTCATCGACCGCCACTGCCCCGCTCTTTCGCTTGAACCACTGGCGAGAGTCATCAACGAGGGACACCAGAACGGTTTCGCAGGAAAAAACCAGCTCGACCAGCCGACAGATTCGCTCCAGCGCGGGATCCGGTGGAGTATCGAGAGCGCCCAGCTTCTCCAGGCTGCGCAGGCGTTTTACTTCGCGGTCGTCAGCGTTATCCGGCACGCCGCGCACCCCGCCTCGCAATGCACGCTCGCAGCTCATCCTCCGGGAGCGGTCGACAGAAAAAGTAGCCCTGAAGATGCGTCGCCCCCATGTCGGCCAGCAGATCTACTTCAGCCTGCTCTTCCACTCCTTCGGCAACGATTTCCAGCTCCAGCAGCCGCGCCAGGTCGCAGATGCTCCGAGCGATGGCCTCTGTCTTAAGGGAGGACGACATTTTCTGGATAAAGATCCGGTCCAGTTTGAGTATGTCGACAGGCAAGGTGTGCAGATATTCCAGTGATGAATATCCCGTCCCAAAGTCGTCGATGGCGACCTTGCAGCCGAACTTCCTCAGACGATTCAACTGATCCACGGCGAGCTCCATGTTCGCCATCAGGGCAGTCTCCGTGACCTCCAGCTTCAACGCCGACGGCGGGAGTCCAATCACATCGAGCTCGCGACGCACCAGGTCTGGAAGCTGTCCACTCACAAGGTGCTGCGGCGCTATGTTTACGGCAACACTCGTCGCTGCGCCGCAGACCCCGGATTCGATAAATCGCCTCAGGATCGCCAATGCCTCACGCATGACGGTTTCCGTAAGTGGAATGATGAGATCGGAGTTCTCGATCACCGGGATAAAGTCTCCCGGTGGAATCAGCCCGCCATCTACCGAGCGCACACGGACCAGCGCTTCGAATCCCACTACTTCGTAGGAGGAAGCGGCTACGAGGGGTTGGAGGTAAGCGACAACACGAGCGTCCTCGAGCGATGTTCGAATCTCGCCTTCGACGCGCAGCTTTCGCATCTGCTCGTCTCGCAGTTCTTCGTCAAATTCGACAAGGCTGTTGCCTTCGACCAGACGGGCCTGCCGCAGGGCGGTCCATAGCGATGCTTTGCAGGCGTCGGTGGTGACCTCTCTCATCGGCGCAGGCAGCATCAGCGTACCCGCCGAAATCGACATCTTGATCGGCCCCTGTCCCTGCACCTCAACGGGATGCTCAAACTGGGTGAAGAGCATCGAGAGCAGCTGCCTCGGCTGCGCTGAAGGGTTGGTGAGGCCGATGCCGAAGGATTCGTTCGGAAACTTGGCGATAAACGTGGATACGGGCAGCGCCTTCTGAATGCGACGCTGAATCTCGGCCTTGACGTATTCGAGCTGCTTGCCGTGAAGCGCCTCCGCGAGATCGCTGAAACGATCAACGGACAGAACCGCCACAAATGCGCTAGCGTTCTTGGTGAGCCTCATGCTCAGCCACTCATTGAATGCCAACTCGTTCGGCAGACCCGACGACTGATCGACGGCGATCAGCGGTGTAATGTCCGTCTGCGTGCCGGCAAGGAGCCGCGGGTTACCGTCTTCGTCCCGCTCCAGGGCCCCGCGCATCACCACCCATCGGTAATGCTTGTAGCCGTCACTGATGCGATATTGGCAGGTCAGCTTTTCGCTCACACCGTTGACATACTGGCGAATCGCATTCGAGAAACCGTCTACGTCGTCCGGGTGAAGCAGGCGCGTCCAGGCTTCCAGCGTTTGAAGGCTGTCGACTCTCTGGTTTGAAAGCTCGGCCAGGCGCTGCGAGACATCAAGGCGGTTTTCATCCAGGTGCCAGAGCCAGACTCCATCGTTCGAGCCACGGATCACCAACTCCAGGAGCGCGGTGCGTTCCTCGACCTTGTGCTCCAGTTCGGTCTTTGCAAGCGCTAGCTGATCGATATTCTCTCGCGCGCGCTCCAGTATAAAGTTGATCATCATCACGAGCTTGAGGAGCCGCTCGTCGTTGTGATCCGTGTTCAGCAGCAGATCAAAACGATCATCAATAGTGATGGCCAGCTGGTCCGCCAGCCGGGAAATTTCACGGAGTGTTCCTTCGTAGCGTTCGCTGCTCACGAAGCAGGACTCCACGTACAGCGTACGAGTTCGACGGTCGCCTCCGGAGGCGTGAACATCAATTTGAGACGGCACCCGCTACCGGCGCCACAGTTCATGACGGATACAAAAACCTGCTCCTCGTAGCGTGCTGCCAGGCTTCGTGCCAGGGTCCGATAGAGGTCACACAGCGCTGCGACCGATCGATATTCGACCTCGAGTGTTCCATCGTCACACTCGATCACTGTGAACTTGTTGCGTACCTCGAGGCGGTCACGATCGGATCTCAGTCCCGCCCCGAGCGTCGAGTGAATCCTCGGCTGGCGAATCAGAAAAGCGCGGGTATTCTCCGACATGGCGAAAAACTGGGGAAAAAGACCTTCGGCATACGCGAGAAAATGATCAGCATAGCTCTGCATCATCGCCGAGCGATCAAGGCCCGACTCTTCAAGGACGATCGCGAGCAGGGCCCGGAACTCCTCGTCGGACTGATAGTCCACGATCCTGATATCAGCAAGTTCGACACCCGCTCTCCGGCTGATCCGCCGCACGAGATCATCACCGCCAAGCTCCAGCAGCAAATCATGCAGCACCTTGTGAATCACGCCAATCAAGTCCGGCCCCTGGCTCAGCTGAGG
The DNA here is from genome assembly GCA_036351355.1 of Halieaceae bacterium. GTDB lineage: Bacteria > Pseudomonadota > Gammaproteobacteria > Pseudomonadales > Halieaceae > Congregibacter. The sequence continues at coordinate 7,636 of JAZBOX010000018.1, forward strand.
GTGCGATCAAGGTATCACATGGCGAGAAGTGGAGTGCGTAACGGCGCGGGCGGCCTACCGGCATTTGCGCGCTGACCTGCAGTCCCTGCGCTTATGCGACCGGGCTGACAGGCATGAGAAAGGCACAGTGAGGGCCGGGCCCAAGGATTCAGGAATCTTGTTCTTGCGGAGACGGCCCGGTCAATTGGAACGCTCGCCCCTCCTCACGCAGGGAGGCTACCGTCCGACCATCGCAATCGGCGAGGTTGGCGCCGTCGACTTTGCCATCGGGACCGACCATCAGCACAACGGGGTCGGAGGTCAGCGTCTTGTAAAGCGTCCGGCCGTCGACCATGCGCGCGCTCACGTAGTAGACGAGTTGCTCCCAGGCGAGGATTCCCGTGGGATCTTTCACTGAACACACGATGGCGTCAGGGAGCCCCTCGATGATCTGTGCATGAAGTACGGAGGCCTGCATGGGCATGAGCGCCAGACTCGCTGTCAGGTAGGCCAATAATCGATCCGATCGCAACATGATTCCTCTTGCGGATGACGCTGTAAGGGTACGCCTTCGAGTATGAAGAATCCGCGGCCGGGCGCAAATTCCGGGACGACATGCGGCCCTCGGATCGCGGCGCTGGCGCGCTGAGAAGTCCGCGTGGCGCCCTGCCCCATCATCAGCGATCGCAGCGCGGGAAGCGTGACCTGCCGCTACACAGGGGCAAAGGTGCGGCACACCTCGCGAAAGCGGGCAAACTGGCTTTCCGTCGTCCTGAACTCGGATTGATCCGGCAGCATGTCGCTGTAACCGGACTTGTCCCGCGACGTTTTCGGATACACGTAGAAACAGTCGAAGGCCGGCTCCGGATCCGGCACAAACAGCTTTATCGCGCTGCTGCCGTCGGCCTCAATCACCGTCGCAGCAAGATCGATCTGGCAGACGTCGTTGTCGATTTCGGGGTGACAAAGCCAGGAACGGTTGTTGCCGTAGTCAGGCGGCGTGTAGCTGTCGGGGTCGCGCTGACCAATTCATCAGGAACGACTTGAGGTCATCTGGCTGACTCGTATACGCGGCATAGAAGTACCTAGAAGATACGTTCGTCCACATCTGAGCAAAGTACGCGGCATAACCAATTGACGCAATATATAGGGCGTTAGCGACGCCCCATTGAATTCGCGTTAGTTGTGCAGCAACAAAATAGGCCGCTGCGACATATGCGAACAGAAGAGTAAAGAATCTGTCGATATTAACCTGCACATTTTCCATTGCAGCGTAATAGGCCATCACAAGTTCGGCCGTTGTCATTCCTAGTTCTGGGCTTTCAAGCGGGATCAATTCAGCAGCCATTTTTTAGCACCAAGTCAGTAGATTCTTAATCAGGAACTATAAAGCGCATTTTTGAACTGTGCGAATGCCGAAGAAGCAGCAAGACGACTTTCAGCGTAGCCGGAGAAACCCGATCCTTGCGAAAAGGAAGCAGATTATCGGCTAACACCTGCGGCCGGTCGGTGAAGGTCAAATCACGTGGTTTTTAGGACTGCTTTCGGGCAGAAGCGGAAACTTTTCGCTGAAACGCACTTTCCCTCACAACTGGGGCGTCAGCGGGCGGCCTCGATAGCAGAAACGACGGCCTCAGCCTCGGACTGGAAGCCAGCAGTCCAAGACAACGCAGACTCGAACCCGCTTATTAGGTGTAGCGTTGCGACCAAATATTCCGAGGAGCGAAGTCGTTCTGCAACAGGATCTCGATAAGCACCTTTTTCCTTGAATTCGGTTGTGTCTGTCAGGAGTTTTACATCGTGGAATGCTTTGCTGGACTCTTCCAGCCTGCGGATAACTATCGGCTCTGAAACCGAAAGCTGCTCCATGAACATTGCCCAGCTGGCGAGCGCCTCGCGCACCACGGCGGATCGAATGAGGTTTAATTCACCGCTGTTCAGAAGTTCAATCAACATCGGTGAATTCGTGGGGCGACTGGTTAGGCGATACTCTGTCAGCTTCTCGGCAATCATTTCAACGTCGGCGACGCTATCGATCTCCTGAGACGCGACAGCAACGTCGGATAGCAGACGTATCGTTTTCTTCATGATCTCATCATGTGCTGCCACGTCCGATAAAATGACATTGAAGTCTGCTGCTAGGCGTTCAAGCACCACGGCTTCTCTCTGCCGGTCAAGCTGCCCTGCATTCCAGTTAGCTACCTGCATACCGATAAACACACCGATAACGACGATTGCGAAGTCGAGTCCTACGGCAAACCAATTTTGATCTTTCACGTGTTTTGTCAGGCTGCGGAGAATCACGGGAGGTCTATACCTATTAGGCTCTGGTAGGTTGAAGTCACGATTAGAGCATAGCCCAAAGGACACTTAGTAGGCGAAGGCCGACCTCCGGCAACGCCTGGCTGACCGTCTCAGTTGGGTCGAACTGAGACGGTCCAGCCTCAGCCTGTGAACGACTGCTTCCGCGAAAGCGGACGCCCAGCGCAGCGCCAGCTAGCTCCCGCTACCGGCCAGAGGCGGGCGTTGCTATTAACCATTGCGCTCTTGCATAAGCTAAT
>JAZBOX010000019.1:0-2114 GCA_036351355.1 Halieaceae bacterium
CCGTGGTCCGAGGTCTCCCGCATTGATGACGCGGAGATGCGGGCACTGATGCGCGAGATCGTGGATCGCCTCTACACCTTCCTGATCCGGATCGACGATCAGGCGTTTCGCGCCGAGGTCGAGCGCTGGACGCTGACTGCTCAGGAATGGGACGACCCGCGGACCGATGCTTTTCTCGCAGCCGTGCCGGGAGACCAGACCGGGCCGCGCGAGCAAAGCACGCGCCAGCGCGACGAGGCCCCCTGAGCATCACAGCCCCGTCGAAGGTCGCAACGCCGATCGACCAACCGGGCAGCTTGCGCTGAGCCCCATTAGTCTCGACACGTGGGCGCCCCCCCAATTGGATGGGCCGGTGTGATGAAGGTCGGTGTGGACAAAGCACCGCCCTGTCCGCTTTCCTGCACGCCAAGGGCAGGCAGGATGAACGGGACGGAACGCGCGCATGCAGGGCTCAAAAGAAATCGCCGAACGGCTCGCCAAGCTCGAGGCGCTGTTCGCGCGGGGCGCCACGGAAGGGGAGCGCGCAGCGGCCGGCGCCGCGATGGAGCGTCTGCAAGCACGGCTCGACCTCGGGAAGAGCGCGGCCCGCACTGAGCCGGAAATCGAGCTGCAGTACTCGCTGCCCGATGTCTGGGCGCTGCGCCTGTTCATTGCGCTGTGCCGCAAGGCTGGCGTTCGGCCCTATCGCTATGCCCGCCAGCGGCGCACCACCGTGATGGTTCGCGTGCGTCAGTCCGAGTTCGAGCGCACGGTCATGGCAGAGTTCAACACGCTGCATCGCGCGCTGACCGCCACCTTCGGCGATATCGTCGACCATCTGATCGCCGACGCGATGCACGGCGATGGCGACGACACGACCCTCGACCAGCCGCAGATCGGCGGGCCTGCATGACACGCAGCCCGCAGGGCAAGGCGGGCCCCACCGGCGGCTGGGCGTTCCGCGCAGGCATGCGGCGCGGCGCTCTGGGTTGGCGTGGCTCGGCGAAGGCCATCGACCGGTTGAAGCAGGCGACCAAAGAGATCAAGGCGGCGACGAAGACCGATCCCGTTCGCGCCGGCGAAGGCGTCGTCGTCCTCGCCGAGCGCATCTGGCCTGCCTTCGAGCAGATCGACACTTCCACCGGTGCGCTCGGCACTGCCGTGAACAGGACGCTGGACGAACTGATCCCGATCCTGATCGCCGCCCCCGCCGATGAGCCCACGCGCGCAAAATGGGTCGACAGGCTGATCGACGCGATCCAGGACGATGGCGTCGACTACCTTGCCCAGCTCGCCGAGCGTTTCGGGGCCATCGCCGCCTTCCCCGCGCTGATGAACCATGTCGCCGACGACACGATCGGTGTCGTCCGCTCGGCGTGGACGGCAGCGGGCTTCGCCTACACTGCTCTTGCCCCTGTCTGCCTGTCCTGCCTGCTCGAAGCCGGTCGATACGACGACCTGAACGAACTGCTCGCCCTGAAGCGCAACCGCTTCTGGCCCGACGAGCGGTTCGCAGCGGAGGCCCTGTTGCGACAGGGGAAACCCGAGGAAGCGCTGGCCTTCGCTGAAGCCGTGCTGCGCGAGGCGCCGAACGGTCATTATGGATGCCAGATCGCGCAGTTCTGCGAGCGGGTGCTGATCGGTCTGGGGCGAACGGAGGAGGCGTATCGCCGCTACGCACTGCCGACGGCGACCGGCTCCACCTACCTCGCGACGTGGCGTGCGCTATGCAAGCGCTATCCAGACCGCCCGAAGCATGCGGTGCTGGCCGATCTGATCGAAGCCCATGGCGAGAAGGGAAAGTGGTTCGCAGCGGCGAAGACGGCGGGCTGCCTCGACATCGCGCTCGACTGCGCCGGGGCCGATGATGCCGACCCGCGCACGCTCATCCGCGCCGCGCGGGACTTCGCGGAGAAAGAGCCGCGCTTCGCCGCCAATGTGGCGCTTCGGGCTATTTCGCAGCTGCTCGCTGGGCGCGGCTACGACACCGTGCCGGATGACGCGGCCGACGCCGTCCAGTATCTGCGCGAAGCAGCTCGACGCATCGACGGCGAGGCGTGGGCCGTTGAGGCGGTCGAGCGGATGATGGCCGAAAGCGGACCTTTCGGGGAGCCGTTCTTGCCCGCGCTGCGACG
>JAZBOX010000020.1:0-6302 GCA_036351355.1 Halieaceae bacterium
CCAGACCTGCATCCAGTGCCATTACGGCCTGGTACACAAGCTGCCGGAAAACGCGGACGCGATTATCGAGCGGATTTTCGCAGGAGTTGATTGATCAGCGGCGGCGACACGTGCATACACGAAAACCTGCCTTTGACCGGTGACGGCGAGAGGCTCACGGGATGAGTCGCCTGAATTCGACGTATATCACGCGCCCAAGCGGATCGAGCTCTGCCGGCGAGCTGCCGGCGGGAACCGCGCCACTGGCGTCGCGGACTTCGGGCAACGCTGCGAAGACGTTGTCGGCGCCGATACTGAGGCGTGCATCGGCGAGCCAGGGAAAGCGCGAGGCCCAGTCGCTCTGAGCATGGATCAAGTAAAAAGCTCTCAGGTCGAGGACTGCAACATCGGAGGTGCGCAAGGCCACCAACCCGCTGCTATCGGGAACTGAGCTGGTGCCATCGCGCCAGCGCAGGCGCGCGCGACCACCAACCCCGTCTCGGGAAAAACTCGCTCGCAGGGAGACCTCATGCTCTGCGCCACCCTCCGCGCGGTCACCGATACTGCGTCCAACGTAATCAATCGGTGCGAAACCCTGTGCCAGGACAAGACTGTCTTCGAGCACCCAGCCGTGTTGTAGCGAGAGCGCGAAGCGTCCATCTCGGTCGCCCCGACGCGAGCCGCCGCGTCCCGAGCGCCTTGGTGAACTTCCATCGCGCCTACCCTCCCCTGCAAAGCGGCGCGTGTAGCGCAGCCCCCAGTCAATACGGCTCTCGCGCGCTTCAAGAACGTTGAGGGGCCGTGTGTCGAGTTGGATGAGCACCCCGTCGGCGTCGCGCTCAAAGCGTTCAGCGAAGGCCTCCTCGATCTCCTGACTCGGCGTCGGAAAACCAATGATCGGGGCCGTGACACTGCTATCCGAGTAATCGAAGTTCAGCGACAGGTCGTGGGCCTCAAAGGGATCGAAACGCACCCCCGAACGCCACACACGCCGCTGCGATGAAGACAGCAGGGCGTTACCGCCTTCGATGCGCGTGACGCTGACGGCCTCACCGAGCCTGAAGTCGAAAACACGCTGATTGGGCGTGGCCACGATAGGGTCCGCCAGCTGAGCGAGCCCGGGCGCCGATTCCTCCGACGCCCAGGACAGGATTACGCGCCACGCGTTGATGGGTCGCCAGGTGAAGCCTGCGCCGTAGGACAGCAAGGACCCGAAGTCGCTGAGTTCGGCGAGCTCGAAGTTGACGTTCGTACTGAGACTGCCGAGCCCGGGCGATGCCAACAGCGGTATATCGGCGCTGCCGCGAAACTCGGCGAGGCTTCGCTCTGCCGAGTCGCGCTGACGTGTATCACACTGGCGACCTTCCGTTTCCGTGGCGAAGTGGCTGAAACGCAGCGAAGCTGAGAGCTGGGCAGGTCCGGCGTCGAAGGCGTCGATCGGCCCGTTGGTAACCAGTTCAGATATAAAGCTCGCCGTCGACGCAGTACGTATTTCACGCAGTAGAGGCAGTGAGAGCGGACTGGCGGTGAAAGGATCCGCATCCGGTTTCACGAGCGACGCGTCCAGCCCGCGGTCCGTGTCGGTTTCACGACGCAGGTACTCAAATTCCGTCAGCCATGACCACTGCATCGGCCCCAGCCCGCCGGTCAGCGTGAGGTCCGCTGCTCCGAGGTCGGAGCGGTCACGGCGCTCCAGCACGCCCTGTGACGGGTCCAGACGGTCGAGGATCACTGGATTCGCGAAGGGCGAAAAGGGATTATCGGGAGAAACGTCGAGCGAGTAGCCAGGAATCCCAAGATCCGCGGCGCGTCGACCGCGCTCCCAGGTGGCCGTAGCGCTGAGCGCCAGCTGCCTTGCCACAGGCCGCGTAAAGCTTGCCACGAGTTCGATATCCTGAGACTCGGGCAACAGGGTACGCGCGGCACGTTGATCGGTCGCCAGGGGATCATTCGCTGTGGGCAATAGGTCCTTCAGCTCGAGCGCTGCGTCTGTAGAGCGCTCCGGGAGGCTCGCGGCAGTGACCACGGTACTCGCCAGAGCCGACAGGTCAGGATCGAGTTCCGCGCCGTCATCGGCGCCGCGCATGTTCCCCTGCACGCTTGAGGGCGCGCTGCGCGTGGCCACAACGACCTCGCGGTCGACCTCGCGTACCGATCGCTGTGCCTCCATCTGCAGAGAAAAATTCAGCCGCCGAGCCCCCATCAGCTGTAGACGGGAAACTTCCACTTCCGCGCGTTCGCCATCGCCCGCGCTCGAGACGCCGGCCTCGGTTTCGAGCTCTAGGGCGCGGAACTCACGGGCGAGGATGAAGTTCACCACCTTCTGGTCCGGCCTGAAGCCGTGCCGAAGGGCTACCTCCTCGGGATAGATCTCCACGCGCTCGATGGCTTCGGGCGGATAGCCACGTATCTCTCGAAAATTGGCGATGCGGCGCCCGTTTACCAGATAAGCGGGCTCTGCACGGGCGCCGCCGCGGCCACTGCGGACCTCGGGCGCCAGCTCCTGCATGAGTTCTTCGAGCGAACTCGCACCCAGCGAGCGGATCACCGCATCGTCGAGGGCAAGTTCGGGAACGAGACCTCCACTGATCGAGAGGTCAGGCATCGGAGCCGTCACCGTAACCTCTTCGATCGTCGCGAATTCGAGGTCAGCGGCGAGCGTCGAAGTGGAAAAAAGCGTGAGTAGGAGCAGGTGCCACGCCCGCGACATGATCATCACGGGCGTGGCGACTTCTGACGAGCAGGAGCTAGAAGCCGTAGCGAGCCCCGAAGTTGAAGGTGCGGCCAACGATATTGGCGTCCTCGACAAAAGGCGGGAAGCCCTGGTAGGAAAACTGGGGCTCATCGGTCACGTTGATGACGTTGCCGAAAACCTCAAGCCCATTCGAGAAGAGATAGGACCCGGAAAGGTCGAGGCGCCGTTCCTCGCCGAAGAACTCATCACTTTCGATATCAGTGCCGAGGCCCTCCACGTACTCGGAGCGGAAGATGTAGTCGGCGCGCAGGTTCGCACCCTTCCAGGTCCAGTCGAGCGTGCCGGCGAACACGAAATCTGAAAAACCGGGCAACTGAAGGTCATTCCGATCGTTACGATTCGGAAAATCGGCTTCCGTATCCACAAAGGTCGCACTGAGACGTGTACTCAGGCCCTTGAGCAGTCCCGGAAGAAACTCCAGACGCTGCACCGCAATAAGCTCGAGTCCGAGATTGTCTGCAGTCGTTCCGTTCTGCGGAACCTCGTACTCAAAGTCGCCGTTCTCCACGGCGATAGGGATACCGTTGCCATCAAGCTCATTGAACTCGTAGACGAGGTCATAGGTGAAGTCCTCGATCTGCTTGTAGAACACGCCGACGGAATACAAGCCCCCGGTGTCCGTGTAGTACTCGAGCTGGATATCGAAATTGTCGGACACGGCCGGACGTAGATTCGGGTTGCCGTCCACTATGTCGCCATCCTCGTTCTCGAAACGACCAGTCGCAAGCTCGCTGCGGCGCGGACGCCCGTAACTGCGGTTGTAGCTCTCACGCAGAATCAGCTTTGGCGTGATTTCGTGGCGCAGATGCAGACCCGGCAGCCAGAAGTCAAAATCGTTGCTGACGTTGAACTCGGTGACCGTCGTCTGGCCATTCAGGAAGCTGGCAACGAAGTTGGTGTTGTCGAAGGTCACGCGTTCGTAGCGGAGGCCGGCGATGATACGGTGCCGTCCGACGGTGTAGGTGCCCATGCCGTAAGCCGCGACCGTGTCTTCCTCGGATCGATAGTCCTCGCGGAAGCTCTCCTCGATCGTATCTTCCTCGTTCAGGTCGAAGAGCTCGGGATTGCTCGCCAGCAGCTGCGCACCGCGTGACGGAAACACGTTAAACAGCTTCGGATCGCCGAACTGAATGTCGCTGGTTGGCTCCAGCACCTGCGCATAGGGAAAAGACTCGTCCATTTCGTAGACCGTGAAGGTGAGGTCGGCTTCAGCCTCGCTGCGACGATAGACGCCACCGGTCTTCAAAGCCATTTCACCCTGAGCGAAATCGAAGCTGTACTGATAGTCGAGGCGTGCCTGGAACAGGTCCTCCGTCTCCACGGCAGTACCCGGAATCCACTCACCCTCGGTCATCAGCGACAGGTCCGTGGGGTCATACACACCACCGATCTCGCGGATCCGCACGTCACCGCGCTCCGTGTCCAGCAGCTCGTATTCAAACTCGAAGAACGGATCCTCAGGCACCATCGCCATATTGAATTCATTGTCGTTGATGAACTGCTCTTCGTTGTGCGAATAGAACACATCCCAGGTCAGGAGGCGGCTAGATGTCTCGTGGCGGCCACCGAGATTGAAGGAGTACAGATCAGTCTCACGATCCTCATCGGTACCGATCCACCCGTAGTCGCCCTCGGACGCCTGCGTCCCACGGCCCATTGTTGGCGTCAGCACCGCATAAGTGTTGCCGCCGGGCTCGTTTTCGAACTCACGGTCAATATTGATATCGGTTTCGAACACGTCATTGCTGCGTTCGGAGATGCTGTAGAAGCTGCGCAAATAGAAGGAATTGAACTCGTCCGTACGATAATCAAGATCGAGATTCACGCTGTTGACGTCAGTCCGCTGTTCATCGATCTCCCAGTGGGAAGACTCCATGAACCAAACCGGACCGGCAAACTGGTCGAGGTTGAGCTCCGGGTGAAACTCCGGCGTTACCTGCACCCAGTCCATGTCGCGATTGAGCGAAGTGCGATCGATTCCGTAGCTGCCTACGGACAGCGACACGCCGAGATTGTTGCTTCCGCCGCCAATGCTGAAGATGTCGGAGTAATTCACCGATACGGAGTGGCCGTATTCTTCGGAAAGATCGCGGTAGTTCCCACCGAGCTCGACGTTGATCTCACGGCCGTCGCGCTCGAATGCGCTCCGGGTGATTACATTGACAATGCCGCCAATGGCATCGCCGTCGCGGTCGGGGGTACGAGCCTTGATGACTTCGATGTTGGAGATGCCGTCGCTTGAAAACTGATCGGTCGTGAGCCCGCGCCCGCCCGCCGAAGCCACGCGGTTGCCGTTGATCTGGAAGGAGTTGAAGTTGCCTTCGACGCCTCGGATATTTATGCCCGTAGGCTCGCCGGACTGATTGGTATCAACAGTCAGGCCAGGCAGGCGCTGCAGGGCAAAACCGAGATTGCCGTCGGGAGCGGGCCCGAAAATCTCTTCGTTGTAGTAGTTGACGATGCCGTCGGCGACGCGCTGCTGGTTCGTGGCTTCGGCCTGACCGGAGGCGACTCCGTAGACGAACACCTCCTCGATATCGGCGAAGCCGCGAAGCTCAAGGCCGAAGTCCTCAGATTGCGTGCCGCCGGCGCGCGCAGTGACATCGCGCTCGGCTGTCACAGAACCGACGTATTCTACCTGGATGGTCGCCGTGCCCGTTGGAAGCTGAATCTGGTAGCGGCCATCCTCGCGCGTTACATAGCGCCGGTCAGTGCCTTCTACGCGTACGACAGCACCGCGCAGCGACTTGCCGGTCCTCGTGTCGAAGATGCGTCCCGTCAGCGTCGTCTGTGTCTGCGCGGCAGCCTCGGCGCCCTGCGCCTGTGCGGCCTGCGGTAGCGCCAGGGCGCTGGAAACCGCGGCAAGAACAGCGCCTGCCAGTACTTCTCTCCTAAATTGCATGATCATCTCCGTCAACACACATTGCAGCGAGGAGGCGACCGGACACGGTTCTGGATCTATCGATAGCTCCTCAACCTGACTTCAAGGCAAGCTTTCACCGCCATAGAGCACGGATGATCGGCACGATTCATTGCCGCAGCATGACGCGGAGGTGTTGTTTTCGTGACAAGGGGCTGCAGCCGAGCCAGCAAGCTCTCGCAGGAAAAACCCGGGCGATAGCTTTCTGCACCGAGCAATTTCTGTCATGGACAGCCGCTAATCTCGTGGGTTTGAAGATGAGCAAGCCCGCTTGCCGGAACACGGACTGATGAACTCTGGTAAACGCCAGGAATAGGAATCGACCAATGAAATTTACCCTGCTCCGAGCCGCCTTTCCGGCCGCGCTCATCGTGCTGCCACTCCTCTCCAGTGAGCCAGCGATTGCTGGCGATCGTTCTAACGCCGCCGCCCCGGCTGCGGTGCAAAGTGCCATGGAAGTTCTGAACTTTCGCTTTCGCGCCGACGCCTCCGTAGGTCTCAATGAGGACGAAGGCTGGGCTGCGCTGGAGAACATCATTCCCGGCCTTGTCTATGACAGGCCCTTTCGCCTGCGTCTACAGGTGGGAGGTAGATCGGGGCCCGCGCTTGGTCAGATCGTGCGCCTGCAGTACCGCAAGGCACAGGGAC
>JAZBOX010000021.1:0-60305 GCA_036351355.1 Halieaceae bacterium
TCTTTTGCCGGAGCAGTGATCGTTACTGTGCTTTCGCTTTCGCTTTGGCTTTGGTTTTGGTGCGAGGTTGTCGGGCGGCGCGGTGGATATTTACTCCACTCGCTGGGAGGGGGGACGCTCGCTCCGTAAACATCCACCGCGCCGCCCTTGGGCCGTACCTGAATCCCCGGACTTCGGCGGGACATATTGGCGTTTGACTTTTCACCTTGTCGGGTGATTTGTGCCGTATCGGCGGGCAGCCTGCGCTAGCTGGTCAGCCACTCCTTGTGCTCGGCGAGGAGTTTGCGCACGAGGACGCGTTCGGCCTCGCTGAGCAGGGGATTCCAGATATCGAAGATAAGAATGACGCGTGTCTCGTCGGCGTCGTTCCAGGCTTCGTGCTCGATGGTGTCGTCGAAGGCCCAGGCTTCGCCCATGCGCCATTCGCGCGTGTCGTTGCCGACGCGGAAGCCGGCGGGGCCTGGGAGTACGAGCGGCAGGTGTACCAATAGACGGGCGTTGGTCGAGCCGGTGTGTGGAGGGATGCGCGTATGCGGCGCGAGGGCTGAGAACAGCGCGGTCGGTGCGAAGCCGGGCTGGTCGCACAGCGGCAGCTCGTCGAGGATCGCGGCGGTCTGCGGGCAGCGGGCGATGGCCTCATCCTGGCGTTCGCCGTCCTTCCACAGCCACAGCGAGCTCCACTTGCTGTTGTGGTTGAGCGGTGCGAACTGGTTTTCCGGGGTGCCGGGTGCGTACTGCACGTAGGGCTTGAAGCCCGGCAGACCCGCGTCCAGCAGCGCTACGAGCTCATCGCGGATGACCTCGGTGGCGGCTTCCAGGCGGTCCATCCACGGGAAGTACGAGCGATCGAAGAAGGGTATCGCCGGCAGCCGAGGGTAGTGGAGCTGCACCGGTTCGGCGTTGTAGACCTTGCGCGTTCCCGCCAGGACGTCGAGGCTTTCGTCGAAGCGCGCGAGGTCGGCGTCGCGATGCTCGCTGAGCTCGGGCGCCAGGGCGTCGCGCAGGTGGTCGGCGAGCGCCTGCGCCTGCTCGGCGATGACTTCGCGCGCCCGCGCGATCGGCGCCTTCAGCCCGGGCGGTGTGCCGTTATCCGGCGGCGCAATGCGCAGTGCGTCGCGGTAGACGTGGGCCGCGAGGCGCATCTTGCCGACCTGTTCGAGTACGGCGCCTTTCGACAGCAGCGCGAGAAAGGAATAAGGATCTGCCGCCAGCGCGGCGTTCAGCGCATCAAGGGAGGCCTTGAGGTCGCCCGTCGCCCGGCAGGCCATCGCCAGATTCAGCTGCAGATCGTGGTCGCCGGGCTGTGCCTGCGTCGCCTCGCGCAGCAGCGCCAGCGCCCCGTCGCGGTCGCCGCCACGGAGCATGGTCTGCGCCCGGGCGATCGTGTCCGACGGTGGTGTGTTGCTGGTCACAGGCGTCAGTAGCGAATCTGGTAATTGCGCTCAACGTCTTCCGCCCGAACGACGGTTCCCTCCCGAAGCATCGGTCGGAAGCGCACGTTGCGAAGGTAGTGGTAGGCGCGGGTGATTCCCGGCTGCGTGTCGCGGGTTTCTTCGGAGAGAATCGTGATGTCCTTGGCTTCGCCGTGGCGCGATACGTCGAAGCGGATAGCGACCTCGGCGTCGAAATGCGTCCCCAGGGGCACAACACCCGGGCTGAACACGGTCTCACGCGGCAGCTCGAGCGGCTCGCCGAGAACCTGCTGCAGCCACCGTGTGCCCTCACTGCTGCCGCCGACAAGTTCCCAGGCCTCTTCGTACAGGGAAATCGCCGCAGCGTAGCGATGATGCCACTGGTACCAGTCCGCCACGGCGATGCGCGCCTCGGCCTTTTCGAGGGGCGTACTCGCAGGGTCTTCGTCGAAGATCTCCACGCGGCGCTCCAGCGCCTTGAGTCCGTAGCGGTAGTTGTGGTCCTGCATGCGCCAGAAGCGCAGCTGCGCCTCGCCCGGCACATCGAGCCTGCGCATCTCCGAGCTTTCCGCGCGGATTTCGGCGGGGTTTTCCCCGGGATACACAGAGATGAGGTAGGACAGCTGAGCCCGCCCTTTCAGGTAGGGCAGAAGCTCCCGGCTGTAGCGCCCCTCGTGCTCCTCGATGTCCTCGATCGCGTCTTCGTACAGATCGTTGATCAACACAAGACGGGGAAAGCGCTGGCGGTCGAGGTCGCCGAGATAGGCGCCGCGCATCCAGTTGGCGTAGCGCAGCGTCGCCTCGCGAAGTTCGGGCGAAGTATGGTTGTTGCGGTAGCTGATGACGCGGTAAAGATAGTCGTGCTGGGCATCGGCGCTGGCGAAATCGCCAAGGCGTATGTGAGCGCCGATCAGCTGCTCGAGTAGGCCGACCTGCGCGGGTGTATGCAGCCCATCGTTGACGCGGGTGAGGTGAATGGCGCGACGCAGCGTTGCGATCGCCTCTGGATAACGCTTTTCGGCGAGGTAGGCCGCGGCGAGACCGCGCAGTGGCGTAACGAGCTCGGGCGACACCGCGCCGACGTGGCCCTCGACCTGGCTCAGCGCCCGCTCCATTTGGGTGCTATCCCCCGGTGGGTCTTCGAGCGGTGCGACGAAGGGCTGCTCCAGCACGCCAGGATCGTCGGATCGAAACAGTGTGGCGCCGTAATAGGTCGCAGGTGGCACCTCGGGGACGATCGAGCTGCAGCACTGTGCTCGGCCCGTGTCCCCGACCTTGGCCTCGCCGCTGTCTGCTATCGCCAGCGCCAGAATCGCCGCCAAAGCAGACGCGATACGGCGGCTTCCGTACCAGCCCGCCTTATGCCCAGAAAAATTCGCGGGCCGGTTCTCAGACAGGTACTCAGGCAAATACGCAGAAAAACACGCAGGCGAAACCCTGCGCGTGAACCGTTCGAGGGACCCTCCTAGAACAGCACCCGGCATCGGAGCGTACCTTCGAGTTCGCGCAGTCGCTGAAGCGCGGCTTCCGAATGTTCGGCGTCGATATCGATCACCACGTAGCCCACGGACTCCTTGGTCTGCAGGTACTGGGCGGCGATGTTCACGCCGAGTTCTGAAAAACAGCTGTTGATGGCCGTCAGCATTCCCGGAACATTCTTGTGTACGTGTAGCAGGCGATGGCAGCCGTCGTGTGCCGGCAGCGCCACTTCCGGCATATTAATCGAAGTTGTGGTGGTTCCGTTATCGGAGTAGCGCGACAGCTTCTCGGCAACTTCCTGCCCGATATTGGCCTGCGCCTCCATGGTGCTGCCGCCGATATGAGGTGTCAGGAAGGCGTTGTCGAAATCGCGTAGCGGCGAGATGAACTCGTCATCGTTGGAGCGCGGTTCGACGGGGAACACGTCGATAGCGGTTCCGCGCAGATGGCCTTCCGCGAGCGATGCCGCCAGCGCATCGATGTCCACGACGGTGCCGCGCGATGCGTTGATCAGCACGCTGCCGCGCGGCATCAGCGCCATTTCGCGCGCGCCGATCATGTTGGCCGTGGCGCTGGTTTCCGGCACATGCAGGCTCACTACGTCCGAGTCGGCGAGCAGCTGATCGAGGTTCGCGACCTGCCGCGCATTGCCGATCGGCAGCTTGTTGATGACATCGTGGAAGATCACCGTCATTCCGAGGCTTTCGGCGATGACGCCAAGCTGCATGCCGATGTTGCCATAGCCGATGATGCCCAGGCGCTTGCCGCGGATCTCGTAGGAATCGGCGGCGCTCTTCTGCCACTCGCCGCGGTGCGCAGCCGCGTTCTTCTCGGGCAGCCCGCGCAGGAGCAGAATCGCCTCGGCGATCACCAGCTCGGCAACGCTGCGCGTGTTCGAGAACGGTGCGTTGAAAACGGCAATTCCGCGCCGGCTGGCCGCGTCGAGATCGACCTGGTTGGTGCCGATGCAGAAGCAGCCGATGGCGATGAGCTTCGGTGCGCAGGCGAGGATCTCCTCCGTCAGCTGCGTGCGCGACCGTATGCCGATAAAATGGGCACCGGCGATGGACTCCTTGAGCTGCTCGGGGGGGAGCGACTTGGCGTGCTGCTCGATATTGAAGTAGCCCGCCCGGTTCAGCGTTTCAATCGCCGACGGGTGTACGCCCTCCAGCAGCAGAACGCGGATCTTGCTCTTTTCGAGCGACTGCTCGGCCATGCGGTGTTTTGCTCCAGGAAAAGGTGTTGTGCTCTAGGAAAAGGTGTTCTGCTCCGGAAAAAGGCGTTGTGCTCCGGGAAAATCAGCGGACAGGCTCATTGCGGGAGGCGCTGGCAGCCTTCCGCGGAGGGCGCGCATGGTAGCATAGGCTTTCGTTGCGAAGCCTTGGCTGGCGCCCTGCGGACACACGGGAGGCTTGCAGTTTTTCCATTACGACACGTGACCTGTAAGGCTCGATCGGTGACCTCCATTGCACGACCGGTCGCACAAGCAGTGACCGCTACGAATCCCCAGTGATTTTTATTCAGGATCAGTGACCCGCCCATCGTGACGATCTCGATCGAGCAGCCCGTAACCACGTCGCCGGAGGAACAGCCCGTCGTGCCGCCAGCGCTCAGCGAGGCGCAGCTGGCTGAGCTGGCCGCGCTGGTCGACGAGCGAGGTCTTCGCCTCGATGCCGAGGCGCGCGAGAGCTACGGGCGCGACTGGACGCGCGTCCACGAACCCGCGCCCTGCGCCGTGGTGCTACCCGCAAGCATCGACGAGGTGCAGGCCATCGTGCGATGGGCGCGACGCCATCGCGTGGCCATCGTGCCCTCGGGCGGGCGCACGGGACTGTCTGCCGGTGCCGTCGCGGCCCGCGGCGAGCTTGTGCTTGCCCTCGACCGCTTAAACAGCATCAGCGACTTCAATGCCACGGACCGCAGCGTTGCCTGTGGCGCCGGCGTCGTCACCGCCGAGCTGCAGGCTTTTGCCGAGGAGCACGGGCTGTTCTATCCCGTGGACTTCGCCGCCAGCGGCTCCAGCCAGATCGGCGGTAACGTGGCCACCAACGCCGGGGGGATCAAGGTGATCCGCTTCGGCATGACCCGCGACTGGATCGTCGGCCTGAAGGTGGTGACGGGCACAGGCGAGCTGCTCGAGCTGAACCGCGGCCTGGTGAAGAACAACGCAGGCTATGACCTGCGCCACCTGATGATCGGCTCCGAAGGAACGCTCGGCATTATCGTGGAGGTTCTCGTGCGCCTTCAGGCGCCGCCGCCCGAGCGCGCCGTGATGGTGCTTGGATCGCCGGACATGGGCGCGATCATGCGCGTGCTTGACGCTTTTCGGGACCGCGTAGCGCTGCAGGCCTTCGAGTTCTTCTCCGAGGAGGCGCTGCTAAAGGTCGTCGAGCATCGGGGCCTCGCCCGGCCCTTTGACACGGCAAGCGACTTTTACGCGCTGCTCGAATTCGACGCGCCCGACGAGGCCGCCGAGGGCGAGGCCCTGGCCTGCTTCGAGCGCTGCGTCGAGGAAGGCTGGGTGGAGGACGGTGTCATGAGCCAGAGTCTCGGTCAGGCCGAGGCTCTGTGGCGCCTGCGCGAGGACATCTCGGAAACCATCTCGCGCTGGACCCCTTACAAGAACGACATCTCAACGACCGTATCGCGCGTTCCCGCCCTCCTCGCCGAAGTTGAGGCGGTGGTTGACGCCAACTACCCGGATTTCGAGATCATCTGGTTCGGCCACATCGGCGATGGCAACGTGCACCTCAATATCCTCAGGCCCGACGGCATGGCCATGGAGGAGTTCCAGACGCGCTGCGGCGAAGTCAGCGTGGGGGTCTTCGAGGCCGTCGCGCGCCACGGCGGCAGCATTTCCGCCGAACACGGCGTCGGCCTGCTGAAGAAGCCGTACCTGCGCTACAGCCGCTCGGCGGCGGAGATCGAACTGATGGCGGGGATCAAGAAGGTCTTTGATCCCGACGGCATCATGAATCCGGGAAAGCTGCTGGACGCCTGATCTCCTCGACGCCCGAGGCCGATCCGATCAGAAGGCGGTCGGCGGGACGCTGGGCGAAGATGCCGTTGCACACCACGCCGACGATGGCGTTGAGCTTGCTCTCCATGTCGCGCGGATAGCGCAGCAGGAAGTTGTGCACGTCCAGAATGCAGTTTCCGTTGTCCGTGAGCACGCCCTCGCGCAGCACGGGGTCGCCGCCGAGCTTCACGATTTCGCGCGCCGCGTGGCTGCGCGCCATGGGAATGACTTCCACGGGCAGCGGAAAGGCACCGAGCACTTCGACGCGCTTGCTGTCGTCGACGATGCAGATGAACTCCGAAGCGACGGCGGCCACGATCTTCTCGCGCGTCAGCGCGGCGCCGCCGCCCTTGATCAGTTCGAGATCGGCGTTGCATTCGTCGGCGCCGTCGACGTAGATCTCAAGGCGGCTGACGGCGTTGAGGTCGTAGACTGGAATGTTGTGGCGACGCAGACGCTCGGCACTGGCCTCGGAACTGGCCACGGCGCCGTCGAAGCGGTGCGCCAGCTGGCCGAGGGCGTCGATGAAGTAGTTGGCCGTTGAGCCCGTGCCGATGCCGATCACCGTGTCGGCCTCGAGGCGGTCGCGGATGGCTTCGAGGGCCGCCTCTGCCACCTGCTGCTTGATACGGTCCTGGTCCATCGTCACTCCTGGCCTTTTTCGTGAGGTGCCTGCCCGAGTTGCCGGCGTTTGTTTCCGGCCGGGCGCCGAGCTGTCGTCGAGTCGGTACTCGACAGCCGATGTTTCCACGCCCACCGCTCACCGTACGACGCAGTCTAGCAGTCCGCGGCGGGTCTTCCCCGTCGCGCGGCCCACCGCCGGCTCGGCGGGCGGGCGTCGGTCTTACTGCAGCGCCGCCTGTGCTGCATTACCATGCGTCCCTTTCGCCGATGGAATTGTGCGGGTCCGCATTCATGTCCGAGTCCTACATCAAGCGCATCCTTGACGCCCGCGTCTACGACGTGGCGCGGGAGACGCCTGTCGACGAGGCCACGCTTCTATCCAGCCGCTTCGGAAACCGCATCTGGCTAAAGCGCGAGGACCTGCAGCCCGTCTTCAGCTTCAAGCTCCGCGGCGCCTACAACAAGATGCATCGCCTCAGCGAGGAGCAGCGTCAGCGTGGTGTGATTGCCGCATCGGCGGGAAACCACGCTCAGGGCCTTGCGATGGCGGCGCAGCGCATGTCCGTACCGGCCACGATCGTGATGCCGCGGACGACGCCGAGCATCAAGGTCAACGCCGTTCGCAGCCGCGGCGCGCACGTGGTTCTTTTCGGTGACAGCTTCGACGAGGCCGCCGGTCGCGCCCGCGAACTGGTTGCCGAGCACGGACTGACCTATGTCCACCCCTTCGACGATCCCGACGTGATTGCCGGCCAGGGCACCGTTGCCATGGAAATCGTCCGCCAGCACCAGGAGCCCCTCGACGCTGTTTTCGTACCCGTCGGCGGTGGTGGGCTGCTTGCCGGGATGGCGGCCTACATCCGCTACGTGTGGCCGGAAACAAAGATCATCGGCGTCGAGCCGGAGGACGCGGCCTGTCTCAAGGCGGCGCTGGAAAAGCAACGCCGCGTTACGCTCAAGGAAGTCGGCCTGTTCGCCGATGGCTGTGCCGTGGCTCAGGTCGGGAAGGAAACTTTCCGCGTGATTCGCGATACCGTCGACGAGGTGATCACGGCGAGCACGGACGAGATGTGCGCGGCGATCAAGGACATCTTCGAGGATACGCGCGGCATCGCCGAGCCTGCCGGCGCACTTGCCCTCGCCGGCCTCAAGACCTGGGTCGAGCGCGAGGGTGTCGAGGGCAAGGAGCTGCTGGCGGTATTGTCCGGCGCCAATACGAACTTCGATCGCCTGCGTTACATCTCCGAACGTACGGAGATCGGCGAGAAGCGCGAGGCGGTGATCAGCGCGACGATTCCGGAAAAGCCCGGCGCTTTCCGGCGCTTCTGCGGCGCTCTCGGGCGCCGCAACATTACCGAATTCAACTACCGCTACAGCTCCGATCGCGATGCCCGCGTGTTCGTTGGCGTGACCGTCGAGCCGGGCGGTGAGGATCTCCGCAAGCTCGTCAGCCAGCTGGAGGACAAGGGCTATCCCTGCGAAGACCTGACCGACAATGAAATGGCGAAGCTGCATATCCGCCACATGGTCGGCGGGCGTGTGCCTGCGGTTGCGGCGCGCGAGCGTGTCTACCGTGTGGAGTTTCCCGAGCGCCCCGGTGCCCTGCTCAAGTTTCTGACCGGGCTGGGGCATGACTGGAACATCTCGCTGTTCCACTACCGCAATCACGGCGCGGCCTATGGGCGCATCCTCGTGGGCATGCAGGTATCGAGCGGAGACCGGGCCCGTGTGCGCGAACGCCTCGAGCATATCGGCTATCGCTTCTGGGACGAGACGGACAATTCCGCCTACCGTCTTTATCTGGGCAACGGCGTCGACTGACGATTACCCTGCGAGCACCTGCTCACCGCCCAGACGGCGCATCTTCGAACGTCTTGCTCTGTCAACTATTCCGTGCGATATTTGCGACATGTTCACAAAAATTGAAGCCAAGACGTGAAACGCCGCCCCGACATGCTTCTCGTCCTCGCCGTCAGCTTCGTACTCGGCGTGCTCGCGACGCTTGCTCTTCCCGTGGCCTCCGGGCCCACGGTGGCGGCGCCGGCTTCACCGCTTCAGGCGGGCGTGATCCCGCCTCGCTGAGCCGCTGCAAAGTCATACACGCCTCGCTCCGTAATCACTGCATCGATGTCCTTGTCCCAGGGCTCGCGTAAGTCCCCCAGGCTTTCTTCGCGCTGGCACTCGTAGGCGAGCCCGATGCTGACCCCGGGCCGGCCGTCGCTCCGGGCAAGCAGACGATCGTAGAAGCCCCCGCCCATCCCGAGCCGTACACCGCCGCTGCTCCAACCCACGAGCGGCATGATCAGCAGTTCGACGCGTTCGCTGCGCGTTGCCGAGGGCGGAGGTTCCTGAATCCGGAAGCGGTTGTTGACCAGCGCAACGTCCGGGTCCCAGCGCCGAAGCTCGAGCTCCTTCCCTTGTACGGCAGGCAGAAAGAGTGTTTTCCCCTCGCGGCGGGCCGCGTCGATAACGGCCTGCGTGGGCACCTCACCATCGCGGTCGAGGTAGATTCCGAGAGTTTGCGCCTGTCTCCAGGCAGAGGTTCCCTCTAGCAGCCGGGCGATGCGTCCGCCGAGTTGTCCGGCGTGTTCGGGGGATACCGCGCGGCGACGCTCGCGCAGGCGACGGCGCCATTCGGCGCGCGTGGCGCCACGATCGCTATCGAGCGTCATGCCTGAATCGAGGATTTCCCTGACCGTCCAACGCTATGCGACTGACGCAGCTTGTGGATGCCGCTTGTGGCAGTCGGATTGCGACGGCGACAACGGAAAGAAAGAACGGAAGCAGACAACGGAAAGAACGGAAGCAAAGGAAGGAACCGAAGGAACGGAAACAACCGAAGGAACGGAAGAAAAAGAACAAGAGGGTTCGGTACCCGGCACACCGCTGACAAAACCGCCCTTGAACCCGACGGTTCAAGGTGGTGGCTCCCGTACCGCATCAGGCTTCCCGGTACATGCCGGACTTGCACACCTGCAGTAGCAGTCGCCCCCGGATAAAGCATTATCGGCTCGAGGACTGTAACGTCTGGCGCATGCGCCAGGGACCGGAACTCAGTATAGCGGATTGCTGACGTTCCCGCCGTCAGCCGATTTCGAGCTGCCGCAGTTTGTTCAGGGCTTCGTCCAGCTTCGCATTGAGGCCGGCCACAGCCGTCGCCTCCGGAGTGTCACCGGGCTGCGCCGGGCTGCCCTCGACGCCGCGGGCGCCTGCGACTTCGCTCTGCGGTGTCACGCCGTTGCGCGCCTGCAGCAGTTCGTGACTGATGTTGAGTGCCGCCATGACCGCGATGCGCTCGAGGCCAATCACCTTGCCCGTCGAACGAATCGCGCGCATCTGCTCATCCAGATGCCGCGCCGACAGCAGCAGGTCGGCCTGTTGCTCAGGCGGGCAGGCGACCTGGTATTCCTTTTCAAGAATGGTAACGGAGAAGGTGCTGGACTTGCTCATGGGGCCTACTCATGGGAACTGACTATTTCCGGGGGCTGACTTAGATCTTGCTCAGATCTTGCTCAGATCTTATTCGGGTCTTGCTCGGGTCTTACGATCGTACGCGCCTGAGGGTCGCGGGGATCGCGCGAGCAAGCGTGAAGTCGCCGGCGCGCAGGGGAGCGCTCAGGAAGCCGCTTCCATGCTGCGCAGACGCTGCAGCGTTGCTTCGACGCGCGCCCGCGCCAGCTCGTTCTTGGCGATGAGGTCGCGCCGTTCCTGCTGAAAGTTCAGGTTTTCTTCCTTCAGCGCCCGGTTCTCGCGATTGAGCTGCGCGCAAAGCGCTATCAGCTGGTCAATCTTGCTCTCGAGCGCCTTCAGATTGTCCTGCGCCCTGGCCTCGTCGCGCGCGCGCTCCTGCGGCCGGGCCTGGGAGCGAGTCTTGTCTCCAGCTCCATCCCGGGATTGGCCTTGCGCCCCGGATTTGTCTTGCGCCCGGGATTTGTCTTGCGCCCGGGATTTGTCTTGCGAATGAATATTGGTCATGCGAGCACGACTTGCGTGGCGCTGAGGGGAGCCGTCAATATAGGGACCACTATCAGCAAGGTCAACGTCGCCCGGGTCCCCGCTTCCTGCCGTGTCTATTTTCGATCCTCATCCGCGCGACGCTTCCGCTGCGCCCTTTGACGAAGTCGCCAACGCGATGCTCGAGCAGGGCGAGGTGTTGTCGCCTTCGGAGCTCCACGGCTGCCTGTGTGGTCTGCTCGGCGGGGGCTTCGACGACGAGGGCGCCGCCATTCTCGCGCGCCTCGAGAAGACGCTGGACACCTCCCTCCATGGCCCCCTCGCCGATATGGTCATCACGCTTCGCGACGAGGCGCTGCTCAGCGTGACCGAGGGCGAATTCGATTTCTCGCTGCTCCTGCCCGAAGACGATCTTGAGCTTGAGCAGCGTATTGCCGCCATGGCCGGCTGGTGCCGGGGTTTTCTAAGCGGCTTCGCCGAGGCACGGGTGAACTCAAATGCGGCGGCGAAAGCGGTGGCGACGGACAGCGCGGAGGCGCTCAAGGACTTCGCCGCGATTGCCCAGGCCGCCAGCGACGATAAGGAATCGGAGCCCGAGGAGCGCGAGGGGCACTATCTGGAGCTGCTCGAATACCTGCGCGTTGCAGCCATGAACGTGATCATGGATGCTCGCGCCGCGGCAGCCCAGCCCGGCGCCAAAGGCGCCGCGTGACCGGGGCCGGTCGCCTGCAGGCGCCACCCGTCGAAGGGCGCGTCGCGCGCATCTCGCGCACGGAGTACAGTCGTCGCCGACGCGCCCTCATGGCCGCGCTCGAGCCGAACAGCATTGCAATCCTCCCGGCGGCGTCGCAGGCCGTGCGCAGCCGCGACACGGAGTACCCCTTCCGCCAGGACAGCGACTTTCACTATCTGACCGGCTTCCCCGAGGCCGACGCCGTCGCGGTTCTGTTGCCGGGACGCGTGCACGGCGAATACGTGCTGTTCTGTCACGAAAAGGATCCCTTCAGCGAGCTCTGGCACGGGAGTCGTATCGGTGCCGAGGCCGCCTGCGAGCGCTACGCGGCTGACGACGCCTTTCCCCTTTCCGATATCGACGACATCCTGCCCGGGCTTATCGAGGGGCGCGAGCGCGTGTACTACTCGATGGGACGCAGTCGCGAGTTCGATGCGCGCGTTATGGCCTGGGTCAATACGATCCGTGCCAAGGAGGCGAGCGGTGCAGTGCCGCCCGGGGAGTTCACCGATCTCGACCATCTGCTGCACGAGCAGCGCCTGTTCAAGTCCGCGGGCGAACTGCAGCAGCTGCGGCGAGCGGCGGCGATCAGCGTGGCGGCTCATCTCCGCGCGATGCGGCAGTGCCGACCCGGCCTGTACGAGTATCAGCTCGAGGGTGAACTGCTCCACGAATTCACCCGACACGGCGCGCGCTACGCCGCCTACCCGAGCATCGTGGCCGGTGGCGCGAACGCCTGCACGCTGCACTACACGGCAAACGATCACCGTCTGCGGCGCGGCGACCTGGTACTCATCGACGCGGGTTGCGAGTTTCGCTCCTACGCCGCGGATATCACCCGGACTTTCCCCGTGTCGGGTCGCTTCAGCCGCCGCCAGCGCGCCGTGTATGAAATCGTGCTCGCGGCGCAGGAGGCCGCCTTCGCCGCGATCGCGCCCGGCCGTTCATGGAACGATGCACACCAGGCCTCCGTCGAGGAGATCACCCGCGGTCTCATCGATCTCGGACTCCTGAAGGGCAACCTGCGCCGGTTGATCCAGCGCGGGGCCTACCGCCGCTTCTACCCGCACCGCGTCGGCCACTGGCTGGGGCTGGACGTACACGACGTCGGAGACTATCGCCCTGGCGGCGAGTGGCGTGAGCTCGAAGCCGGCATGGTGCTTACCGTGGAGCCGGGTCTCTACATCCCGCCACACGACCGCGATGTTCCCTCCGCCTGGCGCGGCATCGGCGTTCGCATCGAGGACGACGTGGCGGTAACGCAGGAGGCTTGCGAGCTGCTGACCTGCGGCCTGCCGCGGACCGTCGCCGAGATCGAGGCCGCAACGCAGTGAGCGCGCCGCATATCCTGATTGCCGGGGGCGGCATGGTCGGCATCAGCCTCGCCCTGCTCCTCGATCGCGCGCTGCCCGCCTCGGCACGCATCACGCTCGTGGAAGGCGCACGCCTGCCCGAGGGTAGCGCGGCCCCGTACCACCCCTCCTTCGATGCGCGCTCCACCGCGCTCAGCTACTCCAGTGCCGCGATCTATCGCGATCTGGGGCTGTGGGAAGACCTCCTTCCCGGGCTCGGCCCCATCTCCACGATTCACGTCTCGCGCCGCGGACGCCCGGGGAGCACGCTTCTTAGCGCCGCGCAGCAGGGTTGGGACGCGCTCGGCTGGGTAGTTGAAAACCCCTGTCTCGGTCGCTGCCTGCTCGCCGCCCTGCGCCGCAGCGAGCGCATCGAGCTTCGCTGCCCGCAGCGCGTTGTCCATGGCGAGGCCCATGACGAGGGCATGCGCGTACGCCTCGACGATGAGGCGACGCTGGACTGTGATCTACTGGTGATTGCGGACGGTGCGGAATCTTCACTGCGTGATCAGCTGGCCTTTCTCACCCGGCGCACGCGCTACGGCCAGGACGCGCTGATCGCCAATCTTGCCCTCGAGCGCGACCACGGAGGCTGCGCCTACGAGCGCTTCACGGACAGCGGTCCTCTCGCGCTGCTGCCGCTTCCACCGGCGCCGCAGGCACCGTCGCGCATGGCCCTGGTGTGGACGCTGCCGCCGGAGCAGGCGCTGGCGCGAAGGGACTGCGGCGCGGAGGAATTTGCCCACGAGTTCATCGAGGCCTTCGGTCACCGGCTCGGGCGCCTGGAGCGTGTGGGCGAACGCGCGTGCTATGCGCTCAGCCTGGTCGAGGCCGTCGAACAGGTCCGCCGCGGCTGCGTGGTGCTCGGCAACGCGGCGCACGCGCTGCATCCCGTTGCCGGCCAGGGTTTCAATCTGGCGCTGCGCGATGCCCATGCGCTGAGTGCGCGGCTCGGGGCGGCGATCGAAGACGGTGCTTCACCGGGCAGTATGGCCGTGCTGCGGCGCTATGCGCAGGAGCGGTCGGCAGATCAGGCGCAGACGATTTTTGCCAGCGACAGCCTGCCGGGCCTGTTCATGCACAGCGATCCGGTCCTGTCCCTCGGCCGCGACCTGGCGCTGGCGGGCCTCGATTTTCTGCCCTTCCTGCGCCGCGAGTTCGCGCGCCAGGCCGCCGGCATGGCCGCGCTGGAGCGCGCCCATGACTGACCGCCCGGTGAAGGCAAGTGCGCCCGTCCGGGTTTGCGATGTGGCAGTCGTCGGCGGCGGCATCGCTGGCCTCGCGCTTGCGGCGGCGCTCGCGGATACCCGCCTGCGCGTGTGCGTGCTCGAGGCGCGCGGCCTGCCGCCGGCCTTCGCCGATGGCGGCCTTGCCAGCTACGACTCGCGCGTCAGCGCGCTGACGCCCCGATCGATCGCCTTTCTTCGCGAGCTCGGCGCCTGGGACAGAGTCAGCGCCTGGCGCCACTGTCCCTACGGGCACATGACGGTCTGGGACGGCGAGGGCACAGGGCGTATCGAATTCGACGCCGCCGAGGTGGCTGCTGCCGACCTCGGCAGCATTGTCGAGAACGGGCTCGTCGTTCGTGCCCTGGCAGACAGCCTGCAGGGGGTTGGCAATGTGTCGTTATGCCTGAACGCAGCGCTCGCCTCGCTCACGGAGCACGAAGGCGCCGTTGAGCTTGTGCTCGAAGACGGCAGCGCCATCGAGGCGAAGCTTGTGGTTGCTGCTGATGGTGCGCTGTCGCGTGCTCGCGATCTGCTCGGGCTTGGCACGCGAGAATGGGACTACGGTCATCGCGCCATCGTGACCACGGCGGTTTTCGAGCGCTCGCATCGGCACACGGCCTGGCAGCGCTTTCTGCAGAGCGGCCCGCTGGCGCTGCTGCCGCTCGGCGGCGGTGACGAGCGCACCTGCTCCATCGTGTGGTCCATTGAGGAGGCGTTGGCCGATGACCTGCTCGAAAGGGACGACGCGGGCTTTGCCGAGGCGCTCACGCAGGCGAGCGAGGCGGTACTCGGTCGCGTTACGGACTGCGCGCCGCGCTACGGTTTCCCCCTGCGCCAGCGACACGCCGTGGATTATGTGAAGCCGCGCGCCGCGCTGGTCGGCGACGCGGCGCACACGATCCATCCCCTCGCCGGCCAGGGCATCAACCTGGGGCTCGCCGATGTGGCGGTGCTCGCCGAGGAACTGCGCCGCGCCGTCGACCTTGGTCTCGAGCCGGGCAGCATCGCCGTGCTGAACCGCTACCAGCGCCGCCGCAAGGGCGACAATCTGCGCATGATGGCGGCGATGGATGGATTCAAGCGCCTTTTCGGCAGCGATGCACTGCCGCTGCGCTGGCTGCGCAATACGGGCATGCGCGGCGTGGCCAGTCTGCCCGCGGTGAAGCGGCGGATCATCCGCGAGGCGATGGGCGTCGTCTGAGTTGCCGACGGCGCTGGACGGCGCGCGGTCGGGGCGGCAGAATCCGCGCCGGACCGCGGGCCAAATGCATAGCGGGGCAAGCGCAGCGCAAACGCATGACCGCAATTGAATATGTATGAAAAACGCGTAACGAACGCATAACGGACGCAAAGCGGGATCACTGCCCGGAGCCGTGCAGTACCCCGTCCAGGGGCAGGGAGAACACCATATGAGCGAAGCACCGGCCGAACTGCGCTTTGCGCGCAGCCATGAGTGGGCGCGTTTGGAAGACGACGGCACAGTCACCGTCGGCATCAGCGATCACGCCCAGGAGGCGCTCGGTGACGTGGTCTTTGTCGAACTTCCCGAGGAGGGCTCCGATCTGTCCGCTGGCGACGAGGCCGGCGTGGTCGAGAGCGTCAAGGCCGCATCGGATATCTATGCGCCCGTTGCCGGAACCGTCATAGCGATCAACGCGGCGCTCGAAGACGCCCCGGAAACCGTCAACAGCGATCCCTATCAGGACGGCTGGTTCTTCAAGCTGAAACCGCGCGACGTGGCCGATGTCGAGAGCCTGCTCCTCGATGCCGCTGCCTATCAGGCGCACTGCTCCGAAGACGGCTGAGCCGCCGTTCAGGGCAGCGGCTCGGGTTCCTCACCACGGCGCAGCGTAAGCTGCTCCCAGCCGCGCTCGCGACCAATGGCCGCGAGTGTTTCGTCCGGGTCCACGAGCACGGGCCTGTCGACGATCTCCAGCAGCGGCAGGTCGTTGTGTGAGTCGCTGTAAAAGCTCGCGCCGGCAAGCGCCTCGTTCTCGGCCTCCAGCCATTCGCGAAGGCGCCGCACCTTGCCTTCGCGGTAGGTCAGCGTGCCCGTGGCGCGACCGGTAAACACGCCGTCCTTCATCTCGACGGCGCAGCCGAGGAGCTCGTCGATACCCAGCCGTCGCCCGATCGGCCGGGTGATAAACTCGTTGGTCGCAGTGATGATCAGCAGGCGGTCGCCGCGCACGCGGTGCTCGTCGATCAGCCGGAGCGCCGCCGGCAGCATCAGTGGATCGATGCAGCGGCGCATGAATTCGCTCTGCAGCCCGGCCACGCTGTCGGGAGTCCTTCCCGCGAGCGGACCGAGCGCAAAGGCCGCGTAGGCCGCGATATCGAGCTCGCCGCGCTGGTAATCGGCGTAGAAGGCCGCGTTGGTGGCGCGAAACGCTTCCGCGTTCACCACGCCCCGATCGCACAGAAACTCTCCCCAGAGATGGTCGCTGTCACCGGCGATGAGCGTGTTGTCGAGGTCGAAGATGGCGAGGGCCATGGGCGACGGGTCCGGGCAAAAGGGCGGGAGCTTACGGCGCCGCGAGGGCGGCAGCAATTCTCAGGGTCCGGCGTTTGTGGAACAATCGCGGAAAAACAAACACCCCAGGTCACTTCTCACCATGCTCGATGCACAGGGCTTCCGGCCCAACGTCGGTATCGTCATCGCCAATGATGCGGGGCGTCTGCTGTGGGCGCGACGCGTGGGCGGCCGCGATGCCTGGCAGTTCCCCCAGGGCGGCATCGCCGAGGGCGAGAAGCCCGAGGAGGCGCTCTTTCGCGAGCTCAAGGAAGAGGTAGGTCTCGACGAGGATGCGGTCGAGGTTCTCGGCTGCACGCGCGGCTGGCTGCGCTACCGGCTGCCGAAGCGCTATCAGCGCAAGGGCCAGAGTCCGGTCTGCGTCGGTCAGAAGCAGAAGTGGTTCCTGCTGCGCCTGCTGGTCGACGACAGCTCCGTGATCCTCGATGACAACCCCAAACCGGAGTTCGATCACTGGCAGTGGGTGTCTTACTGGTACCCCCTCAACCAGGTCGTCTACTTCAAGCGCGAGGTATACCGTCGCGCCCTGCGCGAGCTCGCGGCCCCGTTGATTCGTTTCACCGGAAACTGCGCCGTCGACGCACACGAAGCCGGACGCGGAGACCACTGAGCCGTGCTCGGAGTCCTGCGCAACATCGTCCTCGAGGTCAGCGTCGCCGAGTCGCTGGACGAGGTACTCGCGATCATCGTCTCGCGCGTGCGCATCGCCATGGGCACGGAAGTGTGCAGCGTCTATATCCGCGATCGCGCCGGGGAGCGCTATGTGTTCCGCGCCACCGAGGGCCTCAACCGTGCGCAGGTCGGAAAGCTGTCGCTGGCGCCGGGCGAGGGCCTGGTCGGTCTCGTTGCCCAGCGCGAGGAGCCCGTGAATCTCGAGGATGCGGAGCTGCACCCGAACTTCCAGCTGCTTCCGGATATCGGCGAGGAGCCGTTCCACGCTTTCCTGGGCGTGCCGATCATTCACCAGCGCGATGTTCTCGGCGTACTCGTGATCCAGCAGTCGCGCCGCCGGCGCTTCGACGAAAGCGAGGAGGCTTTCCTCGTCACCATGTCGGCGCAGCTCGCTGGCGTCATTGCTCACGCCCTCGTTACGGGAGAGGTGCCCAGCGAGGACAGTCCCGATCGCGCCACCACCTATGCGCGTATCAGCGGGGTTCCCGGCGCTCCAGGTATCGGCATCGGTACCGCCGTGGTCGTGGCCCCGGCTGCCGATCTGTTCATGGTGCCGCGCCAAAGCAGCAAGGATCGGCGCGCCGAACTGCGCGCCTTCAGGCGCGCGCTCGCCCAGGTGCGCTTCGATATCGAGGCTGTCGCCAACAGTCTGCGCGACAAGCTCAGCGCCGAGGACCTCGCGCTCTTCGATGTTTACCTCGGCATCCTCGACGACTCGGCGATCGGTGGAGAGGTGGCCAGCCTGATCAAGGCCGGCCAGTGGGCGCAGGGGGCACTGGCGCAGGTCATGATTGCGCACATCCGCCACTTCGAAGCGATGGATCATTCCTACCTGCGCGAGCGTGCCGTCGACGTCAAGGATCTCGGCGAGCGGGTCCTCGCCTACCTGCAGGCCGAGCAGCGCGAGGATCGCGCATACCCCGAGCGGACGATCGTGGTCAGCGAGGATCTGTCGGCGTCGATGCTCGGTGAGATCCCGCGCGAGCGCCTTGCCGGACTGGTCTCCGTGCGCGGTTCGGGGAATTCACACGTCGCAATCCTCGCCCGCGCGATGGGAATACCGACGGTGATGGGCGCCGTGGACCTGCCCTACACGCGCCTGCGCGACATGGCGCTGGTGGTCGACGGCTACAACGGCAATGTGCACCTCAACCCGACGCAGCCAATCCTGCAGCGCTTTCGCGAGATCGTCGACCAGGATGACGAACTCAACCGCGATCTCGAAGCGCTGCGCGACCTGCCCTGCGTCACGCTCGATGACGAGCGCATCTCGCTGTGCGTCAACACCGGCCTGATGGCCGATGTGGCCCGGTCACTCGAGCGCGGCGCCGAGGGTGTGGGCCTGTACCGAACGGAAGTGCCCTTTCTGATGCGCGAGCGGTTTCCCTCGGAAGAGGAGCAGCGACAGATCTACCGCGAGCAGCTGGAGGCCTTTTCGCCGAGCCCCGTCACCATGCGGACCCTGGATATCGGCGGCGACAAGGCGCTGCCGTATTTCCCCATCGAGGAGGACAATCCTTTCCTCGGCTGGCGGGGAATTCGCGTGACCCTCGATCATCCCGAAATTCTGCTCGCGCAGCTCCGCGCGATGCTCAAGGCCAACGCGGGCCTGGGCAATCTGCGCGTACTGCTGCCCATGATCAGCAACGTACCCGAACTCGAGGATGCGCTGGCGCTGCTGCGCCGCAGCCATGCGGAACTCCGTGAAGAGGGAATCGAGACGCCAATGCCGCAGGTCGGCGTGATGGTGGAGGTGCCCTCGTCGGTCTACCAGGCGCGGGCGCTGGCGCGGCGCGTGGACTTCCTCTCCGTGGGAAGCAACGACCTGACCCAGTATCTGCTCGCCGTCGATCGCAACAATGCCCGCGTGTCCGACCTCTATCACGCCTTTCACCCCGCCGTGCTCGAGGCGCTGGCGCAGGTCGCCGCAGGCGCGCGCAGCGAGGGCAAGGGCGTGAGCATCTGCGGCGAACTCGCCGGCAACCCCATGGCGGCCGGCGTGCTGCTGGCCATGGGCTACGAGGTTCTGTCGATGAACGCGACCAGCCTGCCACGCGTCAAGCGTGTGCTGCGTGCCATAAGCGCCGCCGACGCGCGCGCGCTGTGGCAGGACGTTCGCGAACTCGAAAGCGGGGAGGCGATCGAACAGCGCCTCGAGGCCTTTCTGCGCGAGCGCGGTCTCGGCAGCACCGTTCCCGACCCCATCGACTGAACTCAGCCCAGCGTGCACACGGCGCTGCGCCCGCTCTCCCGGCCCGCGCTGTCGAAGCGGACTTCCATGAACTCGCGACGACCGTCGGCGAAGTTGCGCAGGCTGGTCTGAGAGCGCGTGCCGTAGCGCTCGGTGACGATGAACTGCGCCGACAGCTCGCGCAGCATCGTGTCGCCGAACTTCGCCAGTTCCTCGCGTGGCGCCAGACTGCGGTCGCTGACGCAGGCCAGCAGCGCCTCCGCCGTCGGTGCCTCCGGCATTGCGACCAGGTCCTGCAGTCGCTCACGGGCCCGGCACAGCTTGGGCCAGGGCACATCGAGGGCGGCGTTGCTCAGGCCATAAATGCCTGGCCCGAGGCGCTGCGGCAGGCTGCCGGCGACGCCGTGCAGGTACCACAGCGAATCGCCGTCGCCGATGATCAGGTTAAAGCCCTGGTAGGAGGCGATGCGCCCGGCGAGCGCGTCGAGATAGGTTTCCGCCGCCGACCGTCCGCGCAGGAAATCCAGCGTCAGTTCGCCGCGCGAGCGCCTGCCCGAGGTGGTGCTGTCCGGATCGCGAATGTTGGTGATCGCCGCGAAGCGACCGCCGGGGCCCATTCCCAGCCAGGTGCCGCCAGCCGAGAGGTCTCGCCCCGCGAAGACCGCGTCGGCGTCGGGCCAGAAGTGCGCCGCGGCCGTTGGCCGGGCGTGGAATTCGTCGCGATTGGCCGCCACCAGCAGTGGCAGGTCTCTGCGCATCTGCCAGGCGAAGCTGATCAGGCACATGGGCGCCGCCGTTTGTACGGGAGATGAAGCTGCATGATAATGCGCGGCCTCCGCAGTCCTCCAGCCACGCCGCCCGGCGCAGTCCGCGCCCGGCGCTTGCGAGCCGGGGCGCTGCGGACTGAGCGCGCTGCTTCATCGAGGTCCGACCAAGGTGCTGTCGCGCCTCCCCATGGCCAGGGAACTTCCGATGCTGACCTACCCTTCCATCGACCCCGTCGCGCTGTCCCTCGGCCCCATCAAGGTGCACTGGTACGGCCTTACCTACCTCGCTGGCCTGGCCTTTGCCTGGTGGCTCGGTGGCCGTCGCAGCGAGCGCCCGGACTCGCCGCTGCGCCGCGAACAGGTCGACGACCTGATCTTCTACGGTGCGCTCGGTGTGGTGCTCGGCGGTCGTATCGGATACGTGCTGTTCTATGGCGGCGAGCGCCTTGCCGACGATCCGGCCTGGCTGCTGCGCGTCTGGGAGGGCGGCATGTCCTTCCACGGTGGTTTCCTCGGCGTGATCATCGCCGCCTGGCTCTATGCCCGCCGCCAGGGCATTGCCTTCGTTGCGCTGCTCGACTTCCTCGCCGTACTCACGCCGCTCGGTCTGGCCCTCGGCCGCCTCGGTAATTTCATCGGCCAGGAGCTCTGGGGCAGGCCCACGGATGTGCCCTGGGCGATGGTTTTCCCCCGCGATCCGCTGCAGCTCGCGCGCCATCCCTCGCAGCTCTACCAGTTCGCCCTCGAGGGCATGCTTCTGTTCGCGATCGTGCTCTGGTTCAGCCGCCGGCCGCGACCAATGGGGGCCGTGGCCGGCGTATTCGCCGGAGGCTACGCAACGCTGCGCTTCTTTGCCGAGTTCTTCCGCGAGCCCGATGCGCATCTTGGCTTCCAGGCGCTTGGCTGGGTCACCCGCGGGCAGCTACTCTGCATCCCCATGTTTTTGGTCAGCGCCTGGCTGCTGTGGCGCGCCTATGGCCATCGTCGCTGAACGTCATATTTTGCCAGTCTCCGCATAATCAGCCATCGAGGACATGCATGCGTCAGTATCATGAACTGCTGCGCGATATCCTGGAAAACGGGGTCCGCAAGGAGGATCGCACGGGTACGGGAACGCTGTCCGTGTTCGGGCGGCAGTTCCGGCACGACCTCGCCCATGGTTTTCCCCTGCTCACGACCAAGAAGATTCACCTCAAGAGCGTGATCAACGAGCTCATCTGGTTTCTCAGCGGAGACACCAATATCGCCTGGCTGCAGGAACACGGTGTATCGATCTGGAATGAGTGGGCCACGGAGAGCGGTGACCTCGGTCCGGTCTACGGCAAGCAGTGGCGCGCCTGGCCAACGGCGGACGGCGGAGAGATCAACCAGATCGACTACGTGCTCGACTGCCTGGTCAACCGGCCCGACAGCCGCCGCATCCTGTTCCACGCCTGGAACGTCGAATACCTGCCCGATGAGTCCGTCAGCCCGCAGGATAACGCCCGCGCGGGTCGCATGGCGCTGCCGCCCTGCCATCTGCTCTATCAGTTCTACGTAGCGCGCGGACGGCTGTCGGCGCAGCTGTATATCCGTTCCAGCGACACCTTCCTCGGTTTGCCCTTCAACATGGCGAGTCTCGCCACGCTGGTGCTGATGCTCGCGCAGCAGGCTGACCTCGAGCCCGGGGAGATCGTGATCACGACGGGCGACTCGCATATTTATCTGAATCATCTGGAGCAGGTCGAACTTCAGCTGTCGCGCCAGTCCCGACCGCTGCCTCGCCTGCGCCTCCTGCGCCGTCCGGACAGCATCTACGACTATCGCTTCGAGGATTTCGAGTTGCTCGACTATGACCCGCATCCGCACATCGCTGCGCCCGTAGCCGTATGAGCGACATACCCATCGCGGCCATTGTCGCGGCGGCCGACAACGACGTGATCGGACGCAACAACGCCCTGCCCTGGGATCTGCCCGCCGATCTCGCCCATTTTCGCCGCCGCACCATGGGCAAGCCGATCCTGATGGGTCGGCGCACCTTCGAGTCCATCGGGCGCCCCCTTCCGGGGCGCAGCAACATCGTCATCACCCGCAACAGCGCCTACGCGCATGAAGGCGTGCGCGTGGTGTCAGACTTCGAGGACGCCGTGGATCTCGCCGAGGCCATCGCGCTGATCGATGGCGTTGAGGAGCTGGTGGTGATCGGTGGGGCGGAGATTTACGCGCTCAGCCTTCCACGGCTTTCCCGGCTCTACCTCACGCGGGTGCACGCAGAACCCGAGGGCGATGCATGGTTGCCACCTATCGACTGGGACGAGTGGTTGGAGACGGAGCGCGAGGAGCGCGGACCCGAGGCGACGTATCCGGGCTGCACGTTTCTGACCTACACGCGCAGGCGGCCCTGATCGGCGCGTATCGGCGCTCGCATGTAACTTTTCTTTGCGGCCGTGTTACGAAAATTCCCATTCTCGATGCCTGCGTATAGGCAGCGAAGAATAGCGTCGCTGTTGTTTGAAATGCGCCTAACTATCTGGTTTCATCGGCCCCCCGCTGTACGACCAAAGTACCCGTCTGGTCGCGCGGCCATTGGGCGCCTGGCCCGAAAATCGGTGCGCCGGCATTCATGTTGTGCCGGTGATCCGCACCGACCTGGCAGTGGAGTCAGACCGGTGTGGGCGGGTTGTGTGCCGCTTTATCGGCAATGCAGACGTAGTGCAGACGTAGTGCAGGCGTGGTGTAGTGCGGTTGCAGCACTGTTTCTTTTGCCGGTGAACTGCCCGGCTGAAGCGGGAGTCCTTTGGCAAGGGTTTTGCACTGCTCACCTGCGCTGGTCGTCAACAGTCACGGGCGGGTAAGATTCGCTCCGCGCTGCCCTACTTTGGAGCACGGGTTGGAGCAAGGGAACAGATATGGGGCGTCGATGCAGCTCGCGGACGAGTTGTCAGGCGTTCTTTAAAGTACACGTTCAAACACAAGAAGCCCGCAAACAAAAACTGGACAAAAAATACGTCTTCTTCCTCATCGGCGGCGTACAAAGTCTCACTCTCAACTTCTCGACACAGGAAGCACGGTTCCTATGAACAGCTATCGACTCAAGACTATGCTGCTTGTTGTGACTGCCTCTCTTGCCGCTCTCGTCG
Source organism: Halieaceae bacterium (assembly GCA_036351355.1). Lineage (GTDB taxonomy): Bacteria > Pseudomonadota > Gammaproteobacteria > Pseudomonadales > Halieaceae > Congregibacter. The sequence continues at coordinate 23,085 of JAZBOX010000021.1, forward strand.
GCATGTCAGCGGCAGCGCAGACGGGCGCGATCGATGACATCCTCGAGGTCAGCACGGCCAAAACCAAAGCGGCTCGTGAATCCCAGGCCCGTGTGGACCGTCTTGCTGACGAGACGCGTGACCTGCTCGAAGACTACAAGACGGTCATGAAGCAGATCGACGGCCTCAAGGTCTACAACGCCCGCCTCGAGCGCCAGATCAACAACCAGCTTCGCCGCCTCGATGAAATCGACGAGTCCATCGACCAGGTCACGGTTATTCAGCGTCAGATGACGCCGCTGGTAATCCGCATGATCGACGGTCTGGAGCAGTTCGTTGAAATGGACGTGCCCTTCAACCTCGACGAGCGTCGCGAGCGCATCGAATTCCTGCGCACCAACGTTGACCGTTCCGACCTGACTGTCGCCGAGAAGTTCCGTCAGGTGCTCGAGGCCTACAATATCGAGCTTCAATACGGTCGCGGCTTTGAGACTTATTCCTCCACGATTGACCTCGGTTCCGGACCGCGCGACGTGGACTTCCTGCGCGTAGGCCGCATTGCGCTCGTCTATCAGACCACCGACGGTGCAGAAGCCGGTGCCTGGAACAACGAGACCCGCAGCTGGGAGCCGCTGGACGCCGGCCAGTACGGCAACGCCATCCGCAAGGGCGTCCGCATCGCCAAGAAGCAGGCCACCATCGAACTCCTCAACATGCCCATCGCTGCTCCGGAGGCGCAATAAATGAAAGCTCTGAACAAGGTTTTTTCAGCGCTCGCTCTGAGCGGCGCGATGACGATGTCCAGCCTGGCTCTGGCGCAGGATGACGCCGCAGCGGCCGCCGAGCCGCCGCCGCCCGATCCGCGTGAAGTCGCCGCCGAAAACCTCAGCGAACTGCTTGAGTTCGTGAAGCAGGGCGCGGTCACGGAACAGCGTGCGAATCGCGAGCGCGAGCAGCGTTTCGCGGCGGCGAAGGCCGATCAGCAAAACATGCTCAACCAGGCCGAGGCCGAGCGCACCCGTGAAGAGCAGCGTTCCGCGCGCCTCGAGGATCAGTTCAACGAGAACGAGATCGCGATTGCAGAAAAGCAGGAACAGCTGCGTGAGCGTCTGGGTGCATTGACGGAACTCTTCGGTCACCTGACCGCTGCGTCCGGCGACCTTGCCTCGAACCTCGATATCTCGCTGGTCTCCGCCCAGTACCCCGATCGCGGCCTCTTCCTCGATGGCCTGATCGACAAAATGAGTACCTCGGACCGTCTGCCAAGCATCGAAGAGATCGAGCGCGTCTGGTACGAGATGCTTCGCGAGATCACCGAAACCGGTAACGTGGTTCGCTTCAATACGGAAGTGGCCGCAGCCAATGGTGAGCGAGCTCCACGCGACGTGGTCCGCATCGGCGCCTTCAACGTGATCGACACGCAGGGCAACTATCTGTCCTACGCTAACGAGCACCTGAGCGTTCTGCCCCGTCAGCCGGGTGGCGCCTACACGGGCTGGGCAGCCGAACTAGCCAACGCCAGTAGCGGTATGCACACCTTCGGCATCGATCCGACCGGTCCCACCGGCGGCTCCTTCCTCGCCGCGATCATCGACAGCCCGACGATCGAGGAGCGCTGGCACCAGGGCGGCTACGTCGGCTATGCGATCACCGCGGTCGGTGTCTTTGCCTTCCTGCTCGCGATCTTCCGCTTGCTGGTGCTTACGGGCGTCAGTGCCAAGGTCAGCAAGCAGCTCAAGTCCCAAAAGGCCGACGAGAAGAACCCGCTGGGTCGCGTCCTGAAGATCCACGAGGACAACCCCGACATGGACACGGAGACCCTCGAGCTCAAGATGTCCGAAGCGGTCATGCGCGAGACGCCGAAGCTCGAATCGGGTCTCACGCTGCTCAAGATCATCGCTGCCGTTGCGCCGCTGATGGGTCTCCTCGGTACCGTTACCGGCATGATCATCACCTTCCAGGCGATCACCATCTTCGGTGCCGGGGATCCAAAAGCCATGGCCGGCGGTATTTCCAGCGCTCTGATCACGACAGTGCTCGGTCTGCTGGTGGCAATCCCGACGGTATTGCTGCACACGGTGGTGAATGGACGCGCCCAGCGCATCATTCACATCCTCACCGAGCAGGCCACGGGTATCGTGGCCGAGCACTCCGAAGCCGCGAAGTAACGGAGGCCCGTCATGAATGGCTTGCTCGAAACGATCCTCGCGTTCATGGACAAGGGCGGAAACGTCCTCTGGCTGATCGCGATCCTCGTCTTCGTCATGTGGACGCTGATCTTCGAGCGCCTCTGGTTCTTCACCTTTGTGTGGAAAAAAGAGGTCTACGACGTAATCAGCGTCTGGGAGGGACGCGGCGAGCGGAAGTCCTGGAATGCCAAGCAGGTGCGTTCGCGCCTGCTCTCCATGGCGAAGACGGACATCATGGCGAATCTCCCGGTGATCACCACGCTCGTGGCGCTCTGCCCCCTCCTCGGTCTGCTCGGTACCGTTACCGGCATGATCGAGGTCTTCAACGTGATGGCGGTGACCGGCGGCGGCGATGCCAAGTCCATGGCCGGCGGCGTGGAGCGGGCGACGATCCCGACCATGGCCGGCATGGTGGCCGCTCTGTCCGGCCTCTTCGCCAACACTTATCTGCAGCGTATTGCTGACCGCGAGCAGGAACTGCTTGTCGACCAGCTCACCTCGGATCACTGATCCGCACAAGGGATACCCAGACCCATGCGCAGACTTGCGAAAGAAGCGGAAGAAGAGAGCGCCGACATCGACCTCACGCCGATGCTCGACGTGGTCTTCATCATGCTCATCTTCTTCATCGTGGTAGCTTCCTTTATCAAGGAAGCGGGCATCGAAGTGAACCGGCCGGACAATAACAAGTCCGATCCGTCGGATGCCACGAGCATCCTCGTACGCATTCGCTCCGATGATCAGATTTGGATGGAAAACCGGCGCGTCGACGCCCGAGCGGTGCGAGCCAATATCCAGCGTTTGCTGGCTGCTGATCCCGAGCAGGCTGTGAGCATTAAGGTCGACAAGGGCGCAACCGCAAATACCGTCGTGGACGTGGCCGACGCGGCCCGCGAGGCGGGTGCCGGTGCGGTGAACTGGGCCAGCGGGGAGCGAAAGTAAATGGTTGCCAAAGCACGCAAAGCCGCTGACGACGAAGCCGGCAAGATCGACCTCACGCCCATGCTGGACGTGGTGTTCATCATGCTCATCTTCTTCATCGTGACCTCATCCTTCGTGAAGGAGCCTGGTGTCGAGCTGTTCAAGCCGCAGGCCACCACTACCGAAGCCTGCGACCGCGGGACGATCATCTTCGCTGTTGATGGTCGGGGGGATATCTACTACAACAAGAATAAGGTGCCCCTCGAGCGCACCGTTCGTCTGGTCGAAGTGGCGAAGAAAGAAGCGCCCCAGGCCAATCTCGTGATTCAGGTGGACCGTGACACGCCGGCTTACGTCGTCGAGGATCTCTACGACGCCGTTCGTCCGATGCTAACGACGCCTCCCTGCATCTCAACGGACGACGAGGCCTGACAGCACGGCTGATCGGGATCGGGGCGCGGATCGACACTTCAGCATACCTGGGTCAGATGAAGTTAGCGGCAGAAGCCACGAACGCCACGAACAGGAACGGAAGACAGAGAGGCTGACAAGCAATGGGAAATGGAATAGTCAGAGCATTCATAGGCGCCCTTGTGGCGATCCCCGTCGCCTTGGGACTCTTTCTGCTCATGCAGGCCCTGATCGACAAGGACTACGAGCAGGAGGAGATCAAGAATCGGAAGATCGCCGACATCGTGGTGCCCGAGCGCGAGATCGAGGTGAATACCAAGGAAGTGAAGCCCGAGAAAGTTGAAGATCCCGAGGAGCCGCCGCCGGAAATGGAGCCCATGGAGATCGACTTCGATACGGACATGGATGTTGCCAACCTTGCCCCCAACGCCGGTGTCCAGGTCGAGATCAGCAGCAGCGGCATGTCTTCCGGTGACGGCGAATATCTCCCGATCGTGAAGGTCGCGCCAATCTATCCGCGTCGCGCCCAGACTCGGGGCATCACCGGCTACTGCATCGTCGAATACACGGTAACCAAGAGCGGGTCGATACGGGATCCGCAGCCTGTGGACTGTCAGCCGTCCGGTGTATTTGAGCGCGCTTCGGTCAAGGCTGCCGAGAAGTTCAAGTACAAGCCCCGCGTCGTAGACGGCGAGGCGATCGAGGTCGCTGGTGTGCAAAACAAGTTCACCTACGAGCTCGAGCAGTAAGGCCGAATACCGGGCACGACTTGTTTACCTCGTGACCCCTTTGAAACCCCGGTTAACGCCGAGCGCCATGTCATCTGGGCTGGGCGCTCAGCTCGGCAATAGATTTGCTTTGCGACCGGCGCAAAAATCCAAGGCAACAACCCGCGACCGATACGCGAGGGTCCAGTTATGAAGAACGCCGCCGAAACGACTGATCTTTTTCGCGTCGCTCCGAAGCGCCGACTGGGGCATATGAGCAGTGCTCGTGCCCTCGTTCTCGCGCTTCCCCTGTGCGCCGCTCAAATAGCCCTTTCTCCCACGCAGTTCGGTGCGCTGCTTGGCGCCGTGCCTTCTGCGCAGGCGCAGGAAGGCGAGGCCAAAGAGCAGGAGGTCCGTCGAACTCCCGCGCTGCGCAACAAGGTGTATGAGAGACTCGCCGAAGCGCAACTTGCGGCCGGGGACGAAGACGCTGAAGGCAACAAGAAGCCCCAGGATCTTGCGGCCGCGGCGCGCATCCTCGACGAGATGCTCGAAGGCCGCCGCGACAATGAACTCAACAGCTATGAGCTCGCCAACGTTTACAACCTGTATGCGTTCATTCACTACTCGAAAGAGGACTACACCTCGGCGCTCCAGGCCTACGAGAACGTAGTAAAGCAGCCCGATATCCCGATCGCGATGGAGGTCAACACGCGCTTTACCATCGCTCAGCTCTATTTCGTGCAGGAGCGCTGGCAGGAGGGCATCAACGCCCTCAAGAAGTGGTTCGAGATGACCGATACGCCCAACGCCACTGCCTACGTGCTGCTGGCTCAGGGTTACTACCAGCTTGAGGACTACGACACGGCGCTTGAAAACATCGAGATCGCGATCAACGACTTCGAGAGCAAGGGCAAGATCCCCAAGGAGCAGTGGTATAACCTGGCCCGCTTCCTCTACGCCGAGAAGGGACGGGTCAACGAAGCCACGGAAGTGCTTCGCCAGCTGATCGCCTTCTACCCGAAGAAGCAGTACTGGGTGCAGCTCAGCTTCATGTACTCGGAGCTTAATCAGGAAGCTAAGCAGCTCGCTACCATGGACACGGCGTACGTGCAGGATCTTCTCGACAAGGACGGCGAATACCGCAATGTCGCTTCGCTGTTCCTCAACGCAGAGGTGCCCTACAAGGCTGCAGAGGTTCTTCGCGAAGGACTCGGCGAGGAAATTGTCGAAGACAACTCCAAGAACTGGGAACTGCTTGCCGGCGCCCTTCGTCAGGCGCAGGAGATCAAGGACGCAATCCCAGCGATGGAGAAAGCGGCCAACAAGTCTGACGATGGTGAGCTTCTGACGCGCCTCGGCAGCATCTACCTGGATGCGGAGCAGCACGAGAAAGCCGTCGAGGCCATCACGAAGGGCCTTCAGCGTGGTGGCGTGAAGCGCCCGGACAATGCGCAGCTCGTACTCGGTATGGCTTACTTCAATCTCAAGGAGTACGCCAAGGCGCGCGAGGCCTTCCGCGCTGCCGGGCGCGACGAGCGCTCCAAGAAGTACGCGACACAGTGGATCGCCTACCTCAATTCCGAGCTGGATCGTCAGGCAAAGCTGGCCGAGGACGTGAACTGACGCTTCGTTCCGAACTCAAAGCATTCAACGAAAAAGCCCGTGACCGACCGTCACGGGCTTTTTTTGCGCCCTTACGGCGCCAGCTTGGGCCCGTCGGTCGACGGCGGGCCCCGGTGTTACTGTCTCAGACAGCAATCACGTTTTCAGCTTGCGGACCTTTCTGGCCATCGGTGACGGTGAATTCCACCTTTTGACCGTCGGTGAGCGTGCGAAAGCCGTCACCCTTGATTGCGCTGAAGTGAACGAAAACGTCCGGGCCGCCTTCGCGCTCGATAAAACCGTAGCCCTTGGTTTCATTAAACCACTTGACGGTGCCGGTTACTGTCGACATGTAGATTACCTTCGTCTAACTGGAGGACCCGTGCGTGCTCGCACCGGTCACTGGAGTGCTACCACCGGGATTGCTTTCTTACTCGCAGCTACTCTCGTCAGACTCGGGTGCATCCCTTGCTTCTGTTCGGCTGCAGGCCGAAATCCGCCCGCAGACCAACACGAGACCGGAAACAGAACCCGAAAAGGATGCTGCAGCGATCGAATGCGAGGCAGGCCGGCGAGAGAGGCAGAAGGGGGGACGGACGGGAAGATAACGATTTCTTGCTGTGTAACGCGTTCCAGATGAACCTGCTGCTGAATGCAGCTCTCCCAGTTTAGCACCACCTGCGCAAAAAGCGCGCAACAATTTTCTGCGATCCGTGCCTGCCCGCTAAACGGCGAGAATCTTCAGGATATTGGTCGAACCGATATCGCCGACGCGCTCGCCTCGGGTGAGGATGAGCGCGTCGCCGCGCTCGAGATAGTATCCCGCGCGGAGGAAATCGATGGCCTGCTGCTCGAGTGCATCCGCTGCATAGGAGGCTGCATCGAAATACAGAGGCACGACGCCGCGACACAGGCTGAGGCGCGCAAGAGTGCGCGCGTTGGGTGACAGCCCGAAAATCGGCAGACCGGAACTCAGGCGCGACATGAGCAGCGGGGTTGTCCCTGATTCTGTCAGGCAGGCTATACCGCGCACCCGGCTGAAGTGGTTGGCCGCGTAGATCGCCGACATGGCGATGCTCTCCTGGGCTGAATTGAACTGTCGGTCCACGCGGTAGCGCGAGGTCCGGGCAACGGGATGCCGCTCGGCGCCGAGCGCGGCATCCGCCATGCTGCTGACAACTTCCACGGGATACCTGCCGACGGCGGTTTCCGCCGAAAGCATCACCGCATCGGTGCCATCGAGCACGGCATTGGCCACATCGAAGACCTCGGCCCGCGTCGGCATGGAACTGTTGATCATCGACTCCATCATCTGCGTCGCCGTGATCACCAGGCGGTCCATGCGTCGCGCACGGGCGATCAGGTCTTTCTGTATGCCGATCAGCTCCGCGTCGCCGACTTCGACACCGAGATCGCCGCGAGCGACCATGATGCCGTCGGACTCGATGAAGATCCCATCGAGCACATTCTTGTCGGCCACGACTTCGGCACGCTCGATCTTGGCAATGACCGCGGCGTGGATGCCCTGCTCGCGGAGCAGGTCCTTCGCGTGCTGGATGTCGTAAAGGCTCGAGACGAAGGACACGGCGAGATAGTCCGGTTCTATGTCCACAAGCCCGGTGATGTCTTCGAGATCCTTTTCCGTCAATGCCGGTGCCGCGATGCCACCGCCGAGGCGGTTGATGCCCTTGCGCGACCCCAAACGGCCGCCCACAAGCACGGTGCAGTCGAGGCTGGCCGCCTCCACGCGCTCGACACGCAAGCGGATCCGTCCGTCGTCGAGCAGCAGAACGTCACCTTCGCGCAGGTTCTTGAGCATCGGCCGGTAGCTGAAGCTCACGGCCTGACGATCGCCGGCATCCGGGGGCAGGTCGGCATCGAGGCGGAAGCGATCGCCGGCGAGGAGATCGACGCTGCCAGCCGCAAAGCTGCTGATGCGGATCTTGGGTCCCTGAAGATCGGCGAGGATGCCCACGTAGCGTCCCTGCTTCGCCGCCTGCTCACGGATTCTCCGCGCAACCGAGGTATGGCTGGCGATATCACCGTGGCTCATGTTGAGACGGAATACGTCGACACCGGCCTGCACCAGACGCGCGATCATCTCGGCGCTTTCACTGGTGGGGCCGATGGTGGCGACGATCTTGGTGCGACGCGGGGCCGTTCTGCTCATGGCTTGCTCGTGTTTTGGTTGGGATGCGGGCGGTGACTTCTACCTGTGAACGGGGTCACCCAGCAGGTCGTCGCGCAGGGCCCGGCTGCGATCCGGGAAGTCCGTGAACAGGCCGTCGACACCGAGTTCGCCGAGAAAGATCCGGTGGAGTTCGGCAAAGCTCTCGATTCCCGGCGGCAGCTCATCGGCCCGAAAGGTGTAAGGATGCACGAGCAGGCCGCGCGCATGGGCACGCTCTGCGAGGTCCGAAAGCTGAACTTCCCCAGCGGCATCGCGGCCACGATACAGCTGCATCAGCCAGGGGCCGATACCGTCGGCATAGCGCGCAACAGCGTCGAGACCGGCATCGCTGCGCAGGTGCTCGAAATCCACTTCACCGTCTTCCGCCCAGGTGTTCTCGCCGATGAGCTGGATCAGCGGCAGGCGCGACCCGAGCTCCTCGCGCAGATAGCGCAGCGTATCCGGTTCAAAGCTCTGCAGGAAGACGGGGCCATCCCAGGCACTGTCTTCGAGGGCGCGCAGCACGGCGGCAGGAAGGTCCAGCCCGGCGCGGCGGTGGAAGGCCGAGCCCTTCATTTCGATATAGAGGCCGACGCGCATGCCGCGGCTGCGGTTGAGGCCGGCGATCAGGGCGATTTCCTCGGCCAGCGTCGGCAGTGAGAACAGCCCCGGCCCGGCTGGGAAGCGCCCGGGATAGACGGGACTGCCATCGCCGCGGCGGCGCTCGTGTACGCGCAGGCGCCGCAGCTCGCTCAGGTCGAAATCGACGGCATAGAAGCGCCCGTCGTCCCGTGCCCGCCCCGGAAAAACCTCGGCCACGTCGGTGGTGGCGTCGAGGTAGATATCGTGCAGGATCACGGGCACGCCGTCGGCGCTGAGCACTACGTCCTGCTCGATGAAGTCCGATCCCATGGCGTGCGCCAAGGCCTTTGCAGGAAGGGTGTGCTCAGGTAAGTAAGCACTTGCTCCGCGGTGCGCGATGACTATCGGAAGCGCAGCGCTGCCCCCCTTGTCCGCAGGCAGGTTCACCCGCTGCGCGTCCGCGCTGTCGGCTGACAGGGCGCCGAGGCTGAGCAGCGCGAGGAGCAGGTACAGGACCTGCACGCCGCGGCGTGCGTTCTGACGCAGCAACATGATCGGCGACCGGCCTCGGCCATGGCCTACCGCTTCAACTGCATGCGGATACCTTTCTCCGTTGCCGGGCCGTAGGGAGGTATCAAACCCGCAATCTTCGCCACGTTGAAGCGCGACTGGCGATACACGGACTTGGCGTGACTGAAGGTTCGGAATCCGGCCTCTCCATGGTAGGCGCCCATGCCGCTCGGGCCGATGCCGCCGAAGGGCAGCTCTTCCTGGCTGACGTGCATGATCACATCGTTGATGCACACACCCCCCGACGTGGTCCGGCTCAGCACCGCGCGCTCCTCGTCGGCATTGCGCCCGAAGTAATAGACGGCGAGAGGGCGCGGCCCGGCGTTGACGTGGGCGATCGCCTCGGAGAACTCGCGATAGGTGAGCACAGGGAGCAGCGGGCCGAAAATCTCCTCTTCGAGCACCCGGCTCCCGGCGGGAGGATTCACGATGAGCGTGGGCGGAATCTTGTAGCTGTTGGTCTGCTGGCTGAAGTCTTCCTGCGCCGGATTGATCGCCTCGGGGCGCGCGCCGTGCTCCTCGGCGTCGACCAGGCAGGCCTGCAGGCGCTGGAAGTGGCGTTCATTGACCACCGAGGTGTACTCCGGGTTTTCGAGGAGCGTGGGATACATCTGCGCGGTTACCCGCTTGAGCGTGTCCACGGTTTCCGTGAGCTGCTCCTCGGGCACCAGCAGGTAGTCCGGCGCCAGGCAGATCTGCCCGGCATTGAGTGTCTTGCCGAGCATGATGCGCTGCGCCGCAAGCTCGAGGTCGACCTCGCGCGAGAGAAGCACCGGCGACTTTCCGCCGAGTTCGAGCGTCACGGGGACGAGGTTGCGCGCGGCGGCGGCCATGATATGGCGGGCGACGCCGGTCGCGCCGGTGAACAGCAGATGATCGAAGGGCAGCCCGGCGAAGGCCTGCCCGACGTCGGGACCGCCGGTGAAGATAGCAACCTCGGTCTCGTCCCAGGCCTCACGCACCATTTCTGCCATCAGCTCGGAGGTGGCGGGTGTGTATTCCGAGGGCTTGATCATGGCGCGATTGCCCGCGGCGAGAATGCCGGCCAGGGGGCCGAACGTCAGGTTGACGGGGAAGTTCCACGGTGAAATCACCCCGACGACGCCGAGGGGCTGGTACTCGACACGCGAGCGCCCGCCGAGCAGGTTGAGGGGAAACATCGTCGGCCGTCGCTCGGAGCGCATCCACTTTTTCAGTTGCCCTATCGCGTGGCGCATCGGCGTTACCGATGCGGCGATGTCGGTGAGCAGCGTGACCTCGCGCGGGCGGCAGCTGAAATCCGAGTTCAGCGCCTCCACGATGCGGTCCTCGTGACGCAATACCACGTCGATACCGCGCTGCAGGCGGTCTCGCCGCGTCGCTGCGCTGACGCCTCCTTCCTTGAGATAGTCGGCGCGCTGCGCGTCGAGCGCCGCGAGCATTCGGCCTTCGGCGTCGTCGATGGCGACGGCGGTCTGCGGTGCATTCATGCTGTGGCTCCCGGTAATGAAACGGCTGAAACTGCCCGTGAGTATAAGTGTTCGCCCTTCACATTTTCACCGAGCTGCCTTCCGGCGCCGAACCGATAAGTTGGCAGCGCAGCGCTATCGGTGCTAGAACACCGCCCGATGAGCACCGCAGGTGAACAGGACGAACGCACACCATCGCCGCCTTTCGGCTACTCGCGACCGTGCACGCTTGATCGCGACGCCCAGCTGCGCGTGGTCGCGCAGTTCCATGCGCATCGGATCCGGCCCAATCGCATCGCCTATCGTATGGGTATCGATATTGCTTTCGTCGAGGCGCTGATCGCCGGTGAGGTCGAGGAGGAGCGCTTTGCCGCCATGGTCGAACACTATCGCCGCCAGCGCCATCGCGAGCGTCTGCGCGAATCCGCGGCGCTGCCGCCCGGCAAGCGTTTCGAGCACCAGCAGCATGTCGAGCGCGACCGGCAGAGGGAACTGCAGGGCGAACCGCCGCTGGCTTCGATATAACGCGCGCTCGCGCACGCTCTCGGGTCCCGCAGCCAGCGTCGCCTGCCCGCTTCCTTGATCCGCCTCAAATTCTTCGCCGTCCCGGCAATGCATGATGGGACGGCTGACAAGACGTCCGATTCACCGGGCTGGCAGGGGAGTGGTCCATGATCTTTGAAATCGGCGTTCTGGCCATTATCGTCATATTGCTGGCGCTGCTCTGGCTGCGAAGGCCGAGCGCTTCGCGGCGTGCAGCGACGGCGAAGACAGCGCATAAGACCACAACAAGCCCGATGAACCCCGCGGCAGCGCAACGGGCGATGGCTTCTGCTGGCGCGGCGGAAGCCGCCTCGGCTGCGAGCGCGTCGGCCGACGAGCCCGGTGCTCCGCGCGAGACGCCGGCGCCGCTGCTGGCGCTGCGCATCATCACGCGCGATGACCTCGACGCGGGCGCGCAGGCGCAGGTTGAAGCGATCTGTCGGGCCATGCCCGAGCCGCACCCCGTGCAGAAGCACATGGCCGGCGGTCTCGACACCCCGGAGGAACTGCTCGATGCGGTAGTCACCGACGCCGGCCTCACGGCTGCCATCCTGCGCACGGTGAATTCGGCGGCCTTCGCCCTGGCAACGCCGATCACCAGCGTCCAGCACGCCATCAACTATCTCGGCGTGGGTATGGTCAAGGGCCTCGTCGCCCAGTCCGTGGTGGCGGAAAATACCCTCGAGGGCACGCCGGAGCAGCAGGCGGCGCTCGCACGCGTCTGGCGCTCGGCCTGCAGCGCCAGCGCCTTTGCCCAGCTCCTCGGCCAGGAACTCGGCTTGTCGCGCCCGTCCGTATTGTCGACGAAATCGCTGTTCTTCAACCTCGGCGACGTTGCGCTCGTGCTCGGCGTCGATGGCGCGACGCAGTGGTACGAGGAGGGAATCAGCATCGTTGCGCGTATCGAGGCGCAGCAGGCGGCCTGTGGCGCGAACACGGCCATTGTCGGCGCCGAGCTGGCCCGGCTCTGGAAGCTGCCTCCCGATCTCGTTGCGGCCATCGAGACGGGCTTTCTGCCGCTGAACACGCCCGCGGCCGAGCACCCGATGAGCGGCGAGGAGCGCCAGGCCAATATCATCGTATTCCTCGCCGGGAGAATCGGCGACCGCATCAGCTATCGGGCGCTGCGCGATATCGCCGAGCTTCCGCTGGGCTCCGAGGATGAGCCCGGACTGTTTTTTCTTCCGGAACACCTCAGCAGCGCAGGCCTCGGCAGGGCGCCGGGGCTGCTCCAGAGCCCGGCCTTCCGGCGCAAGGCCAACAAGCTGATCTCTACGCTGGCGCCCTAGCGCCTAGCCGGTTTTCTTCCGGCGTTTTCTTTTCCCGGTGTTCCCCGCGCAGACCTCGCGGAAGCCCGCGGCCACGAAGGGAATCATGTGGTCGTAGGCCGCCTGCAGATCATCGGAGCGACACAGACCGCCTGACAGGTTGTCGATGCGCCGGGTCTGAGCCAGGGTGAGCGTCAGGGCGCCGGACATGTTGTGGTAGCACCAGTAGATGTCTTCCCTCGCCGCCGAAGGCAGCGCTTTCTCGAGGGCGGTGATGAATTCCGCCGCCAGTTCGTCGAACAGCTGCGACATCATCCGCGGGCCCCAGTACGGGGAGTTGTTGATATAGGCGATGAGCGCAAGGTAGTGGCGCCAGCCCTCGTCACCGGTCTCCTGAGCCAGTTCCAGCGGGCGCAGAAAGGCCTCGATGATCTGTTCGACGCTGGGACCCGCCTCGCCGGCGCCGATCTGGCGGTCGCGCAGCGCCGTGCGGCGCGATTCGTTGAGAAAAGCCGCGCGGCGCTCGAACACGGCCTCGAAGAGATCGAGTTTCTTGCCGAAGTGGTAGCTGGCCAGGGCCACGTCCACTTCGGCGCGACGAGCAATCTGACGCAGGGTCACCCCGTCGTAGCCATGCTCGGAGAACAGCGCCTCCGCCGCATCGAGGATGCGATCCCGGCGCGGTGCGCTGGAGCCAGAGGCGTCGGTTTTCTTGTCGTTCACGGGCTGCTCGCGGTTTTCAACGATTGTTGAGCATTTGGCCGGGCGACGCAAGGCACGACCAAGTGCCGCTCTATTGACCTCGATCATGGGCGTTTCCCTGGCGAGAACCCATACTGCACACATGGTTTTGGCCTGCCCCTGATGGTCTGGCCCCGATTCAGCGGGGCCGCCACTGCGTTTCGGGAGAAGAAGGCATGAAGAGAACACCGTACGCCATCTCGGCGATGGCGACCGCCGCCTGTCTTGCGGCGTGGATGGTGGCCGCTGACCCCGAATCCGGGGATGCGGCAGAAGCTGGCGATGCGGCCGCCGCCGCGGCGGAGACTGCGCGCGAGCTCCCGCCGCGCGTCAACAACCACCGGCCCCTGCGTGGCAATCCTGCGGATCAGAGCGAGGCGGCGAATCCGCCGTCGCCCTTCAGCGCCGAAGCGGCTTACGGCGACGTGCCCGAGTTTTCCGTGGTTCCGCGCGATGACGCACTCAGTTTCTACCCCTGCGAGAACTGCCACGGCGTGATGCCACCCAATCCCGAACGTCGCGAGCTGTATTCACCGCACCCGGCGACGCTCGATCACGGCGCCGGGCGGATCTGGTGTCTCGACTGCCACGCGGCGGAAAACCGCAATGTGCTCACGACCTTCACCGGCGAGGAATTCGGTTTTAACGAGGCCTACATGGTTTGCGGTCAGTGTCACTACCAGCCGCAGAAGGACTGGTTCTTCGGGGGCCATGGCAAGCGTGTGGCTACCTGGCAGGGCGAGCGCGAACTGTACAACTGCACGCATTGTCACGATCCTCACGCGCCCGCCGTGCGGCCACGCCAGCCCGAGGCGCCGCCGCCGATACGTCGCGGCCTGGAGGCCCAGGAGCTTGAACGGGCCCATCACGGGAGCGTGATCGAAGGGGGTACGAAAGATGAGTAAGGGCAGCGATCAGAACAGACAGCTCGAGGCGAAGAAGCCGCCTGCGGGCGATGGCGTCGACCTCGGTCGCCGCAACTTTCTCGGTGCGGCTGCAGCTGCGGCGGGCGCGAGTGCGGCGGCACCGGCCTGGGGCGGCAACACCTTCATGGACGCCATGGGCTCGTTTTTCCAGGATCATTACCAGCGGATGAGCGACGAGGAGATCAGCGACGCCCTCGGCCGCATCGAGCGCCGCGCGAAGCGCGACTACGGCGTCGCCATTCTCTGTCGCGATACGCCACCGCAGGAGAACGTGGTTTTCGGTTACGCCCTGAATATCTCCAAATGCCAGGGCTACCGCGACTGCGTGACCGCCTGCGTCCGCGAGAACAACCTCGGCCGCGACTCGCAGATGCAGTACATCCGTGTGCTCGAGATGGAGCAGGGTTCGCAGAACCTCGAGCACTCGGAGCACTACTACGATCCCGAGACAGTCCCCGTCGACGGCAAGTACTACATGCCGGTGCAGTGCATGCAGTGCGACAACCCGCCCTGCGTGAAGGCCTGCCCCGTGGAGGCTACCTGGAAAGAACCCGACGGCATTGTCGTGGTGGACTACGACTGGTGTATCGGCTGCCGCTATTGCATGACCGCCTGCCCCTACTGGGCGCGCCACTTCAACTGGTCCAAGCCGGAGATTCCGGCAGAGGAACTCAACCCGAACACCAACTACCTCGGCAACCGCCCGCGGCCCCGGGGTGTCGTTGAGAAGTGCCACTTCTGTACTCAGCGCACGCGCGAGGGGCGCCAGCCCGCCTGCCAGGAAGCCTGCCCGACGGGGGCACGCATCTTCGGCAACCTTCTCGATCCGAACAGCGAGATTCGCTACGTGCTCGAGAACAAGTCTGTCTTCCGGCTCAAGGAGGAGCTCGGGACGGAACCCAAATTCTGGTACTTCACGGATTAGGAGGGACGGTCGTGGTCCTGCGTTTTCTCCTCGATGGTCTGCGCGCGATGGCTACGGGCAGCCGCGCCTATTTCCTATGGCTCGGTTTCCTTGGCTGTCTCGTCGGTGCCGGCGCCATCGCCTATATCGTGCAGCTGTCGCAGGGGATGGTGGTCACGGGAATGAGCGACCAGGTGTCCTGGGGCTTCTACATTTCCAACTTCGCCTTCCTCGTCGGCATCGCCGCGGCGGCCGTGCTGCTGGTGATTCCGGCCTACATCTTCCACCGCGACGATATCAAGTCCGTGGTGCTGATCGGCGAGGGTCTGGCCGTGGCAGCGGTGGTTTCGGCGATGACCTTCGTCATCGTCGACATCGGCCGCCCCGATCGCCTGCTGCACATGATTCCCGGAATCGGGCGCTTCAACTGGCCCCAGTCCATGCTTGCCTGGGATGTCGTGGTGCTGAACGGCTACCTTGCGCTCAACCTCGCCATCCCGTTTTACGTGCATTTCTGTCATTACCGTGGCCGTGAACCTCAGCTGCGCGCGTACTTCCCCTTCGTGCTGCTGTCGATCGTCTGGGCTATTTCCATTCACACGGTCACGGCCTTTCTTTTTGCAGCGAGCACCGCGCGGCCTTTCTGGTCCATCGCGCTGCTGGCACCGCGATTCATCGCTACGGCCTTCGTGTCCGGGCCCGCGCTGATCATCATCGTGCTGCAGGTCCTCAAGCGGACCACGCGCTATCCCGTGCCCGAATCGGTGATCGATACGCTGGCGCTGATCATGACCGTGGCGCTGCAGATCAGCCTGTTCTTTGTCGGCGCCGAACTGTTCACGGACTTCTACAACGAGGGTGCACACGCGGCGTCCGTGCGCTACCTGTACTTCGGCCTCAACGGCGCCGACTCCCTCTCGTCCTTCGTGTGGACGGCGCTCTGCCTGAACATTGTGGCGGTGTTGATCCTGTCGATTCATCCGCTGCGCAAGACACGCGCTCTGCTCAACGTGGCCTGCGTGCTCGCCTTTGCCGGTATCTGGATCGAGAAGGGTATGGGCTTCGTGGTACCGGGCTTCATCCCCACGCCGCTCGGTGAGGTCTTCGAATACAGCCCCAGCGCCGTCGAACTGACGCTTTCCATCGGGATCTGGGCCCTTGGAGCGCTCGTGTTCACGCTTCTCGCGCGGGCGAGCATTGCGATCTCGCTCGGTGAAGTCGGCGCACGACGCCCCGATGCCGAAGCCGGACTGGCAGCGGCCGCAGTCGCTGGCAAGGGCGGCAAGTCCGCGGAGGGTGCACCCAGCCCCGCAGCAGGCTGACGCGGCTCAGCGCGGTCGGGGGTTGCTATCGGTCTCGATTCCTGGCCGCCCCATGATTGCCTGAAAGCCCCTGTCCGGGCCGAGAGCGCCGAGAGCGCCGAGAGCGCCGAGAGGGCCGAGAGGGCCTAGAAGGTTGAAAAGGCCGAGAAGGCCGCGAAGGCCGAGAGGGTTGATCAGCCCTCGAGTATCCAGGCCAGCACCGCATCGAGATCCGCGTCGGACAGCTGCCCCTCAGGCACGGGAGGCATCGGCGCCTTGCCCCATACGCCACTGCCACCGCTGCGCACGCGCGCCTTCAGCGTGTCGGCCGCGCCTTCCTCAGCCGCATAGCGATCGCGAACCGCAGCCCAGGACGGTCCCAGGCGCTTGTCCGTGGCGTGATGGCAGGCGCTGCAACGCGCCGCTTCCGCGAGCGCCGCAGGGTCATCCTGGGCACGGGCGAGACCTGCGAGTGCAACAAGGCCGGCGGCTGACAGGCCGAGGAGAGATAGTTTGTTCATGGCAGCAATCCTTCTACAGCTTGGCATGGCTTTCCGTTCGTCGCCCGAGCGTGTTTCGCCTGCGGCGGTAGTCGCACGGCGACCACGCTGGCGAACGGACGCCTCTGTGTCTTTGCACAGTGTAGACCGACGCGCCGCGCCATGCCGACTGCGCCGGCTGTTTCGCGTGCGCGGCCCGGGCTCATTGCGATGGCGCCCTTGCCTATTCAACGCCTGTTGAATAGGCTGCGCCAGCATAACAATCAGACGGCCCGCTGCCATGACCCCAGAACTCTTCAAATACCTGATGATCGGCGCCTACGCTGCGCTGGTCTATGGACTCTCGATCGTCGGCATGCGCCGTACGCGCAGCGTCGAAGGTTTCTCGATCGGCAACAAGGACATGAGCCCCTACGTCGTCGGCATCACCCTCGCCGCGTCGATTGCCTCGACGGCCACCTTTGTCATCAACCCGGGCTTCGTCTACGCCCACGGCCTGTCGGCCTATCTGCATTTCGGCGTGGCTGGGTCGCTGGGGATCCTGTCGGCGTTTCTCGTGCTGACGCGCGGGTTCCTCCGCCTCGGTGAAAGCAGCGCCGCGCTGACGATTCCCCAGTGGATCTACTACCGCTACAACCACCGCGGCTTCAGCCTCTTCTTCGCCTTCATCAACCTGCTGTCGATCACCTTTGTGGTGCTGATTCTCGTCGGCTGCAGCCTGCTGGTGACGGGGCTGTTTCCCATCGACCAGAAGACCGCACTCATCTCGGTGCTGCTGTTCGTGTTTTCCTACGTGCTCATGGGCGGCACCTACGCCCACGCCTACACCAACACGCTGCAGGGTGTGATGATGCTCGGCGTTACGCTGCTGCTCTTCGTACAGGGACTGAAGTATTTCGCCGGTGACCCGATCGCCAGCCTGCGCGCCGTTGGTGATCAGTACGCCGCCGCCTACAACCCGGCCAGCGGGCTTTACTTCGATTTCTTTTCCGTGTTCGTCAGCGGCTTCGTAGTCACCTTCGCGCTGATGCTGCAGCCGCATATCCTCACCAAGGTGCTCTACCTGCGCAGCGAGCGCGACATCGGCAGGTTCATCGGCACCACGGTGGTGGTAGGAACGCTGTTCACGCTGATGCTGATGATCGGCTTCTACGCGCGCCTTGCCGGGCTCGAGATCGACGCTCAGGACACGGTGGTGCGCGAGTACCTGCTCCACGAGTTCGGCTCGTCGGTGCTGGGCGAGTACGTACTGGTATTCATCTTCATCACGCTGCTCGCCGCGGGCATGAGCACGCTGGACGGCATCCTCGTGGCGCTGTCGGCCATGGTGGTGAACGACCTGGTCACGCCCCTCGCCGGCGAACGTGCCAACGGTCTCGCGCTCTCGCGCTGGGTGCTCGTCGCCGTCGGTGTCATCGGCGTGGTCCTCGCCTGGAACCCACCGCCGCTCATCGGCCTCTTCGCGCAGAAGGGGGTCTACGGTCTCGCCGCAGCCTCTTTGGTCCCGGTGCTCTTCGGGGTTCTGGTGCGGCGGCACATCCCGCTGTGGGTGGTCGCCGGTGCCGCCGCGCTCGGTCTCGGTCTGCACCTGCTCTTCAACCTCGCCCTCGGCGTCGCCAACCCGGCAATCTCGGCGACTTACGGGATCCTTGCGTCGCTGCTGTTCGGACTCTTTGGCCTGCTGGCTACGCGTGGTGGTGCGGCGCACGGCACGCCGACGTGATCAGCGACTAGAGCTTCGGCGGTAGGGCGAGGCGGGGGAGGTTGTGTAGGGAGCGTGACAGCGACCGTAACGACCTCCGCTGGCTCGACCGGAAAGCTGGGAAAACACAGGGTCGGTGCCTTCGGTAGCGGCACGCCGACGCGTGCTCTCTCCGGTCGCTGTCACGCTCCCTGCAAGAGCACCCGCCGTCGCGCCTGACCACGTAGCGAAGTCAGGACTTTTTTGGCGCTGCCCATGCTTCGGCGGTAGGGCGGGGCGGGGGAGGTTGTGTAGGGAACGTGACAGCGACCGTAACGACCTCCGCCGGCTCGACCGGGACACGGGTATGGCCGGGGGAAATGCCTTCGGTAATTTTCACAGCTTGACACTTCAACAGCCGTTGAATAACCTCCACGCATTCAACGGCTGTTGAAAAAGCGGCCGCTGAACAGCACCCCGACACAAGGTGCTCATAAAACTCATAACGTATACAGGTGTCCGCTATGTTGGTTTCAAGCCCCCGCAATGTTCTTGCTGCGTCCGTAAGGTCCGTATCCATCGCCGCGGCCGCCGCGCTGATGCTGCCCCTCGCGCCTGCCGCATCAGCCCAAGGCGCGACCGTGCTCGAAGAGGTCACGGTGACCGCCCGGCGCCGTTCCGAGAGCCTGCAGGATGTGCCCATCGCCGTGTCTGCGCTCTCCGGCGACGAGCTCACGATGCGCGGTGCCCTCGACATCACCGAGATTGCCCAGGCCATTCCCAGCGTGACCCTCGAGCCCTCGCGCGCCACGAATACGACGCTCACCGCTTTCATTCGCGGTGTCGGGCAGCAGGACCCATTGGCGGGCTTCGAGCAGGGCGTGGCGCTCTACCTCGATGATGTGTACCTCGCGCGTCCGCAGGGAGCGCTCCTCGATTTGTACGACGTAGAACGCGTGGAAGTCCTGCGCGGCCCCCAGGGCACGCTCTACGGCCGTAACGCTGTCGGCGGTGCCATCAAGTACGTAACGCGCCGTCTGTCTGACGACCTCAATGTGCGCGTGCGCGGCAACGTCGGTCAGTACAGCCAGCAGGACCTGGTCGGTACCGTCTCCGGTGCTGTCGCCGACGGTCTGCGCCTCGGGGCCACCTTCGCCTCCTTCCAGCGCGACGGCTTTGGCGACAACCTGTTCACGGGCGGAGAGCAGTACGACAAGGACATCGTCGGCTATCGCCTGTCGGCGGAGTGGGAGCCGACGGAGTCGGTTCTGGTCCGCGTCGCCTACGACAATACGGACGACCAGTCCTCCGCCGTAGCGGGCTGGCGGCCCTATACCGGCGCTGTGAGTGGCATTCCCTCGCCGCGCAGCGTCTTCGACACCAACGCCGGCGCGAGCACGCTGCCGTCGACGGCAGGCATCAATGGCAACAACCAGGTCGAGGCGGAAGGCTGGATGGCCTCCGTCGACTGGAACGTCAGCGACCAGATCACGCTGCGCTCGATTACTGCGGCGCGCGAGGACTTCACCGAGTCGGTGATCGACTTCGACAGCCTGCCCGCCGACGACTTTGACGCGCCGGTGATCTATGACAACGAGCAGTTCAGCCAGGAGTTCCAGCTGCTGTATAACGCCGACCGCTGGAACCTGGTGCTCGGCTACTACTACCTCGACTCAGAAGCCGCGAACGACTTCGACGTGGTTCTCGGCCAGATCGTTCCGGGCGGCCTGACTGCCTACACCGGTGGCGTCGTCGATACCGAGGCCTGGTCCGTGTTCGGTGACCTGACCTATGAGCTCACCGAGCGCCTGGCCCTCTCCGTTGGTGGCCGCTACACGGAAGACAAGCGCAGCGCCGATATCTTCCGCGCCAACTACCTCGGTGTCGGCTCACCCTTCCTCGGCAACGACGCGGCGATACAGATCGCCGTTGGCTCGGATTACGAGGCGGAGCGGACCTTCTACGACTTCTCACCGCGCATCAATCTGAGCTACGCGGTCAACGACGACCTCATGGTCTACGGCGGCTACAGCGAGGGCTGGAAGGCCGGATCTTTCGATCCGCGCGGTGAAAACTTCCGCACACCCGCGGTCGAGCAGGGTTTTGATGACGAGCAGCTCGATTCCTTCGAGGTCGGCATGAAGACGACCTGGCTGGACGGCCGCGCGACTACCAACATAGCCCTGTTCTACAGCGACTATGCGGACATGCAGATTCCCGGCTCCGTCGGTACGGACTCGGATGGAGACGGTGTCAACGACGGCTTCGTGGGCACCGTGACCAACGCCGGCCAGGCCACGATATCGGGCATCGAGATCGAGGGCAGCGTGATCCTCACGCAGGCGCTGTCGCTTCAGTATGCAGCGAGCTTCCTCGATGCGAGCTTCGACGAATATCTCGTCGGCGGAGTGAACGTTGCCGACCAGCGCGATGTGCAGAACACCCCCGAGGAGATGGTGTTCGTCGGTCTGAACTACAACATGGACGCCTTCAACGGCAATCTGCTGCTGACCAGCAACTATTCCTACAAGGGCGACATCCAGCAGTTCGAGGCCCCCAACCCGGATATTGACCAGGAGGCCTACGGGATCTGGAACGCCAGCGTTGTCTGGACCTCCGCCTCCGAGACCTGGCTGCTCGGCATTCACGGCAAGAACCTCGCCGACGAGGAGTACGCCACTGCGGGCTATTGCTTCGGCTTCCAGAACTGCCCCGGGGCTGCGCTCGGCGGCGAGAACAACACCACGGTCTTCTTCGGACCGCCGCGCACGGTCTTCGCTACCGTCGAGTATCGCTTCCAGTAAGCCATTACCCGCCCTGCTCCTTCGAGCGGGCGGGTCTTTTTACCGGAGCACAATACGATGAGCGAATTCCCTTCGCCCGCCCCCCTGTTGCCCGAAATTCTGGCCCTCCACGGTCGCTGGCGCGGCGAGCGTGACGCCGTGATCTGCGGCGACGAGCGCATGAGCTGGGCACGCTTCATGGCCGACAATCATCGCTTCGCCCACGCGCTGCAGGCGCTGGGGGTTTCCCCGGGCGATCGCGTCGGCATCTTCATGGCCAATGGCTATCCGATGCTGACCGCGCTCTTCGGAACGCTGGTATCGGGTGCCGTCTCCGTGCCGCTGAATACCTCTGTATCCGACGAGGCGATCGTCGCCATGCTCGGCGACGCGGATATCTCCGCGCTGGTGGTCAGTGCCGCCTATCGGGAGCGCATCGAGGCGCTGCAGCAACAGCTTCCCGACGGCGTGCAATTCATCTGCGATGAGGCCGCCGCCGGCTGGACGAGTCTCGGCGAGCTGATGGCAGGCCAGCCCGAGCACGCGCCAGCGGTGGCCCTGGCCGACGCGGCGCCCCTCAATATTATCTACAGCTCCGGCACCACGGGGCTGCCCAAGGGCATCCTGCACACGCATGCCGGTCGCCGCGACTGGGCCTACGACCTCGCGATTGCGCTGCGCTACCACGGCGCCGCGCGCACGCTGCTGACCATAGGCCTGTACTCGAACATCTCCTGGGTGGCGATGCTGTGCACGCTGCTTTCCGGGGGCACGCTGGTGGTCCATGAACGCTTCGATGCTGACGCTTTTCTTTACACCGTTGAGCGTGAGCGCATCACGCACACGGCCATGGTCCCGATCCAGTTCCAGCGCGTCATCGACGCGCAGAAGCAGCGACCGCAAAAGCTCGGCAGCATGCACGCCATGATGAGCTGCGGATCGCCGCTCCACGAGGGGCTCAAGCGCGAGATCTTCGAGGTCTTTCCCTGCGGTATCATCGAGCTCTACGGCCTCACGGAGGGCATCATCACCACGCTCGATCCCGAGGACGCCGAGGGTCGCTGGTCCTCCGTGGGCAAGCCGCTCATCGGTACCGACATCGCGATCATCGGTGACGACGACCGGCCCTGCGGATGCGATGCGGCCGGCGAGATCGTCTCGCGCGGTCGGATCACCATGCCGGGCTACTGGCGCCGCGACGATGCCAATGCCGAAGCGCGTTACGTGGACGAGGCCGGGAAGGTCTGGCTGCGCTCGGGCGACATCGGTCACCTCGATGAACAGGGATTCCTGTACATCGTCGACCGCAAGAAGGACATGATCCTCTCCGGCGGGCAGAACATTTATCCGCAGGACATAGAGGCCGTGCTCGTGGAGCACGAACAGGTAGACGATGTGGCGGTGATCGGCGTACCCAGCGAGCGCTGGGGAGAAACACCGCTGGCACTGGTGGTGCCAAAGGCGCAAACGCTGGACATGGCCGAGCTGCTGCACTGGGCCAATGGCCGCCTTGGCAGGCAGCAGCGTCTTGCCGACTGCGTTGCCGTGAGCGAGCTTCCGCGCAATCCGAATGGCAAAATACTCAAACGAGAACTGCGCCAGCTCCACGGAGACAAACGCTATGCCTGATGCCGCCTATCGCGATCACTTCTATGAAAGTGCCGACGGCCTGACCCTCTACGCGCGCGACTACCCGGGTCCCGCGTCGTCGACGCTGCTGCCGGTGCTGTGCATGCATGGCCTGACGCGCAACTCGGCTGATTTCGCGTGGATCGCGGCGCACCTC
Source organism: Halieaceae bacterium (assembly GCA_036351355.1). Taxonomy (GTDB): domain Bacteria; phylum Pseudomonadota; class Gammaproteobacteria; order Pseudomonadales; family Halieaceae; genus Congregibacter. The sequence continues at coordinate 46,100 of JAZBOX010000021.1, forward strand.
GCGCAGACGCGGCGCGTGATCGCCGTGGACCAGCGCGGCCGCGGCCGCTCGGACTACGACCCCAATCCCGACAACTACACGCCGTCAACCTACGTCGGCGACATGTTCCGACTTCTCGACGAGCTCGCTATCGATCGTATGCTGGTGATCGGCACCTCGATGGGCGGGCTCATGGCCATGATCATGGCCAACATGCAGGCCGACCGCTTTGCCGGCATCGTGCTCAATGACATCGGTCCCGAGCTCGATCCCGCGGGCCTCGAACGGATCAAGAGTTACGTGGGCCGGCACCGCAGGATTCAGAGCTGGGACGATGCCGTTGCCGCGACGCGTGAAATCAACGAGACAGCCTTCCCGAAATACAGCGACGCCGAGTGGCTGCGCTTCACGCGCGGTCTCTACATCGAGAAGGACGGCGTACCTGTGATCGCCCACGACGCCGCGATTGCCAAGCCCATGCTCGAGGCAGATTCGAACGCCGTGCCGCCCGACCTGTGGCCGCTGTTCAAGGGCATGGCGACGATTCCGATGCTGCTCGTGCGCGGTGCGCTGTCGGACCTGCTGGCGATGGACTGCGCCGAGAAGATGCAGGCGATGGCGCCGGCGATGAAGTACGCCGAAATTCCCGATCGCGGCCACGCTCCGATGCTCGACGAGCCGGTGGCCGTGGCGGCGATCGAAGCCTTTTTCGGCGAAGTCGACCCGGGCTGAGGCCGGTGGCCGCGCCGGAATTGTCAGCGCGCAGGGCGGCGGCTTCCGAAGCGGGCGTGAGCGCCATCGTACCGGGCGCCGCCCCGCGTGCCGCTGTCGCGCCATGAGCGTACAGATCCGCGAGGCGGGCGCGGCGGACTGGGACGCCATCTGGCCCATCTTTCGCGCCATCGTCACCCGCGGCGATAGCTATGCTTTCGATCCCGCTACGAGCTACGAGGACGGACGCGCCGTCTGGATCGAACGGCCCCGCCGCACCTTCCTTGCGGAAGAGAACGGCGAAGTGCTTGGCACCTACTATCTGAAGACCAACCAGGATGGCCCGGGTCGGCACGTCTGCAACTGCGGCTACATGGTCGCTTCGGCAGCGCGTGGCCGCGGTCTCGCCACCGCGATGTGCGAGCACTCGCAGCACATCGCCCGCGAGCTGGGCTACCTTGCCATGCAGTTCAATTTCGTTGCCTCGAGCAACCACGGTGCCGTGCGCCTTTGGGAAAGGCTGGGCTATGCCATCGTCGGCACGCTGCCGAAAGCCTTTGACCACCCGCAGCTTGGACTGATCGACGCCTACGTGATGTACAAGCAGCTCGCGGACTAGGCGGCCGTCGCGGCTGCTATCTGTTGGCGCTGCTATCTGTTGGGGCTGCTATCTCGGCTAGCGTGCGCCGTCCTGCTAGAGTGTTGCGCAGTATTCGGGAGTTCGTATGCGCAAGATCATTGTCGGTATCAGCGGCGCCTCGGGCATTGTTCTCGGCCTGCGCGCGCTTGAATTGCTGCGTGCCGCCGGAGTCGAAACGCACCTGGTGATGAGCAAGTCGGCGGAGCTGACCCTGCATCATGAGATGGACATGAGTGTGGACGAGCTCAAGTCCCTCGCCAGCGTGACCTATCCCGTGAAAAATGTCGGCGCTGCGATTGCCAGCGGGTCCTTCATTACCGAAGGCATGCTGATCGCACCCTGCTCGATTCGCACCATGTCCGAGATCGCCACCGGCGTGACCTCGACGCTGCTGACCCGCGCTGCCGACGTGGTGCTCAAGGAGCGCCGACGCCTCGTGTTGATGGTGCGCGAGACGCCGCTGCACACGGGACATTTGCGCACGATGACCGCCCTGTCGGAGATGGGGGCGGTGATCGCTCCACCCGTGCCCGCGTTTTACACGGGCGCCGAAACGCTGGATGAGTTTGTCACCCAGAGCGTCGGTCGCAGCCTCGACCTCTTCGGAATCAGCGACACGCCGATCCAGCGCTGGCAGGGCTGACGCTCCGCCATGTCGGATACCTCCCCCGCCCAGCGCCGCGCGGCGTTCATCCTGTTCGCGGTGGTTCTGCTGGACATGATCGGCTTCGGCATCGTGATCCCGATCCTGCCCTTTATCACGCCGCGCCTTGGCGGCAGCGATTTCGACATCGCCCTGATCATCGCCAGCTACGCGGTTTTCGCCGTGCTCGCGGGCCCGCTGTGGGGCCGCGCCTCCGATCACTTCGGGCGCAAACCCGTGCTTATGCTGTGCACCGTCGGTGCCGCCGTTGCCTACTTCCTGCTCGCCGTCGCCGACACGCTGTGGATGATCTACGCGGCGCGGGCCCTTGCCGGCAGCGTGGCGGGCAATTTTCCCGTGGCCTCGGCCATGATGGCCGACGTGACCTCGCAGGCCGAGCGCGCCAAGGGCATGGGACTGATCGGCGCAGCCTTCGGCCTCGGACTCGTTGTCGGTCCGCTCCTCGGAGGCGTGCTCGCCGGTCCGGACGGCAGCTTTCTTCTGCCCTGCCTGCTCGCGGCCGTGATGTCGCTGTCTGCCGTTGCCGCGGCCTGGCTGTTCCTGCCCGAGTCGCGCAGCCTCGATGAGCGCAGGAATGCGCGACCATCGCCGGGTGGCCTGTGGGAGATCCTCCGCGCGACGCAGAGTCGCATGCTGATGCTGCAGTACTTTCTGCATACGGGCAGCATCAGCGCGATTACCTATCTGTTTCCGCTGTGGGTATACGCGCTCCTCGACTGGCAGGCGCGCGAGGTCGGGATCGTCTTCGGCGTTGTCGGTGCGATCATGGCCATGAACCAGGGTCTGCTCATGGGACGCTTCGTGCGCCTATTCGGCGAGATCAACCTGCTGCGCGTCTGTACCAGCCTGTTCCTGGCCGGGCTTTCCCTCGCCCTGTTCGCGCGCGGGGAGGTCGCCATGGTCGCCTCGCTGATTCTGGCCCTCGGCGGCGCCACGCTGTGTATGCCCGTACTGAACGCCATGACCAGCCGGCGCGGCGCGGTGGATGACCGCGGCCGGCTCCTCGGGGCGGCGAGCGCCGCTGCGGGCATCGGGCGGGTGGCAGGGCCGATCGTCGCCGGCGCGCTGCTGACCTGGGGCGGCTTTCGCGTCGCCTGGCTGCTGCCTTTCGCTATGGTGCTGTTCTACTGTCTCTGGGCCTTCAGCGCCTGGGCCCGGCGCGACGCTCCGGTGCAGCCGGCCTGATCAGGCCGTAGAATCGTCGCCGGCAGCCCGCGTTGGCGTCCGTAAGCCGGCGAACCCCGATGCCCACGTTCCCTACAAGCCCGCAATGAAAAGGATCTCCCATGGCCGATTCACTCTTTGACCTGAGTGGGCGCATCGCCCTTGTCTCCGGTGCCAGCCGCGGTATCGGTGAAGCGATTGCCCGCCTGCTCGCCGAGCACGGCGCCCACGTGATCGTCTCTAGCCGCAAAAAGGAAGACTGCGCAGCCGTTGCCGAGTCTATTGCTGCTGCCGGCGGCAGCGCCGAGGCCTTCCCCTGCCACGTCGGGCACATGGAAGACATCGCCGCGATCTTCGAGCACATCCGCGCTGCGCACGGACGCCTCGATATCTGCGTCAACAACGCCGCCACCAACCCCTATTTCGGCCACATTCTCGACACCGATCTCGGCGCCTTCAGCAAGACCGTCGACGTCAATATCCGCGGCTATTTCTTCATGTCCATCGAGGCTGGCAAGCTGATGAAGGAGCAGGGCGGTGGCGCCATCGTCAATACGGCTTCTATCAACGCCATCCAGCCCGGCCCCATGCAGGGAATCTACTCGATCACCAAGGCCGCCGTGGTCAACATGACTCGCGCCTTCGCCAAGGAATGCGCGCCCCTCGGCATCCGCTGTAACGCGCTGCTGCCCGGTCTGACCAGGACGAAGTTTGCCGGCGCGCTCTTCGAGCACGAGGACATCTACAAGGCGGCCATGGAGAAAATCCCCATGGGGCGTCACGCCGAGCCCTCGGAGATGGCCGGCACGGTGCTCTACCTCGTCTCCGACGCGAGCAGCTACACCAACGGCGAGTGCATCGTGGTCGACGGAGGGATCACGATCTGAGCGTCGACCGCCCCTCAGCGAAGCTCAGCAGAGAGGGCTCGAGCTGAAAGCTTACGTCGGGCGGGCACCGAGCGCCTGGAGGGCGCGAGATGAGCCTGGCCAGGGACGGCCGCTGTTTGGCGTCCCGCCAGATGGAAGCTTTCAGCTCTAGACCTCGTATTCATCGCGCTAAATCACGCTAAGCAGACCAGAAAGAGCGGCCGATGTTTCACCCTTCACGAAGATAGGGAAAGCCGCCCTCCTTGATGTACAGCTCGCAGCGCTCCTGGCCCTGCGGCGTCAGTGAGCTCCCGGGCGGGAGTCGCAGCCAGGCGTGCTTGCGGTACTCTCCGTGCGCGTCGCTGAAGCTCCCCGAAAGTACGAACAGCTCCGCACCCTGGGGAAAGTTGAGCACGCCGACGTCGCCCGGGTAATTCCAGCGCTCGAGGCGCATGTGATCGCTGAAGGGCTCCTGGGCATAGAGCTTCTTCCAGTAGACGCCGCGGCGGATGCTCGATCGCCATTCGCGGTCGAGCGTATTGAGCGCCACCTGGCGGCGCTCCGTGCCGGGATACTGGCGGAGCTTGACGAAGAGCAGGCAGCCGTCCCGTGAGTAGGGCCGGTGCTCGAAGCCCTCGGGGTTGAGCAGGTAGCTGCCCGCGGGCCAGTCGCCCTGCTGATCGGAAAATACGCCCTCGAGTACGAGGATCTCCTCGCCCTCGGGGTGCGGGTGACTCGGGAAAACGCTGCCGGGGCGGTAGCGCACCAGGGACGTCACCTGTCCGCTTTCCGGTGGCCCGACGCGGTGCAGGCGCTTGCGCAGCACCTCGCCGCCCGGGCTCTCTCCCCAGTCGAGTTCGTCGCTGTTGACCGCGATCCGGCGATCGACGTCACCGTTCAGGGGGTTGGCTGTCATGGTCTGCTTCTTCTCACTGATTCAGTCTGCCTTGGACCGCTGACGACGCGCTCCGTTCATCCGGGTGCATCGCCTGCGCAGGCGCCTTCGCGGCTGTTCGGCCCGCCGATCAAATAGGTGCGGCGGGATCTTCAGCTTGCCGCGGCGGCGGAGTAGAGTTCCGTCATGGACCGCGTACTCGTCACCCAACCGCTTCCCGGTACCCGCTTCCGTGAGCTGGCCCGTCACTGCGAGCTCAACGTGTGGATGGGCCCGGGGCTGCTCGACCACGCCAGTCTGCGCGAGGAGCTTGCCGACTGCAGCGGCATCCTGTGCATGCTGACCGACCGGATCGACGCCAGCCTGCTCGATGACAACCCGCAGCTGCGCTTCATCTCGTCCATGTCCGTGGGAGTGGATCATATCGATGTGACAGCCGCCAGCGCGCGTGGCCTGCCCGTGGGCAACACGCCCGGGGTGCTGGTCGATACGACCGCCGACGCGACCTTTGCCCTGCTGCTTGCCGCGGCGCGGCGCCTCGTGGAGGCCGACCGCTTCGTCCGCGGCGGGCGCTGGACGAAGGAAAACGCCTGGTCGCCGGATTTCTTTGTTGGCAAGGATGTCGCCGGCGCAACGCTGGGTATCGTCGGTCTGGGCGCCGTGGGCCAGGCCGTGGCCAGGCGCGCCGCAGGCTTCGGCATGCGCGTGCTCGGCTGGAACCGCAGCCCGCGCGAGATCGAGGGTGTGGAGGCGCGTCCCCTGGATGCGCTTCTCGGCGAGAGCGATTTCGTCTGCGTCTGTGTCGCGCGCACGCCCCAGACGCTCGGCCTGATCGGTGCCGAGCGCCTCGCGCTGATGAAAGCCGATGCGGTGCTGGTCAACACGGCGCGCGGCGGCATCGTCGACGAGACTGCGCTCGCCGGTGCGCTCAGCCAGGGGCGCCTCGGCGCCGCGGGCCTTGACGTGTTCGAGCGCGAGCCCGTCGCAGCCGACAACCCGCTGCTCAGCCTGCCCAACGTGGTCGTCGCGCCACATATCGGCAGCGCTACCGCGGCCACGCGGGCGAAGATGGCCGACATGGCCGTCGATAATGTCCTCGCCGCGCTCGCTGGCGAGCCCATGCCCTGCTGCGCCAACCCGGACTGCTACGCCTGAGCCTGGGGCGCGCGTGACCGAAGCCGCGCCCCCGGCAACGCTCGAGGACCTGCTGCGCCTCGGCGTTGATGACAATTGCCTTGCGGAACTCGACGGAGGACTCCGCATCTATGAGGCGCGCGGCACGCGCTGGCTGTCCTCGGGGCCCTCGGCCGTGCAGAGCGCGCTCCGCCTGGCCCGGCCCGACAGCCCGTTGCTGCCCAACCACCTTGCCATGGCGCTCGCGTCCGCCCTGGTCCGGCGTCCGCGTCGCGTGCTCGACCTGGGAACCGGCTGCGGCGTGATGCTGCGCTTTGCCGCATCGCTGATGGAGGCGGAGGAAGTGGTCGGCGTCGAAGCGGTCCCCGCCATGCTCGCCATAGCCCGCGACTACTTCTCCCTGCCGGTGCAGCTGCGTGTTGTCGTGGCTGATGCGCTCGAATTCCTGCGCGCCTGCGACGCGCAGGATCTCGTATTCTGCGATGTCTTCGACGGCAGCGATGAGCCGCACTGGCTGCTGGGCCGCGACTTCTGCAGCGCGCTTGCCGCGGCACTCGCACCCGGCGGCGCAGCCGCAATCAACCTGCTGCCGCGCTCGCAGAGGCAGTTGCATGATCAGCTGCGCGAGGTGCTGGACCACTTTCGGGGGGTGGGTCTGCTCAAGCCGCCGGGTCAGGACAACGTCGTGCTGCTGCTGAGCCAGGATCAGCTGCCCGATGCGGTGCGCTGGCGCGACCTGCTCGAGCATCGGCTCCGCTCACCATCGGCGTGTGCGATGCTCCTCGAACACCTTCGCGTGATACCGAGTCCCGACTTACGCTCTGCCTGAGCAGCCTGCGCGCGCTCAGCGCGCCGGCGGCAGCGTGGACAGCCCCTCGCGGACAGCGCGGCGTACGGCGCCCTCGTTGACGCGATTGGCATCTTCCATGACCTTGCTGATGCGTACGCGCCACAGTGCGTTCGTCGCACCTCGCTCGACGAAAACGAGGAGGATGTTGCCCATTTCCTTGACGCCGCTGAGCGCGTAGGCGTTGTCCACGGTGGCGCCGTCGGCCTGGCGATTGATCTGCCCCGAGGGGTAGGGAGTGACGTTGGACGCCGTGCGTGCGAGGCGTCCGTCATTGATGCTGCCGGAGGCCAGGTATTCGACCACGAACTCTGCCTCCTCGCGCTCGACCAGTTCGTAGCCGAGCTCTGCGAGGCGCGCGTCCACGGCGCTTCGGATCATCGGATCGGCCTGGGAAAGGCGGTCGCGGGCGAAGGCCTTCTGTTCCAGCGGCTCGCTTCGCCACGCGTAGCGCGTGTAGCGCGCTGCTTCGAAGCGCGCCGTGTCATCGGCGATCGTTTCCACACCGCTGCAGCCGCCGAGGGCAGAGAGCGCGAAGCTGCACAGGGCGAGCAGGCGCAGCAGCGCATGGGGTGCGATAAAAGAAAGGCGCGTCATCGACGGGCTCCGAAGCAGAAGGGACGCAATGGTAACAACAGGGCGCAGTCCGGTGCAGGCGCTGCGGGCCGGCTCTGCGTTACCATCACGCCCCTGAAACCGGCCGACGCCAGACCGCCGCCTCTCGGACCGCGCTGCGGCGGATTCAATCCGGATCAGGTCGGGGGGAACAGAAAGAGGAAGCGATGACACAGAGCACCACGGACAAGCTGAAGCTTGCGCGCCACGGGCATACGGCGCTGATCACCATCGACAATCCCGCCGCCAATACCTGGGATACGCAAAGCCTGCCGGCGCTGCGCGATCTCGTGCTGCAGCTGGACGCGGACCGCGATGTCTACGCCCTGGTCATTACCGGCGCCGGCGAGAAGTTCTTCTCCGCCGGGGCTGATCTCAAGCTGTTCGCCGATGGCGACGCGCAGCGTGCAGCGGATATGGCCCGGCTTTTCGGAGAGGCCTTTGAGACGCTCGCTGACTTTCGCGGTGTTTCCATCGCCGCGGTCAACGGCTTCGCCATGGGCGGTGGTCTCGAGGTCGCTCTCGCCTGCGATATCCGCATTCTCGAAGAGCAGGCGCAGCTTGCGCTGCCCGAGGCCCGCGTCGGGCTGCTTCCCTGCGCCGGCGGCACGCAGCGCCTCGCTCAGCTTGTCGGCCAGGGCTGGGCCAAGCGCATGATCCTGTGCAACGAGCGTATCGATGCCCGCTGCGCCGAGCGCATCGGCCTCGCCGAGGAAGTCGTACCGAGCGGCGAGGCGCTGCGCCGGGGTCTTGCACTCGCCGAGCAGGCCGCGCGCCAGAGTCCCGGTGCCGTTGCGCGTTGCAAGCGTCTGATCCACAGCGCGCGCGACCGCGCGATCAGCGATGGCCTCGCCGCCGAACGCGAGGAGTTCGTCGCGCTGTTTGCCACCGAGGATCAGCGCGAGGGCGTGAATGCTTTCCTTGAGAAGCGCGAGCCGCAGTGGACGAATGCCTGAGCTACCGCCGCGACGCCGCTCGTTTCCAACCCCATGTACCCGTTCATCTGCCAGGGAATTCCATGACTGAAGCCGTTGTTCTCGCATCCCGTGAGCCTGCCCGTGCCGGCTTTATCGGGCGCCTTACGCTCAATGCGCCGGGGAGCCTTAACTCGCTGACGCTCGAGATGGTCGACCTGATCCAGGACGCCCTCGATCGCTGGCGCGACGATGAGGAGCTCGCGCTGGTCGTCATCGATGCGGTCGGTGAGAAGGCGTTCTGTGCCGGTGGTGACGTGCAGGCCCTCCATGCCTCTGCCGTCGCCACGCCCGGCGGACCCTGCGAGTACGCCGAAACCTTCTTCGAGCGCGAGTACCGTATGAACTACGCGCTGCACACCTATCCGAAGCCGATTCTGTGCTGGGGCCACGGCATCGTGATGGGCGGGGGCCTCGGCATCATGGCCGGCTGTTCCGAGCGCGTGGTGACCGAGCGCACCCGCATCGCCATGCCGGAGATCACGATTGCGCTCTTCCCCGATGTCGGCGGCAGCTGGTTCCTCAATCACATGCCCGGTCACGCGGGTCGCTTTCTCGGCCTGACCGCAGCCTCGGTCAATGCCACGGATGCGCTGTTCTGCGGACTCGCCGACCGCTTCATCGCCGCCGAGCACAAGGATGAGGTTTTCAATGCCGTTGCTGGTGAAAGCTGGGACCGGAACCCCGGCGCCAATCGCGCGAAGCTGCGTCACCTGCTGCACGCGCAGAGCACCCGGAACTCCACCGAGCTTCCACCCGCGCAGGTGCAGCCCCATCTCGAGACCGTGAACGATCTCTGCGATGGCGATGATATTCACGATGTCATCGATCGGATTCTCGCGATCGACACGCAGGACCCCTGGCTGCTCCGGGCTCGTGACGGCCTGGCCCACGGATCCAAGCTCGCCGCGCTGTGGATTGATCGCCAGCTTCGGGAAACACGGCACAGCTCGCTGCGCGAGGTGTTCCAGAGCGAACTTCAGCTCGGCACCAACATCGTGCGCCATCCCGAGTTCGCCGAAGGCGTGCGCGCCCTGCTGATCGACAAGGATCGCAATCCACGCTGGTCCTTTGCCAGCTCGCGGGAGGTGCCGGCGTCACTGCTCGATGGATTCTTCACTGCGCCCTGGGAGTCAAACCCGCTCGCCGACCTGGCCTGAGCCGGGCCTTCTGCGCGGATTTCCCGACAAGCTGTCAATAACAACAAGAGGCAGACCATGAGTGACTCGCAATCAGAGCGCGTGGGCTTCATCGGCCTTGGCAACATGGGTGGCCCGATGGCGGCCAATCTGGTCAAGGCGGGCTTTCACGTGTCGGTCTTCGACCTGTCGAGCGACGCCTGCGCGGCTGCAGCGCGGCAGGGTGCCACGCTGGCAAGGTCCGCAGCGGACGCGGCGCAGGACGTGTCCTATCTGGTTTCCATGCTGCCGGCGGGGCGGCACGTGGCGCGCCTCTACCTCGGTGACGACGGTCTGCTCGCCGGGCTGGATCCGGCGGTGACCGTGCTCGACTGCTCGACCATCGATGCGGCGACGGCTCGCTCCGTCGGGGAAGCGGCAGCTGCGCGCGACATCGGTTTTCTCGATGCCCCTGTCTCCGGCGGCGTTGCCGCGGCGCAGGCCGCAACGCTGGCGTTCATGTGCGGTGGTGAGGAGGCCGTGTTCAACGCCGCCCAGCCCGTCCTCAACGCGATGGGTCGAGCCAGCTTTCATGCCGGTCCCGCCGGTGCCGGGCAGGTTGCGAAGGCCTGCAACAACATGCTTCTTGCGGTGCATATGCTCGGCACCTGCGAGGCGCTGGCTATGGGTGCGCAGCACGGCCTCGATCCCGAACGCCTGTCTGAAATCATGCTCGCCAGTTCCGGTCGCAACTGGTCCCTCGAGGCCTACAACCCCTGGCCGGGGGTGATGGCGGAGAGCCCGGCAAGCCGCGACTACCGCCCCGGCTTCATGGTCGACCTGATGGACAAGGACCTCGGGCTGGCGATGGAGGTGGCGGCCGCCGCCGGCGTCGACAGCCGCATGGGTCGCCTGGCCCGCGAACTGTTCGCCGAGCATCGCGAGGCCGGCAATGGGCGGCGCGACTTCTCCAGCGTGCTCGAGCGCTACCGCGAGGCCTGAGCCCGGGCCGCCGCTCAGCTGCTGGCGGCTCTCTCTGCTCTCTCTGCTATTACTGCTCCCGCGGCGTGCCTGGCGCCGCCGACTCAGTAGTCGAGGAACACGCCGTGCTCGTTGAACCAGCGCTCGTCGATTGCCCAGCGCACACCCTTTACGTCGAGCTGGCTCTCGACGAGCTGCATGGCCCGCCCCTGCTTTTTGGCCAGCACCTGCTGTGCCGCCATCATCGCCGGGTCATCAACGGAGGTGCTGCTGAGCTCGGGGAACGCCGCGCGCAGGAAGCGCATTGCCGGCACCTCGGCAGAGCGCGGCGACGCCATGGTCGCCACACCGTTGTCCAGGCTGATGACACGGAAGGTATAGGGGTAGTCGCGCAGCTCGGAATCGCCGGCGAGCATTGTGTTGAGCTCGTCGACGCGCTTGTCACCGCCGAGCAGGCTGTAGAGCGTCACTGCCGCAACAATGGCAGACAGGACTATCAGGTAGCGCTTGGCGAAGGTATCCATAGCATGAACCCGCGATCACAACGGCTAAGGCTGAAAATCGTCCCACGCAGATCGGGCAACCGCAAGCGGCTGCCCCGTTTGTGACGAGCCCATGACGCGCCGTTGCGCCGGCCATCATCCCCGACTCTGCGCGTTCGCGGCTTCCTCGGCGGGGGCCTGCTCGAGCGTTCCCGTCGCTTCCTGCGGATCGCCCTGCGGATCGCCTGAGGAAGCGTCTTCTGCGTCGACATCCGCTTCTGCGGCGTCGTCGTCGGCGAGGCCGGCCACGGTCCTGGCGGCTTCAATCAGGCGCTCGGCGTCGTAGGCGCTGGTATCGAACACGGGCTCGAAACGATCGCTGGACAGGTAATAGCGCTCGGAGTCGGGGTTATCGAGTACCGTCAGTCGCCACTCGCCGTCGCTGCCGGCCATGTCGAGGCGCAGGCTCTCACCGGCGGCCGCGGCGTCCTCGTCTTCGCTGTCTGCGATTCCGGTGACGCGCAGGCCCGCGAGCACCTGCAGCAGCGTCTCCATGGCTTCACCATCAACCGCCTCGCCGTCGCTGCGTGTCCATGCTTCGTCTCCGCGCTCGAAGCTCGTGCCGTAGAGGTCGATGCGATCAAGCTGAGTTGCGGCGAGCAGCGTCTTGTCCAGCCAGCTGCCCTCATCCGTCGGCGCGTCATAGCTGTTGAGCTCGACGACGTATACCTCGGACTCGCCGTCGCGCCGGGCGTGCAGCTTGCGGAACGAAGGCGAGCTGCCGAGGAATACGGTGGCGTCATCTTCGCCAGTACTCAGCACCAGACGACGTACGTAGCCGTCCTCGTCGACCTCGAAGCGACGGGCTGCGGCGTCGCTGGTGGCAATGGCCAGGCCCGTATCCGCGGAAGTCAGCGCGCGGATCAGCGTGCCGACCCGGTTGCTGTCGGCGGGCAGGCCGTCCGGCAGCCTCCAGCTGTTGTCGTCGTGGTTGTCATCGCGTTTGCCATCACGTTTGCCATCGCGTTGCAGCGTCTGCTCGACGCCCTCGTCATCAGTGATGCTAATGCGCTCGATGTCGTCCGCCGCGAAGGCGACCAGGCTGCGGGCTGTGGATGTCGACGGCTCCTTCGGCCAGTAAAGCGCGGCCACGAGGACAAGCTGAACAAGCAGGAGCGCCGAAAGCCAACGAATCATGCGATCACCTCCGCGAGACGCGCTTCACGCCGCACGCGCAGTACCCGCCAGCCCAGATACAGGCCGATGAGAATGAACAGGGCGAGGGCGTAGTTCCCATACTCGATACTGGCCTGCGTCTCCCGGGGCAGGGGAGGCAGGGTGCGATTGAAGTGGGCCCGCGAACGGATGCTCGTCAGACTGCTGTCTTCGAGGGCCCAGTCGACGGCATTGAGGAGGAACTCCAGCGGCCCGAGGTACTGCGTGCCCGCCGCGGCGATTACGCCGGAAAGCACCTGGTCACTGGCAAAGTCGTTGGAGGACACGAGCAGCAGGCGCGCCGAAGCCGGCGACTTGCCCGTAAGCGCGCTGCTTGGCGCTTCGAGCGGCTCATCCTCCCCCGTCGGCGCTCCGGCGGCCGTCTCGAGCTCCGGCACCTCGTCGAAGTAGCTTTCGAAAATGCCTTCGACGAGCACCCCGACGGTCGCCGCTTCGCGCTCCTCGGCGGTGGGAGGCGCCCAGGATACGCCGGAGGCGTCGGTGCTCGGCATCACGTTGGTGTCCGCGGACCGCCAGGCGGCGTCGGAGCTGGCCAGCAGCGTGGTCAGCCGGCGTCCCTCCACGGGCTCGACGTCGATCGGCGAGGCCCAGCCGATGGTCAGCTGCGGCAGCCCGCTGGTGATCGGGTGCTCGCGATTGAGGCCGTCGTCGCGAACGTCCAGCAGATAGGGATAGTCAACGAACTGCATGTCGCGGAATTCATAGCCGGCCAGACGGCGAACGACGGGTACGGGGAAGGCCGCGTTGCGCTCATCGAGCACCACCGTGTCGCCCACGCTGATGCCGTGGTGCTCGAGCCAGGCGCCGAGCCCGCTGTTCACGGAGCGCAGGCTCAGCGACGCACCCTGCGTGTTGATCGACCAGGGTGAAGTAGCCAGTATCACCGTGCCTCCTCGCATCAGGTACTGGTCGATGGCGAAGCGCTCGGCGTCACCGAGGTTTTCGGGCGCGACCACCACGAGCAGGTCGGCGCTGGCATCGACGCTGCCGTCGCCGAGGTCTTCCATGAGGATCGTGTGATCTTCGCTGACGCTCTGTTGCAGCGTCTGGAAGACCAGGCCCGAGGGCGGCATGCCCGGCATCGACGGTTGTGCGCTGGGCAGAACGAGGGCCACGCTGCGGGTGAAGCCACGAGCGAAGCGGCGCAGGCCCGCCTCCAGGGCGTCGCCGAACTCCGCCTCGTCGAAGCGCCCCGTCGGTAGCTGGATGACCTGATGGTCGTCCTCGAGCGTCAGGTAGAAGTAGAACTCCTGCTCATCGCCGAGCGCGGCGATCATCGGCTGGAAGCCCCATTCCTCGTAGATCCGCCGGGCGGTGGCTCCATCATCGGCTTCGGGCTCGATGAACTCCACGCTGAATCGCTCAGGGTGCTCGCCGGCCAGCGCCTGCGCGTCGCCGCGAATGGCATCGCGATAATCGATGAGCAACTGCGGCAGCCGTGCATCGTCGGAAACGTAGGCGCGCAGCGTGACGGGGCTCTCGATCTGGTCGAAGAGCTCACCGCCGCTGCGGTAGCGATACAGCACGTCGCGGATAGCCCGGGTGACATCGAACTCGGGGTTGCGCAGGACCACCTCGGGCTGGCCGCTGATCGAGGTCTTGACCTCGATGAAGTCGCCGAAGCCGAGGGTCTCGTACTCTCCGCCGTACTGGATCAGCACATCAAAATAGGCGTTAACGAGGGCGGACTGGTAGCGATCGGCGACCTGGAAGGGCGTCGCCTGGATGTTGTAGTCCTCGTTGGCCTCCTGCTCCGCGGCGGCATCCTCGGCCGGGTCGACGAACTCGACGCGGACCTGCGCGCCACCGGCCACGGCGTACTCGCGCAGCAGGTCGCGCAGCTGGGGAACCAGAGGTGCGAGCAGCGGATGCGAGCGCTCGGAAAAATAGCCGCGAATCA
>JAZBOX010000022.1:0-2219 GCA_036351355.1 Halieaceae bacterium
ACATGCAGCGCGAGGTCAATCTACCCAGCGAGACCGCCGGCATCCTGCAGCTGGTACGCAACACGGCGTCGGCGGCGCTGTCAGGCGTCGAAGCGAGCGCTGGGTGGCAGGTGTCCGACGACCTTCGGCTGATGGCCGATGTCGCGCTTCTCGATGCGCGCTATCGCGAAGTGCTCTTCGATCTCAACGGCGATGGGCTGGTCGACGGTGCCGACCGTAACCTCGACCTGCCGCGGGCGCCGGAACTCACCTGGGGGCTCAGCGCCGAGTACCTGCTGCCCGGATCGTTGCCACTGTCACCCCGAATTCGCGCCAGCTACGGCTACCGCGACCGTGTCGCCTACACGGACAACAACCTCGGCTTCATCCTCGAGCAGGAGCTCCTCGACCTCGACCTGACGCTGCGCAGTGACGACCGGCGCTGGACCTTCAGCGCCTACGGTCGGAATCTGCTCGACGCCGTGAAGCACGGCGGCGATTCACAACTTCCCGCCGTGTTTTTCGGCCAGCCCCTGGGTGGCACCTTCGCGCCGCTGGCGCGCGGAAGGCTACTGGGCCTGGAGCTTGCCTACTCCTTCGACTGACGCACGGCGCTGCCGTGCCTTTCGCGCGCGGGGGACGGGGGCATGGCGCGGCTCTTCCGTGATGCCGGGAAGCCAGCGAAGAATCCAGCGGTGCGTTCACTCGATCGGCGTGATCCAGGCCGGTGCGCCCGACGACAGGAGCGCCTGCTCTTTCAGCTTCCTGCGCAGCGCGAGCAGCGCATCGCGCGGGCCCACGATCTCGAAACGACTCACGCGCCGGAATCCAGCAATCTGTTCGCCGATGTCGTAAGCGCTGTGCTCACGGCTGAAGCCCTGGCTGTCCGTGGCCGTGAAGCCGCCCACGCTGTCGTCGCCCATGAGCAGATCGATGACCTTGTCCCGGGCCTCGAGGGTCACGATGAACGTCAGCAGGTATCTCTCATCGACCATGGCGGGACTCCAGACGCAGGTAAACCAGCGGCAACAGATACAGGGTGGTAATCGTTGCGGTGAACAGGCCGCCGATCACCACGATGGCCAGCGGCCTCTGGATCTCTGCCCCGGGACCCGAGGCGAAGACCAGTGGTACCAGCCCCATGATCGCCGTGACCGCCGTCATCAGCACGGGCCTCAGCCTCGACGTCGCTCCCTCGACGACGATCTCCGCGAGATCCGTTCCCGAATCGCGCAGCGCGTCGAGACGCGTGAGCATGACCACGCCGTTGAGCACGGAGACGCCCATCAGCGCGATGAGTCCCACGGAGGCAGGCACGGAGAGATACTCGCCGCTCGCGAAGAGGGTCAACAACCCGCCCATGAGTGCCAGGGGTATGTTGCCCAGGATGATCGCCGTGCGCGACAGCCCGCCCAGGGTACTGAACAGGATGAGGATGATCAGCACGAGGGCGAAGGGAACGAGAAGCATCAGGCGCTGCGCCGCACGCTGCTGGTTCTCGAAGTCACCCCCGTAGGACACGGAATAGCCCTTCGGAATCGTCCCCGGCTCCGAGAGCACGGCGCGGATGTCGTCGACGACGCTGACGACGTCGCGGTCGGCGACGTTAACGCCCACCAGCCCGAAGCGCTTGCCCTGCTCACGCTCGATGAGGACCGGTCCTTCGCTGTAGCTGATCCTTGCGATGTCTTCGAGGGCGGCGGCGCTGCCGTCGGGTAGCAGCACCACGCGCTGGGAAAGCGCCGCCGTACTTGCCGGGCGATCGCCTCCGTCGGCCGCCGCGCTGCCGATGCGCAGGGGCACGCGCCGCTCGCCCTCGATAATCTCCGCGACCGACAGGCCTTCCAGCTGCGCCTGCAGCCGGGCGCCCAGCGTGGCCGTGTCGAGTCCCTGCTGCGCCGCCACTTCCGGGCGCACTTCGACAGCCAGGTATTTACCGCCCTCGCTCACGGACGCCTTCACGTCCGCAGTGCCCTCGACGCCGCTGATGAGCGTCGTGGCGCGGTCCGTGAGCCGGGCCAGCGTCGCGAGGTCCGGGCCGAAGATCTTGACGGCGATGTCGGCGCTAGAGCCCGTGAGCATCTCGGACGTTCGCATCTGGATCGGCTGTGTGAAAGTCGTGGTGATGCCGGGGTAACCCGTCAGCACGTCACGAATCGCTTCTTCAATGGCCGGCTTGCCCCCATCGCGCCAGCGCTTGCGCGGCGCCAGTTCCATGAACACGTCCGTCTCGTTCAGGC
>JAZBOX010000023.1:0-4286 GCA_036351355.1 Halieaceae bacterium
AAGTACGTGATCCACCCAAGCGAGGTAACCGTCCGAGCCGTTGCAGCGAAACTGCGACGCCAACGTCAGCTCCGTTACCTCTGCACCGCAACGCTTCGCCCAATCCCGGATCTCTTGTTTTTCGCCGATGTCTTTCAACGTCACGCGCTGATCTTCGTCAATAAAGAAGATGCTGCACTTGGCAGTTTCAATTATTTCTTTGATCTGGTTTTCGCCAAGATTCTGATAGAGGCCGGATCGCTCATTCAAACGGTGGGCTTCATCCACGATGAGAACATCCATACTGTTTCGAGGAGTCTCCGTGTAGGCGCCAGAGCCCTTGAACAAGTTGGTGATGTGGCTCTTAGTGAAACTGCCCGTTAACTTGCTCTCGTACACCGCACGAGGTGCCGCGTTCCTCGTTACGTAGTGCGCCAGACGTTCACGCCGTGTGAGCTCTACAAGCAGGTTGATGGCAACTACCGACTTGCCGGTGCCGGGCCCGCCCTCAACGATAAGAACCTGTTTTTTCTTCACGTTGGCTGCGGCGAGAAGTGCCGTCTCGTAAACGATCTTCTGGTCGTCGATCAGCTCAAACTCGCGGCTGCCTTGAAGAAGCGATACCAGATTATCCGCAAGGCTCTTCGATGGCTTCAGCTTCCCGTTGTCGATGCGGTAAAGGATTTTTGACTTGTCACCATATCGAATATGAGTTGAAAGAAATTCCTGGAGTCTCTCCGTGTCCGACTTAAGAAAGACAGGAGCAAGGTCAGTGTGGTAGCGGTAGTGATCCGCCCTGATGACATCTTCGCTGATGCAGTTATGCAGATAGGCACAGGGTTCAAGCTTGATGTCGTCGTCCTGCACTGTCTCACTGAAGTCCCGAATCAGCGAAGCGTAAGTCCAGGCCTGGTAGCTCGGATGCAGAACCTCTCGTATACCGCCGCCCAAGAAAGTTTCCACGACAGCATCCTTTGCACTGGAAGCAACAACTTCCCACTGCTTCAGTTCTACGATGACCACTGTCTCTCGCCGCTCGTGATCCTCGCCGGAGAGAAGGAAATCGACACGTTTGGATGTCAGTGGAATCTTGTACTCGATGGCCACCCCTGCGTTTTCCGGGATATCTGCTCCGAGCAATGCGTTGTTCATGTACTGCAGCGAGTTCTTCCAGGACAGTACCTCCGCTTTGGAAACAGAGTGTCCAGCCCGATCTCGTAGTCGCGATAGGACCTTTTCTTCGATGGCGTTTGCGAAGATGTCCTGTGTGAACTCGGCGCGCGTGCCAGAATAGATGATCAATTCTGCAACGCCTCAGTCATAGGAATCGTATTTCCGGGCGCTGCCCCTGACTTTTTCCGCAGGATACTTCTGCGCATTGCGCACAATCTTTTTCGAAACGGCAGTCTCGACGTCGATCGAAAGCACGTCGGCAAGGCGTAAGAGATAAATCTGCACGTCGGCAAGTTCTTCGGAAACCGCGGAACGTGTCTCCGCGTCAAGGTTGTGTGACTGATCTTCTGTCAGCCATTGAAAGTGCTCCAGCAATTCAGCCGCTTCCACACTAAGGGCCATGGCGAGGTTCTTTGGCGAATGGAATTGCTTCCAGTCTCTCTCGCGGGCGAACGCCTCCAACTCATCCTGTAGCTTTCGCGTATTCAAACTCAACCCCCAACTCTCCGATGATGTACAACGCCCGGGCTTGAGCCCGCAGACAACAAGCTCACCATCATGCATTTACTGCTGCGAGTTCGTCGCACAACTGCGACAGTGACATCGCATCCACATTCTTGGCCAGCGGGAATTGCTCACTTCCACCGTAAACGACCCGCCGCTGGAACGGCTCCACCGTCTCACATGCATGATGAAACCCGCGCTCCAGCTTCGGTGATAGCCCGCGCTTGATCTCGATCGCCCAGGGCTTTCTCTCGCCGGGTCTCTGAAGCAGCAGGTCGATCTCGGCGCCGGCGGACGTGCGGAAGAAGTAGGCCTCGGAGCCTTCTGGAGCCGCTGCGATCAGGGATTCGATGGCCAGTCCCTCCCAACTGCCCCCGGCGACTGGGTGACTTAGCAGCGCCTCCCGGTCTTCGATGCCCAGCAGGGCATGCACCAGCCCGCTGTCGCGCACATACACCTTGGGTGACTTCACCAGGCGCTTCTTCACGTTGCCGTGCCAGGGTTGCAGTCGGCGCACCAGCAGCAGATCGACCAGCAGATCGAGATAGTTCGCGATGGTCTTGCCGTCCACGGCCAGGGCCCGCGCCAGCGCCGCGGCGTTGAGCAGTGACCCCTGCTGGTGCGCCAGCATGGTCCAGAAGCGACGCAGCGTCTCTGCGGGAATCCTCGGGCCGAGCTGGGGAATGTCGCGCTCGAGGTAGGTACGGATGAAGTCGCGGCGCCAGCGCACGCTGGCGGCGTCGCTGCCCGCAAGCAGGCTTTCGGGAAAGCCGCCGCGCAACCAGAGGGCGCTGAGTTGATCGTTATCCACCTCGCCCGCATCAAGGGGCGCCAGTTCCAGATAGCGTATGCGGCCCGCGAGCGTTTCGCTGGACTGCTTGAGCAGGTCGATGGAGGCAGAGCCGAGGACCAGGAAGCGTCCCTTGCCCTTTCCGCTGCGCCTGCCCCTGTCGATCAGGCCGCGCAGGCTCTGGAATAGTTGAGGGGTGCGTTGGATCTCATCGAGGATGACCAGCTTGTCGGCGTGCTGCTCCAGGTACAGTTCCGGCTCAGCCAGCTTGGCCCGGTCCGCTTCGGATTCCAGGTCGAGGTAGATAGACGGGCGCGTGTCCACGATGTCGAGCGCCAGGGTGGTTTTGCCGACCTGGCGGGGGCCGAGCAGGGCGACCGCAGGTGCCTCGTCGAGGGCTTCTGTGATGTGAGGCTGTAAGCGGCGTTGAATCATCCTTGCAATTATGGAATTGTGATCCAGATATGCAAGGATTATTGTGATTCATGAGAGAGGGAGTTTCGAGCAGAGCCTCGCCTTCTTAGCCATCATCGCCGCCCTGTCCGGCCTGTTCACAGACCTGCTGCAGGCGCAGCTTGGAATTCACGAGCGGCGGTTACGGCGAATGGTGCGGCATCTGGGCAGGGACCTTCGGGAAGCGGGCCACGCCAGCTACCATCCCCGCGACCCCTATCTTGCGCGTGTGATGGATGCCGTGGATGCGATTCGTGGGCCGTTGGGATGAGTTCGGCTGGCGGACAGCAGTCTACCGGCTGTCAGCACGAAGCGATTTTCGATTTCGAAGTCCCCGGACTGATGGATGAAGATCGGTTCATTCGAAACGACAAGATAGTGCTCGCGAGTTTCCAGTGTCGTGCCGGAAAGCGGGAATTCCGCCGCCAGTCTAAACCGGAAGCGAAACTCCATGTCCTCGCCGTAGGTAAACGTCTGGTCGGTCCGGAACCGATGGGCGAGTCGCAGATTCCGCAATCGCTGCACCGAGTGCTTTGGGCATGATCTTCACAACCGCTTGGGAAAACTCAAGATAGGCGGCGAGATCATCAAGCGATTTGATGAGCTGATCGCTGCTGATGGTTTTACCCATATGGCCGTGAATTACCGACATGCGGTCCATGCCGGGAGCTATGTGACGGAGCACCGTGATCCCTTTGACCGGGTACTGGCTGCACAAGCAGAGCTGGAAAGTCTGCCGCTGGTGACCACGGATGTCGCGCTCCGCGACTTCCCGATTCGCAGCTTCTGGTAGCGCATTGGCTCGACGTTAGCGGTGTGCGCGATCGTCCGTGTTGACGCCGACCCGCAAGAGTTATACTGGCCCGTCCTGCTCGAGGGATTGACGGTGAACAAGGCTGTTTCGGGATTCATACCCGGCGACGACATTGACGGCGCCGCCGAGGCCGGTGCCTACAGCAGTGTCGAGCGCGACCTCGCCGAGCAATTTCTCACCGAGCATTACGACACCCTGCTCACCATTGCCCGCGCCAAGCGCCGCCGCGCCGGCGTGGGTCACACCTGCGACACCCTGGAAATCATGCACGAAGCCATCCTGCGCCTGAACGGTCGCAGCGATTTTCGCTCCTCACAGCACTACCTGCGCGCCTGCGTACTGGCCATGCGCCATGTGATCGTGGACTACGCGCGCCGCAAGCTCACTGTCAAGCGCGGCGAGGGCCAGCTCACGATGCCCTTGGACGAGGTGGAGGCCTTCCTGCCCGAGTTCAGCGAGACACCGGAGCAGCTGGTGTCGATCGCACGCCTGCTCAGCGATCTGGAAGGCGAAAATCCCCGCTGGCTGCAGGTGGTCGACGCGCGCTACTTCAGCGGCATGACCGAAACCGAG
>JAZBOX010000024.1:0-46495 GCA_036351355.1 Halieaceae bacterium
AGCCCCTGCGCCAGCAGGGCGCCGATGACGCCGGACAACACGTCGCCCATGCCGCCGCTGGCCATACCGGCATTGCCCGCAAGGCACAGCGCCCTTGAACCTCCCGCAAGGACCAGACTGCCCTGCCCCTTCAGCACCACCGCCGCGCCCGTACGCGCCGCCAGCGCCTCGGCGGCGGCGAAGCGATCGGCCTGCACCTCGCCCGTGCTGGTATCGAGCAGGCGCCCGGCTTCGCCGGGATGGGGCGTGATCACGCTGCCCGGGGGCAGCGGCCAGCGCCGCCAGCGCGCCAGCAGATTGAGCGCATCCGCATCGACGAGCAGCGGCTTTCCGGCCTCGAGACACAGGCCGAGCAGCTGCTCCGCCCAGGGGCCCTGACCGAGACCCGGCCCGACAACGATCGCCGTCGCCCAGGGCAGCTGGGCCTCGAGATCACCGCGGTGCTCCACGGCAGTCACCATGCACTCGGGCCGCCGGGCGAGCAGGGGCGCGAGGTGCTCGCCGCGTGTCGCCACCCGGCACAGTCCCGTGCCACAGCGCAGCGCTGCTTCCGCCGCGAGCAGTACCGCGCCGCCCATGCCATGGTCTCCGCCGACGACGAGGCAGCGACCGAAGTCGCCCTTGTGCACGCCTCCGGATCTCGGCGCGAGCGCGCGGCGCTCCTCGGCCAGGTCCAGCGTGCTCCAGAACGCGTCCGCAAGCTCGAAGGCCTCGGCGGGCACATCGAGCCCGGCCACGCTGCGCGCGCCGGCGTGCGCGGGGCCGGAGCCCGTGTACAGACCGCGCTTCGCGGTGATGAAGCTGACCGTCCAGCGGGCGCGCACGGCCTGCGCCGCCACGGCGCCTGTGTCGGCATCGACGCCCGTGGGCACATCGAGGGCGAGCACGGGCAGGCCGAGACCATTGACGGCCGCCACGGCCTCGGCGTACTCGCGGCGCAGCGCGCCGCGGACGCCCGTACCGAGCATTGCGTCGACGACAACGCCGCGGGACTCGAGCAGATCCGCGGTAAAGGGCTCGAGCACGAGGCCGGCGCCGCGCGCCCGTGCCGCGGCGAGGCATGCGTCGGGGCTGCGCGGCTCGCCGCCGACGAGAAACACGCGCACGGGTATGCCGCGCCCCGCCGCCAGCACGGCGAGGAGAAGGCCATCGCCGCCGTTGTTGCCCGGCCCGCAGAGCACCTGCAGGCACTGGGGCTGCGCGTGTTCGCGCAGCAGGCACGCAAAGGCCGCGCGCGCTGCCCGCGCCATCAGGCGCTCGCCCGGAATACCAAGAATTTCGATGGCGTAGCGGTCCACCGCGCGACTCTGCTCCGCGGTGTAAAGGCGCCGCGCGTCACCCGGCGGGGACGGCGGCTCTGGCAGAATGGGCGTCGGTTTCATGGCGCGATTATACGGACACGCACCCCGATGCATCTCCCGGAACAGGACGCCGACGACGGCGCCAAGACCAGCGACAGCCCGCGCTGCGATGAGGCGCTGGTCAAGCGCCTGCGCGCCTGGGCGACGGAGCTCGGTTTCTCGCGGCTCGGCATCAGCGATATCGACCTCGGCGAGCACGAGGCCTACCTCGAGCGCTGGCTCGCCGCCGGACGCCAGGGCGAGATGGCGTGGATGGGCGCGCACGGGCGCAAGCGCTCGCGTCCGGCGGAGCTCGTACCGGGCACGCTGCGCGTTCTGTCGCTGCGCATGGACTATCTACCGGCCGGCCACGAGCCTGTGGCGATCCTCGAGAATCCCGAGAAAGCCTATATCTCGCGCTATACGCTGGGCCGCGACTACCACAAGCTGGTGCGTCGCCGCCTCGCCCGCCTGGCGAAGCGTATCGAGAGCGAGGTCGGCGGCGGTCACTATCGCGCCTTCGTCGACAGCGCCCCGGTGCTCGAGCGGGCCATCGCCGAACGCGCCGGTCTCGGCTGGATTGCCAAGAACACGATGCTGATCGACAGCGAGGCCGGGTCCTGGTTCTTCCTCGGCGAGATCTACACCGATCTGCCCCTGCCCGCCGACGCCCCGAAAACCGACAAGCACTGCGGCAGCTGCCGCGCCTGCCTCGATGTCTGTCCGACGCAGGCCTTCGTCGGGCCCTTCGAGCTCGACGCGCGACGCTGCATTTCCTATCTCACGATCGAGCACAAGGGCCCCATCGATCCGGCGCTGCGACCGCTGATGGGTAATCGCATCTTCGGCTGCGACGACTGTCAGCTCGTCTGCCCCTGGAACAAGTTCGCCCGCGTCAGCGGCGAGGACGACTTCCAGCCGCGCCACGGTCTCGATGCCGCCGACCTCCTCGAACTCTTTGCCTGGGATGAGGCAACCTACGAAGCGCGCACAGAGGGCTCGGCGCTGCGTCGCATCGGTCACGAGCGCTGGCTGCGCAATATCGCCGTAGCGCTCGGTAACGGTCCGGCAACTCCGGCTGCGATCGCGGCGCTGCGCTCACGTCTTGCGCATCCCTCGGAACTGGTTAGCGAACACGTGCGCTGGGCCCTCGACCGCCTTGAGGCGTCGCAATCCGGGACCACCTAGGGACGAATCAGGGCGAATCAGCCGGCGGGCTCGAGGCGCAGGAAGTGCTCGCGGTAGTGACGCAACTCCTCGATGGAGTCGCGGATATCGTCGAGGGCGAGATGGCTGCCCTGCTTCTTCACGCCCTCGAGCACATCGGGGCGCCAGCGCTGGGCGAGAATCTTGAGCGAGCTCACGTCGAGATTGCGGTAGTGGAAGAAGCGCTCGAGCCCGGGCAGGTGTCGGGCCATGAAGCGCCGATCCTGGCAGATCGAGTTGCCGCACATCGGCGATGCACCTGCCGGCACCCACTGCTCCAGGAAGGCGAGCGTCTGAGCGGCCGCCGCGGTCTCATCGACAACGCTGTCGCGCACGCGCTGCGTCAGCCCCGAACCACCGTGCTGCCGCGTGTTCCACTCGCCCATCCCCGCGAGTACCGCATCGCTCTGGTGGATGGCGAGCACGGGGCCTTCGGCCAGCGTTTCCAGGGCGCTGTTGGTGACGATCGTCGCGATCTCGATCACCCGGTCCGCGTCGGGATCGAGGCCGGTCATCTCCATGTCGACCCAGATCAGGTTGTTGTCGTCGATCACGCGGCTCTCCCTCGCGGCGATAGCGGCCCGCGCACGGGCCTGCGAACTGTTGCAGATACGAAGGGAAAGGCTAGCACGCCAGCCCCTACGCCCTCAGGGCGCCAGCTGCTCGCCCATGCGCACTGCAGAACCCGCCGCGAGACCGTCCTTCCAGCTCACGACGCGCGGCGGGAACAGCAGGATGACCGTCGAGCCGAGGAAAAAGCGCCCCATCTCGGCGCCGCGCTCGAGCAGCACGGGCTGCGGCTTGTCGACGTGGTTGCGATGCTCGAGGCGCCGCGCTCGCGGCGCTACCTGGCCCGCCCACACGGTCTCGATGCCCGCCACGATCATCGCGCCGACGAGAATCATGGCCATGGGCCCGCGCGGCGTGCTGAAGTAGCTGATGTGTCGCTCGTTACGCGCGAAGAGCTGTTCGACGCCCGCCGCCGTGGTGCCGTTGACCGAGAACAGCTCACCGGGCACGTAAACGCTGGCCTGCAGGTGCCCGTCGAGGGGCATGTGCACACGGTGGTAGTCGCGCGGCGAAAGATACACGGTGACGAAGCTGCCGCCGCGGAACTGCTCGACGCGCGGGGCATCTCCCGCGAGGAGCGCATCCAGCGTGTAGCTGCGGCCCTTGGCCTGAAGCAGGCGGTCGCCGTCGATGGCACCGCATTCGCTGACCACGCCGTCGGCGGGACAGGCGATGCCCGAAGCGCACAGGGGGCGGGCGCCGGGCTTCAGCGACCGGGTAAAAAAGTCGTTGAAGCTCTCGTAGGCCCCGGCGACAGGCCGCTCGGCCTCAGTCAGATCGACCTTGTAGTGCGCGGCGAAGAGTCGGATCACCGCGTCCTTGAGCCAGCGCGGCTGTCGCGCGCGAGCCAGTCGTCCGATCAGGCGGGACAGCACGTGCTGCGGCACCAGCCGCTGCAGAAGTAAAAACAGCGTGTTCACGGATCCCCCGACAAGATCTCCTACAAGGCGTGAGCTCAGTGCGGCGTCAGAGGTTCTCCTCGGCGAAGGCCGCCAGCCGCGAGCGCACGATACCATTCACGTGCATGATCCCCACGTGCTCGGCGTTCTTGCTGCGCTCGACGAGATAGGTCAGACCCGAGGTCAGCGGCGAGATGTACTTGTTGTCGATCTGCGCGAGATTGCCCAGGACGACGATCTTCGAATCCTCGCCGACGCGGCTGATCACGGACTTGAGCTGAAACTGCGTCAGACCCTGGGCCTCGTCGATGATGATGTAGGCGTTGTTGAAGGAGCGCCCGCGCATGAAGTTGAGCGACTTGAACTGGATATTGGCGCGCTCCTTGACGTAGTCGATGCTGCCGGCGCAGGACTCGTCGGTACCGTGGAGGATTTCCAGGTTGTCGTCGAAGGCGGCGAGCCAGGGCGCCATCTTTTCCTCCTCGGTGCCGGGCAGAAAGCCGATGTCCTCGGCGATCGGCGGCGTGGATCGCGCCACGATCAGCTTGCTGTAGCGACCGTCCTCGAGGATGGCCTGAAGACCGTATGCGAGCGCGAGCAGCGTCTTGCCGGAGCCCGCGGGACCGGTCATGACCGTCATGTCGATGTCGTCGTTGGCGAGCAGCGCCATGGCCATGGCCTGCTCCAGATTGCGCGGCGATAGACCCCAGAAACGACGGTTCATGAGGTTGTCGCGGCTGTCGCAGCGCAGGTAGAGATAGTCGTCGTCGAGGCGCTCGACGAAGGCGAAGAAGTCCTTGTCGTCGTAAACGAACATCTTCGGATAGGCGCCGGGGATGGCGTCGCGGGGCACGCGGTGGAGCGTGACGTGGCCCTCGCGCAGCGTGTCGACTTCCTCGATCGTCGCCCAGAAATCGCCGCCGAGGGACTTGTAGCCCTTGCTGAGAAGGTCGATATCGTCGAGCACGCGATCGCGCCGGTAGTCCTCGACGTGCAGCAGGCCCGAGCCCTTGGCCTTGATGCGCATATTGATGTCTTTCGTGACCAGGCAGACGAAGGCGCCTTCGTTCTGCGCCTGCAGCTTCAGGGCAACATTGATGATGCGGTTGTCGTTGGCCTGATCGGGCGTGCCGTCGAGATAGGGCACGTCGCTGTCGTCGCTGAGCAGCTGATCGGGAAAGATCGCCAGCGTACCTGCCGAAAACGCCGTTTCGGGCACGGGGATAGCAACGCCCTGCTGGATTTCGTGCGGCGAGGCCTCGTCGACGATCCGGTCGATCATGCCTATGGCGATCCGCGCCTCGCGGCTCACGGTCTTGTCGCGCCGGTCCTTGATGTGGTCGAGCTCCTCGAGAACGGTCATCGGGATCACGATGTGGTGTTCGTTGAAAGCGGTCACCGCCGTGGGGTCGTGGAGCAGCACGTTCGTATCGAGCACGTAGATCTTCTTGGCGGTCTCAACAAGCGGCGTCATATCGTGCACGACGGAACTGGCTTCCATAGGCATGGCCTCACTGGACGGGTCGGTTGGGATGGGGGTTGCGCTGCCCGGCTTGCGTCACGCAGCGGCCTGCGCGGCAAAACGGCGGGCGTCGGGCTTTGTCAGGGTAGCGCCCGGGGCGAAGGCGGGTCCGCAGACCCGACAGGAAGCGATGGATCGCTGCGCCCTACCCTGCAGACAGATTCGCCTCGACACTAATGCGCCGCCGCAGGGCTGTCAACGCATCAGGGGCGCATCAGCAGGCCGTGGCAGGCATCCGGGGCAGCGCCGCACGACGAATCGCTGCAATGGCACACGAGTGATCGGCTGCGGGCACCTCGCGATTCCTGACAGTCGGGGGCAATTCAGCTAGCATGTCGCCCCTTTCGCCGCTGTAGCAAGAAGCCCCCGCATGCTAGACCAAGACGCCCTCGCGCAGCTGCGGGGCCTGAAGACCCAGATCGAATCGGAGAAGGAGCGCGCGGAGGGCGTGGTCCGAGGAACGACCTCGCGCTTCGGTTTCGCCCGCCTTGATGACGGGCGCGAAGTCTTCATTCCCCCCGACGAGATGCTCAAGGCCTTCCCCGGCGACCGCGTGGCGCTCACGCTGCGCCAGAGCAAGGACAAGCGCCCCGTTGCCGAGATCGATGCGCTGGTCGACAGCCCACTGAAGGAATTCACCGGGCGATGCATGCGCAAGGGCAAGGCGCTGTTCGTGCAGCCCGACCACTCGGATATCAGCCGATGGCTGTTCATACCGCCCTCGCGACGCCAGGAAGCGACCGAGGGCGATTACCTGCGCTGTCGCCTGTCGCGCCACCCGATCCGCGACGGACGCCCGCAGGCCGAGGTGCTCGAGCGCGTTGGCAGACCGGACGATCCTGGCATCGAGAATCTCTACACCATGGCCCGCCATGGTCTCGTGCGCGACTGGCCCGAGGAACCGCTCACGGAGCTGCAGAAGCTGATCGACGAGCGACATCCCGAGGAGGATGCGCAGCGCGAAGACCTCTGCGACCTCGCCTTTGTCACGATTGATGCGGCACGCACGCAGGATATCGACGACGCGCTGTACGCCGAGGTCACGAGCGAAGGCTGGATGCTCTACGTGGCCATCGCCGATCCGACCGCGTACATCGACGCCAACTCGGCGCTGCGCGCGGTGGTTCGCGAGCGCGCCAGCAGCGTGTACTTTCACGGCACGGCCGTGCCCATGCTGCCCGAGAGCGTCGCCCAGCAGCGCTGCGCGCTGGTCGAGGGCGAGCGACGCCCGGCACTGGTCTGCCGCGTCGCCGTCAGCGAGGACGGGCACCTCGGCGAGGCGCGCTTCAGCGAGGCGCTGATCCGTTCGCGGGCTAAGCTGTCCTACTACGCCGTCGACCGCTACCTTGGCGGCCAGGACGACAGTCTGATCTGCCACTCCACGCCCCTCGAAGCGCTCTACCAGGCTTCGCGCGCGCTGCGTACACGCCGTGAGGCCGAAGAACTGGTGATGGAGGAGCGTCAGGAGTACCGCTGGATCCTCGACGAGCGCGGGCACATCGAGAGCATCGAGCCACTCGAGAAGCTCAAGTCGCAGCGCCTCGTCGAGGAGTGCATGGTCGCCACCAATCGCTGCGCCGCCGACTTCCTGGCCGAACACGGTGCCAGTGGTCCCTTCGTCGTACACGACGGGTTCCGCCGCGATCGCCTCAAGGATCGCAGCCATTTTCTGCAGCGTTACCTGCCCGGTGGCGAAGGCATGGATCCCGATACGCTCGAGGGCTACCGCGCCATCATGCTCGCCGTGCAGGGCAGCCGCCACGAGTTGCCCCTGCGCAGCATGCTCAACCGCCTGCTGACGCGCGCGCGTCTGTCCAAAAAGCCCCGGCCGCACATGGGCATGAGCCTGCAGCGCTACACGAACTGCACCTCACCGCTGCGCAAGTACCTCGACTTTCTCGTGCACCTACAGATCAAGGCCGTGCTGCGCGGCGCCCCCGAGGAAGTCTGCGACCAGAACGAACTCGACGCGCTGAGCAAACGTCTGACACAGCTGCGCGACGTCAGCCAGGAGGCCGAGCGCTGGCTTGCCCTGCTGTACCTGCAGAAGCTCGCTGCCGACGACAACGGCCTCTGGCCTGCCCGCCTGGTCCACCTCGGCCAGCACGGTTTCACCGTCCGCCTCGATGCAAACGGCCTCGAGGGCTTCGTCGACCTGCGCCGGGAGAAGGAAAAGTTCAAGATTGACCGGTCCACGGGCACGGTGAAGAGCAAGACCCGCCTGTTCCGCGTCGACGCCCCCGTACGCGTGAGCCTCGCGGGCGTGGACGACACCGTGCCGCACCTTGCGCTCTTCGACCTCGATCCCGCGAGCGGCCTGAAACCGGCGGAGCCGAAGCAGGCGAAGGAGAAAACCGAGGCTGTGGGCGAAGCGTCGACGACGCCGCCCGTCGAGGTGCCTGCAGAGGCGTCGGGAGAGACTTCGAGAGAGCCCCCTTCTGAGCCTGCGGTGCGGCCCGCGCAGGCCTCCGAAGCGCCCCCCGAGCCGTCGGACTGAACCCGCAGCGCCCGAGGGCGCGGCGCCCGCGCGCTGAAAACCCGACCCGGAATTACGGGCCCGAGGAATGCGCTGGAAGTGCGCGCTCGAACTGCGAGTTAGAACTGCGCGTAAGAAGCGTGCGTTAGAAGTATGCGTTAGAAGTGCGCGTTCCCCGGCGTGCGCGGATAGGGAATGGCGTCGCGCACATTCTCCATCCCGGTCACGTAGTTGATCAGGCGTTCAAAGCCGAGACCGAAGCCCGAATGCGGCACGGTGCCGTAGCGACGCAGATCGCGATACCACCACAGCTCCTCACGCAGTTTGTCGTCCATGCGCGCATCGAGAACGTCGAGGCGCTCCTCGCGCTGGCTGCCGCCGATGATCTCGCCGATGCCCGGCGCGAGCACGTCCATGGCCGCCACCGTACGCTCGTCGTCATTGAGTCGCATGTAAAAGGCCTTGATGTCGCGCGGGTAGTTCATCAGCACCACGGGGCGGCCAACATGCTTTTCGCACAGGTAGCGCTCGTGCTCGCTGGCAAGATCTACGCCCCACTCGACGGGGAACTCGAAGCGCTCGCCGCTGGCGCGAAGGATGTCGATGGCCTCGCTGTACTCCATGCGCTCGAAGCTGTTGTCGATCATTGAGGTCAGGCGACTCAGCACCGTGTCGTCGATGCGCTGATTGAAGAAGGCCATGTCGTCCTCGCAGTCGTCGAGGACACGCTGAAACACATACTTGAGCAGAGCCTCGGCGAGGTCGGCGTTATCGCCGAGGTCGGCGAAGGCCACCTCGGGCTCGATCATCCAGAACTCGGCAAGATGGCGGCTGGTGTTGCTGTTCTCGGCGCGGAAGGTCGGGCCGAAGGTGTACACCCGACTCATGGACAGGCAGTAGGACTCGACCTCGAGCTGACCACTCACGGTAAGGAAGGCCTCACCGGCAAAGAAGTCCTGTGAGAAGTCGACCTCGCCCGACGGCGTGCGCGGCATGTTGGCGAAGTCGAGCGTACTCACGCGAAACAGCTCGCCGGCGCCCTCGCAGTCGCTGCCGGTGATGATCGGCGTGTTGATCCAGTAGAAACCGTTGTCGTGAAAGAAGCTGTGCACCGCGTTCGCGAGGCAGTGACGCACGCGGGTGATTGCGCCGAAGGTGTTGGTGCGCGGCCTGAGGTGGGCCTGGCCGCGCAGGTACTCGAAGGTGTGCCGTTTCTTGGCGATCGGGTAGGTTTCGGCATCGTCCACCCAGCCGAGGACCGCGACGCGGCTGGCCTGGATCTCCATCGCCTGACCCTTTCCCTGCGACGGGACGAGTTCGCCGTGCACCTCCACGGAGCAGCCGGTGGTCAGTTGCAGCAGTTCCTTGTAGTTGGGCAGATCGGCAGGCACCACGGCCTGGATCGGATCGAAGGACGAACCGTCGTGCACGGCAAGAAAGGAGATGCCGGCCTTGGAATCGCGCTTGCTGCGCAGCCAGCCGCGCACGGCGACGGCCCTGGACGTCGAAGGATCAGCGCGCAGCAGATCGACGACGCGGGAAAACTCAGTCATGAATCAGCACCTGCGGAAAAGGCGCGGAGCATACCGAAAGCCCCGAATCCGGGCTACGGCTCGGTGCACGGGCAACTACAGCGCCGCCTGCTCCTCGCGAATACTGCGCAGCACCACCTGGTAGCGCTCGCGCTCGCGCGGGAAGGCCGCCTTCTCGACGGCACGGGTCAGCAGCCTTTCCGCCGCCTTCAGGTTGCCGCGGTGCTGCTCGATGATCCCCAGCGCGTAGTTCAGCTGCCCGTCCATCGGCTGCAGTTTCAGCGCGCGCCGGTAGTGCGCGTAGGCGGACTCCCAGTCCTCGATCTTGAGCGCCTCATCCCCGAGACTGGCGTGGTAGTAGGGGTTGCGGTCGCGGTAGTGCCAGAGCTTGCGCTCCCAGAAATCCGCATCCTTGTCCTTCCCCAGATCGCGGTACAGGACAACGAGGTTATTCATCGCCGAGCGGTCAAGGCGATTCACTCGCAGAGCCTCGTGATAGGCCGCCTCGGCGTCGCGATCCTGGCCGGCAACGCGGTAGATCGCGCCGAGATTGACCCACAGCTGCGACAGGTCGGGAGCGACGCGAAGGCCTCGAACCACCGATTTCCAGGCCTCGACGGGGCGCTCCTCGGCAAAGGCCATCATGGCCAGGTTGTTGTGGTAGAGCGCCAGACCCTCGGGGTCGCTCATGATCCGCGAGCCGGCCACCTCGTGGCGACGCAGCGGGTCGATATCCACCATGAAGTGGCTGCCGTCGCGATCGATGACGGACACGTTGACGTGAAGGCGCACGGCGACGCGCTCGCCGATGCGGTGCCACTCGGGACGCACCTCCATCCACTGGTAGCGCGCATCCAGACCCGCGTGGCGCGCCAGGGCGATGAACATGTGAGCGTAGCTTAGACAGTTCGCCGTGCCTCGCTCGAAGGCCTGGCGGGCATCGCCGTCGGCGAAGGGGTCGTAGCGCATGTCGAGGCCGTCTTCAGCCTTGACCGCCTGGTGCAGCGCCTGCAGCCGTCGCTGCGGGCTGTTGACGCCTTCCGTGTGCCGCGCGACGAAGGCGCGCATTTCATCGCTGAGCGCAAGCACGTCGACCTCGGGCTCCCGCAGCGCATCACCGACCTCGTACACCTCGTCGGCGAAGCGCAATGGCGGCACTTCGAGGCCGGTCGTACGCGATCCGCTGCTCGCACAGGCCGAGAGCAGCACGGGCAACAGCAGCGCCAGCAGTAGCGTCACCGGTCCGGGTCTCACCAGCGCCCCCTGCCTGTTGCCGATACGCTGCGGAAGGTTCGCTGCAGGATCAGCCATCGTCATCGACCGGGCGTCAGGCACCGTACTGGCAGCGACAGAACGCGGCGGCCAGGGCTTCGACGAGGTCCTGGTCGGCGCTGCTGAAGCGCCCCGGGTGCGGACTGTCGATATCGAGCACGCCAACGATGTCCTCGCCGCGGCGCAGCGGCACCACCAGTTCGGAGCGCGAGCGGACATCGCAGGCGATATGGCCGGGAAAGCTGTGCACGTCGTCGACGCGCTGCGTCTCGCCCGTGGCAACGCAGACACCGCAAACGCCGCGCCCGACGGCGATGCGCACACAGGCCGTGCGCCCCTGGAAGGGCCCGAGCACGAGCTCGTCGCCACGCAGGAAGTAGAAGCCGACCCAGTTGATATCGGGCAGCAGCTCGTTGAGGAAGGCCGAGGTGTTGGCGGCATTGGCAACGAGGTCGTCCTCGCCCTGGAGGAGGGCGGACAGCGCGGCGACGGCCTCGGCGGGAGGCAGCGCGAGGGCGCCGGTCGCGGGGTCCACACGGCCAGCGCCTTCGTCGCCAGGATCAGCGCCTTCGCGTCCCGTAATGGTCGTTGCAGTGCTCACGATCGGAGTATGGTCTATCGAGCGCCCCGCCGCCAAACGGTGGACGCCGTCGTCATCCCGCGTCGTCGAGCAACTCGTGCAGCGCCAGATACTGCTGCGTGAGCTTGTGCGAGGGCGCAAGATCGATCAGCGGCCGCTGCTGGTGGTGCGATTCGCGCATCTTCACGGAGCTGCCCAGATAGTGCCCAAGTACGGGATAACCCTCGGCCTTGAGCTCGTCCACCAGTTCGCCCGGCAGGCGCGCCTGACTGTTGAACTGGTTGATCACGATACCCTCGACGGCAAGGCCCTCGTTGTGGTCCTCGCGCAGCTCGGCGATGTTGTCCATCAGCGCGTAGAGGCTCTGGCGCGCAAAGCTGTCGCAATCGAAGGGAATGAGCACGCGGTCGGCGGCGATCAGCGCAGACTTGGAGAAGAAGTTGAAGTTGGGCGGCGTATCGATGTAGATACGGTCGTACTCCGCCTCGAGCTTGGAAAGCGCGTCACGCAGCTTGTAGATCTTGTAGCGAGCCTCGAGCTCGCGCTCGAGCTCGGTCAGGTTCGGGCTCGAGGGCATCAGGTAGAGGTTCTCGTAGGGCGTTTCCCAGACGAAGGAATCCGGATCGCGGCTCATGCGCCGCGGTCCAACGGTCTGCTTGAACAGCCCCGATACACCCTGGGCCTCGGCGGGGAAGGCCTCGGCGTCGATCTCGCCAACGAGATAATGCGTCGTGTTGCCCTGTACGTCGAGGTCGATGACCAGCGTGCGGCGACCACGGGCCGCGTCGATGGCGGCCAGGTTACAGGTGATGCTGGTCTTGCCGACCCCGCCCTTCTGATTGAACACCACACGCTTCATGGCACGAACCCCGTCCCGAAAAGGGCGCTGAGTTTAATGAAGGCCCCCGGCGGTGTCAGCCTGCGCGCCGTGCTATGTTGCGCGCCGCTGCGCGCCGCCGGGGCGGCGCCGCGACGCATGCTGACAAGGATTCACTGATGCCCCAGTCCGGTCCCCGCCTGCAGCTGCTGCTCACGGGCGACGAACTCATGAGCGGCGACACGGTCGACTCGAACTCCGCGCTGCTGGCCCGCGAACTGTCGCTCCACGGCCTGCGGCCGCAGCGACGCATCACCCTCGGCGACGAGCGCGCCGAACTGGTCGAGGAACTGCGGGCGCTCACGCGCTGCAGTGACGCCGTGATCGTCAACGGTGGCCTCGGCCCGACGATCGACGACCTGACCGCCGAAGTACTCGCCGAAGTGGCAGGCGTCGCGATCAGCGAGCACGAAGAGGCGCTCGCACACCTGTCGGCCTGGTGCGAACGCCGCGGCCTGCCGCTCAATGACTCGAACCGCAAGCAGGCGCAGCTGCCACGGGGTGCCGAGCTGATCGCAAACCCCATCGGCAGCGCTCCGGGCTTCTGCCTGGAAGTGGGCGACTGCCTGGTGCTGTGCACGCCCGGCGTGCCCGGCGAGCTGCGCGCGATGCTGCCCGAACTCTGCGAGCGCCTGCGCGCGCGCTTTCGCGTCACCTCGCAGCGCGACGTGCTGCGCCTGCAGACCTTCGGCCTTGGCGAATCCACGGCGCAGCAGCTGCTGCTGGATCGCTGCCCCGACTGGCCGCAGAGCGTCACCCTCGCCTTCCGCGCCGGCGCGCCGCAGCTCGAGATCAAGCTGATCGTCGATGACGAAGGTCACCGCCCCGAGCGCGAGCGCTGCCGGGCCCTTCTAGAGTCGCTGTTCGGCGACCACATCATCGGCGAGGACGATACCCGCCTTGCGGGCCGCGTTATCGATCTGGCGCGCGAGGCCGGCGTGTCGCTCACCACCGCCGAATCCTGCACCGGTGGCATGATCGCGCAGATGATCACGCAGATTCCCGGTTCCTCCGACGTGTTCCCCGGGGGCTTCGTGACCTATTCGAACGCGCTCAAGGAATCCCTCCTCGGCGTTCGCCGGGCAACGCTCGAGGGCGATGGGGCGGTGAGCGAGG
Source organism: Halieaceae bacterium (assembly GCA_036351355.1). Lineage (GTDB taxonomy): Bacteria > Pseudomonadota > Gammaproteobacteria > Pseudomonadales > Halieaceae > Congregibacter. The sequence goes on from JAZBOX010000024.1 coordinate 13,391, forward strand.
CCACGGTACGCGAGATGCTCGCCGGCGCACTCGAGCGGACCGGCGCCGACCTCGGTGTGGCCGTATCGGGGATCGCCGGACCCGGCGGCGGCAGTGCCGACAAGCCCGTCGGCACCGTGTGGCTCGCCTGGGGAAGCCGCGACGCGATGGAAGCCGTGTGTCTGCACTGGCCCGTGGAGCGCGTGCTCTTCCAGACGATGGTGGCCGCGGCGGCGCTCGATGCCCTGCGTCGTCGCCTCCTCGGCATCGCCGGGCAGTCCTTCTACCTGCAGCAGCGGCGCGTGATCTGAAGCGCTAGGGCTGCAGCTGCGTGATCTGCCAGCTCCCGTCGTCGCTGCGCTGGTAACGGAAGCGATCGTGGATGCGGTGCTCTCCGCCCTGCCAGAACTCGATGCGCTCGGGATGGACGCGGTAACCGCCCCAGAAATCCGGGACCGGAACCTCGCCATCGGCGAATTTGCGCCGCAGCTTGTCCATCTGCGCCTCGAGCAGCGCGCGTCCCTGAATCGGTCGACTCTGGCGCGATGCCCAGGCGGCGATCTGGCTCTCACGAGGTCGCGAGAGGAAGTAGGTTGCCGACTGCGCCATGCTCATGCGCTGCGCCCGGCCCCCGACGATCACCTGACGATCCAGCTCGTTCCAGGGAAACAACAGCGATACGCGCGGTTCTGCGGCCATCGCCGCCGCCTTGTCGCTGCCGTGGTTCGTGTAAAAGACGAAGCCTTCATCGGACAGCCCCTTGAGCAGCACAATGCGCTGCCAGGGCCGGCCCTCGCTGTCGATCGTTGCCAGGGACATGGCCGTCGGATCGGCCAGCCCCGCGTCCACGGCCTGCTCCAGCCAGCGCTCGAACTGAACGATGGGCGAGGCATCGAGCTGCTCGAGCGTGAGGCCGCCGGCGGTGTATTCGCGGCGCTGTTCGGCAAACTTGCCGCTCATTTCGTTCCCACCATGGCTGTTTTGAATCCTGTATCGACCCCGGTATGGACCCGTGTCCGATCCGCCGACCGCCGGCCATCATTCCCGGCGTATTCCCGGCGGACCCGCGATGCGCGCCGGCGTGCTTGCCCGGCGGAGCGGGCAGGTGTCTGCATGCGGAGTCGATCGTGGCTATCGCAGCGGCTTCCGCCGCGGCCCTCGCAGCGGCCTTCGCAGCGGCCTTCGCAGCGACCCAGGCGGCCGCGAGTATATTCACTCCGAGGTGGTCGGAACCACCGGCGCACGGCACATGAACAGCGGCAGCTCGGGAAAAGGATGCTGCTCGCGCCAGTCGGCGCCAAGCGCTTCGGAGAAGGAGGCGCCGAGCACCGCCCGGCGTTGCTCCTCGAGTATCGCGTCGAGCGCACCGGCGTCGACGACCTGCGCAAGAACGGCGGCTTCGCAGAGCCCCTCGAATCGCAGCCGCGCGCCGGGCGGCACGTCGAAGCCATCGGCCACGGCGCGCAGGAAATCGTCGAGACGTTCCTCGATGGCCTGGATCAGCGGGCTTGCGCTGGCAGATTGGTTTGCAGACTCAGTCATAGGGGCCCGATCATACCCGCGCTCGATCTTTCCGCGGCTTAGCGTAGGGGATGACGTCGGACTTAGCGTTGAGCGTGGTGTCGGACTTTGTGCTGGGGGTAATGTTCGACGTCTTGGCGGGCGTGGCGGCTTACGAGCGCTGCACGGGCATGCTGACCGCCCGGGCCTTGCCCGGCTGCTGCGACGCGCGGCGGGCGCTATAGTGCGTCCGGCGAGGGCGATAGTGCGTAAAGTTCGAGGTTGCAGCCTGTTGTGTGCCATGTACGAAAATTTCCCTGAATTCTTGCGGTCGACTGACCGTGTCGGACGCATCGCGCCGGCTGTGGACGCGGGCACCTCGCTCGCGCAAGCGCCGGGCGGCGGGCGACACCCGGCAGACAGACGCGCGCTGACCGCGGCGCTGGCGCTTGCCGTCCTGGCACTGCCGGCGGCGAGCTTCGCACAGGGCGGCGAATCGAAGCACCAGTTGGCAAGCAGTGCTGTAGCAAGCCACGTCAGCGACCTCACCCCAAGCAGCGAGCCGGGCGGTGAGCGCAACAGCGATCGAAGCTCAGGAATCACAGGAAACGTAGACAGCCCGCTCCCCGAAGCGCCTGTCGATGAGCCCATTGATGAACCCCTCGAGAGCGACGAGCGCGCCCGCGAAGCACTGATGCTCGATGTGCGCGCCTACCAGCAGGCGATCGCCGAACTCGAAATCAGCGAGGGGGCGTTTTCTCCGAAGCTCAGTGAGCAGCTGCTGGGCCTGGGCCTGGCGCTGCAGCGAAACGGCGACCACCCGGGCGCGATCAAGGTGTTCAAGCGCGGCGTGCACCTCGCGCGAATCAACGAGGGTCTGTACAGCCGCCGTCAGCTCGCCTTGCTGCAGGGCGAGATCGCCTCACATATCGCCATCGGCGCGTTTACGGAAGCCGATGAACGCCAGCGCTATCTCTACCGCGTTCAGGCGCGCACACTCTCGGATACCACACGGGGTGAGGCGCTGATGCAGCACGCGCTGTGGCAACGCCAGGCCTACGAGGCCGGTCTCGGCGAGGAGCCCGTCGCGCGCCTGACGCGCATGTGGAGCCTCTATCGACTCGCCCTGTCGGAATTCGTCGATGCCGAAGGCGAGACCTCGCCCGAGCTGCTCCCTCCGCTCTACGGCATGCTGCGCGCTCAGTATCTGTTGAGTGGCTTCGTCGGCGAGCAGAGCAACGGGCGCTTCCGCTTCACCGGTATCTATCCGAGCGAGCATTCCTCGCAGGTGGCCTACAGCAACGAGAGCTACAAGCAGGGCAGCGCGGTCATCCGCGCAATCTACGACGTCCGTCTCGCGCAGGAAGGTGCCACGCTCGTCGACAGCATCGACAGCATGTTGATGCTCGCGGACTGGAAGCTGTGGCACGGCAAGCGCAATGAAGCCATTGAAACCTACGGCCGCCTGTACACGGAACTTGCCGACAAGGACGCTGCCAAAGACCTTATCGACGACGTGTTCTCCAGACCCGAGCCGCTGCCGAACATTCGCGGCGTGCGTGCCCTGCCGCCGCCCGAGAGCGAGCGCGACGGCATGTTGCTGTTAGAATTCGGGGTTACGGACCGCGGTCGCGTGGTCGACCTCGAACGCATCGATGAGTACCCCGGCAACGACGATCGCGCCGGCGAAATCATGCGCCGCCTGCGCCAGACGCCGTTCCGGCCGCGCTTCAGCGACGGCTTGCCGGTCAAGACCGAGGGCATCCGCTGGGCCTACGACACGACGCGCTGGTGACGCGCCGCTTGTCACCCGACAATTTTCGGCGCAGGGGCAGCGCGGACAGGTTCAGCTCGCCGGCAGCGCGGGCAGGCAGCCGCGGCCGGCAGCGCACAAGCGCGGCACCCGCACGAGGCGCGCCGCGGTGAACCGATCAGGCAGGAATGGCACGCCGAGGGCGGGCCGCCGCTCCATGGAGATGACACGGACATGCTGAGGAAAGGACAGACAGCCACTTCGAGCCGGCGACGCAGTGCGCGGTCGCTGCGCCGTGGGCTGCCTGTCGCGATGCTCGGACTGGCCTGCGCCTTCGTGCTCACGGGCTGCCCCAGCGCAAGCTCGCCGACACGACCGCAGCCACCGAGCACGCCTCCGCCGCCGAGCAGTTCCTCATCGTCCTCGTCGTCCAGTTCTTCGTCGTCGAGCCAGTCGAGCAGCTCCTCGTCAAGCAGCAGCTCAAGCTCCTCAAGCAGTTCGAGTTCATCGTCGAGCAGCAGCTCGTCGTCTCCTTCGAGTCCCTCAACGTCGAGCGCGGGCACGCAGCCGCCCTCGGGCGGCGCGCCAATGCCCGGCTCCGCTACGTCGGGGGGTTCGCCCGCAGAGGGCTCGCCGTCTGACTCGGCGGGCAGCGAACAGGCCGGCGAGCAGAACGAGCGTACGGCCTCTGCCGAAGGCGCCTCGGGCAGCACCGATGGCGACCTCGAAAGCCGCGGCGCGGCGCAGGGCGGCGACGCCGAGCGCGATATGGGCGAATTTCCCAGCGGCGAAGCCCCGGGACGCGATGGCGGGGACGTGCAGGAAACGGCGCAGAGCGGCGGGGCAGACGCTGCCGCAGCTGAGGCAGCCGGCGGTGCCGCGGGTGACGCGGCCGACGGCAGCGGTGAGCAGGGCGCGGAGGCTCAGGCCGAGGCGGGTAGCAGCGGCCTTCCGGGCTTTGAAGACAACGCCGGCGGCAACGCGCTGCCGACGATGGACGACGAGGAGCCCGTCGCCGCTGCCGGCGGTGCAATGGGCAACTTCCCCGGCACGGGCCAGCCGGGCGAGGGCGAGGACGGCGGAGCCGATGGCGCCTCGGGACCTGCCGGATCGTATCCGCCGGGACTGCCAGGCAGCGGCAGCGAGGGCACCGCCGATGCGAGCGCGAACGGAGCGGGTGGTGCCTATGGCAACGCCGGCTCCGAGACCGGCGAGGACGGCGAAGCGGGCGGTGGCTTCGGTCGATATCCGGGCAACGGACGCGACCCGGGCAGCATGACGGCCGCCGAGCAGGTGGCCATCCTCGATGCCGAGCTCGAGCGCGGGATGGGTGATTTTGACGCCATGATCCTCGAGGAACAGGCGCGGCAGCGCCGCGAGGCGCGCGAGCAAGGCGAGAGCGAGCCGGTGCAGACCGCTTCGGCCGAGGGCGCCGGCGGCGATGCCGACGACGGCTTTGGCCGCGAAATGGGCGGCGGCGGAAACTACAGCGTCGGCGGCGGCATGGGCGGCGTTTCGTCGGGCGGCGGAGTGCCGCAGAACACCGCCAAGTACCCGCCCCCGCCGGATATTCCCAACGGCAACGATGACGACGTCGTTGCGCGTCAGCTGCGCGAGGCCGCCATGCGCGAGCCCGACCCCGCGGTGCGCGAAAAGCTGTGGGCGGAATACCGCAAGTACAAGGGGATCAAGGAACCGTGAGCCCGAGGGTTTCGCTGGCCGCGCCGGTCGCATCGAGCGCATCGAGGACTGAACGGCGCCTGACCAGGTCCGTCGCTGCTGGTGCCGTCCTCCTCAGTGCGCTGCTGCTGCAGGCCTGCGTGAGCGAGACGATCAAGAGCACCAGCGTGCCCGCGCTGCAGCCTCCGTCCGCGAGTGTTCCGGAGGAGGAACTGCTCGACGTCGCCATCACGATTTTCGATCCCGGCCTCGACGTGGCCGACGATGAGGACCGCATCTACCCCGAGGTACGGCGCGCCGAAGCGCGCTTTATTCCGCAGACCCTCGCCGGCGTGTTGCAGAACTCGGGCGCCTGGGGTGCGGTGCGCGTCGTCCCCAACGACGAGCGCATCACCGACCTCAATATCAGCGGCACGATTCTCCACTCCGATGGCGAATCCCTGCAGCTGCAGATCGTTGCCCGCGATTCGCGCGACTACGTTTGGCTCGACAAGAAATACGAAGGCCGCGCCAGTCGCTACGCCTACGACAGCAAGACCCGCACGACCTACGACCCCTTTCAGGCCGTATACCACGCCATCGCCAATGACCTGGTCGCGCGCTTTGACGAGCTGCCGTCGGTGAGTCGGCGCGAGATCCGCACGGTGTCGGAGCTACTCTTCGCGCGCAGCTTCTCCGCCGAGGCTTTCGAGGGCTATCTCGACCGGACGCGCAAGGGCAAGCGCCTGATCGTGCGCCTGCCCGCCGAGGGCGATCCGATGCTCGAGCGCGTGCGCCAGCTGCGCGAGCGCGATCACGTTTTCGTCGACACGCTGCAGAGCTACTACGCGGGCTTCTCCGATGACATGTACGGCCCCTACCAGGAATGGCGTCGCCTCAGCTATCAGGAGGTGGTGGCCTACCAGGAACTCAAGCGCGAGAGCCAGCGTCAGCTGATCGCTGGCGGCGCCGCGATCCTCGCCGGTATCGCCGCCTCGACGAGCGGCGGCGACCGGGCCACGCGCGCCGCGGGCAACGTCGCCGTGATCGGTGGCGGTTACCTGCTCAAGGCCGGCCTCGAGAGCCGCGCCGAGGCGCAGATTCACGTGCAGGCGCTCGAGGAAGTCGGCCAGTCCCTCGAGGCCGAAATCACGCCGCAGGTCATCGAGCTCGAGGACCGCACGGTGATGATCAGCGGCAGCGTCGAGGATCAGTACGCTCAGTGGCGCGACGTCCTCGCAGAGATCTACCGCAACGAAATCGGTGATCTCGAACCGCTCGACGCCGACCGCGTCTCGCAGAACTAGACCGACTCCCGGCACCGCCGTGTCCGATCGCTTTCAACGGGTTGAACCGACCCCCTTCGACGCCGCGCCGCAAAGCACAGTCGACAGCGCAAGCGAGAGCCGGGGCGGGCGCAGCGCCGCCATGGCCCTGCCGGTGCTTGCGCTTCTCGTCGGCATCGCGCTCTTCGTTTTCTTCGCCCTGCCGCGCCTCGTGGAGCAGGATCCGACGGTCGTCGCCGGGCCACCTACAGCAGAGCAGGGCGGAGGACGCGCGGGCCCAGTCCCCGAGACCACGGGAACCGGCGCTGCCAGCAACGATTCCGCGTCCGCCAGTCCCTACGCCGATGCCGTCGAAGCCCGCGCCCGGGCCGAAGCGCAGGAGCTGCTGGGCGAACTCATCGACGTCCGCGAGAACCTGGAGAACCGCGGCGCCCTCGACTGGGCGGCGTCGGCGATGGAGGCAATCGCGGGGCTCGCCACGCAGGGTGACGAGCAGTACCGCGAGCGCGCCTTCGATGAAGCGATCGCCAGCTACCGCGCTGCGCTCGATCAGGCCCTCGCCCTCGAGGGCAGTCTGCCGCAGCGCTTCGAGGAGCAGCTGGAGGCCATCGAGGCGGCCGTTGAGGCCCTCGATGTCGAGGCGGCCACGGCGGCGCTCGTCATGGCCGAGCGTCTCGAGGCCGGCGCCCCGGAAATCGACCCGAGGCGCGAGCGCGTCGAGGCGCTGCCCGCGATCGTCGACGCCGTGGCGCAGGCCGAGTCCGCCGAGGCCGAGGGCGACCTCGTGGCTGCCGTGGACGCGCTCGACGGCGCCGCAGCGCGCGATCCGCAGCACCAGCGCGTCGCGAGGGAGCTGGCGCGCCTGCGCGATGCCCTTACGTCGCAGCGCTTCAATGCCGCCATGTCCGAAGGCTATGCGGCGCTCGATGAGGCAGCCTTCGATCGCGCGGAAACGCGCTTCAAGCGTGCTGCCGCGCTGCGACCCGGGTCCTCCGAGGCCGAGGCGGCGCTGAGCGAACTCGGCGTCGCGCGCACCGCCGCACGCCTGCAGGACCTGCGCAGGCGCGCCGAAGCCTCAGCCGGCGAAGAGGACTGGGAGACGGCGATTAAACTTTACGAAGAGGCCCTCGCCATCGACAGCAGCCTGCGCTTCGCGCGCGAGGGCCTCGCGGACGCGCAGCCGCGCGCCGAGATCACGCGCGAGCTCGGCGCGATCATCGAGCAGCCCGAGCGTCTCGTCGACGATGCGATTCTCGCCGAGGCACGCGCCTCGCTGGCGAAGGCCGAGGCCTTCGGCGATGCCGGCGCAAAGCTGGCCGAGCAGCGCGCGCGCGTTGCCGACATCATCACCGTGGCGAGCCGGCCCCTGCCCGTCCGCCTGCGCTCCGACGGCGAAACCGAGGTCACCGTGTACAAGGTAGCCCGCCTCGGCAGCTTCGAGGAACGCGAACTCGAACTGCGCCCCGGCACCTACGTGGCCGTGGGGCGCCGTCCGCGCTACCGCGACGTTCGCGTCGAGTTCACCGTTGGCCCCGACTCGCGCGAGCCCGTGCTCATCGCCTGCAACGAGCCGATCAGTTTCTAGTGTCCCTACCGGTCAAGCAGTGAGCAACGAACGCCCAACGAAGATTGAAGCGGCTGCTTTCGAGCCGCTTGAAAAAGTGCAGGTTACGCGCACGCGGCGCCTGTCGCCGCAGCGGCTTGCGCTCGGCGTCGTACTCGTCGCCTTCGCCGCCGCGCTGTGGTTCCTGCTCACGGCGCGCTCGCTGCAGATCAATGTGATCGCGGACGGCGCAGACGATGCGGACATCAGGATTTCGGGCCTGGCGCTGCCCTTCGGTGAGCGCTACCTCCTGCGCCCCGGGAGCTACCGGCTGCGCGTTGCCGCTGCCGGCTATCGCCCCTACGACGAGGCGCTGGAAGTCAGCCGCGAGGCGACACAGCGCAGCGAGGTCATCCTCCAGCCGCTGCCGGGGCGCCTCACGATCGCCGTCGAACCCGCGGGCGCTCGCGTGCTTCTCGACGGTGAAGCACTCGGGCAGGCGCCGCTCGATGATGCCGAGGTCGAGGCGGGCGAATACACGCTGCGCATCGAGGCGCCGCGCTACCAGGCGCTCGAACAGCCCCTTTCGATTACCGGCCGGCGCGTACAGCAGCGCCTCGACATCGTGCTCGATCCGGCCTGGGCCGACATCAGCTTCGAGGCGCAGCCCGACGTCGTCGAGGTTTATGTCGACGGCGAGTTGCTTGGCGAGGGCTCCGGCGCCTACGAAGTGCTCGAGGGCGAACGCCGCCTGCGCCTCGAAGCCGCCGGCTTCGCAGCCCTCGAGCGCGAGCTGAGCGTGGTGGCCGGTGAGGCGCAGGATCTCGGCGCGCTGGTTCTTACGCCGGCGACCGGCGTACTCAGCCTGAGCAGCGAGCCCTCGGGAGCCAACGTGTCCGTCGACGGCGAATTCGCCGGCCAGACGCCGCTCGACATCGAACTCGAGCCGGGAGTCGATCACCGCATCAGCCTGTCGCGCGCCGGCTACCAGCGCGCCAGTCGCAGCCTGCGCATGGAGGCCGGTGCCCGCGATGAGCGCAGCATTCGCCTCGAGCCGCTGCTCGGCGACGTGCTGGTCAAGGTGAGCCCCGCCGACGCCGAAGTGCTGGTCAATGGTCGCGTCGTCGGTCGCGGTACGCAGACCCTCGCTCTGCCCGCCGTGCAGCAGCGCCTGGAATTCCGCCTCGACGGCTTCGAATCGGCGCGGCGCAGCGTCACGCCGCGCCCGGGGCTCGAGCAGCTGGTGGAAGTCACCCTGCTCACGCCGGAAGCGGCGCGCCAGGCACGACTCACGCCGACGATTACCACGGCCATCGGTCAGACGCTGGTGCTGATGAACCCCATCGATTCGCCGAAGAACGAATTCAGCATGGGCGCCTCGCGACGCGACCCTGGCCGCCGCGCCAACGAAGTGCTGCATCCCGTGCGCCTCGAGCGCGCCTTCTACTTCGCCGACCGCGAGGTCACCAACGCGCAGTTCCGCCTCTTCGAAAGTTCGCACAACTCCGGGCAGGTCGAGGGCAACAGCCTCAACCGCGAGCCGCAGCCCGCCGCGCAGGTGAGCTGGCAGCAGGCGGCATCGTTCTGCAACTGGCTGAGCCGCCGTGAAGGCCTCGAACCCTTCTACCTCGAAGACCGCGGCATCATCGTCGGCTTCGACCCCAGCGCCCTCGGCTACCGCCTGCCCTCGGAGGCCGAGTGGGCCTGGGTGGCGCGCGTGCGCGGCGAAGAGCTGCTGCGATTCACCTGGGGCGAGGAATTTCCGCCCGGTTCCGTGGTCGAAAACCTGGCCGATAACAGTTCGGCCTACGTCACCGGGCGAATTCTCAATGGCTACAACGACGGCTACGTGGTCAGTGCGCCGGTGGGCAGTTTCACGGCGAACCACCACGGCATCTACGACCTCGGCGGCAACGTGTCCGAGTGGATGAACGACGTGTATACAATTCCCGCCTCGAGCGGCGTTGTGGCTACCGATCCGCTCGGCGCGCAGCGCGGCGACAACTACGTGGTCCGCGGGGCCAGTTGGGCCCTCGGGCGCCTGCCCGAGCTGCGTCTGAGCTATCGCGATTATGGGCAGGCCGGACGCGATGACGTAGGATTTCGCATCGCTCGCTACGCGGAATAGAACAGTGAGAGCAGAACGGTGAAAGAAGCTCAGACGTCTTCCAGCATTACGCACGCAGGCACGCGCGCCCGTCTTGCCCTCGTCGCGGCCGCTGCCCTTCTTGCCGCCGTGATTGGCCTCGCACCCTTCGCAGATTCGCAGGAAGGCGACCCGGCGGCGCCGGCTGGGGACCAGGCTGGAGATTCAGCCGATCTGCCACCGGCATCCGGGGGGTCGGCACAGGCGCCCCTCGAGGATTACGAGGCCTCGGAGCAGATTTCCGAGGACCTGTCCGTTTCCTTCCCCGTCGATATCTAGGCTGCACCGTCGACCCGACGCACCCGCTTTCCCCGATACAGCCAGCACGCCCTACAAGCCCCTTGCACGCAGGACACCGCGCTCGATGAAGAACGGCCTCTCCTCCGAATTCATGTTCCAGCTCTTCGCCCTGCTCACGGCGGTGATCCTGGTACACGCGGCCTACGTCGCGGTGATCCGCCCGAGCGCCGACGCGCAGCTGGCGGCCGAGGCAGCAGCACAGGCGGCCGGTGAAGAGGTGGTGCCGCAGCGCAGCATCGCGGTGGTGGTACGCGATCTCGAGCAGGAAGCCTGCTTCATCCTGTTGCTGTGGGCGCTGTCGATCATGGGCTACAAGGGCTGGCAGAACCTCGCCGAACAGAAGCTCCTCGACGAGGAGATTCTGTCGATTCCCGACGGCACCAGCGTGCTCCCGGAGGACGCGCGCCAGTTCAGTCGCTCCGTCGAGGCCCTGCCCGCCCAGCAGCAGAACTACCTGCTGCCGCGAACGCTCCTCGCGGCCCTGCAGCGCTTCGCCACCACGGGCAGCATTCCCGCCGTATCCGACACGGTCCGCGAACAGTGCGACGTGGAGTCAGACCGCCTCGACTCGGAACTGTCGATGGTGCGCTACATCGCCTGGGCAATCCCGTCGATCGGCTTTATCGGCACCGTGCGCGGTATCGGCGACGCGCTGGGTCAGGCCTACAAGGCCGTCGAGGGCGACATCTCCGGTGTTACCGTGAGCCTGGGCGTGGCCTTCAACAGCACCTTCGTCGCCCTGGTGCTGTCGATCATCATCATGTTCTGCCTGCACCAGCTGCAGCTGTCGCAGGAGCGCCTGGTGCTCAACTGCCAGCGCTATGCCGACAGCCGCCTGCTGCGCTTCCTGGTGGCGCACGACTGATGGCACTGCTCGATTGCCGCGACACGCAGATCAGCCTCTGGCAGGCCGAGGGCGCCGTGCACAGCCCCGGCTTCGTGCTGCACGACAGCGGCGACTACCACTTCGGACGCCCGGCCCTCGAGCAGTCGCGCCTGCGCCCGCGCGACACCAACAGCCGGTTCTGGTGGCAGCTGAGCACGCAGCCGCTGAAGCCGGCCCTGGGCGCCGCGCGGCATACGGCGGATCTTGTGCACTCGCACCTGCGCGCCGTGCACAGCGAAGCCGGGGCTCCGGATACGCTGACCTTTGCCGTACCCGACTCGATGCCGCGCGAGCAGCTGAGCCTGCTCCTCGGCGTGGCGCAGGCCTGCGATTTCCGGGTCGCGGGTCTGGTCAGCCGCAGCGTGCTGCTGGCCAGTCTCGTCCTGGCGCGCCGGGGCGCTTCGGGGCGTGCGCTGCACGTCGAAAGCCAGCTCAACCAGAGCACGGTCAACGAACTCGAGATCGACGGCGACTCGCTGCGCCTGCTGCGCTCGACCCCCCTGCCCGCCTGCGGACTGCTGGCGCTGCAGGAGCGCTGCGTCGGCGCCATCGCCAGCGCCTTCGTGCAGCAGACGCGCTTCGACCCGCGGCGCAGCGCCAGCAGCGAGCAGACGCTGTACAACCGCCTCCCGGAAATCCTCTCCAGCGTGCGCGAGCGCGGTGAGGCCAGCGTGGATATCGACGGCCATCGCTGCCGCATCACCGCCTCGGCCCTCGAGCCTGCTTCACAGCGGCTGATCGACGGCGTGCGCCAGGCGGTCGGCGGCGGATCCGCCTCGATACTCCTCGATCCCGAGCTGTCACTGCTGCCCGGTGTCGATGAGCTCGGTGGCGAACACCTCGCGGCCACGGCGCTGTGGGATGCCTGGCAGACGCAGGAATCGCAGGTCGAACTCGGCGACGATGACGTGCACCTGATCGACCGACTGAAACTGGGCTCTGCGATAGCCGCCGGTTCAGCGCCCAGGGCAGAGCCTGAGGACAGCCCGCGGCCCGCGCCCTCCGACGCGCCGGCATCGCTGCAGCCTGTCACCCGCACCGGCACCCGCGGAGCCACGCACGTGCTGCTCGATACGCGCGCTCTGCCCCTGCGCGGAAGTCAGGTGGTGCTCGGCAAGGGCTTCGAGCTGCGCGAAGACGGCGGCCAGTGGACGCTCCACGGCAAGGGCGCGCTGATCAACGGCCTGCCCGCGACTCCCGGGCATCCGCTGGCGCTCGGCGACACGCTCTCGCTCGGCGCCGCCGGCGCCGGTCGTCTCATCGAGGTGGTCGACTAGGCATCCCCCATGGCCCGGCGACACAAGCGCAGATTCACCACCTTCAACCTGTCCTTCCTGGACATCATGTCCTGCGGCTTCGGCGCGGTAGTGCTCGTATTCCTGATCATCGATCACAGCATCGAGGTGCAGTCGCGCGACCTCAACGTCGACCTGCTCTCGGAGGTCAACATGCTCGAGGAGGATATCCGCGTAGGCCAGGAAAACATGGTGGTGCTGCGCAACGCCCTCGACGAGGTCGACCTCGAACTGGTCGAGGCCCAGGGTCGGGCTACGCGGGTCACAGAGGAGATCGACGAGTACGAGGCGCTCATCGCCTCGCTGATCCCCGAGGACGTGAGCGAAGAAGAGGCCGTCGAGCAGCTCAAGGCGGAAATCCAGTCGCTCGAGGAGGAAATCGAGCGCCTGCGCGAGGCCGCCGAGGCGGAAGCGGGCAAGAGCGCACGCAGCTTCGTCGGTGACGGCAATCGCCAGTACCTGACCGGCCTCAACCTCGGTGGCCGCAACATCGCCATCCTCCTCGACGTCTCGGCGAGCATGCTCTCGGACAAGCTGGTGAACATCATCCGCCTGCGCAACATGGATGAGGACCTGCAGCGCAACGCGGAGAAATGGAACCGCGCTCTCAAGACAGTGGACTGGCTCACGGCGCAGCTGCCCATCGGCAGCGAGTACCAGGTAATTACCTTCAACACGCTGGCTCGCGCGGCCATCGCCGAAACGGACGGCAAGTGGCTGGAAGTTGCCGACCAGGCCCAGCTCGAGGCCGTCACCGAGACGCTGCGCAAGATCGTCCCCGCCGGCGGCACCAGCCTCGAGAATGCCTTCGCCCATCTGCAGACGCTGTCGCCGGTACCCGACAACATCTTCCTGATCACCGACGGGCTGCCGACACAGGGCGTGAATCCACCGCGCAGCACCACGGTGAGCGGCAACGAGCGTCAGCGCCTCTACCGACAGGCCGTGCGCCAGCTCCCGGCGAACGTGCCCGTGAACATCATTCTCGCGCCCATGGAGGGCGATCCCCTTGCCGCCTCCGAGTTCTGGCAGCTTGCCCAGAGCACGCGCGGGTCCTTCATGAGCCCGGCGAGCGACTGGCCGTGACCAACGGGGTGCCCTGCGATGCCGCGTAAACGCCGCGAAATGGCGGAAACCTCGCTGTCCTTCCTCGACGTGATCTGCTGCGGCTTCGGCGCCGTCATCCTGCTGCTGATGATCACCAAGACCGTCGAGCCGCAGATCATCGAGGCCTCGACGAAGAACCTCGAGGGCCTGGTCGCCGATCTGCAGGAGCAACTCTTCGAGATCCGCGGCGAGACGCGGGTTCTCAACCGCGATCTGAACGCCCGGCGCGAACAGCTGTCTGACTACGAGGAACGCATCGCAATCCTGCGCGGCCAGCTCGCCAGCGCGCGATCGCGCTACGACAGTCTGCAGGTGGAGACCAACACGAACTCGGTGATCACCGAAGAGCTGGCCATTGCCAAGCAGTCGCTGACCGACGAGATGAAGCGACTGCTGGACGGCCTCGAGGTCAGCAGCAACCTGATCGGCGGCATTCCCGTCGACAGCGAGTACATCATCTTCGTGATCGACACCTCGGGCTCGATGTTCTCTTACGCCTGGGAGCGCATGCTCAAGGAGATCGATGCCACCCTGAACATCTACCCGAATGTGAAGGGCATCCAGATCATGAACGACATGGGCAATTACATGTTCAGTCGCTATCGCGGCCAGTGGATTCCGGACACGGAAGGCCGCCGCCGCGTGATCATGCAGAACCTGCGCAACTGGAACGTGTTCTCCAACTCGTCCCCGGTGGAAGGCATCACGGCAGCGATCCGAACTTTTTACGACCCGAAGAAAAAGATTAGTATCTACGTCTTCGGCGACGAATTCACCGGCGAATCCATCGCCCAGGTGATCGACACGGTAGACCAGATCAACCGCGAGGCGAGCGACGGCCAGCGCCGCGTGCGCATCCACGCCGTGGGCTTCCCCGTACAATTTATTCGTGCGGCGAGTCTTCAGACCACGGGCATCCGCTTCGCCGCGCTGATGCGGGAGCTCACCTACCGCAATGCGGGGACTTTTGTGGGCCTGAATGATTTCAGGCCCTAAGCTCGGGGCCGTTGTCGGCCTGAATGATTTCAGGCCTTGAGCTCGGGTCCCGCACCGGAGTCCGTCGGGTTGATCTGGAGCGGCAGCGATGCGAACGATGGGAAAATGCGCAAGGCAGCGGCTTGAGGCCACAACAGCGGCGTAATGACAGCGATGACAGGCAGGCAGAAGAAGGCGCACAGGGGCACGCCGGCGCACGGCGTCGAAGGACGCCTTTGGGCCCGCGCCCGGAGCGCCGTGCTGGCGCTGTACGTTGTGCTTCTCTCCGCCTGCGCTACCAAGGAAGTCACCGTTTCGGGCATGTTCCCGCCGCCGCTCGTCGAACCCCTGCCGATTACGATCGGCGTCTGGTATGAGCCCGAGTTCGCCAACCACGAGTTCTATGATGAAGCCAAGGGCCGCACGGACTCGACCTGGATCGTGAAGACCGGAGAGGCCCAGGTGGAGATGTGGTCCCAGCTTCTCGAGCGCATGTTTGCCGGGATCCGCCCCCTCGATGCCCGGCCGGCACCGGACCAGATGAACCCGGCCGTAGATGCGGTACTGATTCCGCGCGTGGACGAGTTGCAGTACGCGATCCCCGCCCACACCAACATCAAGGTCTACGAGATCTGGATGCGCTACGCCTTCGAACTCGTGACCACCCAGGGCGAGCCCATCGCCGAATGGACCATGACCGCCTACGGCAAGACGCCGACGGCTTTCCTGCAGAGCGATGAGGAAGCCGTACGCCTCGCCGGAGTGGTGGCCCTGCGCGACGCTGGCGCGCATTTCATCACCAGCTTTCAGAAAGTTCCGGAGGTCGCCCAATGGCTCGAGTCCCGTCAGACGGCTGCCCAGATATCGACGGCCCCCTGATGCGCGCTTGGCGTCGGGTGCTGCCTGCCCTTGCCTTGACTGGCACAGCGCTCCTTTCCGGCTGCGTCACATCCACCGTCGACGAGATGGTGTTCAATGAACCGATAGAGGGGATCGGCGACGCCTCCGTGGTAATTCTCGGGCGCCGCCACGCCAGCGACTACGAAACCGAGTTCGATTTCATCGAGTGCATTGCCGATCACATCACCAAGCGCGATCCGAGTATTGAAATCATCGACGAGCTCGACTTCATCAACAGCATGTATCCCTGGTTCGAGCCGCGCACGGCGCCGCTGCGCCCCGTCGACATCGACCGCCTCATGGAGCAGGCGCCGGTGGCGGAACAGCTCGCCGCGATGAAGCTCGAGTACATGATCTGGGTCGACGGCAACACGGTGCAGACCAATTCGGCGGGGTCAATGACCTGCGGCGTCGGCCCCGGCGGTGCCGGCTGCTTCGGCTTCGGCACCTGGGGCAATGCCTCGGACTATGAAGCAACCGTGTGGGACTTCACCGATCGCGCCGAGGTCGGCCGTCTCAACACGCAGACGTCGGGTCAGTCCTACATGCCTGCGGTGGTCGTACCGATTCCCATCATCGCACCGGTGCAGGGCACCGCCTGCGATGGCCTCGGCGACCAGTTGCTCGAGTTTCTCTCCGGGGACTACTGATGCGCGCGCCTGAACTCATCGCTCGCTGTGCGGCGCAGCAGCGCCGGGTGATCGCTGTGCTGGTCACCGTGGGAGCCGCCGCCTGCACCGCGCTGCTGCCCGGCTGCGCGGTCAATCCCGCAACGGGCACACCCACGGTGGTGTTCTCGAGCGCAGCCAGCGAGCGCGAGACCGGTCGCGAAATGTACGAGAAGTTCATGGCCGACGGCGCCGCCTACGACGACCCGGAGCTGCAGGCCTACGTCAACAAGATCGGCCAGCGCCTCGCGGCGGTCAGCGACATGCCCGATCTCGAATTCACCTTCACGGTGCTCGACGCCCCCGAGATCAACGCCTTCGCCACCCCGGGCGGCTATATCTATGTGAACCGCGGGCTTCTCGCCTACCTCAATTCCGAGGCCGAGCTTGCCGGCGTCATCGGCCACGAGATCGCCCACGTAACCGCGCGGCACCACGCGCGGCGCAAGACCGCCGGGGTCACGGGCAAGGTCCTGTCGACGACCGCCTACGTGCTCACGGGCAGCAGCGCCATCTACGAGGCCTCGCAGATGTATGGCGCCGAGCTGATCAGCGGCTACGGCCGCGACATGGAACTCGAGGCCGACGGCTTCGGTGCCGAGTACATGTATAAGGCCGGCTACGAACCCGAGGCCCTGCTCGACGTGATCGGCGTGCTCAAAAACCAGGAGCAGTTCATGCGCCTCAAGGCGCGCGAGGCGGGCAAGAGCGGGACCACCTACCACGGCCTCTACGCCACCCATCCGCGCAACGACAAGCGCCTGCAGACCGTGATCCGCGCAGCCGGCGATCTCGACGATGGAAGCTACATCGAGAGCCCCGAGGTGCCGGGCGAATTCCGTCGCGTGACCGACGGCATTGTCTGGGGAGAAAGCGTCGGCGGCCAGCGCGCGGACGACCGCTATTATCACAACAAGCTCGGCTTTACCTTCGAACAGCCCGAGGGCTGGTCGGTCACGCCGAGTTCGAGCGCCGTCGTTGCCGCCTCCCCCGACGGATCGCGCCGCCTCACGGTCACGCTTCGGCGCAAGGACCCCAATGCAACGCCGCAGGCGGTGCTCGAGAGCCTTGCCACGGGCACACTGAGCGCCGGCGAGCAGCTGCAGCAGAGCGGTCTCGACGGCTATACCGCCGTTGCCTCAGCCAGTGGCACGAGCAAGCGCCTGGCGACGATCAATATGGAGAACCTGACCTACCTCTTCGAGGGCGAGGCCAGCGACTTTGCCGCCGGCGACGCGCAGCTCAAGGCAATCATCGCGAGCTTTCGGCCGATGCATCCAAAGGAAAAGACCACGGGCAACGGTCGTTACGTGCGCTATATCCAGGTCCCGCGCGGGGCGAACGTGGAATCGCTGGCGTCGAGCATCCGCATCGATAACGCCGAGGGATACCTGCGCCTGATCAACGATTTCTACCCTCGCGGCGAGCCGCGTACCGGGGACTGGGTGAAGGTCATCCAGTAGTAGATACGGGTTCTCGGGTCGGCAGCGCAGTCAGTGCATCAGGGCGCGATCGCGCTCCTCCTGCACCAGCACCCAGGGCTGCGCCACCACGGCCCACAGCGCCGCATCTTCCGCCAGCCACATACGCGCCTGCTCATCGCTGACGGCGGCGACCTGCCCAGCGGCGATCCAGCGCTCAAAACGCGGCGCGTCGTCCTCCGCCAGCGCCACGGCCACCTGCACCAGGTCCAGGCCGGCGGCGACGAGCACCAGCTGGCCGGCGGCGAAGAAGCGCTGCAGCTCCGTGAAGGCAATGCGTGCCGTTTGCGCGTGGAAATCGGCCGCGAGCCGCTGCTGCCCGTCGTCACTCATCGTTATCGCTCAAAGCCTGCCGGGGCCCGCGGCCGCGCAGGACCCCGCACCATTCACTGCGCTCAGCCGTAACGCTGATCGGCGACGAAGGGGTTGCTCTGGCGCTCGTGCCCGAAGGTGGAGGTCGGCCCGTGCCCCGGGATGAAGGTGATGTCATCGCCGAGCGGGAACAGCGTCTGGCGGATACTTGCGATCAGGTCGTCGTGGTTGCCCCTGGGGAAATCCGTGCGGCCGATCGAGCCCTGGAAGATCACGTCGCCCACCCAGGCCAGGCGCTGACCCGAGTGCAGAAACACCACGTGGCCGGGCGTGTGCCCCGGGCAGTGAAATACCTGCAGCGTCTGCTCGCCGACGGTGACCTCGTCGCCGCCGCTGAGCCAGCGATCGGGCTCGAAGGCGTCGGCGTGGGGGAAATTGGCCATGCGGCACCACTCGGGCAGCTTGTCGATCCAGAAGCGATCATCTTCGTGCGGTCCTTCGATCGGGACCGACAGCTGCTGGCGCAGCACGTCGGCCGCGGCGCAGTGGTCCATATGACCGTGCGTCAGCAGAATCTTTTCGACCTCACCGCCGAGCTGCTCCACCGCCGCCAGCACGCGCTCCGTGTCACCACCGGGATCGACGATCGCCGCGCGACCCGAGTCCTGGCACAGGAGAATCGAGCAGTTCTGCTGGTAGGCCGTCACCGGCACCACGCTGACCCGGATCGCCATCAGGACGCCTGAGCCGAGGTTGCGAGCCCCGACTCCTGTTCCGGACCATCCGGATGGTTATCGGCATTCGGGTTGAAGTACACATCGGGGTCGAACTTGCCCTCGGACTTGCTCACCACCACCGAGGCGGTCGCGTCTCCGGTCACGTTCACCGCCGTGCGCACCATATCGAGAAGACGGTCGACGCCGATGATGAGGGCGATACCCTCGACGGGCAGTCCGGCCTGATTGAGCACCATGGCCAGGGTGATGAGACCGACGCCGGGGACAGCGGCGGTGCCCACGGAAGCCAGCGTCGCGGTAAGAATCACCGTCAGATAGGCGCCCATGGACAGATCGACGCCGTAGACCTCGGCGATGAATACCGTGGCCACGCCCTGCATGATCGCCGTGCCATCCATGTTGATGGTGGCGCCAAGGGGCACGGTGAAGCCGGCGACGCTGTTGTCCACGCCGAGCTTCTTCTCGACGGTACGCAGCGTGATCGGCAGCGTCGCGCCGGATGAGGCCGTAGAGAAGGCAAAGGCCCAGACCGAACGCATCTTGCGCCACATGAGGCGCGGCGGCAGGCCGGCAAGCACGCGCAGAAGCAGGCTGTAGGTGACCAGCGCGTGCAGGATCAGCACGCCGAGAACGGTAAGGAAGTAGGCCCCGAGATCGAAGATCGCGCTGATCCCCATGTCGGCGAAGAGGCGCGCGAGCAGCGCGAAGACGCCGTAGGGCGCGAGATGCATGAGCACGCCGACCATCTTCATGACCACGGCCTCGAGGTCCGAGAAGAAATCGGCCATGCGCTTGCCGGCTTCACCGGAACGAGACACGGCATAGCCGAAGAGCAGGGCGAAGACGATGATCTGCAGCATCTCGCCCTCGGCCATCGCCGCGATCGGGTTCGACGGGAAGATGTTGATCAGCACGTCCTTGAGCGGCGGCGGCTCCGTTGGCGTGTAGTCGGCGTCGAAGGCCACCTCTACTCCGCTGCCGGGACTGATGAACACGGCGATGACCAGCGCCGAGCTGACGGCAATGGCCGTGGTCGCGAGATAGAACAACAGCGTCTTGCCCGCGATCGGTCCCATGCGGGCGCTGTCGCCGAGCGAGGTGGAGCCGCAGACCAGCGACACGAAGACCAGGGGCACCACGAGCAGCTTGAGGGAAGCGACGAAGACACGCCCGATCACATCAAAGACGCCGTCGACAAGGACGTTCTCGATCAGGTTGCGCAGCCCCGGCTCAAGGCTGGAGCCGTGGCCGATCACATTGAGCAGCGAGCCGAGCAGTATCCCGCCGAGCATTCCGAGAAGAATGCGGTTGGTCAGGCTCATGGGGTGCTTCCCTCCTCACAGGGGCCATCGACGTAGCGCTGCACCGAGTTGTCCGCGCAGGCGTTGCAGGCCGAGGCGAGCGTTTCGCGACGGCCATCGGAATGTTCGGCGCAGACCGGCGCGTAGATCATCGTGCACACCTGCGGCCGCGTGTCCGGGCAGAGCTCCGGCGCGTCCTGCGCAGCGACCTCGCGCGGGGCTGGCGCCGCCGTGGTGCATCCCGCGAGGGCTAGCACCAAGACGGGCGCGAAGGCATGCGCAAACGCAGATAAAACGCTGAATCGAAAGGAAAAAGCCATCGACCGCCCCGGAAAAACAAAGGGCGGAAGAGTAGCACCAACGGATGCCCGCTGTCAGGCAACGAAGCGTCCGGCCTGGTAGTCGCGGATGGCCTGTTCGATTTCGGCCTCGCTGTTCATCACGAAGGGGCCGTAGTGCACCACGCGTTCGCGGATCGGCTTGCCGCGCAGCAGGAGCATGCCGGCGCCGTCGGCGCCCGCTTCGAGGCTGAGCCCCTCGCCTTCGCCGAAGACGAGCAGCTGGCGCGCCGCAAGCGTCTGTCCGCGCGCCATCAGCGCGCCGTCGTAGATGAACACCATCACGCTCTCGCCGGCCGCTGTTGCCACGTCGACGGCGGCGGCGCCCTCGAGCATCAGGTCAGCCAGCGCGGCCTGCGCGGCGAGCTCGGACAGCGGACCGGTCACGGGAGCGGCGCCAAACAGCCAGTCGCCGGACACGGCGGCGACACGGAAACCTTCGCCCTCAGCGTGGCCGAGTTCGTCGACGGGCAGGTCGCGGTAGCGCGGTGCACCCATCTTCTCGGCGGCGGGCAGATTGAACCAGAGCTGGAAGCCATGCAGGCCGAGCGAGTCCTGCGTCGGCATTTCCGAGTGAACGATGCCGCGGCCGGCGCTCATGTACTGCGCACCGCCGCTGCGGATCTCGCCGCGGTTGCCCTGGCTGTCCTCGTGGATGATGCCGCCGTGCTTCATGTAGGTGAGCGTCTGCATGCCGCGGTGCGGGTGCGGCGGAAAGCCCGCGGCAAAGTCCTCGCGATGCTCCGAGCGCAGCTCGTCGATCATCAGCACGGGGTCCATGCCCGCGTGCCCGAAGCCGGCAACGCGCTGGATGGCCACGCCGGCACCGTCCATGCTCGGCTGGGCCCGGATCACTTCTTTCACTTCTCTGCTGGTGCTGTGCATGCTGCGCCTCCTGGGGATGAATCGATCGAAGTCGAGAAGCCTAAACACTGTTTATTCGCACGAAAATCGCTTATTTTTGCAGCTACCATTCGAAATAAACGCAAAATTATTGCGGTCGTTATCTCACCCGCCAGCGAGGTAAGCAGCCCGTGAGCCGCAGCACCCTGGAACAGTGGCGCATGTTTCGCGCCGTCGTCGAACACGGAGGCTTCGCGCAGGCCGCCGAGGCCATCCACAAAAGCCAGTCGAGCATCAATCACGCGGTGCACAAGCTGCAGGACCAGCTCGGCCTGCCGCTGCTCCGGGTCGTCGGCCGCAAGGCCCAGCTCACCGATGCGGGCAGTCTGATGCTGCGCCGCGCCGGCCAGCTCCTCGATCAGGCCGAGCAGCTCGAAACCATCGCGCTCAGCCTCGCCGAAGGCAAGGAGGCGGAACTGCGCATCGCCGTCGATGAGGTCTATCCGCAGGAGTGCCTCGCCGACGCGCTCGCCACGCTGTCGGCCGAGTACCCACATACGCGCGTCGAACTGATCGAGACCGTGCTCTCGGGCGGCCCCGAGCGACTCATGCGCGGCGAGGTCGACCTGCTGATCGCCGGTCAGACACCGCCTGGCTTCCTCGGCGAACCGCTGATCGACGTGGATTTCATTGCCGTGTCGCACCCGGAGCACGAGCTGCAGAAGGTGGGGCGCCCGCTGACGCTGCAGGACCTGGCGCCGCAGCGGCAGATCGTGGTGCGCGACTCGGCCACGGAACAGCGCGTCGACGCGGGCTGGCTCGGCGCCGAACAGCGCTGGACCGTGAGCCACGTATCCACCTCCATCGCCATGGTCGCGCGCGGCATGGGCTTCGCCTGGCTGCCGCTTACGCGGATTCACGCGGAGCTTGCCCGCGGCGCGCTGATGGAGCTGCCGCTGGAGCGCGGGTCGCGGCGGCGCGTGTCGCTCTACCTCACCTACGCCGACCCGGACAAGGCGGGCCCGGCCACCTGCCGCCTCGGCGAGCTGCTGCACCAGGAACTCGACAGGCACCGAATATTCGAAGGAAACGAAAGCTGAATCAGAATTTTTCAGCTTTTGTTCGTCTTCGTGAGAGCTTAGCCTCCCCCAGACGCATCAATGACAGCCAGGGAGGACAACACAATGGGATTACTGGTCGACGGACAATGGCAGGATCGCTGGTACGACACGAGCAGCTCGGGCGGGCGTTTTGTCCGCGAGGACGCGCAGTTCCGCGACTGGATCGGCGCGCAGGACAGCCCCTTTGCGGCCGAGTCTGGCCGCTACCACCTCTACGTATCGCTGGCCTGTCCCTGGGCACATCGCACGCTGATCGTTCGTGCGCTCAAGGACCTCGAGGACCATATCGGCGTGTCCGTGGTCAGTCCGATCATGCTCGAGAACGGCTGGACCTTCGCCCGCGACGAAGGCAGCAGCGGCGACGCGCTGCACGACTTCGAACTCATGCACCAGGTCTACACCCGCGCCCGCGCCGACTACACGGGGCGCGTCACCGTGCCCGTGCTCTGGGATACGAAGACGGACCGCATCGTGAACAACGAGTCCTCGGAGATCATCCGCATGCTCGGCAGTGCCTTTGACGATCTGACCGGCAATCGCGAGGACTTCTATCCCGCGTCGCTCAGGAACGATATCGACGCCTGGAACGAGCGGATCTACCCGGCGATCAACAACGGCGTTTACCGAGCCGGCTTCGCCACCACGCAGGAGGCCTACGAGGAGGCTTATGCCGAGGTCTTTGCCGAGCTCGACCATCTCGATGCCCACCTGGAGACGCAGCGCTATCTTTGCGGCGATACGCTCACGGAAGCCGATATCCGCCTGTTCACCACGCTGATACGCTTTGATGCCGTCTACCACGGGCACTTCAAGTGCAACCGTCAGCGCATCGAGGACTATCCGGCGCTGCGCGGCTACCTGCGCGACCTGTTCCAGCTTCCGGGCGTTGAAGATACGGTCGACTTCCACCACATCAAGGTGCACTACTACGCGTCGCACGGCACGATCAATCCGACGCGCATCGTGCCCGCGGGCCCGGCTATCGATTACCGCAGCGCACACGGGCGCGAAGCGCTCGCGAGGGCGCGGGCGGCCTGAGCACGGTCCGCCCCGGCAGTGGCATCGGCTTTCGCCGCAGCCTCGCGTCAGCTCAGAGGGGGGGGCGATGGCGCCCGCCCTTCGACCACCGGCTATGGCACGCGTGACCTTCAGGCGGGCGCGGGCAGGTCGCGCGGGAAGAGGTAGTCCTCGAGCGTGGCAATGCCTTCGGTCAGGTCGGACCAGCTGTCAATATCGGCGCTGAAGCGCAGGTAGCCCGCAGTGGGCAGGTTGTCGAGGGCGAGGCGGCCGACGAGCTGGTTGCACAGTTCCGTCATTGCGGGGTTGTGACCAATGAGGAACAGGCTGTCCGGGTTCTGCGACAGGTCCTGTATCCAGGCCAGCAGTTCCTGCCAGTCGAAGGTGTAGAGACTCTCGTCGCTGACGTGACGCTGCAGGCGCAGCGCCGGCCATCCATCGCATAAGCCCTCAAGGGTGCGCTGTGCGCGCCGCGCCGTGCTCGCGTGCACGACCTGCGGCTGCAGTCGCTCGGCCAGTGCGCGCCCCATGCGCGGAGCGTCGCGCTCGCCGCGGGCATTGAGCTCGCGGTCGTGGTCATCGACACCCGCGTCGGCCCAGCTGGATTTGGCGTGGCGAAGGAGATGGAGGGTTTTCACGGCGTCGTCTCCGAAAACCGGGATGGGGGTCATGCAGTCTATACTGACGTCGGCCCGGCCCCGAACAGGCGCGAGGAAAAGCCCCGAAGAAGGCGACACAGCATGCTGCGATCCGTGAATCTCCGCGACTATATGCTGCCCCACCCCGCGACGGTGCGGCACGATCTGCCCCTGCGCGAAGCCATCGACATCATCACGGAGAACCGCATATCGGGCCTGTGCGTGATCGATGAGCAGGGCAACCTCGTGGGCATCCTGTCCGAGCTCGACTGCCTGCGCGCCATCCTTGGCGCCGTATACAACAAGAGCGGCATCGGTATCGTCGCGGACTACATGGCCACGGAGAACCTCGTCGTCGCTCACCCCGATGAAGACATCGTCGACGTCGCGCAGGACATGCTGATGAACAACAAGCGCCGCCGCCCGGTCGTGGAAAACGGCAAGCTCATCGGCCAGATCACCTGCCGCGCGCTGCTCAAGGCGGTTCAGGAGTTCCAGGAACGCCGGGCCTGAAGCGAACGCCCTCAGCTGGCGAGACGCTCGAGCAGAACCTCCGCGGCGACCACCTCATCGGGCACGACTTCGATGAAATCGAGATCCGAAGCTTCGACGTAGCCCGCGGGCACGGTGCTTTTAGCCAGCCAGTTGTACAGGCCGCTCCAGTAGTCCTCGCCGACCAGCACGATGGGGCAGGGCGCCAGCTTGCGCGTCTGGACCAGCGTGAGCAGCTCGAAGAGTTCGTCGACGGTACCGAAGCCACCGGGGTAGATCGCAAAGCCCATGGCGTAGCGGATCAGCATGAACTTGCGCGTGAAGAAGTAGCGGAAGGCGATGTCCGTATCGACGTAGGGGTTTGCCAGCTGCTCGTGCGGCAGGGTGATGTTGAGGCCGACGGAACGCCCCCGGGCGACGCTGGCCCCGCGATTGCCCGCCTCCATGATGCCCGGGCCACCCCCGGTAACGACGGCCACGCCCGCCCGGGCGAGGCGTTCACCGAGGCCCTGAGCGCTGCGATACTCCCAGCTGTCGGGCTGCGACCGGGCTGAGCCGAAGATGCTGACCGCCGGACCGATATCGTCGAGCTCCTCGATACCAGCGCGCAGCTCGCTGCTGATGCGCTCGATGCGCGCCTGCTCTTCCTCGCTGATGCCATGGCCGGGTGGCGGTGGCAGGTGACCTGAATCCATGGATACTCCCCGGTGCTGCCGCGCCCCGAGGGAACGCGGCAAAGTGCTTACTGTCGAAGTGCTTACTGTTCTGATTCCCGGAAATCGATGAGGCAGGGGTAAAATGCAACGACGCAGACTCATTCAGGGCATCGCCACCGCAACGCTCCTCGCACCGCTGCTCATGCTGCCGGGGCGCGTCGGATCGGCGCTTGCCGCTACGGACAACAGGAGACGCAGGATGCTCGACGATATTCAGGCGCAGTGGCGGGACTTCCTCCCGGACGGTTTCGAGCCGGTCAGCGTCGATGAAAAAGTCTCCCTGTCGCGCGATGAGTGGCGCGAGCGCCTGACCCAGCCCCTGGCCTTCGAGGTACTGCGCAAGGAAGCCACGGAGCGCGCGGGAACCAGCCCCCTGAACGAAGAGAAGCGCGACGGCGTTTTTCTTTGCGCCGGCTGCGATCTGCCACTCTTCACCTCAGAGATGAAATACGAAAGCGGTACGGGCTGGCCTAGCTTCTTCACCACCATCCCCGACGTGTTCGAAACCAAGCGCGATACGCTGCTGTTCATGCCGCGCACGGAGTACCACTGCGCGCGCTGCGGCGGACACCACGGTCACGTGTTCAAGGACGGTCCACGGCCCACGGGACAGCGCTGGTGCAACAACGGCGCGGCCCTGCGCTTCGTGCCAAAGGACGCCGCCTGACAAGGCAGCGCGGTCTCGGCGACGCGCCGGGCGGCCGGGCGTGGATCAGTAAATCGGCCGCTTGATGCCGCGTTTCTCGTAGTCATCGCGGATCATCAGCCAGCGGAAGTGCAGCTGCTCGCGAGCATCGGCGCTCATCGCATCGGCCAGATCCGCATCCGAGCGCGCGGCCTCCAGCGCCGAGTTCTCATACACAAAACACAGGGCATTGTCCGGCACGACCGCGCATTCGCGCTCGTAGCGGCTGCAGGCCTGCCTTGCTCCGGCGAAGTCCCCCTTGGCCACCAGCACGGTGACGACGGATGCGTAGTCACGGCATCCGCTGGCGCCCGACCCGAAGAGAATACCGTCGATCCCCTGGCCCCGGGCCTTCTCTGCGGCCTTCAGCGATCCTTCGAAGTCTCCCTGCTCTGCGAGGTAGTAGGCCTCGTAGTCGCTGCGCATGGCGCAGCCACTCAGGACGAGCAGGCCCAGGCCGGCGAGCAGAAATCCAGCGCGCACGCGGCGGCGCGAGTTTTCGGACGGTGAAGGCGAGACAGAACGCGGTAGTAAGGACAAGGACATGGCGATGGCTCCGGCGGAGGCCTGTTTGCGAAACATGGCCCCGATTATAAGCCAGCGCTGCGCTCAATCGGTGAATCCACCGGCGCCGCAAGCGGACGCGAGTGCAACGCCGCCTATCATCTCACGGCGCATCCGGCGCACCTGAATCGGGCAACGGATTCAGCGCGTGGGCGGTCGCTGTGCACAGCACAGCTCGCCGCTACCGCCGAACACCCCATCCACCCGCAGAAGCACCGGACCTTGGTCGAGAAATCGACGAGGTGGCTCGAGCCTTGCTTTGCCTCTCCCGGGCGCGCCGATACCGGTGCCCCGTTCCATCCAATAAGCACAAGCGGAACAGCGTCGCCACTGAGTGAACCCAGCGGCTCGAGAAAAACCCATGCTTGTTGGAGGACGGCCACATGCCGCATCGCAATATCCTGAAACGACTCAGCAGCCTGCTGCTCGTGGCCGCCGTCGGCGCCCAGGGCGGCCTTGTCGGCGGTTGCGCCACGAAGCTGCCCTGCCTGGAATACGGACCGCAAAGCTTCACCCGCACTATCAGCATGCACGGTCACGGCAGCATGCAGGTGACCGAGGAGCGCCTCGTGTGCACCGTGCGCGATACGGGCCATGGCGACGCGCTGCTCGGTCCGTGAGGCTCTGTCCTATGGAAAATGCAGCACCAGCGTAGGAGAAAATCCCTACCAAAGGCGGAATCCGGGGACTTTTGCGACGGCGCAGTGGTTGCTAGAGTCGTTGAGACGCCTGCTTGGCGCGGGGCCGAGTACGCCTCCGAGCGACACACCCCAGCGGCAAGCAGCGCGTCCGGTCACGACAGCGACCGAGCAGGACCCTGGTGGGACTGGTGGGTCGCTGAAAGAAGGAGCCTGATCATGCTGCAGGATTCATCGTCCGACGCTCTGGCGTCATCGCCATCGCTGGAGCTGTATTTCACCGAACAGTTGCAGGAGCATCGCCAGAGCCTCCGCCCGCCCCCGGCGGACGATACGCTCTGGTACCTCAGCCACATGCTGGCGCGCTTCGGCCGCAGCGAGAGCCTGTTTGCCTACGAGGATGGCCGTTTCGACCTGCGTCCCCTGGCCCTTCTCTACGGCGACGCGATGGAAGCTGAGGACGATCACCAACGCTGCCTGTTCCTGCAGCAGCTCGGTGACATGGCGCTGTTTCTCGGCGCCCTCTTCCCCGAACGCTTCACCCGCCGCGGCATCCAGCAGGATTACGTGGTGGGCATGGGCGGCAGTGCCTACGACTACCTGGCCGGAAACGCACGCGGCAACCGCCACGTGTTTCAGGAGCTGGCCGGTATGTTCACCAAGCTTCTGGAGCTCGTTGCCGTGGCCTGCTCGCGCGACGCAGGCGCGAGCGACGAGACGATTCTTGCGCTGTACCAGCGCTGGATGCACAGCCGCGACCCGATCATCGCCCGCCAGCTGCGGGGCCTCGGCATCCAGCTGCCGGAAGATCCCCTGATGCACTGACGCACGAAACGATTCGCGGGCGCGCGGAAGAGGTTCAGGCGCTGTTCTCGCCCCTCGCCCGCCCGCGCCGCGCGTCGCGGAGAATGATCCGAGCTGCGTTGCGCCCAGGAATGGCGCTCACCCCGCCCCCGGGGTGCGCTCCCGAGCCGCACAGATAGAGACCATCGATCGGCATGCGATGATCGGCGTAACCGCCGACGGGCCGCAGGGAAAATATCTGATTCAGGCTCAGCTTGCCGTGGAAGATGTCGCCACCGAGCATATTGAGATCGCGTTCGATATCGAGCGGTGACTTGACCTGGCGACCGACGATGGCCGACTTCAGGTTCGGGCAGCAGGCCGCGACGCGGTCGACAATATGGTCCGCGATGCGCTCGCGTTCCGTGTCCCAGCTCTGCCCTGCGGGCAGTTCGTGGCGAAAATGCTGGCAGAACAGACTCATCACATGCGCGCCCGCGGGCGCAAGGCTGTCATCGAGGAGGCTCGGAATACACATCGATACGATGGGCTTCTCGGCCCAGCCCTGGCGCTGCGCGTCGCCATGGGCGGCATCGATATAGGCCAGCGAAGGGCAGATATCGATCGTGTTCTGCATGGCCAGCAGGCCGTGCTCATCGTGCGCCACGCTGTCGAAACGCGGCAGCTCACTGAGCGCCAGGTTCATGCGGAAAGTGGCCGACTCGCTACGATAGGTCGAGAGGCGGCGGCGAAACGGCTCGGGCGCGTGCACGGGATCGATCAACGCGCCGAAGAGCAGGCGCGGGTGCACGTTGGCGGCGATCAGCGGCGCATCGAAGCAGCGGCCGTCCTCGAGAACAACCCCCGCTACGCGCCGGGCGGCATGGCGCACCTCGGCAACCGCCGCATCGGTGAGGATCTCCACACCGGCGGCCTCGCAGGAGCGCGCCATCGCTGCCGTAATGGCACCCATGCCGCCACGCGCATAGGCCCAGGCGCCGGTGCGCCCGTCCACATCGCCGAAGACGTGGTGCAACAATACGTAAGCGGTGCCGGGCGTATAGGCGCCCGCGAAGTTTCCGATCACGCCCTCGAAGCCATAAAGGCCCTTGATGGGATCACTTTCAAACCAGCGATCGAGCACATCGCCAATCGACATGGTCATGAGTTCCGCAAGCTCGAGCTGACGCTCGGACGACAGCTTACGGAACGCGTTCGCCTGTCCCAGCAGCTTCCACAGATCGGACCAGCCGCCGCCGAAGTTGGGTGGGATATCAGCGGCGATCTCGCGCACCAGCGCCCCCATGTCCTCGAGCATCTGCTCGAAGGCGGGAAACGCCTGCGCATCGGCCTCGGAAAAGCGCGCAATCGCCTTCTGGGCGAGCGCCGTATCGCGCGGCAGATACATGTGATCGCCGGGCAGGATCGACAGCGAGCCACCGGGTCGCTGCAGCAGATCGAGGCCGTGGCGACGGAGTTCGAGGTCCTCGATCACGCTGCGATCGAGGAGGCTGACGAGATACGAATAAACGGAGTTGCGGAAGCCCGGATGGAACTCTTCGGTCAGCGCCGCGCCGCCGACACAGGCGCGGCGCTCGAGCACGAGGACCTTCAGGCCCGAACGCGCGAGATAGCCAGCGCAGGTCAGGCCGTTATGCCCGGCGCCGATGACGATGGCATCGTAAGGCTGTGCCATGCGGCGGCTGTCGTTCCGTCCGCCTCAGCGCACTCCGCTGAAGACGAACTTCTGCACACGGCGACCCGTTCCCACTTCGGAGGTATAGAGATTGCCTTCGCTGTCCACAACAACGCTGTGCAGCCAGATGAACTGGCCGGGATAGCGACCGTTGCGGCCCAGGGCTCCGAGCTGCTCGTAGGTGCTGGCGTCGAGGATCCACACCTGGCCGTTCATCATGTCGGCCACGTAGAGAAATCTGCCGTCGGGCGAGAACGCTACATCGGACACGGTGCGCGTACCGCCCGTGCCCGGAGCGATCACCACGTTCTCGACGAGAGTTGCGCTACCGTCCTCGGCGGTCTCGAAAATCTGCAAGCGGTTGTTGCGGCGATCGCAGACATAGATGCGATCGTCGGGCCCCTGGACGACGCAGTGCACGATGTCGCCGAAGGCGCGTGACTCCGGGTCGGCGCCACCGTCGGCGTTGCTCGAGGCCTGGCTCTGATCGAAGGCGCCCTCGCGGGTCTCGTCATCGGGCGAGGCGCCGTAGGCGCCCCAGAACCGCGTGAACTCACCGTTCTCGTCAAAGCCGATAATGCGCTTGTTGATGTAGCCGTCGGCAACCAGCACCTCGCCCGTCTCCGGGTTTGTCGCAACGTCGGCCGGCCCACCGAGGGTCGTGCGATCGTAGTTGCCGCCGGTGGCGTTGCGGTGACCGAAGCTGCGCCTGAATTCGCCATCGGGCGTAAAGTTGAGCACCACATGATCGCCATCGCCGTTGCCGGCAATCCACAGGCTTCCGTCTTCTGCCACGTGGAGCCCGTGCACCGTCACCGGCCACTGATTCACGCCGTCCACGCTCGGAGCGTGGTCGGGCCCTCCCCAGGCGGCGAGCAGTTCGCCCGCGGGCGAAAACTGCAGGATGTGCGGCGCGGGCCGGCAGCACACCGCGATCGGCGGATCCTGGGCAAGGCCCGTATCGGAAAAGGTGAGCGAATTGGGCCGGTGCAGCATCCACACATTGTCATCAGCGTCGAGGGCGAGACCCGGCACCTGGCCGAACATCATGCCCCCGGGAACCGTGGGCCAGGCTGCATCGGCCTGAAAACGCGGGATCGGCCGATCGGTGAACTGCTGGACCTGAACGTCAACGAGCGCTTCGGCGGAGGCCTCGAGGGAAAGCGCAGCAGCGGTCAGCGCGGCCACGCCTGCCAGCGATCGAAAGGGAAGACAGCGCATGGAGAAGGCTCCGCAGACGTCGAATTGAAGGCGAGAGTGTAGAGCGTCGGGGTTGGGAGTCAACGCAACGCGGCAGGCCCGCAAGTCTCAGCCGAGCGCCGCGAGCGACAGCCAGGAGCAAGCCGCGGCATTAGCCTCGGTCAGGACACGCGGCCCGACTCCTGGCGATCTCAGAAGCTCATGAAATATCCGACCTTCAGCCACAGGCGATGGCGGAAACCGTCCTGAATGTATTTATCGGTGCGGTGGTCGATGCTGACCTCGAGCTTCTGATCGCGACTGAGAAGACGGCCGACACCGAGCACGAGGCGATTCTCGATTTCGAAGTCGCCGGACTGCAGGGAAAAGATCGGCTCGTTGGACACCATGAGATAGTTTTCCCCAGGCTCGAGGCTGGTGCCTGACAGCGGCAATTCGGCGGCCAGGCGATAGCGCAGGCGAAGCTCGACATCCTCTCCGTCGGTGAAGGTCTGGTCGGTGCGGACGCGGTGGGCGAGGCGCATGCGGCGCAGGCGCATCACCGAAGCAAACTGCTGAATAAAGCGGTTGGCGTTCTCTCCCCCCTGGATGCGGTGAAAGACCCCGACCGCTACGCTGTTCGACGGGCTGATCTTCGCACCGTAGAAGGCCATCCAGTCCGTTCGATAGCGAGTGAACTGGCCCCGCGGATCGTCATCGCGGTCGTAGGCAATCTGCTGGTGCTCCACCTTGAAGGTCAACGAGCGGCCGTTCTCGAGTCGCCTGGTGATCGCCGCCTCGGGAAACAGGCCCGTGAAGAATTCGGCGCAGTTCGCGACCGGCGACAAGAGCAGCAGCGCAATGAGCAGTGGGCGAGCGCGGTTCATTTCAGAAGATCAGGTTGTCAACGGGCGGCAGGATCACGCGTCGGCTCTGCAGGTGCCGACCCGCTTCGTCGAAAAGGCCTTCGCGATAGTGTCCCGGGCCGCTGTCGATTTTCGCGGTGTATTCGATTTCGTAACGTACGATCAGGTCGTCGCGTTCGTTCTCGTCGAAAAAGTCCTCAAGATCGTCTGGCTCGCCCGAGTACTGCACCTGCACCCTGCGGATATCGTGGCGCCGATAGGCCGATGACAGATAATCGAGAACATTGCGCTGCACCGACGCCGGCAGGTCGGTGAATTCCGTCTCGACTTCGACGTCCTGAATCGCGCCGTCAGGCCCGAACTCGACGCTGTAGTACTGGCTGCGCCAGCGAAACTTGGCTTCGTAGGAATAGCCGGACTCATAGATTTCCCTGGACCAGCGCGGTGAACGCAAGGACTCGAAGGCATCGGCCAGCCAGCGGCGCGCCGGCTCAGGGACCGCGGAAGCCTTTACGTCCGTCTCACGTTCGAACTTGTCCGGCGCCTGCCCGTACGCCGCGGGGAACAGCGCCGCAAGGACCACGATCCGTAGAGTGAGTGCGGGGAGCCTTGGCATCGGTCGGACCTCGATGATGGCTGGACGATCGTCAGGGGCAGCGCAGCGAGCATAAAACATCTACCCTTGAATTCCCCGCAACGACGCACTGCGAAGTTGCGATCAACCTACGACCAGCAGAGGCCCGATGGACTCAAACCGGCGCATCGCCTTACTCATAGATTGTGACAACGTCAGCCACGACGCGATCGAGAGCGTGCTCGAGGAACTCGCGAAATACGGCTCGGTAAATGTAAGACACGCGCACGGCGACTGGAACAGCCAGAGCCTGCGCGGATGGGCGGACAAGCTGCATCCGCACGCCATCCGCCCCATGCAGCAGTTCGCTTATACCAAGGGCAAGAACGCAACGGATTCGGCGATGATCATCGATGCGATGGATCTGCTGTACAGCGGTAACGTGGACGCCTTCGCGCTGATGACCAGCGACAGCGACTTCACGCCCCTCGTGCTTCGGATCCTGGAAAGCGGGATGCCGGTGTATGGCTTCGGGCAGAAGAAGACGCCGAAGCCCTTCGTCGACAGCTGCTCGCCGTTCATCTACATCGAGAATCTCATCACGAGCACCGCAAGCGATGACGACGAGGGGCGCGAACCGGCTCAGAAGAAGGCGTCGCGCGCTGCGCTGCGGCAGGACGCCGGCCTGGTCAAACTGCTGCGCACCGCCGTGGAGCAGACCGCCGACGACGATGACTGGGCCAACATGGGCCAGGTCGCCAGCTATATCTCGAACAACGTCGCCTCGTTCTCATCAGTCAACTACGGCTACCGGCGTATCAGCGACCTGATCAAGGCGACCGGGATGTTCGATATCGAGTTGAGGAACGGGACTGCGATGTATTTAAGGGACAAGCGGAACAAGGGGTAAAGCGATGCTCGCTATCCCTTCGGGACGCCTTCGGCGCCTCCTTGCCGTTCACCTTCGGTGAACAGGCGCGGTCACATGACGCAGCCCTGACGGGCTGCTCCTGGACGGAACAGAGAGTCACCGCATCCAAAAAGCAAAACCCCCGCAGCGGTGCTGCGGGGGTTTTCCTTTTAGGCGCCTGGCGATGACCTACTCTCACATGGGGAGGCCCCACACT
>JAZBOX010000025.1:0-3222 GCA_036351355.1 Halieaceae bacterium
CTTCTTCGAGCTCGCGGTTGCGGTTGCCATCTCGCTCTTCGGCCTGCAGTCCGGTGCCGCGCTGGCGACTGTCGTTGGCGTGCTCGTGGAGGTTCCTGTCATGCTATCGCTGGTTGCAGTCGCCAATCGCACGCGCCACTGGTTCCCCTCCTCAAACTGAGGACGCCCCACAGGGTCTCCCCCGGGGCGCCGGGCGAGGCGGCAGCGCTGGCGCTGTGTCATTGCGCGATGGCGATCGAAGTCGAGCAGGAACGCTTCGCGGAGATCCTCCCGGAGTTCGCGCCCTACGCACAGCAGATCGACATCGACACCGATTGCGAGGATGCCGACGACGAACCCTCCGAGACCGGCAGTGGCGGCTGACCCTGCCCGACGGCCGCCGCTGTTCCGGCCGGCCGCGGGCGAGCGTGCAGCGCCGCGTCGGCACGGCCCTGCCGCAGGACGAGACGCCCGAGGCCTGCAGTGACGCACGGCCCATAGGCGCCAATGCGCGCGTGACCTGGCGCATTGAGGGCGGGAGCACTGGTGCAGCGAGGATCGACGCCGCCTGTCGCTCCGCCGCGCCGCAGCTGCAGCGCCTGGCCGCGGTCCTTGCGATGGCACCGGGTCTTGCGGACAGCGCGCCATCGTGCGTAAGCGAAGACCCATTACCCGACAGCTCCGATCTCCGATCACTTGGCTTTCGTTCCTGGCAGTGGGCGTAGTACTGCTCCTCGCGTATTTCGCTGGCAATGGCTCGCCAGAGATCCGTCAGGCGAAGACAGCCGTTGAGGCCGTGCTACGTGACGCCAGAAGCGCTCGCTTCGAAGGCATGAGCTTCAAAGCCGGCGAGGGCTGCGTCTACGGCAGCGTGAACGGGAAAAACACCTTCGGAGGCTATACGGGCCGGCGTAGCTTCATTTACGACGTTGATTCGAAGGAAATCGACATCGGAGACAGCAATCTGAGATATCTGGCCATAACGAACACCTGTTTGAGGAAAGCCCTCGAGTGAGCCAGAGAGTCGCGAAAAAGTTGCGAAAGAGTCGCGGGAATGAGCTTGAAGACACGAAACGTGAACACCTGGCGCTACTGGTACGCAGCGGCTGGCATACAAGCGCGCGTTTCAGGCCGAACATGAGGCATTCGCCAGTTCGCAGGAGACTCCAGGTGGCTCGCAGTAGCGATCGACACTACGCGGTACTCCAGCAAGGACCTTCGCCGTGCGGCTCCTGACGTCGACCGGACTTCTGACTTGGCCAGCCTCGGCCTGGTGCACCACCGCACTGGCCGGCGTTGCCATCCCCATACGCGGTCTGCGAATCCGGGTGAAAGATATCCTTGACCTTCTGGCTGCTGGCACCACGCAAGAAGAGGTCCTGGAGGACTACCCGTACTTGGAGCCGGCAGACATCGTTGCAGCTCTGGAGTATGCGGCTCGGCAGAGCGACCATCCGGTATTGTCGGTTGCCTGATGCGCTTCTTGGTCGATGCGCAGCTGCCTCCGGCCCTTGCCCGGTGGTTGAGTGCCCGCGGCCATCCGTCTGAACATGTCGCTGATCTGGACATGAATGCCACCTCGGATAGGGTGATTTGGCAGTGCCGAACGAGAGGGTGCGGTAATCGTCACCAAGGATGAAGATTTTGCTGTATGGCGAATTGCGCACGATAACGACACACCACAGGTAGTTTGGCTTCGTACAGGGAATGCCCGCCGGTCCGAACTCCTGCGACGCATGGAACTCCTACTGCCCCAGGTCGTTGATAGCCTTGAACGTGGGGAGTCGCTTATCGAGATCCGCTGAGTAGCACTCTGGCCTATCCTCCAGAAGTCTGGCGGCCGGAAGTTCCCGTTCCCGGCCTCAAACCAATCAAGACTGGAAATACCTGATTCCGGTGGCCGGCGAACGTCTCTTCCTGGCCGAGAGCGGTAGTCGGACGGAAAAACTCCGAGCGTCCGTTCTCGGGAATTTAGCAGCCTCTGGGCTGCAAGCGACAGGCCAAGGTCGATCCGGGGCAGCCGCTGGCTAAATTCGACTCGTAATCCGCATTCGCGGCCTTGAGCCTTGCGTCAGTGGGGGCTGCACGTCCAACTCATCCGCCATACCCATATTGCCGGCGACGAGACACGCTAGCGCGACCAGGGATTTACCTTTCATGATTCCTCCCCGCCTGCCAGGGCTAGTGTTTTTCGAAAGCCTATCCTGCAGTGTCCGCGCGGAAAGCGTTCGAAGCGGGTAAACTCGATGTAGCCCAACTTCCTGTAGAACCCCTCGGCCTGCCAGCTCTGGGTCCACAGCCAGATTCCTTCAAGCTTCTCACGGATGGCGAAGTCCTCGGCACATTGCATCAGTTGTCGGCCAAGCCCCGTACCGCGCATGCCGGAGCTGACCCACAGCTCGTCGATGTACAACCAGTCCCAGAGCACATCCGCCGTGAGCACCCCCACGAGGCCGTCTTGATGACCCTCGACAACCCACTTGAGCCTATCCTTCAGGTACTCCGGCGCAGCGACATGCCGGGCGTGCTCCGAGAACCCTGCTGACACCAACGATTGCTCAGCAGCAGTGAGCTCGCCCCTAGAAAACGCGATATTCATCCCGACCCCGACGCCACGTCCGTCAACGAATGCAATATCCTACGCGAAGCCGTGGGACGGGTTCCGCCGAACGCGGCGAGACGCATCGAGGTCACGAATCAATGCGCTGGATCGCGCTTTCGCTTCGTGTAGCCGGGATTGGTCGCCCGGACTGCCTACTGGCGGTTGTATCGTCGACGCGCGCCTAGCGATCCGGCGGCGCCTGCCAGCGCAGGCGGTGATTTCCGCTATCGCGGATTTCCAGGACACCATCCGAGGGGCTGATGGGCACACCGCGACGGCGCATCGCCTCGACGCGCTCGTCCACGGCCGGGTCGATCACCACCAGCTCCACGGCCTTCTCCTCCGTGAAGCTGTGCATCCCCCGCGCGGCATCCACGAGACCGAGATAAGCCGCAGGCGCCAGGGGAAAGATTTTCGCCCAGCCCTGGTCGACGACGACAGGCAGACCGAGCATCTGCGCAACGAAGCGCTCGGCAAACTCGAGGTTCTCGTAGTACAGCCACAGGACCGCCGCCTTGAACCCGAGCCCCTCGGGGAGCCCCGCTGCGGCCGCATCCACGGCGCGCGTCGGCAGGGCATCCAGGCGCGGCATGAAGCGCTCGTTCTCGGGATGCGGATTGAAACGCTCGAACTCGAGGTAC
>JAZBOX010000026.1:0-2249 GCA_036351355.1 Halieaceae bacterium
AACATGTTGTTGACGATTCTGCGACCGGCCTGCGGGCGTCCTGTCACTACGCGCCGCCCTCGTCGATCGCGAGCTCCATCCGCCACCCCCCGCTGCCATCGGCGTAGTAGTCCGTCGGCAGTTCCGCAAAGCGCACGAAGCCCAGCCCCTC
Organism: Halieaceae bacterium; assembly: GCA_036351355.1. Classification (GTDB taxonomy): domain Bacteria; phylum Pseudomonadota; class Gammaproteobacteria; order Pseudomonadales; family Halieaceae; genus Congregibacter. Next base: position 152 of record JAZBOX010000026.1, read on the forward strand.
GTACAGCCGGAGCGCCCCGGCGTTGTCGCCGCGCACTTCGAGGCGCACGCGATCGCAGCCGTGTTCCTTCGCGCTTCGTATCATGGCCTCGCAGAGTGCCAGGGCCAGGCCCCGTCCGCGGAAGGGCGGGGCCACGGCCAGCGAGTAAATGCGTGCCGGTCGCGGCAGGGCGGGCAGCAGCACCGTGGCGTAGGCGCCGACGCTCCCGTCGCAATCGGCTATGAAGCTCTCGCCTTTCGCCTGCTCGAAGAGATAGCGGAACTGCCGGGCGCTGAAGGCATCGCCGAGAAAGGCGTCACGCTCGATGCGCAGGATCTCCGGCAGGTCCTCCCTGCGTGGCGCACGCAACCGGGCCTTTCGGGGCATCAGCCGTCCCTGCCGCGCAGCTCCAGGCGCCGCAGGAACTCGGACATGATCTGCATGTACAGCTCTTCGCCGAGATAGGCGTCTTCCACGCCGTGGTCGATGCTGGGGTTGTCGTTGACCTCCATGACGTAGGCGCGTTTTTCATGTGCCTTGAGGTCCACGCCGTAAAGGCCGTTCCCGACCACGGCCGCTGCCTTGAGTGCCGTCTTGAGCACGTAGCCGGGCACCTCGAAGGTGGGCAGGGCGTCGAAGCCGCCGGAGAAGTTGCGTTTCGCGCCGTGGTTGTAGATCTGCCAGTGGTTGCGCGCCATGTAGTAGCGGCAGGCATAGAGGGCGCGGCCGTTGAGCACACCGATTCGCCAGTCGAAGGGCGTGAAGAGAAATTCCTGCGCCAGCAGCAGCGCGGAGCCCTCGAGGAGCTCGGCGGCGACACGCTCGAACTCCTCCATGGACTCGATGCGGAATACCCCCCGGGAGAAGGACCCCTCGGGCATCTTGAGCACGAAGGGCAGGCCGAGCTCGTCGAGCAGGAGCTGACGCGTGTCCGCGTCCGTGTTGCTGATCATCAATGTCTTGAGACTGCCGACGCCCGAGTAGTTGAAGGCGTCGTGCAGGAACACCTTGTTGCAGCAGCGCAGGATCGAATCCGGGTCGTCGATCACCACCAGGCCGCGATTTTCCGCCTCCTGCGCGAGGCGGTAGGTGTGGTGGTCGATCGCCGTGGTCTCGCGCAGGAAGAGGGCGTCGAACTGCTCGAGATCCGGCAGCGTGGATGCGGTGAAGGTCTGCGCCCGGATGCCGAGCTTGCTGCCGGCGCGTATGAAGCGCTTGATCGCCGCCTCGTCACTCGGCGGTACGGGCTCCTCGGGGTCGACGAGAATCGCCATGTCCCAGCGGTGCTTGCGCGACTTGCTGCTGCGCTGCCACTGCTTCTGCGAGACCGTGTCGAAAACGGACAGGCAGTGGTCGCGGTCTTCGGGCGACAGTTCCGCGAGATTGGTCCGCTGCACGCGGATCCGCACGCCCGTCTTCTCGGCAATGGGCGTCAGGCGGAGGATGGGGCAGGGATAGCTGCGGAAGGCCTTCGAGGCGATACGCGCATGTGCGCCGAGCGGCGCTTCGCCCATGCAGACGATGAACGGATCCGCCTCTCGCATCGGCTCGGCTTCGTTTCCCTCGAGCCACAGCGTCGCCCCGTCACCCCGGAGCGTGTTGATGAGACGTACGCTGGGAACGACCTGGTGATGGCGTGCCTCGGCGAGCAGGGAGCAGTAGTAGCCCTGGCTGAGATAGCGGTCCGTGTTGCAGAGATTGATGACGCGGACCGGACCCTCGCCCTTGCGCGGGTAGGTCTGAAGATAGTCTTCAAAGCTGATGGCGCCTTCGAGGCGCCCGTTCGTGAGCGCCTCTCCGTCAGCAACGAAAACGGTTTTGGACATGCCAGTGGACCTCGACGAATGCAGTCTGCCCTGCGCCCGCTCTCTCGCGCGGGCCGCACGCACACTCCGGTGCAGCGGCGTGTCGGGCGGGCGACGGCGCGACGGGCGATGAGTATCGCACAGCGCAGAAGCCGGACGGCCGCGGGCTGGTACGGTGCAGGTCCGCCGGCCTGACGTTTCTCCGCTGGCATCGATACCGGCGCCCGGGGGACTCGTGTAGGGTCACGGTCTCCAGCGTTCAGTGCAGGTCGTGAACGCTGCCTCGCGGCGCATATCGGAGGAAATATGAGGAA
>JAZBOX010000027.1:0-13039 GCA_036351355.1 Halieaceae bacterium
CGGCACCATCACCGGCAACATCGCCAGTTCCATGGCCCGCCGTATCATCGGTCTCCTCACCGGCCATTTCGGCCGACATTTCGGCCGAATCCTCCGCACGTTTGAGCACAATTTCGCCGTTACCGAGGTCAACTATCTCCAGAACGGATGTGGGCACGAAAGTCCCTCTGATCAGAATATGGCCCCGATACTAGCAGCGCCGCCTCGACGGCAACAAGTCGACAAGCGTGACGCTCAGCACTCCGCCAGCGAATCGTCCATGCGCTGCATGGTGTTGCTGAGCCTCGACCAGAGCGCCTCGATGACCGCGTAGCCGGGCGCTTGTCGGTCACTCCCAAGAATCTCGCCGGCGGCCCGCGGGTCCACTAGCGGTGCTTCGGCAGCGGGCGTGGCGATAAGGTCAGCGAGCCATCCCTCGCGCTCAAGCACGGCGAATTCGCGCAACTCGGGAGCGATCGAGCGCCCTGCCTCGGGAGCCGGTAAATCGGCCGTTGATGCGGGAAGCGCGACAGCCTGCGAGGTCTGCTCCACGCCAGAGACAGCCAGCAGAAACCAGCCGTAGGCGTCGCACAGATGAGCGCGCACGGCCGGCAGGAAGGCGTCATCGAGGGCTTTGTCGGGAAAGCGCGAGGCCTGGCGCGCCGCATCCCAGCAGTCGAGAAGTATGCGCGCACGGTACAGACTCTGGTTCGCGGCGCCACGGCTGCCCGCCATCGCTCAGGAAGCCCCGTCGGCCTCCGCCTTCGCGGAAGCCTTTTTCCTTGCAGGCGCCTTCTTCGCGGAGGCCTTTTTTGCCGCTTTCTTCGCCGTCGTCTTCGCTCGCGCCTTTTTCTTCGGAGCGGACTTTTCTTCCTGCCACGTCCCTTTGACGTAGTGCGCCTTCCAGCCCGTGGCCTTGCCGTCCACCTCGCTCATGACGTACTGCTCTTTCGTCTTGCGGCTGAAGCGAATCTGCGCTGGATTACCGTCGGGATCGTTCTGCGGCGCGTCGAACAGGAATGCGTACTTGGGATCGATCTCGTCGCGATGGGGAAGCAGTTCGCTGACCAGCGGTGCGCGCGTCTCGCGGTGCTTCGGAAACTGGCTGGCGGCGAGGAACAGCCCGGCCGCACCGTCGCGCAGGATGTAGTGATCCTCAACGTTGACGCAGGCGAGCTCGGGCATCGGAACGGGATCCATCTTCGGCGGAGCCGGCTCGCCGCTACGCAGCAGCTTGCGCGTGTTCTTGCAGCCATCGCCGGTGCATCCGAAATACTTGCCGAAGCGCCCGGTCTTGAGCTGCATCTCGCTGCCGCACTTGTCGCACTCAAGCGTCGGGCCGTCGTAGCCCTTGATCTTGAAGCGCCCGAGCTCTATCTCGAAGCCGTCGCAGTCGGGGTTATTGCCGCAGACGTGAAGCTTGCGCTGCTCGTCGATGAGGTAGGAATCCATCGCTGCGTTGCATTTGGGACAGCGGCGCTTGCTGCGCAGCAGGCGCGATTCGGCTTCCTCGTCGGCGTCCTCACGAATCGCCTCTTCGCCGGGCACAAGATTGATCGTCTCCTTGCAGCGTTCCGCCGGCGGCAACGAATACCCCGAGCAACCGAGGAAGACGCCCGTACTCGCCGTGCGAATCTGCATGGGACGGCCGCAGGCACGGCAGGGTATGTCCGTCATCGTCGGCGCGTTGCTCTGCATGCCGTCGGGCTCCGGCAATCCGGCACGGTCGAGGCGCTGCTTGAAATCGCGGTAAAAGTCATCGAGGAGCTTGCGCCAGTCGAGGCCGCCCCCGGCAATATGGTCGAGGTGCTCTTCCATCGTGGCCGTAAAGCCATAGTCAAGGAGATCGCTGAAGCTGCCCTGCAGCCGATCGGTCACGATCTCGCCCATCTTCTCGGCATAGAAGCGGCGATTCTCGAGTCGCACATAGCCGCGGTCCTGGATCGTGGAGATGATCGAGGCGTAGGTGGAGGGGCGACCGATCCCGCGTTCCTTGAGCTCCTTGACCAGTCGCGCTTCGCCGTAGCGCGCCGGCGGCTTGGTGAAATGCTGCGCCGGGTGCAGCGCCAGCAGCTTGAGCTCATCGCCCTTGGCGAGGTCCGGCAGCACGCGATCATCGTCGTTGCGCGTGTTCGGCGGCAACACGCGCGTGTAGCCATCGAACTTGACCACCCGGCCGCGAACGCCGAGTTCGAAATCGCCCGCAGCGACGGTGATCGTCGTCGACAGATACTCCGCAGCAGGCATCTGGCAGGCGACGAACTGGCGCCAGATCAGCTCGTAGAGTCGCTCGGCATCGCGCTCCATGTTCGCAAGCTGATTTTGCTTCACGTTCACGTCCGAGGGCCGGATCGCCTCGTGCGCTTCCTGTGCGTTGTCGCCCGAGCGATAGACCGCGGGCTGCTCGGGCAGGTACGGCGCGGAGAAATTGCTCCTGATGTACTCACGGCAGGCGGCCACGGCCTCCTCGCTGAGATTCGTCGAGTCGGTCCGCATGTAGGTGATATAGCCGGCCTCGTAGAGACGCTGCGCCATGGTCATGGTTTTCTTGACGCTGAAGCCCAGGCGCGTGCTCGCCGCCTGCTGCAGCGTAGCCGTAATGAACGGCGCCGGCGGCTTCGAGCGCGTCGGCTTGTCCTCGCGCGAGGCTACGCGGTAGTTTGCGTCGGCAAGCGCGTCGCGGGCCGCCATGGCGTCGGCTTCATTGTTCGGCCGGAATTTCTGGCCGCCCTGGCGGCGCACCTCGAAGCGCGCCTGCTCCCGGGTGTCGCTCTCGAGGTCGGCGTGGATCTCCCAGAACTCCTCGGGGACGAAGGCGCGGATCTCGCGCTCGCGCTCCACAATCAGGCGCACCGCAACGGACTGGACCCGCCCCGCCGAAAGACCCCGCGCCACCTTCGCCCAGAGCAGCGGCGAGACCATGTAGCCCACGACGCGGTCGAGGAAGCGCCGGGCCTGCTGCGCATCGACGCGTGCCTGGTCGATGCGCGAAGGACGAGAAAAAGCTTCCTGGATAGCCTTGCGCGTGATTTCGTTGAACACCACGCGCTGGTAGCGATCGTCGTCGCCACCGATGGCCTCGCGCAGGTGCCAGGCGATGGCCTCTCCCTCGCGGTCGAGGTCCGTCGCGAGGTAGATCGTGTCAGCTTTCTCGGCGAGCTGCTTGAGCTCGGACACGACCTTCTCCTTGCCAGGAAGAATCTCGTAGCGCGCAGCCCAGCCGTGCTCGGGATCGATGCCCATGCGCCGCACGAGCTGCTCGCGGGCCTGCTCGTCCTTGTAGCGGGCCTTTTCTTCAGGGGACATCTTGCGCGTTCTTGCGGCCTTCGCCGCGCGCTCCTTGGGATCGGTGGTCTTCGCCGACCCCGCTGTGGGCAAGTCGCGGATATGACCAACGCTGGACTTAACGACGAAGTCGTTGCCCAGATACTTGTTGATCGTGCGCGCCTTGGCCGGCGACTCTACGATGACTAGCGATTTGCCCATAAAACTCTGATCTGTGTGACTCGGGTCGGTTCCGCCGGGTTCAGGCGCGGTACGGAAATGGTTCTCAAGCGTCGCAGCGAGCGCGACCGATGCCGCCCTGCAGCTTTCCCCCAGGGCCGTCTCCGAAGCCGGGCTCGAAAGCCAGGCTCGAAAACCAGGCTCGAAAGCCGGGCTCGAAAACAAGGGGCGCATGTATATAGACAGCTAACGGCAGGGTCAAGGCGCCTCAGACGGGCTGCGGGGTGATTTCGTCGCGCCAGGCTCGCAGCTTTTCCGCCAGCATCCGCACCGTATCTTCATCGCCTTCCTCACGCCAGTACACGCCACAACTGTCCGGTCCGAGGTCGACGGCGAGCACACAGGCGGGCATCTCAAGGGCCTCCTTCGGCGGATCTCGCCGCGCAGGAAGACTGCCCCAGCGCGCTTCCTGGCCCTCGTCAGCGACGCCCCCCGCAGCGGATCGCACGCCGCTTCCATCCGCCGATTCGCGAAACCAGGCGCATCGTTCATCGGGTCTCCCCCGGCCGGGTCGCAGGCGACAGCCGTAGTAGACCAGCTGTCGGTCGACGGCAGGGAGGCGCTCCCGGCGGGCGCGCGGCAGGGGCAGATCGCGCAATTCAACGAACAGGCCGGCGAGCGCCGCGCATTCGCGCAGGCGCGCCTGGCGCCGCTGGCTCTTCGTCGGCATAAAGTGCCAGAGCGGCGCGAGAGCGAGGAACACCACCACGATGATAATCAGCCAGGCCAGCTCTCTTGCCCTCTTCTATTCCTGAAATTCGCCCGCCTGCCATTGATCGACCGTTGCCGGACAGCTCACAGCTACCGCAAGCGAATGACCGGATCGACCCTCATCGCAGCCGAATCGTCATGGCGCGATCGCTCCAGCTACAGCGCGACGTCATGCGATTCTCGCACGGGGGCCTCGAACCCGCGGTCGCGCCGATCGATTGATCTGGTCGATCTTTTCAGCGTTTTCTCTGTGTTATAAACAGGTTGGATAAGGTCATTGCGTCGCTTGCCCCGCAGACGCCTTGACCGCTAACCGGCCCCCACGCGGCCTGTACAAGGAGCTCCGTCCGACCATGGCAAACTACACCAAGATCCTGATGGCTGTTGACCTGAGCGATGACTCCGCCAAAGTCGCGGAACGCGCGCTGGCGATTGCCGCCAATAACGAAGCCGAACTCCATATTATCCACGTCATCGAGCCGCTGAGCTTCGCTTACGGCGGCGACATTCCGATGGATTTCTCCGGCATTCAGGACGAAATCCACCAGCAGGCAGTGCAGCAGCTGACTCGCTTCTCCGAGCAGCAGGGCATCAGCCAGGACCGGCAACACGTCGTGCTGGGTCAGCCCGAGGTCGAGATTCATGCCCTCGCCGAAGAAATGTCTGCTGATCTTATCGTGGTCGGCAGCCACGGACGCTACGGCCTCGCGCTGCTAATGGGGTCAACGGCCAACGGCGTGCTTCATGGCGCCACCTGCGACGTCCTTGCGGTGCGCGTCGGACGCTGATCGTCGCCGCAGCCGACCTAACCCGCGCTCAGAAACTCACGGAGCTGTGCTCCATCGAAGGGCCAGTTGAGCTCGCGGCCGGAGCGGTCGCGCAAAACGGGGATCGACCAGCCGTAGCGCTCGAACAGTACGTCGTCGAGGGCGATGTCCACCACCTGCCACTGAAGATCACCCTGCGCGGCGCGCACTTGCCCGAGCAGCGCCTCGGCCGCCTCACAGAGATGGCAGCCTTCGGTGCTGTATAAAGTCAATTCCCGCCCGGTCATGTTCGCCTGTGCCAATTTTCGATGAGCCGTACAACGTGTTCTACTGCTGCCCCATCACGCCCTGCGGACGCTACCGGCCTCCACAGGCCCGGGCGTAAGGGCCCGCGCTGACGCCCCCGATGGCCACTCCCGAGCCCACCGCGCCACAGCGCAGCGAGCGCCGCCGTTTTCTGACCGTCTACGGCCGCAATGCCGTTCTCGAAGCACTATCGGATCCGGACCTCGATTGCCGCACACTGCATCTGGCCAGCAGTAACCGCCAGGGTGGCATCCTTGCGGAAATCACACGGCGCGCCGCCGAGCGCGAGGTCTCGCTGCGCGAGCACAGCCGCGAGGAGCTGGCGCGGATTTCTCGCAACGGTCGCCAGGATCAGGGCGTTGCCCTCGACGTGTTCTGTCCGCGCATCGGCGAGCTCGACGCTGCGCGGGCAGCACATGAGGAAAGCTGCCGGCTGGTCGCCCTCGATGGCGTCACCAATCCGCAAAACATGGGCATGGTGCTGCGCTCCTGCGTCGCCGCCGGCATCGACGGCATCCTGTACGCGGACCGCGGCAATCCCCGCCTCGGGCCACTGGTGATCAAGGCGAGCGCCGGAACGGCCTTTCGCGCGCCGCTGCTGCGCTGCACAACGGTTCAGGGCGGGCTGGAGGCGCTGCTCGACGCGGGCTTCTCGCTGTTTCGCCTGAGCGCCGACGGCGAGCGCACGCTCTTCGACGGGCGGGACTTCCCGGCCCACAGCGTTTTCGTGCTCGGCGGCGAGAGCGACGGCATCAGCGCAGGCATCCGGGCGCTGCCCGGAACGGGCCTGTCGATACCGATGGCGTCGGGCGTCGAATCGCTGAACGTCGCCGTCAGCGCCGCCCTCGTCGCCTATCGGGTCGCTCAGAGCCAGATCCGCAGCCCTCAGCGCGACAGGTAGGCCATCGCTTCTTCGAGGCCCTTGAGCGTGAGCGGGTACATGCGCCCATCCATCATCTTGTGCGTGATCGCGATGGACTGCGTGTACTCCCACTCGTCTTCAGGGATCGGATTGATCCATACCGCCTTTTCGTAGGTGCCGAGCACGCGCTTGAGCCAGACCTCGCCGGGCTCCTCGTTCCAGTGCTCCACGGAGCCGCCCGGCTGCAGGATTTCATACGGCGACATCGAGGCATCACCGACGATGATCACCTTGTAGTCGTGCGCGTACTTGTGAAGGATGTCCATCATGCTCGTGCGCTCGGCGTGACGGCGCACGTTGTTCTGCCAAACGCTCTCGTAGAAGAAGTTGTGGAAGTAGAAATTCTCCATGTGCTTGAACTCGGTGCGTGAGGCCGAGAACAGCTCCTCACAGACACGCACATGGGGGTCCATCGATCCGCCCACATCAAAAAACAGCAGCACCTTCACCGCATTGTGCCGCTCGGGCACCATGCGGATGTCGAGAAGCCCGGCGTTGCGCGCCGTCGAGCGGATTGTGTCATCGAGATCGAGTTCGTCGGCGGCGCCGGTGCGGGCAAACTTGCGCAGGCGGCGCAGAGCCATCTTGATGTTGCGCGTGCCGAGCTCGACGCTGTCGTCGAGGTTGCGGAAATCGCGGCGATCCCAGACCTTGACGGCCTTGCCGTTGCCGCCCTTGGGACCGACACGAATACCCTCGGGGTGATAGCCCTCCTGTCCGAAGGGTGAGGTGCCGCCCGTCCCGATCCACTTGTTGCCGCCCTCGTGGCGTTTTTCCTGCTCTTCGAGGCGCTTCTTGAACTCCTCGATCAGCTTTTCGAGGCCGCCGAGGCTCTCGATCTTGGCCTTGTCCTCCTCGGACAGATTTTTCATGAACTCGCTGCGCAGCCAGTCCTCGGGGATCAGCGCCTCGATGATGTCATCGAGTTCCTGCAGCTCGTCGAAGTGCGCGCCGAAGGCCTTGTCAAAGCGATCGAAATACTTTTCATCCTTCACCAGGCAGGTGCGGCTGAAAAAGTAGAACTCGTCGGCACTGCCGAAGGCAACGTGCTGGCCGAGCCCCTCGTAGAGATCCAGAAGCTCGCGCGTGGTCACGGGAATGCCCATGTCGCGCAGCGAGTGAAAGAAATTGATCAACACGACCGCTTACCGTCAGCGCGTCTCGCGACGATGCATGAAAGCCAGGCGCTCGAGCAGATGAACGTCCTGCTCGTTCTTCATCAGCGCGCCGTACAGCGGCGGAATGGCTTTCGATTGATCGCGCTCGCGGAGAATCTCGTCGGGGATATCGTCGGCCATGAGCAGCTTGAGCCAGTCGATGAGCTCCGAGGTCGAGGGCTTTTTCTTCAGACCGGGAACGGAGCGCAGGTCGAAGAATACCTCGAGGGCCTCCTGCACCAGTGTCTTGGAGATATCCGGATAGTGAACCTGCACGATCTTGCGCATCGTGTCGCGGTCAGGGAAGTTGATGAAGTGAAAGAAGCAGCGACGCAAAAAGGCGTCGGGCAGCTCTTTCTCATTATTCGAGGTGATGATGATCACCGGGCGCCGCTCAGCCCTGATCGTCTCGCCGGTCTCGTAGACGAAAAACTCCATGCGATCGAGCTCGACGAGCAGATCGTTGGGGAACTCGATGTCCGCCTTGTCGACCTCGTCGATCAGCAGCACCACCTGCTCTTCCGCGGTGAACGCCTCCCAGAGCTTGCCCTTCTTGATGTAGTTGCGAACGTCGTGAACCTTGTCGTCACCGAGCTGCGAATCGCGCAGGCGCGACACGGCGTCGTACTCGTAGAGGCCCTGCTGCGCCTTTGTGGTCGACTTGATATGCCACTGGATCAGCGGCATGCCGAGGCCGGCGGCGACCTCCTCGGCGAGCATGGTCTTGCCCGTACCCGGCTCGCCCTTGATCAACAGCGGGCGCTGCAGGGTCACCGCAGCATTCACCGCCATGCGCAGGTCATCGGTCGCAACGTAACGCTCAGTGCCTTCAAACTTCATCATGAACTCCGTGGATTTGTCGGCCCCGTGAGCAGCCGACGCGCGGGATAGGACGCACGAATGCCGCCGTGCTGGCGGCGCAGGGTACCGAAGGCGACGCCGGCGGAGCAAGCCGCGGCTGCGCTCAGGTCGCGGCCTCCTCGGCGGCCGCAGCGCGGCGGCGACGCCAGAAATCCAGCAGAAAAGCCGCCGCGCCGACACCTGCACCGACTCCCGTGAACAGCAGCAGCGGTCGCAGCGAATGGTCCGCCGCTTCGAGTCCCTGGCTGAAAGCCTGGAACACCGCCACCACCAGTGCCGGCGCGAGCGTGTCGGCGCCCGCATCGATATACGCCGGCGTGAGCAGCAGGGCCGCCAGCGGCAGCGTGACCAGCGCGCGCAGACCAAGCGACGACCGCGACAGCAGCCACAGGTTGATGAGCACGATCGCGAGCAGCGCAGCGATCAGGTAGACCGCCAGAGCGCCGCTGTAACCGGTTTCTGTCAGCATGAAACGTCTCCTTTGCCATGCGGATCTGCGGCACGCCCCTTCACAGGCGCGACAAGGTCCCGACCACCGGCTGTCGGAGCCGCGGTCATCGCCTCTCACTCCGCTCTGCGTCTGCATTCGCCGCCCGGTCCACCGCCGCATCGCCCGCCTGCGCCGCTCCCGCCGCCGACTGCTCCGGCGTGGGTGGAAGCTGCAGGAAGTACCCGCGAGCTTCGAGCGCGTCGAGCACGTCGGCGGCGCTGACGCGCGCGAGAGACCTGCCCCGGTGCAGGCGAAACACCAGCGCCGACTCGGGCTTGCCGAAGCGATCAAGAAGGTCCCCGGGAACACAGCGCAGCCCCTCGGAGCGCTTAACGTAAAGATAAAGGCCCTCGCGGCGCGGACTTCGGAACACCTCGCACAGGGTGACGTCATCGCGCGCCGCCGCGTCGTCCGCTTCGGTCACCGCTTTAGCACCTTTGCAGTTCAGCACGCAGTGGGCGCAGCAACACATCGCGTCGCCACCCGTCCCAGCGCGACGGTGGATCGATCGCCTCACCCCGCGCCTCGCGCACGAGAAGTTCAAGATCGGCGCTCGCCAGTCCCGCTTCGGGCGCGATGCCCTGCGCCTCGGAAATCTGCTTCGCGGCGTCACGAAGCTGCTTCAGGCGATCACGATCCTCGGCCGCAAGCGGCGCCGACGCCGGGGCCGGGAGTTCATGAGCGGGCACCGCGCGAGCCTCTTCGACCAGAGAGAGAAGCTGGTCACCCTGACGGCGCAGCACTGCCGGCGGCAGCTCCAGCGCCTGCAGATCTTCGCGGCGCTGCGGCATGGCGCGAGCGATCGCCAGGCAGAGCTTGTCGTCGACAATCCAGCCGCGAGGTTTGTCGGTTTCGCGGGCGCGGTCTTCGCGCCACTCGCACAGGCGCCGAAGCACCTCGAGCTGCCGCGCGTTCAGACGCCCGGAGCCCTTCACGCGCCGGTGCAGCTCGCGTTCGCGCTCAGCCATGGCAAGGGCCACCGCAGCGCCCTCTTCCAGCACCCAGTCCATCCGTCCCCGGGCTTCGGCGCGCTCCCGAAGCTGACGCCAGGCCGGCAGCAGCTCGGTGACATCGAGGGCGGCGTAGTGGCACTGTGCCTCGCTCAGCGGCCTGCGCAGCCAGTCCGAACGCGTTTCTCCCTTGTCCAACTCGACGCCACAGAGCCGCTCCACGAGCGCCCGGTAACCGAGGCCGAAGGGCTCTCCGACGAGCGCCGCGGCGCGCTGCGTGTCGACCAGGGGCGTCGGCAGAACACCGAGCCAGTGCCGGAAGACTTCAAGATCCTCACTGCAGGAGTGGAGAATTTTCAGCGTCGAGGCATCACTCATCAGCTGGCGCAGTCCATCGAGATCCTCGATCGCGAGCGGATCCACAAGCCAGGCCCGCTCGCCGGCGCAGAGCTGCAGCAGCGCGACCTGGGGATAGTAGGTGTTGCGGCGCATGAACTCCGTATCCACGGCCACCTCGGCGGCAGGCTCAAGCTCCGCGAGGACCTGTGCGAGCTCGGCGTCGTTGTCGATGAGTTGCCAGTTCATGCGCCGGACACGCTCTGTCGTCCGGAAAAAGCGTGCGCAAGCGTCGATCCATCCACGTACTCGAGTTCGCCGCCGAGCGGCACACCGTGGGCGATGCGCGTAACACGGGCACCGCTGCCCTGAAGGAGTCGCGTGATGTAGTAGGCCGTCGCCTCGCCCTCGGCGTTGGGGTTGGTGGCGAGAATCACTTCCTCGATACCACCGGTTGCCACCAGTTCTTCCAGCTTTGGCAGGCCGATATCCTCCGGCCCCACGCCGTCGATCGGCGACAGACGACCCATGAGCACGAAGTAGCGGCCGCGGTAGCCGCCGGCCTGCTCGATCGCGAGGATATCGCTGGGCGTTTCGACAACGCAGATCAGCCCCGTCTCGCGCCGCTCGTCGGCGCAGATCACGCAGAGCGGATCTTCGGCGAGGTTGCGACAACGCTCGCAGCGCCCGACGCGCGCCACCGCGGTGGCGAGAGCCTCGGCCAGTTCGCCGGCCCCCTCGCGATCGCGCTCGACCAGGTGCAGCGCCATGCGCTGGGCGGACTTCGGGCCCACGCCCGGCAGGCAGCGCAGGGCTTCAACAAGGGCATCGAGCGCGGGACTGAAGCGGGCCATCAGAAGGGCAGCTTGAATCCCGCGGGCAGGCCGAGACCGCCCGTCGCCTTCTGCATCGCCTCCTGGTTGGCGGCCTCGACGCGACGCACGGCATCGTTCACGGCAGCGGCGAGCAGATCCTCGAGCACCACCTTCTCCTCGGACAGAACGCCGGGGTCGATGTCGACGCGGCGCACATCGTGACGCCCCGTCATCGTTACCCTGACGAGGCCGGCGCCGGCCTCGCCAACCACCTCGCGGTTGGCAATTTCTTCCTGAACCTTCGCAAGCTCGGCCTGCATTTTCTGCGCCTGCTGCATGATGTCACCGAGGCCGCCTTTCATCGCATTCCCTCTTCCAATTTCTGCATTTCGGCGCACGCTGGCGGAGCACCGGATTCATGGCTGTTGATCGGCGCCCTTATCGACGCTGACGGAGCCCGCGACCAGTTCGCCTTCGAAATCCTCGAGAAGCGCAAGCACCCGCGGGTCGCCCGCGATGCTCCGCTCCGCTGCCGCAAGGCGCTCCGCGGCGAGGCGCTGTGCGCGCGCAGCGGGCGTCTCGCCACCGACCGGTCCGAGGCGGATCTCGACGCGTATTTCCCGCCCGAAATGCTCAGCCAGCGCGCGACCGATAAGCGCCGCGTGCCGATCGTTGAAAAGGCTTGCGCGCTTCTCATCGAGCAGCAGCTCCCAGCCCGTCGCGCTGCAGTCGTTCAGCACGCAGTGGGACGCCACATTGCGCGCACTGCCCGTCAGCTTGAGCGCCGCCAGCACCTCGTGCCAGGGTGGTGTACCGGCGCGCGCCCCGCCCTCATCGAGGACCTCAGGCTGCGGCACCTGCTGATCGACCTCGCTGCGCGACGACGACGCAGCGGCAGCAGCGGCGGTAGGCTCCGGTGCAGCCGCCGCGTCGGGCGGCTCAGGCTTTTTTGCCGCCGCGCCGCCCTCCCGGGCGGCAGGCGCAAGCGGTTCCACATCATCGGGTCCCAGCGCCGTGTCGAGCACCGCTACGGGCCGAAAGGCAAACAGGCGCAGCACGAGCATCTCGAAGGCCTGCTTCGGATCTGGCGCATCGACGAAACGTGCCCGCGAGGCCTGGGCCAGCTCGTAGAACAACTGAACGTCCTCGGCGGTCATGCGGGCCGCAAGATCCACGATGCGCTCGCCATCACCGAGTTCCGGATCAACAGCGTCGGGCACGGTCTGGGCTATGGCCGTGCGATGGAGAACGCTCATGAGTTCATCCGTCGCCATGCCGTAGTCAACGCCCCGCTCGGCCATCGTATCGCAGCAGGCAAGGGCCGCGGCTGCATCATCGCCGACAAGACTGTCGAGGAGACGGAAGACGTGACCGCGATCAACGGTACCGAGCATGCTGGCCACGTCGGCCTCACGCAGCGCTCCGTCACCATAGGCAATCGCCTGATCCGTCAGCGAAAGCGCGTCGCGCATGCTGCCCGCGGCCGCGCGCCCGAGCTGCCAAAGCGCGGCATCGTCGAAGGCGATTCGCTCCTCTCCGAGCACGTGACGCAGATGGTCCGCAACGCGCTCGGCGGACAGGTTCTTGAGATTGAACTGAAGACAGCGTGAGAGCACCGTCGCCGGCAGCTTCTGCGGATCCGTGGTGGCGAGCAGAAACTTCACGTGCTCCGGTGGCTCCTCGAGCGTTTTCAGCAAGGCGTTGAAGGAATGCCCCGAGAGCATGTGTACCTCGTCGATGAGGTACACCTTGAAGCGCGAGCGCGTCGGCGCGTACTGCACGTTGTCGAGCAGTTCGCGTGTGTCTTCAACCTTCGTTCGCGAGGCCGCGTCCACCTCGATCAGATCGACGCTGCGACCCTCGCTGATTTCAACGCAGCTGGCACAGACGCCACAGGGTGTCGCGGTCACACCCGGCTCGCAGTTCAGGCACTTGGCGAGAATGCGCGCGATGGTGGTCTTGCCTACCCCGCGGGTGCCGGTGAACAGGTAGGCATGGTGCAGGCGCTCGTTGTCCAGCGCATGGCGCAGAGCCTTGAGCACGTGCTCCTGACCCACGAGCGCTTCGAATGAGGCGGGCCGCCACTTGCGGGCCAGCACCTGGTAGGACATAGAACTCCCGCTTGAATGGAAGCGGCCCGGACAGCCGCACCCCGGCACATGCATCAGCAGCTACCGTTGCTCCCTTCCGGGCCTGGCGGGGTTTACTGCCTGGCATTGCGAGGGGACCGCCCGGGCCACC
>JAZBOX010000028.1:0-20750 GCA_036351355.1 Halieaceae bacterium
GAGGTCACCGACGGACTGTGCGTAGATGCCGAGGCGCCCGGTGAATGGCGCCCGGATTGTCATGCGGCTGATCTGTGCATCGAGGGCCGTGATCTGGCTCTTGAGGGACTGCGAGCGTGCGAGCAGCGTATCGAGCTGGTCCTGCGAAGCAAGCGACTCCTGTTTCAATCGTTCGATCCGCTCGAGTTGCAGGCGCACCAGCCTAAGATCGGCATCCAACGCCGCCCGCTGGGCCTGCAGATCTTCATCGAAGAGCGCGAGGATCACCTCACCTCTGCTGACGATATCTCCGGCAGCGTGGGGCAGCTCTGTCACGCGACCGGAGCTCTCGGCCGCGATCTCAACGAATTCCGGGGCTCGCACGGTGCCCGTAAGGCGCCGGATCGGCATCCAGGGTTCACCCTCGGCTCTCACCGCGGTCACCGTCTCGTAGGACGGCGGAAAGCTCGCCGCCATTGCCATGGCGCTGGATATCTGTCGGTATTTGAACCCGGCAAAGCCCGCGGTGAGGATGACGCAGCCCGATAAGGTCAGGAGCCACGAAAAAACGCGCATAGTAGAAGTCCGTTGCTAAGTGCCTGGCAGACCCGGTCGCGCCTGCCAACGATTGCCTGCGACGCCGACAGTGCGTTCGTGATACACAGCGGCTTAGTACCGCTGCGGGAATAGCTACAAAACGGTGACGCTAGCATTACGGATTCGAGCTCTGACTCGATCAATCCCAGTGCGCTGGTTACGCCACCATCCTCGAAGCGGGGCTGACGCTCTTGCAGGTCCGTATCCCGAGCTCGGCGGAACACCAAAGGGCTCGGCCGGTACCCTCATGGGAGCGGCCCGCGCCGCTTTCCCCGGCTTCTGGCTTGTGCGCTTGACAAGCACGGCCAACAATAACTCGACAGATCACCAGCGCAGAAGAGGCGCCACGATAAAGCGTCCTGCCACCGCGCCCAGCAGCACGGGCAACACGTGCCAGATACCAAGGTGAATAGTGCTATCCAGGGGACAGGCAAAGCCAAAGGCCACCGAGCCAAGCGCGGTGGAGGCCACCCCCAGATGCAGCCCGGCCATGGCCGGAGATACCGGCGCCCCCCTTCGAAGCCAGAGAAACAGTGCGACTGCCGTAAGGGAAGACGTCAGCATGGTTGCGCCGAAGCACTTGAAGCCATACACGGCTCCCAGGGCTTCAGCGGGGTGGTCATGACCGAGAAGCACGAGCAGAGCCGCAACGGGCAGCACCGCAACGCCGAGGGAAGCCCAGCGCGGTCCCTCATGGTGGTTACCCACGCGGGGGCTGGCCATACGTAAAACGGTGCTCGCAGACGCACAGCCCAGGATCAGCAGCAGTCCATTGGTCAGAATGAAAAAAGTTGAGGCCTCTCCAGCCCATACCCCGCGCCAGAATCCTACGACCAGTTCGACGGCGACCAGGGTCAGCGCCAGAGCGCCGACAGCAAGCAGCACACCATCGCGCAGACGAAGGCTCCGGACCGGCTGAAGCTCCTCGGCCATCTCCGCAATAAGCTTGTTGGTTGAGCGCGTCATGTCTATTCCGCCTTTTCCGTGAGGGCTGACAGCTTGCGGAGCCCCCGATGAATATTGACCTTCACTGCCGATTCGCTCTGGCCGCTTTTCTCCGCCGCCTCACGTATCGACAGGCCTTCGATTCTGACCCATGCGATCACCCTGGCCTGCTTTTCGGGTATCTGTGCGAGCATACGGTCGAGACTCAGACGCGCGACCAGTGACTCCTCTTCGCTATCGGAGGGCAGGTCCGCATCCGTGAGTTCTTCTTCCGCAGCACGGTAGACGCTCCGCAGGTGATCGACCCAGCGGTATCGAGCGATCGCGGCGAGCCAGGGTAAGAAAGGGCGCGCAGGATCGAAGGTCGCCCGCTTCTTATGCACGGCGATCAGCACTTCCTGAACCAGGTCATCGCGCTGCGCCGGGGCGCAGCGTCTGCTGAAAAATCGCTCCAGCCACAGCTGAACCTCCGTCAGCAGCGCCGTATAGGCCTGTTTGTCACCACCCTGAGCGAGTGCCATCAGGCGAGCGAGGGTTTCTTCATCGGCGATCACTGCTCAGGCGCTCGCGCCGTTACGCACGCGCCGCATCAGAACCTCATCGAGCGACAGTGCCCCGCCCCCTGCCGAAATGAGTACC
The DNA here is from genome assembly GCA_036351355.1 of Halieaceae bacterium. Lineage (GTDB taxonomy): Bacteria > Pseudomonadota > Gammaproteobacteria > Pseudomonadales > Halieaceae > Congregibacter. The sequence goes on from JAZBOX010000028.1 coordinate 2,161, forward strand.
AGGCACATTGCCGCCCAAAGACTGTGTACGGCCCACCAGGCATCCGGATATACGAAGAACTGGATCATCATGGTCATGCCCAAGAGCGCCAGCGCCGACAGGCGTGTCGCCAGCCCAAGCACCAGCAGTATCGGAACAATGTGCTCTGCGTAGGTCGCAAGATACAACGATAGCTCCGTAGGCAGCGGCACACCGCTGTATTCATATTCGAAGAGGAAGCGGGTGCTCTCGCTGATGCTGAGCAGCGTCCCTTCTTCTATCTTTGTTCTGCCGGCACGCCAGAAAACACCGGCCAGGGCGATGCGACACGTAAGCAGTGCCGCGCCCTGGATTACGCGACCCGACAGGATGCCTGATACACGCTCGGGAAATGTCATCAGAGTTTGCATAAGCGTCTCCTGTCGTGTGGCCGGATCCTAGCGATCGATCGGCGTGAGTGAACCATTGCCCTTGGGCGTTTCAATTCGCTCACAGCTGCCCTTCTCGACCAGTTTCCATGCATTGCCCTGGTAGTCGCGCGTCGATGTGCCTGAACAGCTGGTCCCGGGACCGGCAGCGCAGTCGTTCTGACCGGCCTTGGCAACGCCGTAGCACTTCTCCATGGCTTTGCCTTGGGCCGCGGCCGGAACCGCATTCAGTCCCGCGACGATACCCGTGGCGAGAGCGAGGGGGGCGATAGCTGACAGGCGATTGAAGTTACGTCGATTCATTGTGTGCTCCTTGTTCATACTGATTGAAAGTGTGTTCTCCACCCCGCCTGCCATTCGGCCCGATCAGCGGTGGATGACTGTGAATTCGCGGCAACGCCCCATTCGGTTACATCGGAGCAGAAAAATAATTTTTCGTTCTCGCTGTAACCGAACACGACGCAGGCGCGAATACCGTTATGTCCCCCGGGGCATCACGCTTTCAAAACTGCTGAAGGAACATCTCATGAAAAGGACTCTCAACTTCGCCGCGGCGGCTGCCGCCATCGCCCTGACATCGGCTGCAGGCTTTGCTGCAGAACCGCCGGCCGGCAGCACCGGGCGGGCCGTCGCTGCCGACGATGCGGTTCACTGTTACGGCGTGCACGCCTGTAAGGGCAATGCCGATTGCGCCACCACGGAGAACGCCTGTAAGGGAATGAATGCCTGCAAGGGGCATGGATTCAAGGCCCTGGAAGCCGGCGCATGCCTGACCAAGGGCGGCACCATCGGCGATCTGAGCGAGGACTGATCTCTCGCAGCTGACTCTGTGCTGAATACTGGCCAACAACGCCGGCGTGAATCCCCAAGGCTCCGCCGGCGTTCCTCGTAGGAAAAGCCTATGAACACTCCCTCACCGCTCGACGGATTCGGCCTGGGCCTTCGCCGCGACCACTACGACGAGTTTCTGGCGTGCGGCGTAGCCGTGGATTTTGTCGAAGTGATCTCGGAAAACTACATGGTCGACGGGGGCAATCCTCTGCGTGTACTTGAGGCCGTTCGCCGGGATATACCCGTGATGCTGCATGGTGTGTCCATGTCCCTGGGATCCGCCGACGGTCTCGACTTCGACTACCTGGCTCGCCTGAAGAAGCTCGCAGACCGTATCGAGCCGCAGTGGGTATCGGACCATATCTGCTGGACCCGCACGAGCGCTCATAACAGTCACGATCTTCTTCCCCTACCCTACACGCGCGAATCGCTGGAGAACTTCGTGGACAACGTCGAACGTGCGCAGGACTTCCTGCAGCGCGAACTCGTACTCGAGAATCCTTCTTCCTACATGCTCTTTCCCGGCGATGAAATGACAGAAAGGGAATTCATTGCCGAGATCGTCGATCGAAGCGGCGCCTGGCTACTCCTCGATCTCAACAACGTGATCGTGAGCGCGCACAACCACGGATTTTCGGCAAATGACTATGTGCGTGGACTGCCCCTTGAGCGCGTGCGTCAGGTACACCTCGCGGGACATACGGACGGAGAAATCAAGATCGATACGCACGATGCGCCGGTCGACGAGGCCACCTGGCGCCTCTACAGCTCGGTTGCGCCCATGCTCAGCGACGTGGCGGTGATGATTGAGCGCGACGACCGTATTCCATCGTTGTCGGAGCTTCTGGACGAGCTGGCACTGGCACGTGACCTGGCACCGGTCATCGAACACAGGAGGTCCGCATGACCTCCCCTTCTATGCTCGCTGCCCAGCAATCGGCCTTCATTGAACTGCTGCTGGACGACGAACAGCCCATGCCGGCAGACTGGGACAAGCTGCGTTTCGATGTGTACCGCAACGCTTACCGGGCACGTATCGTCGACGCCATTCGAGACACCTACCCGCGAACGGAACGCTGGGTCGGTGAAGACGCCTTCCGTCGCGCGGCGATTCATCATGCGATCAGGCGTCCGCCGAACTCATGGACGCTGGATGCGGTTGGCGAGGGTTTCTCTGAAGTCCTGAGCGAGCTGTTTTCCAACGATCCTGAGGTCGCTGAGCTTGCCTGGCTGGAGTGGGCGATGCACACCGCTTTCGTCAGTGCTGACGCGGAGCCGCTCGACAGCGCTTCCTTCGCCTCAGGCACCGCGGGATTCGTCGAGAACGACTGGGCGTCCATGACGCTGCGTTTCCTGCCGGGCACACAGCTTCAATCGGTGGAACACGATATCGCTACCCTATGGCAATCACTCGCTGCAAGGGATCACGACGCCGCGTCGACCAGCCCGGAGCGCTGGACCCCGGCAACGCGCAGCTGCGTCGTATGGCGCCACGGCCTGAAGCCGGTTTTCATGCTGGTCGATGCCGACGAGGGACGGATGCTGGAGCACATGCTCGAAGGCAGCTCCTATGGCGACGCCTGCGCAGCCTTTGCCGACACGGTTGGAAGTGATGCCGCTGTGAGGCAGGCGGGCGCCATGCTGGCAAACTGGATTCACCAGGGCATGATTCTTACGGTCAGCCCCTTAGAAGCTTCGTAACGAGCGGTGCCCCCCCGGGTATGGCTCTGCTCGCAGCGCCCCGGTTCATAGGGTACTTTCGAGTCGCGTGTTGGCGATGAACTCTGCCACGTTCGCCTGGTTCGGAAGCCCCAGAACAAACGCGACGATCTGCGCCACCGTGTCCGGCTGCAGGCGCTCTGCCTTTGGCGTTGCACCGGGCAGGTCGGCGATCATCTGCGTATCGATGGCACCGGGACATATCGCCGTGGCGCGCACGCCGTCGGCATGGGCTTCCTGGCGCACGGATTGGGTCATCGCGTGCAGCGCGTGCTTGGTCATGACATAGCCAAGGGGCGCACCGGGACGCACGCGCTTGGCGTCCGTCGACGCCATATTGATCACCCGCCCTGACCCCGCTTTGCGCAGCTCGGGCAGCGCTGCACGAATGAGTCGCAGCGGGGCCTTCACGTTGACCTCCCACATATCGTCCAGTTCGCGCTCGTCACCCTCTTCGAGCGTCAGCATATGCAGGATGGCCGCGTTGTTGATCAGCGCATCGATGCGCCCGAAGCGCTCAAGCGTTGCCTCGACCCAGGCCCCGGCGGCCTTGGGGTCGCGCGCATCGTAGCGGCAGGCGAGCAAGCGATCGGCAGCTGCTCCGAACTGTCCGGCAGAGGTCGGATCGCGCAGGCCCAGGGAAAGATGCCAGCCCTCATCGAGAAGGCGCCGGGCAATCGCGGCACCCACGCCCCGGCTCGCGCCCGAGAGCATGGCGACGCGCATCAGAAGAGTCCCTGGTGGACGCCGCCGTCGTTGACGATGTTCTGCGCTGTCATGAAACCCGCCTGCGCCGAGCACAGGTAGGCCACGAGGTCTCCGCATTCGCCGGGATCGGCAAAGCGACCCGCGGGACAGCCCTTGATGCGATCTTCGACGATCGCCTCGTAGGTCGTATTGCCGCGTTTGGCGTGGCCGTGCAGATTGGTGTGCAGAGCGTCCGTATCGAACAGTCCCGGACACACGGTGTTCACCGTCACGTTGTACGGCACCAGCTCGCGCGCCATCGCGGCAACGGCACCGGACAGTGCCAGGCGTGCCGCATGGCTATGCGCAAAACCCACCTGCGGAAACTTGATGAAGCTCACGGACATATTAACGATGCGGCCGAACTTGCGCTCCTGCATAGCGGGAGCGACGGCCTGGATCATCTCCACCGATGACAGGAAGTGCGCTTCTAGCCACTCGCGCCATTCCTCGGGCGAGATCTGCTGGTAAGGCGTCGGCACCTGGCGCACGCCCGGATTGTTCACGAGGATGTCGCAACCGCCGCCGGCGGCCTCGAGAATCGCAGCGCGACCTTCCGCCGTGTTGAAGTCGGCCGCCACGCAGTTCACCGCGACGCCGAACTCCTCGCGGATAGCAGCGCCCGCCGCTTCCAGGGCGTCGGCGGAGCGCGCGTTGATGGTGAGCGAGACACCCTCACGCGCCAGGGAGCGTGCGCAGGCGAGGCCAAGGCCGCGACTCGCTGCGGACACGATGGCCGATCGTCCGGAAATTCCAAGGTCCATAGGTTTTCTCCTTAAGATTGACTCAGGAATGCTCGCCAGCGGTGAGCGCCGTGAATCCGGCGATCAGCGAGTCGCGCTGTGATCCTTCGAGGGGCAGCAGCGGCGGACGCGGCGGCCCGCCGCCGGCCAGTCCAAGAAAATCCATCACGGCTTTCGTCGACGGGTACAGCGTGCGACCTTCGGCGGTGAAGAGCTGCGTCATCGCCAGTCCCGTACGCTGAAGTGCCCAGGCCTCCTCCATCCGCTCTTCCCGGGTCGCATACCAGAGATCGAGGCAGCCTGGTGTCCAGACATTGGGGAAACAGTCGATCAGCCCGTCGCTGCCAGCGAGCGTGGCGGCGACGCCAAACACCGAGGACGGTCCGCAGAAGACACGAATACGATCGCGCACGCGCAGCAGCGTGTCGTGGAAATTGGTCCAATCGCCGGAGCTCTCCTTGATCGCCACGACCTTGTCGAGATCCGCAAGACGGTCGGCGATGGCCGGCGTGATCGCGTTACCTGCATTACCCGGAATGTTGTAGAGCACGATCGGCAGCGCTGCCTCGGCATCGATGCGCTCGTAGTGAGCGATGATCTCCGACTCGGTCAGGCGCGCAAAGTATGGCGGCAGCACGAGCACGCCGTCGCAGCCGGCGTCCCGCGCGGCATGAATCTGCTCGATCACTTCCTCGGCGCGAATCGCCCCCGTACCCATGATCGCAACGCCACGCCCTGCACTGACGTCGGCAGCCCACCGCGCCAGCCGTGCGCGCTCCGCCAGCGTGAGCGACCAGAATTCGCCGGTACAACCTCCCACCACGAGGCCCGTGGAGCCCGCCTCGTATAGGCGCAGGGCGTTTGTTCGAAACGCGCTTTCATCGAGACTGAAATCGGCGTTAAACGGCGTCGTGATGGCCGGCATGGGCCCGAGCCAGTCGATCGAATCTCTGTTCATAGCTTCTCCCTTAAGGGGTTTCTGCGACCCCGCCTCGCCTCAGCTTGCGTTCAGGCGGGCGCCGGTTTCACCCGGAGCAAAAACATGCACGGCCGTGCTGTCGACGGCAAAGGACACTTCCTCGCCGACGCCGGGCAGCTGCGAGGCTGGCGTACGACCGGTGAGGCGCACGCCCGGCGCCGGTTCAAGCACGACGATATTCTCGTGGCCGGTCTGTTCAACGAGCAGCACGCTTCCTCGATAGGGACCCTCGCCGATCAGCAGGTGCTCGGGGCGTAAACCGAGGCAGGCGGCTCCCGAAGGCGTCTCCGCGACCAGAGCGGGCGTTGTGACTTCCATTCCTGCCGCACGGAACAGCCAACCGTCGTCGCTGCGCGCCAGATCGCCGTCCAGCAGGTTCATTGACGGCATGCCGATAAATCCGGCAACAAAGCGGTTAGCAGGCGCGCGATAGACTTCCTGCGGTGGCGCAAACTGCTGCAGCTTTCCGGCGAGCATGATGGCGATCCGGTCCGCCATGGTCATCGCCTCGAGCTGATCGTGGGTCACGTACACCATCGTGCGACCGAGGCGCCGATGCAGCTCCACCAGCTCGGCGCGCATGTAGCCGCGCAGCTTGGCGTCCAGGTTGGAAAGCGGCTCGTCGAGAAGAAACACCTGAGGATCGCGTACCAGCGCCCGGCCGAGGGCCACACGCTGCTGCTGCCCTCCCGACAGCTCCTTCGGCTTGCGCTCGAGCAGCGCGGTGAGCTGAAGCATGTCCGCAGCAGCCCTGACGCGCTCGCGACGCTCGCTCGCCGCCACGCCGCGCTTGCGCAGCGGATACTCGATGTTCCTCGCCACGGTCATATGCGGATACAGCGCGTAGGACTGAAACACCATGGCCACGTCGCGCTCGCCGGGAGCGAGGTCGTTGACCACGCGATCGCCGATGCGGATCTCGCCGCTGCTGGGAAACTCGAGGCCAGCGAGCATGCGCAGCGTCGTGGTCTTGCCGCAGCCCGAGGGACCGAGCAGCGCCACGAACTCGCCCTCGTTGATATCGAGATCAAGCGCATCGACGGCAACAAAATCATCGAAGGCCTTGCGCACCTGTCGGAACTGGACACCAGCCATGGATCAGCCCTTTACCGCGCCGGCGCCAAAGCCGCGGGTGAGGTATTTCTGCAGGAAGGAGAACGCCACGATGAGAGGCAGACTCATCATCACCGAAGCGGCCATGAGGAGCGACCACTCAATGTTGAAGGAGGAGATCAGCATGTTCATGACTCCCGTTGTCAGCGGCCGCGAGGCGTCGGAGTTCACCAGTACAAGGGCGAACAGGTATTCGTTCCACGCCAGGATAAAAGTGAACAGCGCGGTGGAGATAATGCCTGGCAGCAACTGCGGCAAGATCACGTCACGGAAGGCACCGAGACGCGTAGCGCCGTCGACGAGCGCCGCCGATTCCAGATCTTCGGGTATCCCCGCCATGAAGGAGCGCAGTAGCCACAGCGCGTAAGGCAGGGCGAAGGTCGTATAGGCGAGTACGAGGCTCAGCAGCGTATTGGCAACGCCGAGCTGCACCATCATCAGGTAGAGCGGCAGCAGCAGCACGACCGACGGCAGCAGATAGGTGAACAACACGAGCATCGCCAGCGTTTCGCGCCCGCGGTAGCGGAAACGTACGAGGCTGTAGGCACCAAGCGTGGCAACGAGCACCACGAGCAAAGTGGTCGCCGTCGACAGCAGCGCCGAGTTGCGGAAGTAAACGAGGAAACGCGTTTCCGTCAGCAGGCTGTGGTAGTGCTCGAGCGTGGGCTCGATCGGCAGCAGCGCCGGCGGTCGCGCCCATAGCTCGACCTGCGGCTTCAGCGACGTGACGACCATCCAGAATAGCGGGAAGGCAACCACCAGAACACAGGTCCAAACCCCCAGATTCAGCAGCAGGCGTCGCACTAGCTGCCCTCCCCGGCGCGGCTGCGCCGAATGTAGAGAAGCATGAAGGCGAGCATGATCAGCATCATCACCACAGCATGCGCCGCCGCCATGCCCATCTGGTTGAGCGCGAAGGCCTCCTTGTAGACCAGCAGCGACAGCGTCTGCGTGCTGATCACGGGGCCGCCTCCGGTCAGCAGGAATATCAGGTCGAATTCCTTGAAGTCCCAGATCGCCCGCAGCAGCACGATCACCAGCAGCACCTCGCGCAGCTGCGGCAGGGTCACGTCGAAGAAGCGGGCAACCGCGCCGGCGCCGTCGATGCGCGCCGCCTCGTAGAGTGAATCGGGTATCGTCTGCAGTCGGGCGAGCACGGCAATAACCACGAAAGGAAAATACTTCCAGGCACCGACCAGCACGAGGGAGATCATCGCGTTGGGCATGGCACCGAGGTAATCCGCGGGCATGTCCATCACGCCGGCCCCGATCAGCAGATGGTTGAGGATTCCGTAGAGGTCGTTGAACAGCCAGCGCCATACGAGAACCGCGACCACCGTGGACACGAAATAGGGAAACAGGATCAGGCTGCGGGCGAGGCTGCGGAACCAGATGTTCTGGTGCAGCATAAGCGCCATGGCCACACCGAACAGCAGCTGCAGGCTCAGCGTGCCCAGGGTCCAGAGCAGCGTGTTGCGCAGTGAGACCCAGAACTCGCCGCGCGCCAGCAATTCGCTGTAGTTGGACAGGCCCACGAAGCCGCCTTCCAGGGTCGGTGTGTACAGATCAAACAGGCTCAGGTAAATCGCGGCCAGCAATGGGTAGACAATCACCGCGGCAAAGATCATCACCGAGGGAGCAATCAGCAGCACACCAAGGCGTGCATAGCGCCGCTCGAGAAGCGCCGTCGCGGATGGCCGGGTTCTCTCCCTCACGAGCGCATCAGCTCCTCGATGGCGAAACTGGTGCGCGACAGCACCGTGTCCACGTTTTCGCCATTGAGCACCACGCGCTGGACCATGTCGGCGATGACGCCCGAGGCGATCACCTCACCGGCCTTCGCATTGGCGCGGTGCGCCTTCGACTCGTAGCCCAGGTTGAAGCCGCCGGCGGCGGCCGACGCCATCAGGTCGACCTCATCGCGATAGCGGCGGATGATGTCGTTGTCGGCGTAGCGCGGCGACTCGCCGATAGTTCGCAGCACCGGCAGAACATGCCCGGGCGCAGCGTGAAGCTGTTCGATATAGCCCGGCGCATCGAACAGCGAGGCCGCCAGCTTTTTCGCGAGCTCCTTGCTGCGGCTCTGCGCGGGGATGAACACGCTGGGAAAGTCGTTGAAGGTCCACGCTGCAATTTCGCGGCTCTGTCGCGGCCACAGGGCGCAGGTGATGTGATCGGAAAGCGGTGGGTTCTGCTGCGTCACGTTGGCGAGGACGCGCCCCGTGTAAAGCCCCGTGGCGGTGGCGCCGCTGACGAAGGCGGTGAGGATGTCGCCCCAGCTGTAGTTGGTCGCGCCACGCGGACTGAAATCGCGGAGCTCGCGGTAGAACTCAAGGGCATCGCGCGTGGCGGGGCTGTCAATGGCCACTTCGAGGTCGGGCGTAAACACCTGTCCGCCCGCTCCATGAATAAAGCCGATAAACACCAGCGAAGTGGCGCTGTTGCGTCCGTAGGGCAGCGCCGTGCCGTAAATGCCGCGTCCGTGCAGGCGGGACAGCGCTGCTCGAAGCTCATCCCAGGTTTCCGGTATGCGCTCCACGCCCGCACGCTGCATCAGGTCCTGGCGCAGCCACAGGATGTTCACGGCGGAGTTGCCGATTCCCGTCGCCACGTAGTGCCCGTCGGCCGCACGAAAAACCTCGTTGGCGCCGGGATAATAGGAATCGGGCCCAATGGCTTCGATCACTTCGTCGAAGGGCTCCACCAGCCCCTGTGCGTAGTAGTTCTGCACCGAGAAGGACGGCAGATGTGTCACCAGGTCGGGGACCTGGCCGCTGGCGAAAGCAGCGGCGAGCTGCGCCGCGTAGCCTTCATCGGACAGCGGTTCCAGCGCCACACGAATCCCGGGGTTGCTGCGCTCGAATGCGGCTATCTGCGAGCGATAGGCACGCAGCTGCGCGGGCGCCCCCTGCGTTGTCCACCAGCGCAGCTCGGTGTCCTGCGATCGCGCTGCGCACGGCAGCAGCGTGGTCGACGCCGCGCCGAGGAAGCTCGTCAGCAATCGGCGCCTGGTGGCTGAGACTGGCATCCTATCCTTTTTACGCTCGTTGGGGCCCGCTCTGACGCCGCGGCGCGGATCCGAATGGCCCGGATTCTGTCGCCGCCGCCAAGTGCCGACCACGCGTTCGCATGGCGAATGGATGTGCGAAATTACCACGGATGCCGCTTTGCGCCCAGATCCGACCACGCTTCGCCATGACGTCGCCGCGAGCGATGCTTCAGGAAAGGAAACGCCGCGGCGCAAACGCCTCGATCCTGTACGCTGACCGGGGTGCGCGCTCGGCGGCAATCTCGGCGGCGAGACGGCCGCAGAGCGGGCCAAGCGTGTAGCCGGCATCGCCCGGTACGGCAACGATGATTCGCTCCTCGGTCGGCACGCGACCGAGCACCGTCTTGCCGTCCACGGTGGTGTTCATGCCTGCCCAGCTACGAAGCAGGCGAAGCGGCGCGAGCGATGGCACGAGATGCGCCGCCAGCGCGACATTGCCCAGCAGCGAAGCGGCGAGCACCTGCGGCACCCCTCCCCCCGCACGCGCCCGCGCCGGCCAGCCGCCGCCAATGACGATCTGGCCGGTCTTGAGCTGTTTGAGCGTGATCGAGCGCTCCGCGTGCTGCAGCAGATAGTCCACCGCGATATCCGCGGGCTCGGTAATGTTCATGTGCAGTGGCTCGGCGCGCGTGGGCAGCTGAAGGCCAAAGGGGCCCAGCAGATCGCCCGATCCCCAGGCCGCCGCGATGAGAACCTGCCTTGCGCGATAACTGCCTGCCCTGCCCTCGACGGTGAGCGTATCGCCTGCGCGCAGCCTTGCCACATAATCGTTCACGAAGCCGATACCCGCCTCCTTCGCTCGCGCGCGGAGGTGGGTGTTGGCGAGCAGCGGATTGAGCTTGCCCTCATCGCGGCAGAGCTCGGCGCCGACGATGTCGGGACCGAGCCAGGGTGCGACTGCATTGAGCTCGCTGCGGTCAAGGATCGCTACATCGAGGCCCGCTGCGGCCTCGCGCTGTGCCTTTGCCGCCAGAAAGTCGAGCTGCTCAGCGCTTTCGGCGAGCATGAGACCGCCCTTGCGAACAAGGTCAATGGGGCCGAGCTCCGTCGCGAGGCGCTCCCATTCACGCACGGCTTCCAGATAGAACGGCAGGGACGCCTCAACATTGTGAGCCTGCTCCGGGTACAGGCGCATGAACCGACTCTGAAGCTGCACGTGCAGCGATCCGGCATTGCTCGTGGTGCCGGCGTTGACGCCGGCATCGACCACGATCACGGACAGTCCGCTCTGCGCTGCGTGAACGGCAGCCGACAGACCGACTATTCCGCCGCCGACAACCAGCAGATCAGTCATCGCTGTCGAGTGCTCTTGCCGTCGCCTGCACAAGGTCGATGCTGACCGGCTTCACCGGGACCTGGGGCGCGAAATAGCTGTGGTCCTCCACGGTTCGTCCGGTCCTCGCCGCGTGCAGGCGCGCGGCGGCAGGCCCGCAGTAGCGACCCTGGCAGCCCCCCATGCCGAGGCGACTGCTGCTCTTGATCGAACCGATGTGGCGATCCTCCCCAGCCATGCTCTGGCGGAAGTCGCCAAGGGTGATTTCCTCGCAACGACAGAGCAGCGTTGCGTCGGGGGTCTCGTCGAGACTCTGCGGCGAGGGATCGTGAAGCCGCCACAGTATCTCCTGGAACCGCCGCGCCGCTTTCAGCCGGCTTTTTGCCGTGCGCTCGTGAGGGCCGGCAGCTGTATACCCGCAGGCACGCGCCGCCGCGGCGCCGGCGATAACGCCCTCGGCCGCTGCCGCCGGCGCCCCACCCAGGCCGCAACAATCGCCGATCGCGTACACGGAGGGCACACTGGTTTGGCAATCGATGCTGCGCTCGCAGCGCAGCTGACCGAAGGCAGGGTCGTAGCGCATTTCGGCGCCGAGCAGGCGCAGGAGCTCGTTCTGCGGTTCAAAGCCGTCATTCATGCACACGGCATCGACCTCGACCTCCGCCTCGATCGCGCCGCAGCGATAGCGCGCCCGCAGGCTGTCCCCTTCGCCCGCTTCGATCTGCAGCAGCGTCGCGTCATAGCGCAGCATGACGCGCTGTCGCACCAGGCCCAGATGCATCGCCATTCCGGCCAGCGCAAGCCGCGGCCCGCGTGCAAACAGCGCCAGCGCGGTCCGCGGCGAGCGCCAGGGAGAGCGGGCACGCTCGGTCACCAGACGCACATCGGCTCCCCCGCGCGCCAGCTCGAGCGCCACCTGGAGATTGAGCGGACCGGACCCGAACACTGCGATCCGCTTGCCCGGCAGGCTGCGATAGCTGCGCCACAGCGTCTGCGCCGCTCCCGTCGTCATCACCCCCGGCAGCGTCCAGCCCGGTACAAATCGCGGTCGTTCATACGCACCGGTGGCAATAATCAGCTGGCGTGGTCGCAGGATCAGCGCCTCTCCTTCCGGCCCGGCCGCGTACAGCTCCGGCCCCCCGAAGGCGGCCCAAAGGCAGACGCCGCCGAGCAACTCTGCGCCGCTTGCCCGCGCCCGCGCGAGAAGATCCGCCCCCTCGCGCTGCTGGCGATCGAGGAGCGACAGCCCCTCGGCCGGCTGTTTGAAGTATTGACCACCCGACACCTTGCGTTCGTCGACGACCAGCACCTGCGCGCCGGCGTCTGCCGCCGCGATCGCCGCGTTGAGACCGGCGCTTCCGGCTCCGACGATCAATACATCGGGCGTGAGGACGCGCGCCTGCGTCGAGGCGTCAGTCGCGGCAGTCACCTGCGTTGCACTGCGCAGGGAAGCGCGCGGAGTCTGCCTGCGGACGGACATCGACGCCGTCACCGGCGTCATGCACGCGCGCTGGTTCGGTCGCCCGTCCACTTCGAGCAGGCAGTCCTGACAGACTCCCATCCCGCAGAAGAGACCGCGCGGCGACGCCTTGGGTGTATGGCGAAAAACTCGCACGCCGGCATCGGCGAGGGCACTGGCAAGACTCTGCCCGCCGCGCGCGCTCAGCGTTTCGCCCTCGAAGGAGAAACTGATCGAATCGTTCATAAGATCTCGTGACGTGCTCGCACTGTTGCATCACCCGGATGCACTCAAGCGCCTATGATAGGCGTGACGCATCCCTTTCGGGATCGAAAACGGACACGGAAGCCATGCCTCAGACCACGGACCTCGACGGGCGCCAGGCAGTGATTACCGGCGGCGCCGCTGGCCTCGGCCTTGCGATCGCGCGGCGCTTCGCAGCAATGGGAGCAGCGATTACGCTTATCGATCTCGAGGCGGCCTTCGCAAGCGCGAGCATCCCCAACGAGTGGCACTGCCACGCCATCGACCTCGGTGCCGATGACAGCCTTGGGCGGCAGACCGCCGTTGCCGAGGCCTGCGAGCGCGTCGATATCGTCGTTGCAAACGCCGGGGTCGTGCCACCCTGGCGACGCGTCGCCGAACTCGATGCCGCAGAGTGGCAGCGCGTCATGGCGATCAACAGCTGGGGTGTTGCCGCGACCCTCGGGGCCTTCTCCGGAGCCCTTGCCGCCTCGGGACGGGGCAGCGCAATTGTCATGGCGTCCATCAACGGCTACCGCGCGCATCCCGAGCAGGTGCTCTATACCGCCTCGAAGCACGCGGCGATCGGCGTCATGCGCTCCGCCGCCCTGGACCTCGGGCCCCGCGGCGTGCGAGTGAATGCCCTGGCTCCGGGGCCCGTGGCTACGGCCGCACTGCGCGAGCGCATCGAAGGCCGCGCCCGCGCGGGTGGACCGGAGCCCGAGACCGCGCTCGCGTCCATGCGAGCCGAAACGGCACTCGGCCGCATGGTGACGGAAGACAACGTCGCCGATGCCGCGGCCTGGCTGGCCTCTGACGCCAGCGCCGGCACGACGGGGGTTGTGCTTCCCGTCGAAGCGGGGCTGCGTTAGGAGGCTGTCGGGAGAGCGCCCTCTCCCGCCGTTCAGCTCAGGGCTTCCCAGGAGCTTTCGGCAAGGATGGCGTGGCTGGCGCGGATATCGTCCTCGGGGTCGGCACCGGGGGTCAGCGCATCGGTGATGATCTCGAGGACCGTGGTCCCGCTGTAGCCGATCTCCTGAAGCGCCTTGCCGGCCGGAGCCGGCTCGACGATGCCCGTGCCGAGGCGGTCGTGCTTGAACTCCTCGAAGCCCGTGTCGGACATGTGCACGTTCTTGATCAGGTCGCCGAGCATGTGGATCGTGGCCGGCACGTCTTCCTTGATGTAAGCGCTGTTGCAGACGTCGAAGTTAACCCCGATTTCCGGCCCGATCAGTTCTGCCGTTTCCTTGATCTCTGCAGCAGTCGGCAGGAAAGCAAAGGGCACGTTCTCGAGCAGCAGCTGCACACCGGTACCCTTCGCATGCTGCTGGAGCTTCTTCATGCCTTCGACGAACCACTCGAGCATCCACTCGTGCGGCGGGTTGATCAGACTGTTCACGGGCCCGGGGATGGCAATTGCGTAGGGGCAGTTGAATTCGGCGGCCATATCGATGGCCTCGCGATAGCGGTCGAGGGTGTAATCGCGCATCAGCACGTCGACGCCGTTGGGGTTGTTGTCGAGCAGCGGATAGCAGAAGGAGCTCACCTGCACGCCCTCGCCCTCGAGCCAGTCGACGTACTCGCGCCGCTGCTTTGTACTCATCTCGCGGGGCCAGCAATGTGGCGGAAAAATCAGCAGTTCAAAGCGCTGGTAGCCCATGCCGCGCAGATGCTTGAGCGCGTCGAGGCCCGTGTGGGAGTAGAGATAGGGAAAGGTGCTCGCAGCGACGGTGAGCTGGCTCATGGTCTCTGTCCTTGTTGATTCACTGAAATCAGCAGGCTCAATGCAGTCGCCTGCCGTGTTCGCTTAGCGAACGAACATTAGCATATCGTACGCTTCCGCGGCGCTGTCACATCGCCTGCGAAGGCACGGCGCGCGGCCATCATGCGCGCCGCGCGTGGATCACGATACCGAGCTCCGCATCCTGCCCGCCGCCGCGCAGCAGCTCGCAGGAAAATTCGCGCCAGGGCGCCATTCCGAGCAGCGCTCGCAGCTGCTCAAGCCTTGCTTCATCGAGGCGCGCGCGCTGAAGATCGAGCATGCGCTGGCGCTGAGCCTTGAGCCGGCGCCGGTTGTCCTCCAGCCAGTGATCGACGTCGTCGGGGTGATAGCGCGGCAGGTTGTTCGCCGTATCGAGGATGCCCCCGCAGAGCTGCCGCAGCAGCGCCGCCTCAGGATGACGTTCACAGTAATCCTGGGCTCTGCGCAGAGCCTCTGTGAGGCGGCGCGTGGCACGCTTAACCGCGGCTGCGCTGCGCTGCGCCTCGAGAAAGGCACGCATCGCCGTGAAGGGGCCTTCGGGATCGAGCAGGAGTGTCAGTTCGCGCAGCTGCCTTCGGCCCTGGGCCGCAACCGCGCTGTCTGCAGAGTGTGCGAGCCAGTGCAGTTCACCACCCGAACAGAGAACGCGCGCACTCTCCGCGAGGGCGGCGCCGAGCTCGGCGTACTCAAGGCCGTACTGCGACACCAGCAGGTCGAAGCTGCCATCGTCGAAGGGAAGCGCTTCCGCCGGCGTATTCCCAAGAAACTGAACGGCGCGCAGCGAGTCCCCATGACTTGACAGGAAGCGCTGGGGATCGATGTCGGCGAGATCCACGCCAATGAGTGTTGCATCGACGGGAGCGACTTCCGACGCCCATAGCAGGAGCACGCCGTTACCCGTCGCAACATCGAGCACACGCGCGCCGGGTTCCACGGCCTCAAAGAGGCTGCGCCAGTGCTGCTCGATGGCAGCGTTCGCGCCGGCATCGTCGGGCATGCAGGCGGAGAGGCGGTCCTCGCGCCAGTAGCCGCGCCAGGCCGCTGCGGAGGACGCATCAGCCACTGCGGCAGACCTTGGAAAAAGTGCTCGTGTGCGGACTCATGCACGGCGGATGGTATATCAGAAAGTGGCTGTTTCGAATCGCCCGCTCCGCTTCGCGCGACATCGGGCCTCTGCGACACCCGCAGCCTGTGCGCGCACCCCACACCCTGAGGCATACTTCGGCTCCCCGAGTAGAACCGCTGAGGTGATCGTGTATTTCACAAGACTTTGTTCCCTGTCGCAGCCGCTGTCCCGAGGCTGGCTTCTGGCGCTCGCCCTTATCCTGACAGCGGCACGGGCGGCCGGCGCCGAGGAAGCCCCCGAGGCGAAGGTCATGATCGTGGCCACGGGAGGCACGATCGCCGGCGTCCAGGACGACCCCAAGGATCCGACGCGTTACCGCGCCGGCAGCCTGAGCGCCGAGCAGATCATCGAATCCGTGCCTGGACTCGCTCGCTTCGCGCAGATCGAAACACTGCAGTTCAGCAACATACCGAGCACGCAGATCACGCCTGCGGACTGGGTGCGCCTGTCGGTCACGATCAGCAGTATTCTCAATGAGCGCGATGATATCGACGGCGTGATCGTGACCCACGGCACCGATCGTCTCGAGGAAAGCGCCTGGTTTCTTCATCTCACGGTTGCGTCCGACAAGCCCGTGATCATCGTCGGCGCCCAGCGGCCCGCCACGAACGCCAGCGCCGACGGTCCTGCCAACCTGCTGGCAGCGGTGAAGACGGCCGTATCCCCCGAAAGCCGCGATCGCGGTGTCATGGTGGTGATGGACGAGCGCATCCTGTCAGCGCGCCAGGTACGCAAGGACTACCCCCGCGTCGGCGGCTTCGGTACGGGCCTCATCGGTCTCGTCGGTGCCAAGGAGCCGGCCTTCCTGTACCGGCCGTCGCGTCCGCATACGCAGCACTCGGAGTTCCGCATGCAGAGCGACACGGTGCTGCCCGACGTTGATCTCGTGTTCTCTTACTCCGGGGGGCGGGGGCCGAACTACGTTGAAGGCGAGGAACCTGCCGGTGTAGTGATCACCACGACCAACATGACCTGCGCAGAGAACCTCGCCGTTCGCGACCTGGCCCGTCGCGGCGTTCCCGTGGTCAGCGTCTTTCCCACGGGAGAAAGCCTGCGTCGCGTGGGTGAGATCGAGGAGAGCGCGCCGGAACGGGCGCGGGAAAGCTGCTCGAAGCTCGCCGGGGATCCGCGCTGGGAGGGAGCGTGGATACCTCCCCTCCCCGCTCAGATGCTCACACCGCAGAAGGCACGCATCCTGCTCATGCTCGCGCTGAACTCGACGCGCGAGCGCAGCGAGCTCGAGCGAATCTTCAGCAGCTACTGAAACTCAGCGGTCCCTGCACAGCGCTACTGTCCGGCGTTCTGGCGCCCTTCGAAGCGGTAGCGCACTTTCACACGGCTGCCCGAGGGCGCATCGTCCCCGGGCGCCTCGAGCTCGAAGGCGAAGCCGGAGCCCGGTGTATCGACACCGCCGAAGGGCAGATGCGGATTCAGGTAGCGCGCAGGCGATGTATCGCGGAAGCGGCTGACGGGCGCGAAGGCCCTCGCCTGTTTGCGGCGCATCTCCCCGTCGACAACGCCGTAGACTTCGAGGCCGTCGGCGTAGGGTTCAAGGGCAAAGGGGGCGTCCGCCGCGTGCCAGTTGCGCAGGATGCGATCGTAGAGACGGAACTGCGGCTCGCCGTTGCGGATGCGCAGATCGAAGAGCGTGGAGGCGCCCTTGTAAGGCATGCGCTCGCCGCCGGGCAGGCGGGTGTTGATCAGCGTGTATCCATAGATCAGCGAGCGGTTGTCCCAGCGCAGAGCCTCCATCGGTGGCTTGCCCGAGGCCTGCATGTCCGCACAGGCGGCACGCTCGGCTTCACTCACGTCCTGGGAAAAGAACTCCGGCTGGCGCTGGAAGCACATCACCGCGAGGAAGCTCTCGCGTAGCCAGTTCTGGGCCTCGTCATCGAAGCTGTACCAGCTCCAGCCATCGTCGTCGCGCTGGTAGTACGTAGAGGGCACACCCGGCAGTTCGAACTCCTGCGGTGTTGAGTCCACCACGAGCAGAAAACCCCGTCCGGGCCCATTGATCGCCGGTTCGTTCTGCGACCAGAGGAAATCCCCGTTGTAGTACCACATGACCACGCCGGGGCGGTAATTCGTATTCACCGCGTCGAAACCGCCCTCACCGTTCGGATAGAACACGAAGCCCGCGCCGACCAGGCCGGCGTCGTAGTTCTTCACGGCGGCAAATTCCGCCGTGGGATCGCGATACTCGAGGAGATAGAAGTGCGGCACGGCCAGCTCGTGCAGCCCGCCCGAGGGCGTGAAGCCCTTGCTGTCCCAACCGTCTATGCCGCTCTCAAAATCTTCCCTGAAACCGATCGCGTCAATGCTGACGTTATCGATGAGCGCGCCCGCCTCGACGGAAGCCGTGTCGGTGTAGTAGGTGAAGCGCAGCGTCAGCGTTGAACCCGCGTAGGCCGACAGATCAAACTCCGCCGTGACCCACTGGGCCACGCTGCAGGGGTCCTGTACGTCGCTGCCAATGCGGTCTTCCGCCATCACGCGATCGGCTTCCGGGTCGCAGCCCGGCGCCGAGTCGACGCGTCCGTCGCCGTCGAAGTCGCCGCTGCGGCCCGTGAGCCCCGGTAGCGAGCCGTCGCCCTCGTGTCCCCGCGTCGCCGGCATCACGCTCTGGCGGTCGTCGGGTCCCGACTTGTCGACGGGCATCAGCCGCGTGAACTCGCCATCTTCGGCCGCCGCTTCGACATACAGATAGTCCCAGTCGCTTTCGATCTCGAACCAGGTATCAAAACTCAGCACAAGCGGCGAGCCCGAGGCGATCGATGACAGATCGAAGCGCCGCGTGAGCTGGCGCAGCATGTCGTTGCCCTGGCCGCTGTACATCGCCTGCTGACCGTGACGCTCATCCAAGTCCGCCAGCTCGATGCGCCTGATCTTCGGCGGAAGAATCACCATGGCGCTGTCGCAGGCGTCGCTCGCTTGCGGCCGAGTAGCGTCTCCGCTCCAGTCGTTCATGGTCTGCAGGTGCAGCGCGCCGCTTGCTTGCCCGCCAAAAGCCGTCGGCCGGATCACGCAGGGCTCCATCCAGCCGAGCACGGTACGCGACCAGGCGCTGAGCTCCTGAGGAAGCGGACCGGTCGTTGCCGCCATCGCTTCCCAGGAGCCGGTGGAGTTGTTGGTCTGCTGC
>JAZBOX010000029.1:0-3041 GCA_036351355.1 Halieaceae bacterium
CGCCACCTGGTGGATTCGCCAGGCGATCACGCGCTCCATCGCCGATTAGGCGCGCACGATCCGTATCCCCGTGCATATGATCGAGACGATCAACAAGCTCAACCGCATCTCCCGCCAGATGCTGCAGGAGATGGGCCGCGAGCCCACGCCGGAAGAGCTCGGCGAGCGCATGGAGATGCCCGAGGACAAAGTCCGCAAGGTGCTCAAGATCGCCAAGGAGCCGATCTCCATGGAGACGCCGATCGGCGACGACGAGGATTCGCACCTCGGCGACTTCATCGAGGACCTGACGATCCCATCGCCGGTGGATTCAGCCACGGGCCAGGGTCTGCAGGAAGCCACCAAGGACGTGCTCGCCGGCCTGACCGCCCGTGAGGCCAAGGTGCTGCGCATGCGCTTCGGTATCGACATGAACACGGACCACACGCTGGAGGAAGTCGGCAAGCAGTTCGACGTCACCCGCGAGCGCATCCGTCAGATCGAAGCCAAGGCCCTGCGCAAGCTGCGCCACCCGACGCGCTCCGATTACCTGCGCAGCTTTCTGGATGAGAGTTCGTAAGGAACCACGCTAAGCAGGGCGAACAGCAGTCTGTGTTCGTAAGAGTCAGCAATAGAACGGGCGCCCCGGGGCGCCCGTTTTCATTTGTGAATCTGTGGGATGGAAGGGTTGGCTAAAGGCAAGCCACATCAAAGCAAGCCAATAACAGGTTGGCTACTGCAGACCCTTCAGCAGCGGAATCAAGTTGGTTACTACGACGATTCCCAGCACCCATGAATGCAAGCGCTGTGTTGAGCGGATTTCTGCAAGCTCGCGGTTCAGCTCCGAATGAAAATATTCTTTAGTGACCAGCGTATCCGCAAGATCACCCAGAGCCTCCGCCATCGCTTCAGCGTGCGCAACCGCCTGCTGCTCCGACATTCCCGTCGACCTCAGTCGTTGTGACAACTTGAGTGTATCAAAGGCGGGTCGCGACATTGCCTGGATTCCTGTTCGGCGGGAGCGAACTCCTGATCGACTACAGAGAACCCTTCAACCTCGGGGAACATCAATTCCGTCCAGCTGACGCCCCCCAAAGCACCGTCTACACTCCAGTAAAACGATCAACGAGCCCCCCGCCATGCAGCAGCTCACCGGCCTCGACGCCTCTTTCCTCTACCTGGAAACCCCCAACTCGCCGATGCACATCTCGGGCCTGTACCTGTACACGCAGGAATCGGCGCCGGGCGGCAAGGTGCGCTTCAAGCAGATCCTCGAGTTCATTACCTCGCGCGTGCAGCGACTGCCGTCGATGACCAAGCGCCTCAAGCGCGTGCCGCTGGACCTCGACCACCCTTACTGGGTCGACGACGGGGATTTTGATCCCGAGTACCACATCCGCCACGTGCGCCTGCCCGAGCCCGGCGACTGGCGCCAGCTGTGCATCATGGTGTCGCGCATTCACGCCCGGCCCCTCGATCGCGCGCGCCCGCTGTGGGAGATGTACGTCATCGAAGGGCTCGACCGCGTGGAAGGCTGCCCACCGGGGAGCTTTGCTATTTACACGAAGATGCACCACGCCGCCGTCGACGGCGCCTCGGGCATGGAGGTCACGGCGGCGATTCACGATCTGGAGCCTACGGTCGCGGGCGACATCGGCGACTGGCGCTCCCGCGAGGGCGAGCCGGGTGCGCTGAAGCTCCTTGGCCGCGCGCAGCTCAACGCCCTGCGCCAGCCGCTGCGCTTCGTGTCCGTCGCGCGCAACACGGTGCCCGGTTTCGCCAAGGCCTTCATGATGGTGAACCGCGGCAAGCTCGAGCGCGTCGCCAAGGTGCCACGCACACGCTTCAACGGCAGCGTGTCGCCCTACCGCGTGTTCACCGGTGTGAGCCTGCGCCTCGACGACATCAAGGCAATCAAGAACGCTGTCGAGGGCACCACGGTCAACGACGTGGCCATCACCATCGTCGGCGGCGCGCTGCGGCGCTACCTGCAGGACAAGAAGGAACTGCCCGCGCAGTCGCTGGTCGCCATGGCTCCGATCAACGTGCGCAACACTTCTGAGAAGGGCACGGGCGGCAACGTGGTCTCGACGATGGCGGTCAAGGTCTACAGCGAAGTCGAGGACGGAGAAGCACGGCTGCGCGCCGTCAACCGGGGGACCCAGAGCGCCAAGGAACTCAGCCAGGCCATCGGTGCCAAGTCGATGACCGACTACGCCCAGTTCATCCCCAGCACCCTCACGGCCCAGGCCGCACGACTCGCCAGCCGCTGGCACCTGGCCAACCAGATCAAGCCCTTCTACAACTGCGTGATCACCAACGTACCCGGCCCGCAGGTGCCGCTGTACTGCGCCGGCGCGCGCATGATCTCGAACTACGGCGCCGGCCCCTGCGCCGACAGCCTCGGCCTGTTCCAGGTGATCAGCAGTTACTGCGGCGAGTTCACGATCTCCGTGACCTGCTGCCGCGAGATGATGCCCGACCCGGGTTTTTACCGGGAGTGCCTGCAGGCGAGCTTCGAGGAGCTGCAGACGTCGGTGCTTGGCAGTCGGACGGGCACTGCGGCGGAACGCCGCCCGGGCAAGAAGGCCTCCCCAGGGGCACCAAAAAAGGCCGCGAAAAAGGCGCCGAAGCGGACGACCCAAAAGGCTGCGACCGCTGCAAAGGCGAAGCCGAGGAAGGCAGCAGCTGCAGCGGGCAAGGTAAAGCGAGGCCCCGCAGCCCGCCCGAAGGCGAGACCCAAGCGCGCCGCCACGAACGCCTAGCCCAGCATCCCACCCCGCATCAGCGGCCAGGACACCTACAGCGGCTGCGTCAGAATCGCCATCATCGTGCGGATGCCATCGCGGTAGTTGCCCAGGCGCAGGTTCTCGTTCGGGCTGTGCTGGTTGTTGTCACGATTGACCGTGGGCACGGTCACCGCTGGCACGCCGAGCGTGTTCACAAAGGGCGAGATCGGTATCGATCCGCCGCTCATGCGGATTTTTATCGGCGCCTCATCAAAGGCGTTTTCCAGCGCGCTGCTCAGCCAGCGCCCGATCTGTGAATCCTGATCTGTGCGA
>JAZBOX010000030.1:0-20884 GCA_036351355.1 Halieaceae bacterium
ACGGCGCCTCGGACAGGTTTAGAAGTCGACCACCACCGACAGCCGTGCGTTCACGGGACGCCCCGTTGAGATGTTGGTGTTACTGTGCGCATCGGGGAAGTAGTCCTCATCGAGCAGGTTCTCGACGTTCAACTGCACGCGCGTGCGATCCGATACGGTGTAGTAGGCCGCTGCATCGATGCGCGTGTAGTCGGGTACCTCCATGGCGTTGTCTTCCGTGGCGAAGAAGCTGTCCTGATACGTCCCGCCAAGGGCCAGGCTCAGGCGATCGCTCAGGGCGAAGCGCGACCACAGCGAGAACATGTTCTCCGGGGTCTGGCGTGTGCGGTTGCCGTTAGCGCCGCTGCCATCGGCACGGGCCACTTCACCGTCGAGGTAGGAGTAGCCCGTCGAGATTGACCAGCGCTCGGTCAGGTCTCCGGTCAGTTGTACCTCAAAGCCTCGAATCGTCGAACCCTCGATCACAATCACCTGTTCCTGGTCCTGCGGATCGACGGAGGTGAAGCTTTCGCGCTCGAGGTCGAAGATCGCCGAGGTCAGGCTGAGGCGCGGCGTGAAATCCCACTTCAGGCCAATCTCGCGGTTTTCGAAGTACTGCGGCCGCGTGCTCTCGGAGTTCAGATCCAGGGTCAGGAACTGATCGCCCGAGCGGGGCAGAAAGGTCTCGCTGTAGCTGGCGTAGACAGAGACGTTCTCTGCAGGCTTGTAGATGAAGCCGAGGCGCGGCGTCACTTCCGTGTCCTCGCGGCGGAAGCGCCCGTCCTGGGCGTCGCCGTCGGCCGCCTCGATGAAGTCGAGCACGTCGATATCGAAGCGGTCGTAGCGCAGACCGAGTACGAGCTTGAACTGCTCCGTAAGGTCAATCTGGTCCTGCAGGTAGAGCGAGGCGTAACGCACATCGGAGTCGCGATTGCGCACCGGGTTGCTATAGGCGAAGGCGGGAATATCCAGCGGGTCCGAGAAGGATATGCGGATCTGGTCGTCGCCGTTGGCTTCGAACACCGTGTCGTCGCGGGCGTTGCCCGTTCTCTGATCGCCGAACTCGCCGCCGAACATCAGCGTGTGCTGCAGCCCTGCCGTGGTGAATTCAGATACCAGGTTGGCCTGCAGAATCAGGTTCTCGCGCTGTGTGGCGTCGAGGTAGCCGTCGAGCTCGACTTCCGGAAAAACGCCGTTGTTCATTTCCACGACATCGCTGGGGTAGAGGTTCTGGTAAAACTTGTCGTAGTCAGCGTACTGGGCGGTCGCGTTGAAGCTGACTTGTTCCGAAAATCGGTGTTCAAGGCGGGTACGAAAGATATGAGCTTCGAGCGTGGTGGAGTTGTTATTGGCGTCGCCGAAGAAGGTGTTGTCGAAGCCCTCGATAGGTTCATCGGGGCCGTTCTCCACGCGCCGTGAGGGCACGCCGCGGTCGACGATACGATCGTCGTTGACGTACTCGTAGGAGGTCGTCAGGCGGGTACGGTCGGTCAGCATTGCCGTCAGCGTAGGATTGATCGCGTAGCGCTCGCCGTCGAAGAAGTCACGGTGGTTGCCGAGGCCTTCGAAGTAGGCGTTAAGACGGATGGCAGCGCTGTCGCCGAGCGCCAGGTTGCTGTCCACACCACCCGTGTAGGCCGCGAAGGTATCGATGCCGCCGTTAAAGCTGGTGAAGTTCTCGTCGATGACGGCGGTCTTTTGCACCCGATTGATCACGCCGCCACCGCCGCCGCGGCCAAAGAGCAGGGCGTTCGGGCCGCGCAGGACCTCGATCTGCTGCACGTTGTAGAAGGGGCGGAAGTACTGCACATCATCGCGGATGCCATCGATGAAGAAGTCGGCGGTGCTCTGGACCCCGCGGATGATGATCGCGTCGCGATGCCCCTCGCCCTGGCTGATCGCCATGCCCGGGGTGTAGCGCAGCACGTCGCCGAAATCGCGGAAGGCCTGTTCCTCGATCTGCAGCTCCGTGAGTATCGACAGACTCTGCGGCACGTCGATGATGGGGGTGGGCGTCTTGACAGAGTTGAGTGTATCGCCGGAGAGATAGCGCCCTTGGACCAGCACTTCCTCGATGCTGTTCTCCTGGCCGAGCGTGGAATACGGAGCGAGTGCGGAAGCTGCAGCCACGGCCAGACCGAGGCGTTTGAGCGGGTGATGCATGATTGTGAGAGCCATCAGAATGAGCCTGAAAGCTAAGCTAAATAGGAATCGTTTACAACAGTAATCAGGCTTAATGCCGCTGTGAATTTTCCTCCCCCGCAACACGCTCATGTCGTAACGACCTCGGCTCGCGTGCGCCTATGGAGCCGCCCGACCCCGACCCCGACCCCGATATCGTTTCCGAGATCCGGCTTATCCCAGCGAGAACGCCGGCGCTGAACCGAAGCGACTAAGGTAGTCCTGTCAGCCTGCGAACGATCCAGTCCGCCAGACGCGTGGGCAGCCAGGCCTTGATGGCGATAAAGGCGCTGCCGGGGAACGCTGGCACCACTCGTCTTGGATTGGGATTGTTGTCTTCGCAGGCCTGCACAATCGCGCCAGCCACGGTCACGGGATCGGCCCCTTTCGCGTGCAGATCCTCGTGGAAGGCGCGCAGGGTCTCCAGCTGTCCGCTGTAGGGCGAGCCTGCCTCAATGAAGGCGTCGATCTGGTCGCGCTCGAGAGAACCGAAACGTGTCTTCACTGCGCCGGGTTCGATAACCACCACCTCGATACCATGCGGGCGCAATTCATGGCGCAGCGAATCGGAGATCGATTCGAGGGCGTGCTTGGTCGAGTTGTAGGGCGCAAAAAAAGGCACCGTGACGCGGCCGGCGACCGAAGAGACATTCACGATTCGCCCGCGCCGTCGCTGGCGCATGCCTGGTAGGAAGGCGCGAGTAACGCGCACGAGGCCAAGCACGTTGGTCTGGTACTGGCGCTCCCAGTCTTCGTCGGGGATTTCCTCCAGCGGGCCGACGAGCGCATAGCCCGCGTTGTTGACCAGAACGTCCAGGGGCTGCCCGCCGAGTGCTTCCGCGATCTGCTCCGCAGCGGTATTGACCGACTTCCCGTCGGTCACATCCAGCTCCAGTGCGGAAATGCCGGGATTGTCCCGCTCGAGCGCATCGAGCGCATCGCGGTTACGGCCCGCGGCGAAGACGCGGTGACCCTTGCTGTGCAGTAGAACGGCGGCAGCGCGACCGATGCCTGCCGTCGCGCCGGTGATCAGGATGTTGGCCATGGCGAGCTTTCCTGGAGTGTCGTGACAGGGTTACCTGTGGCTGTTTAGAAGATGCTCAGAGGATCGCCTCGATCAGGCAGGGGCCTCGCGTGCTCATGGCTGCCCGGAACTGCTCGGCAAACTCGGCACTGCTGCGAGCCTGACTCGCTCGCATGCCGAGTCCCTCGGCGATGCTGGCGAAGTTCAGGTCGGGATTGGACAGATCGAGCATCGACAGTGTCTTGTCATTGGGCTCGCCGGCCCCAACACGTGCGAGCTCGATGTTCAGGATCGCGTAGCTCTGGTTGTTGCAGATCACGACGGTCACGTCCACGTCTTCGCGCACCATGCTCCACAGGGCCTGAATCGTGTACATGGCGGAACCGTCGGCTTCGAGCGCGACGACCTTGCGCTTGGGGCAGGCAAGCGCGGCACCGAGCGCCAGAGGAAGGCCCTGACCGATCGCACCGCCGGTCAGCGTGAGCCAGTCGTGCGCCGGAGCACCTTCGGTCAGCAGGAAGATCGGCAGCCCCGTAGTGGCACCCTCGTCGCAAACAATCGCGTTCTCCGGCAGTTCGTTGCCTATGACCTGGCCGAGAGTCATGGCGTTGAGCGTGTCGTCGCTTATCTCGTGGTGGACCGGCGCGCTGAGCGTCTTCGGTGCCTCCCTGATATTGAGCGCCTCGGCGAGCGCTGCGATCGCTGCATCGATGTTCTCGCTGGCCTCGGCGAAGGTAATGAGCTCGCAGTGCTCGGGGCTCAGCCAGCTTTCCTTCTCCGGGTAGGCAAAAAAGCTGACCGGGGCCGGTGCGCCGAGCAGCACGATGCGCTCAAAGCCCTGCAGTGCTTCCAGCGCCTGCTCGGCGAAGTAGGGCAGGCGCTGCACCGACACGCGGCCCACTCCCCGCGCGATACGCGCGGGAAAGGTGCTGCACATCAGTGTGAGATCGAGGGCCTCGGCGATGGCGCCGAGTTGCTCCAGATTGTGTTCGCGCAGGGCGCGACCGCCAAGGAACAGGCAGGTCTTGCGCTCATCGCCGAGGGCCGAAGCGACACGCTCAACCCGCGCAGCCGCAACAGCGGGGGCTTCCGGTGCTGGAAGCGCTGCTGCGGCCTCGGCCGCCTCGCTCCATGCGTGATCAGCGGGGGCGATCAGCGTGGCGATCTGCCCATTGCCGCGTCGGGCCGCGGCAACGGCGCGAGCCCCGGCCGCGGATAGGTCCTCCGGGGAATTGGCGACTTCTGTCCAGTGCGACCCCCAGCGCGCAATGGCGGGTAGATCCGAAGTCAGCGGCGCGTCGAACTGCAGGTGATAGGTCGCGTGGTCTCCGACGATGTTGACCACGGGGCTGCCCGCACGGCGCGCGTTATGCATGTTGGCAAGGCTGTTGGAGAAGCCCGAACCCAGATGGAGCAGGGTGGCCGCAGGCTTGTCGGCCATGCGCGCATAGCCGTCAGCGGCGCCCGAGACCACGCCTTCGAACAGGCAGAGCACGGGTCGCATGGCCTCGGTCTTGCCGATCGCGGTAACCAGCTGCATTTCCGAGGTGCCCGGGTTGGCGAAGCAGATCTCCACGCCACTTTCGACGAGCGTTTCCAGCAGGGCTTCGGCTCCGTTCACGATTCACTCCTTGGCTTGCGCGGGATTCGGGCGCGCATCATAGGCGATCACGGTGCATCTGTGCGCGCCCGGGCGTTTGTCGCCGTCGCCGTGCTCCCCTAAACTCGCGCTCACCATCCAAGGATTTGGAATACCAGCATGGCCCTGAACCGGCGCTCCAGAAACATCACCGAGGGCGTTCAGCGTGCGCCCAATCGCTCCATGTACTACGGCCTCGGCTACAAGGCCGAGGATTTCAGCAAGCCGATGGTCGGGATCGCCAACTCGCACTCGACAATCACGCCCTGCAACGCCGGTCTGCAGGTGCTTGCCGATGCGGCGGAAGAGGGCCTGCGCGAGGCCGGGGCCAATCCGCAGGTGTTTGGCACGCCGACGATTTCCGACGGTATGTCTATGGGTACGGAGGGCATGAAATACAGCCTCGTGTCGCGCGAAGTGATCGCGGACTGTATCGAGACCTGCGTCGGCGGTCAGTGGATGGACGGCGTGCTGGTGATCGGCGGCTGCGACAAGAACATGCCCGGCGGCATGATGGGAATGCTGCGCGCCAACGTGCCGTCGATCTTCGTGTACGGCGGAACCATTCTTCCCGGACGGCTGAACGGCGAGGACCTCAACATCGTCAGCGTCTTCGAGGCCGTCGGTGAACACGCGGCGGGACGCATCCGCGACGAAGACCTCCTCGCGATCGAGCGCAGCGCGATCCCCGGTACCGGCTCCTGCGGCGGTATGTACACGGCGAATACGATGAGCAGCGCCTTCGAGGCTCTCGGCCTGAGCCTGCCCTACAGTTCGACCATGGCCAACGTGGAAAGCGAGAAGCGCGTTTCGGCGAAGGAGAGCGCCAAGGTTCTGGTGGAGGCAATCCGCCTCGACCTCAAGCCGCGCGATATCGTCACGCGCGAAGCGCTGGAAAATGCCGTGGCGGTAATTATGGCCACCGGCGGATCGACCAACGCCGTGCTGCATTTCCTTGCCATCGCGCACGCTGCAGAAATTGAGTGGACCATCGACGACTTCGAGCGCATGCGCCAGAAGATCCCGGTGATCTGCGATCTCAAGCCCAGTGGCCGTTACCTCGCCATCGACCTGCACCGCGCAGGCGGCATCCCGCAGGTCATGAAAATCCTTCTCGACGGCGGTTTGCTTCACGGCGACTGCATGACCGTGACGGGGAAAACCGTGGCCGAATCGCTGGCCGATATCCCGTCGACACCTCCGGCCGATCAGGAAGTTATCCGTACGCTCGACAATCCGCTCTACGCGAAGGGTCACCTCGCCATTCTGCGTGGCAATCTTGCGGAAGAAGGCGCCGTGGCCAAGATTACAGGACTGAAAAACCCTGTGATCACTGGTCCGGCGCGCGTCTTCGACGACGAGCAGTCGGCGCTCGACGCGATCCTCGATGGAAAGATCGTCGCCGGTGACGTGGTTGTGCTCCGCTACCTGGGCCCGCGCGGGGCACCGGGCATGCCCGAAATGCTGGCGCCCACGGGCGCGTTGATCGGCAAGGGGCTCGGCGAATCGGTGGGCCTGATCACCGACGGACGCTTCTCCGGCGGCACCTGGGGCATGGTCGTCGGGCATGTTGCGCCCGAGGCGTTTGCCGGTGGCCTCATTGCGCTCGTCGAGGACGGCGATTCGATCACCATCGATGCGTACACGCTAAGCCTCGAACTGCACGTGGACGACGATGAGATTGCCCGGCGTCGTGCTGCATGGAGCAAGCCTGTGCCGCGTTACACGCGCGGCGTGCTCGCGAAATTCGCCATGAACGCAGCCAGTGCAAGTCGTGGCGCCGTGCTCGACCTTTACGAGGACTGATCAGCGCGGTAAGCGGAGCACGGTCCGTGACCCTGCTGCAGGTCATTGCTTACTGCGACCTCATCGCCGTGGGCGTGTTCGCGGCATCCGGCGCCCTGGCGGCCGCTGAAAAGCGCCTCGACATCCTCGGGTTTCTGTTTTTCGGAACCGTGACCGGCGTCGGTGGCGGTACGTTGCGCGACCTGCTTCTCGATATACCCGTGTTCTGGATCAGCGATACGCGCTACCTGTGGATCTGCGCTGCGCTTTCGGCCCTGACCTGGTATCTCGCGCCCGCATTGACGGCGCGGCGTCGACTGCTGCTGTGGGCCGATGCGCTGGGCCTTGCGCTGTTTTGCGTGCTCGGCTGTGCCAAGGCGTTGCAGCACGAGGCGCCGGCGGTCGTGGCCGTGGTGATGGGGGTCATGTCGTCGAGCTTTGGTGGGCTCCTGCGCGATACGTTGCTCGGCCGCGCCTCGGTGATGATGGGGCAGGAGTTATATGTAACCGCGGCGCTGGCCGGTGCCTCCGTATACGTGCTGCTCCTTCAGTTCCTTCCGCTGGATCCGAGCCTGGCGCTGCTGCTGGCAATGATTCCGGCCTTCGTGCTGCGCGCCGGCGCGATTGCCGGCGGCTGGCATCTGCCGTCCTATCGCCGCCTCGGGCCCTGAATCGCGCAGCCCCCACAAGCAGCGCAGCCAGCCGCGTCAGCCAGCGGGCAATTGCTTTGCCAGCACCTTGTCGCGAAGCGTGTCCTTGTAGCGCTGCAGACGGTGGCGCAGTTTGTCGTCAGCGGTTGCGAGAATCTGGGCGGCGAGGATGCCTGCGTTTGCAGCGTTGTCGATAGCCACGGTTGCGACGGGCACGCCCGCGGGCATCTGCACGATCGACAGCAGCGCGTCCTCACCCTCCAGCTTCGTTGCCGATACCGGTACGCCGATGACCGGAAGGACGCTGAGGGATGCCACCATGCCGGGCAGGTGCGCAGCACCGCCGGCGCCGGCGATGATCACGCGCAGGCCGCGCGCTTCGGCGCCGCGCGCGTAGTCGAAGAGTTTGTCCGGCGTTCGATGCGCGGAAACGATGTCGCATTCGCAGTCGACTTCGAGTGCCTCCAGCATCTCTTTCGCGGCTCGCATGACGGGCCAGTCCGAGTCGCTGCCCATGATGATTCCGATCTTTGCCGTCACTGCTCATCTCCTCGTGCTGCGCTGACCTGCTGCAGCGCGCGCCAGTGCGTTTCGCAGCGATCCAGCGCTGCCTTCGGCGTTGCTCCCGTTGCGGCTACGTGACCGAGCTTGCGCATCGCCCGCGCCGGACTCTTGCCGTACCAGCAAAGAACGGCGCCGTCGGGCTGCTCGAAGTGGCCAGCCTGCTCGGTCACGCCCTTCGCCTCAAGGGGCGGCGTGCACAGCACATTCTTCATCGCGGCGGGTGCTTTCTGTTCCGTTGAGGCCAGCGGCAGGCCCGCAACGGCGCGCAGGTGCTGCTCGAACTGCGTGCTGGCACAGGCGACGAGCGAGTAGTGCCCGGCGTTATGGACGCGGGGCGAAATCTCGTTGATCAGCACCTCGCCGCCAGCCAGCAGGAACATTTCGACGCCGAAAACGCCCACGCCCCTCATGGCCTCGATCGCGCGATAGGCGAGATCAACGGCGTGCGAGCGCACTTCTTCGCTGATGGCCGCGGGAGCGCTGACCGTATCAAGGACCGAGTAGTCGGGCTCGAAGCTCATGTCTACGGGACCGAAGTGATCGCGCGCGCCGTCGCGGGCGCGCACCACCAGCACAGCGATTTCACGAAATTCGCCGGCATACTGCTCGACCAGGGTCTCGCCGGGCCAGGCCCGACTGACGAAGACATCAGCGCTTCTAAGCAGTTGCACGCCGCGACCGTCGAAGCCGCCACGCGGGGCTTTCTGCACCAGGGGCAAGCCCAGGTTTGCCGCGGCGTCCCTGAGCGATGCCTCGCTGCCGTCGACGATCGCGAAGGGCAGGGTGGCGAGCTCGTGCTCTGCATACCAGCGCTTCTGGCGGATCTTGTCCTGCAGCATCTCGATACAGTCGAGGGGCGGAAAACACTGCACGCGGTCCTGCGCCTGGGCAGCGCGCAAGGCCGCGGTTGCCCGGGGCGGGAGATCCTCGCGTTCGTAGGTGACCACGTCGCAGCGCTCGATGAGCTGCTCGAGGGCATCGCCATCATCCATCGCTCCGCAAACCACCTCATCGGCGCAGCGCGCGGCGGGTCCATCGGCGCTGCCGGCGAGCATGATCGTGCGCAGGCCGAGCGCGGGCGCGGCCTCACACAGCATCATTCCCAGCTGTCCGTCACCGATGATGCCGATGCGTCGGCTTTCCTTTACTTCGCTAGGGGGCACGATTCGCCTGCTCCGCATCCACGAATTCGGTCACCTCGAGATGGAATCCCGACAGCGCATTGAAGTGCAGCGGTGCCGACATCAGGCGCATGCGTCCGATGCCGAGTTGCTGGAGAATCTGAGCGCCCGTGCCGATGATGCGGTAGTTGGGCACACTGGCAGCGCTCTCCTCGCTGGTTACGGCGGAACGCGGAAAGGCCTCGATGCCCTCCAGTTCGCTGTCGCGGTCTGGCTCCTGACCTATAAGTACCAGCGCGCCGCGTCCTTCGGCGCCGATCCGCGCCAGTGCCTTGCCCGCGGACCATCCCTCGCGGTCGTCGATGCGCGTTGCGAACACGTCGCGCAGCAGGTCGAGCGGCTGTACGCGCACCAGCGTTGGCGACTCCGCCTCCAGATCGCCGCAGGTCAGCGCGTGGTGCAGCGTATCGTCGATGAGGTCACGAAACACGTGCAGCGTGAACTCGCCGTAATCCGTGTTCACGTCCTTGCGTGTCGCCAGTTCTACGGACTGCTCGTGCAGCGAGCGGTAGGCGATCAGGTCGGCGATCGTGCCCATGGGCAGGCCATGCTTTTCTGCGAAGCGCTCGAGCTCCGGGCGCCGCGCCATCGTTCCATCCTCGTTCATGATTTCCACGATCAACGCGGCCGGCTCCATACCGGCCAGACGCGCCAGATCGACACCGGCCTCCGTGTGGCCTGCGCGTCGGAGCACGCCACCGGGTTTGGCGACGAGGGGAAAAATATGGCCAGGCTGGCGCAGGTCGCCGGGGCCGGCATTGGGCGCGATCGCCGTGAGCACCGTGTGCGCGCGCTGGACGGCACTGATACCAGCACCTCGCTGCTCGGCGGCGTCGATGGATACGGTGAAGTTCGTCTCGTGCTGGGCGCGGTTGTGGCGCACCATGAGTGGTAGCTGTAGCTGCTGCGCCCGCTCTTCCGTGATCGGCATGCAGATCAGGCCGCAGGCTTCGCTGGCGAAGAAGTTGATGATCTCGGGCGTGACCGCCTCGGCTGCGATGATCAGGTCACCTTCGTTCTCGCGATCCTCGTCGTCCATGAGGATGACCATCTCGCCGCGGCGGATTGCCGCGATGAGATCGGGCACGCTGCTCAGGGCCACGCTTGCTATACCGCTTCGATCGCGATCGCGGTGGCTTCGCCGCCACCGATGCACAGCGCCGCGACACCGCGCTTGCCGCCGTGGCGGCGAAGCGCGTGCGCCAGGGTGACAATGATGCGTGAACCCGTGGAGCCGATTGGATGGCCCTGGGCGCAGGCGCCGCCGTGAACATTGACGCGCGCATGGTCGAGGCCGTGGTCGCGCATGGCGAGCATGGTGACCATGGCAAAGGCCTCATTGATCTCGTACAGGTCGACGCTGTCTGCGCTCCAGCCCGTGGTCTCGAGGAGTTTGCTGATGGCGCCTACGGGGGCCGTGGTGAATTCTCCCGGCGCCTGGCTGTGGCGTGCATGGGCGACGATGCGGGCAAGGCCGGAGATGCCGCGCTTGCGCGCATCGCCCACGGTCATGAGCAGCAGCGCGCTGCCGCCATCGGAGATCGAGCTGGCGTTGGCTGCCGTGATCGTTCCGTCGCTGGCAAAGGCCGGTTTCAGCTGAGGTATACGTTCGATGTCCGCGCGCTGCGGCTGTTCGTCGTCGGCGACGGCCTGCGTGCCGCGACGCGTGGTCACGCTGACTGGTGCGATCTCATCGCGTAGTACGCCACGCTCGATTGCGGCGCGGGCGCGGCGCAGCGATTCGATGGCATAGGCGTCCATGGCTTCGCGCGTCAGGCCCTCGCGATCGGCCGTTTCCTGCGCGTAGCTGCCCATGGGCCGTCCCTCGTAAGCGTCCTCGAGGCCGTCCATCATCATGTGATCGTAGGCCGTCGCGCTGCCGAGGCGAAAGCCGCTGCGCGCACCGGGAAGCAGGTGTGGCGCATTGCTCATGCTTTCCATGCCGCCGGCGAGCACGACACGGTTGGTGCCGGCGCGGATGCTGTCGATGCCGAAGATCGTGGCCTGCATGCCGCTGCCACAGGCCTTGTTGACGGTGACAGCGCCGGCGCTGACCGGGACACCTGCGGCAATTGCAGTCTGGCGCGCAGGACACTGACGCAGGCCCGCGGGCAGGACGCAGCCCATGAACACTTCGTCCACGGCATCCGCCGGCACGCCCGCGCGCTCCAGCGTCGCGCGCGCGGCCACGGCGGCCAGCTCCGGTGCGGGCACGCCGGCAAGGGCGCCGCCAAGGGCACCCATGGGCGTGCGAGCGCCCGCAACGATCAGGATGTCGTCATCGGTCATGACCGTGTCTCCGCTGCGGTTCCGCCGAAAGGGGCGCGATTTAGCCACAGCGGGCACAGGTGCTCAAGGGAGCATCTGTCGGCATCGCTGCTCAGGATGGCTCGCTGATTGCGGCAAAGCGCTTGCCGCGTACGGCCGCACGATAGGCGCGCGGGCTCATGCCCACGTGCTCGCGGAAGACCTGAGCGAAGCGACTCGAGGAGGCGAAGCCGCAGCGATCGCCGATTTCGGCCACGCCGAGATCGGAGTTCTGCAGCAGGGCCCGTGCCTCCTGAAGACGCAGATCGCGAAGGTACTGCATCGGCGCGCGGCCCGTGGCCTGGCGAAAGCGGCGGCCGAGACTGCGCGCCGAGAGTCCGACCGATGCGGCCAGGTCCTCGAGGCGGTGCGGCTTTTCGGGCGCCGCCTCCATGCGATCCTGCGTGTCGCGAACCAGCGCGTCGTGGTGGGCACTCGGCGCGCGTTCGAGGAATGCAGCGGCGGCAAAGGACTGGCGCGCTTCGGGCGAGAACTGCGATTCCACGGCGCGCGCGATGGCGTCGCCATACCAGCGCCCGACGAGGTGCACCGTGAAGTCCGCGATGGAATTGACGCTGCCCACGCAGTAGACGCGATCGCTCTGCGTAATCAGGTGCCGGCGCTTCAGCTGCACGGCGGGGTAGGCCGCTTCAAAGCGCGCGAAGTCCTGCCAGTGCGTGGTCGCTACGCGGCCGTCTAGAAGACCGGCCTCGGCAAGGAGGCCGCTGGCTGAACCCACGCTGCAGATGATCGCGCCGTCGTCGTGGACGCGCCTGATAACGTCGAGGAAAGGCTGCAGGCGTCGATATACGCGGCGCGGGTGGCGCCAGATAGCGGGCAGGATCAGCAGGTCGCAGCCATCCAGCTGTCGAATATCCGCATCGACGCCGAGTTGCAGACCCGAGTCCAGGGCGCCCTGATCGGTCGCGCATGGCTCGACGACGCCCTTGCCAACGCCGAAGAGTCGAACGCGCACGGGCTGCGTGTGGCTGCGCCGGGCGCGCGACAGCTGCGCCGAGGCGCGAAGGATTTCCGCTGGCAGCGTCAGGCTTGTGGCCAGCGCCTCGGGATAAAGCAGGCCGGCGACTTCATACATTTGGCTATCGCATGCGTTTCGTGGGGGTATCGCGTGGCTGCGTCGCCCTTTGGCGTAATTCAACAATAAAATGGCGATTAATGTATAGGGCGCTGCGCTGACGCTGCGTACACTGGCGCGTTTTTCAACGGCTTTGCAACGCAACGGGAGAGCATGATGGGGCAGCCGCTGCCGGTGATCGTGAGTTTTGGCGGTATCAACAGTGCCGGCCGCAGTTCGATGCATCGTGCCTACTGCCGGCTGATCGAAAGCACGCTCGACGAAACGCAGCGCGGCGGAATGCTGGCCGCCCTTGGGCAGCTGATGGGGCGTGACGACGATGCCGATCTGCTCGCGGGCACGCTGATTCGTCGTATCGGTCTGGCGCACTTCGATCCGATGCACGTGTCGTGGAATCAGCGCCTGCCCACGCGCAGCAATGGCAGCCCCGTGAGTTTTGAAATCCACCGCCGCCACCTGCCTACGCCGGTGCCCGGTGACTGGCAGCTCAAGGGTGGCGATGACCCCGATCACGTGCGCGTTGAAATCATTGGTGAACAGCAGTTCCTGCTGCCGACGCACCGCGACTTCGAGGTCAAGGCCGCCAGCCAACTGCCTGTCGGTTTCGAGCCGGCTGCGCTTTACCCATCGCGCAACCATCCGCGCGGTCTGGCCATGTCCGTCTACGCGGCCAGCGACGCCCTGGGCAATCTCGCCCTCGACTGGGATGCGCTTGCCGGCAGGCTGGCGCCGGATCAGGTCAGCGTCTACGCCGGCAGCGCAATGGGACAGCTCGATGACGCGGGAACGGGCGGCATGCTCAAGGCGCGCTATCGCGGTGGCCGCGTGACTTCCAAGTATTGCCCGCTCGGCCTCGCGGAAATGCCCGCCGACTTCGTCAATGCCTACGTGCTCGGAGCGGCCGGGGCCACGGGCGCTACGCTCGGCGCCTGCGCTTCTTTCCTGTACAACCTGCGCCACGCGATCCACGATATTCGCAGTGGCCGCGCGCGCGTCGCCTTCGTCGGCGCCGCCGAAGCGCCGATCACGCCCGAGGTGATGGAGGGCTACGCTGCAATGGGCGCGCTGGCGACGGACAAGGGGCTGCGTCAGCTCGATGGCCTGGGCGACGAGGCGACGCCCGATCATCGGCGCGCCTGCCGGCCCTTCGGAGAGAACTGCGGCTTCACGATCGGAGAATCGGCGCAGTTCGTGGTGCTCTTCGATGACGCGCTGGCCGTCGAGACCGGAGCCAGCGTATTCGGCGCTGCTGCCGATGTGTTCGTGAATGCCGATGGGTTCAAGAAATCCATCTCCGGCCCTGGCGTCGGCAATTATCTGACGATGGCGCGCGCGGCGGCCTGTGCCCGTGCCATTGTCGGTGAGGATGCGCTGCGCCGCGGCGGCTTCGTGCAGGCGCACGGAACGGGGACACCGCAGAATCGGGTCACGGAGTCGCAGATTCTCAGCCGCGTCGCGCAGGCCTTTGCGATCGATGGCTGGCCCGTGGCCGCAGTGAAGGCCTATCTCGGACACTCACTGGCAGCGGCGAGTGCCGACCAGGTGATCACGACGCTGGGGGCCTGGGAACACGGCTGGCTGCCCGGTATCACCACGACCCGCGAACTCGCCGATGACGTGATCACCGCGAACCTGGCCTTTGCGCTCTCTCATCGCGAGCTGGATCGCTCCGAGCAGGCCTACGCCCTGATCAATGCCAAGGGTTTTGGTGGAAACAACGCGTCGGCGACGCTGCTGAGCCCCGCTTCAACCCGAGACATTCTGCGCTCGCGCCACGGCGACGCGGCGATGGTGACCTGGGAGAAGGCCAACGAGAAGGTGCTTGCGACGCGCGAGGAGCGCGAGCAGCGCGTTCTCGCCGGCGAGGAGGCGCCGCGCTACCTGTTCGATCACGGGGTCCTCGGCGATGCGGATGTGGCCATCGATGGCGAGTCGGTGAATATCGGTGGCCAGGCCATCAGCCTGCGAGCGGACAACCCGTTCACCTGACGCGGGTACGCCGTCGTGGCGCGTTGGATCGCTTGGCCGGTTCTTCGTCCCCTGTCGCAACTGTGCAGCGGCAAGGAATTCTCACGTGACGACGCTTGAGCTTGCCGTACCCGGGCTGCCGTCATCGGTGAGCTTTCACATCCATGATCCCGAAACTGACCTTGTATCGCGGCGGATGGCGGAGGAGCGCTGCTGGGAAGTCTTTGAGTCGCGTCTGTGGCTGGCCTCGCAACGTGCCGGTGACGTGGTCGTCGATGCCGGCGCCAACCTTGGCTATTTTGCCCTGCTGAGTGCGCTCGCACCCGCGCGCGCTGGACAGATCCATGCCTTTGAACCGGCTGCGGATAACTTTGAGCTGCTCGAGAGTAACCTCGCGCTCAATCGCTGCGCAGCTTGCGTGCGTGCGCATCGCCTTGCCCTGGGCGCACGGCACGCGCGTGGGTCTCTGTATCGCAGCGCTGATAATCGCGGGGATCATCAGGTGTATGCGGGCGATGGCGAACGCCTTGCAGAGGACATCGAGACTGTGGAGGGCGCACGCTATCTCGCGCGCTTTTGTGATCGCATCGATCTGCTTAAGGTCGACACGCAGGGTAGCGAGTTCTCCGTTATCGAAGGCCTTTGGCCACTGCTTGTAGCCGGTGGTTCAGAACTGCGGATGCTCATCGAGCTGACGCCGTTTTCCCTCCAGCTCGCCGGCGCCAGCGGTCGCGCCCTGATCGAGCGGCTGTCGGAGCTCGATCTTCCCATGAGTATCGTCGACCATATTGAAGGTCGCCTCGAGGCCTGTGCCGCAGAGGATCTCGCCCAGTGGTGTGACAACGTCGCCGCCACTCGCGGAGACCGCGGCTTCATGAATATCTTTCTCGGAACGCCCCCGCGCCTCTGAGCTGTCGACGCCTCTGACATGCGCGGGCATATGCCTGTCGAAGCCGTGTCCGTCGCTGCTATCATCTGCGGCCTTTCTTTCAACGCGAGACGCCTCCGAAGACGCCCATGAATGCAGGCTCACTGAACGCTGAAACAGCCCATGCATCCGCCTCCCTTGCACTGCTGCGCCGGCGAAACTCCGCTGCAAAGCTCACCGCGCCCGCGCCGTCTCCAGGCGAAGTGCGTGAGATGCTGGGCTGTGCGCTGCGCAGCCCGGATCACGCGCGCCTTCGTCCCTGGCGCTTCCTGAGCGTTCGCGGCGAGCGGCGCGAAGCGCTCGGCGAGCTGATGCTCGAATCGCTGCTGCGACGCGAGCCCGGGGCGGATGACGCCGCTCGCGCCAAGGCACGCGGAGCGCCGCTTCGCGCGCCGCTGCTCATGGTGGTTTTCGCCGTGCTTGCAGAGCATCCCAAGGTGCCGGCCTGGGAGCAGCGCCTGTCTGCCGGTTGCGCCGCCTTCAGCCTCGAACTGGCTGCCGAGGCGCTGGGCTACGCTGCGATCTGGCGCACCGGTCCCTACGCCGAAGACCGCGAGCTGGCCCGAGCCCTCGGGGGCGGCGAGGCCGAGGAGATCGTCGGGTTCATCTATCTCGGAACGCGTGACGGCGCCGCCAAGCCGTTGCCGGATCTCGACCCGGCGGACTTCCACCGCGAGTGGTAGAGCCGTCGCGTCTCGCGCCCCGTCATCAGTATTGTCAGCCAGCAAAGGTACTCAGCATGCAGCAGCAAACGGTAACAATCCCGACCTTCGAAACAATCGAACTGTCGCTGGACGGCTCCGTTGCCGAGGTGTTCCTGAATCGTCCGGACAAGGCGAACTCGATGAGCGCGCCGATGTGGCGCGAGATTCAGGATTGCTTTGAGTGGCTGGACAGCGAACCCACGGTGCGAGTGGTGATCCTCGCGGCGCACGGCAAGCACTTCTGCGCGGGCATCGACCTTGAGATGCTGGCTGGCGGACCCGGGGAGGGGCTGGAGACGTCGCGTCGTGCCGAGCTTTTCCGACGTAATGTCCTGCGGCTACAGGACAACCTGAGTGCGATCGAGAAATGCCGCAAGCCGGTGCTGGCTGCCATTCACAATACCTGTATCGGCGGCGGTATCGACATGGTGACCTGCGCGGACATGCGCTATGCCAGCGCCGATGCCTGGTTCTCCGTACGCGAGATCGACATCGGCATGACCGCTGATGTAGGCACGCTGCAGCGTCTGCCCAAGCTCATTCCCTATGCTGCGGCCTGCGAGTTGGCCTACACCGGTCGCAGGCTGGAGGCCGAGGAGGCGCAGCGCCTGGGGCTCGTTAACCGGGTATTTGCCGACCGCGAAGAGCTCCTGCGCGAGGTGCGCGCGATCGCCGCGACGATTGCCTCGAAGTCGCCGCTGGCGATTCGCGGCAGCAAGGAGATGCTCCTGTACAGCCGTGACCACTCGGTGCAGGAAGGGCTGAACTACATCGCGACCTGGAATGCGAGCATGCTGTCGGAGAAGGACCTTCGCGAGGGGATGACCGCGCAGTTCGAGAAGCGCGCGGCCAGCTACGACGATTGATCCGCCGGCCTCAGGGGTTGCCCGGATACTTTTCCATCGGCACGAAGGGATGCACCGCAAGGGCAATGCCTTCGATCAGGTGTAGATCGTTCTCGAGAACCTGACGTCGCCTTACCCATCGCCCGCTGGATGAGCGCGTGTCGATGGCATCGCTGGCGTCGAGGCCCCCGCGGCTAATGAATACGCGCTGCAGTTCGACGTCAAAAAGCGTGACCTGCAGCGAAACGACTGACGCCGGCGCGTTCCAGTCAAAGTCCGTGCTGACGCCGCTGCCCGGCCCCTGCAGGGATGGGCGGCGCTGCACTCCATCCCAGCGGGCGAAATGCTTCAGGCCGCCATTGAAGGCCGCTTCCAGCTCGACAAGATCGGTGAACAGGAAAGCATCGAGCTCGCCGCCTTCAGCGTACTGGTCGCGCACGCTCTGCATGATTTCCGAGAAGGTCTTCATGTTGACGCGGCCTGTGGTCGGGTCAACGGGGTCCCCGAAGGCGCGGACGGCCGTGTTCCAGTGCTGGCGGAACTCGCGCTGGGGCAGCACCTCGACGCCGTTGGCGCGGAGGTAGCGGGTCAGCAGCGCATCGACGCGGGGCTCGGCTTCGTCGAGGTAGTTGCGCGACGGCGTACCCAGATTCACGTGAGGGATGACCACGGTCCTGACCGGCTTCGTCGCCAGCGCTTCGCGGTCGATCTCAAAGGGGAAGACCGTTGGGTTGTAGGTCGGGCCACTGGCGCAGGAGGCTATCAGCAGGCAAATCGTGGGCAGCAGGCCCACCATGCTATGGCGAAGGGCGGGGCTGAGGGTTCGGTGAAAGAACTTCGGTAACATGACAGGCCTGGTTGGCTATTGAGGCGCGCATGGTAGCAAACGCAACGTCTTATTCCCCGGTTGCTTCGTCTTCGCCGGGTGCTCCGCGGGTTCACGCGAGCAGCTCGGGCGAAGGCCCCGCCGTGCTGCTGCTCCACGGTCTTTTCGGTATGGGGAGCAATCTCGGTGCGATGGCGCGTGCGCTTTCGGACACCTTCGCGGTGCATCAGCTGGATCTGCCCAACCACGGCCGCTCGCAGTGGATGGCGCAGATGGACCTTCCGCGTCTTGCGGGTGCAATCGCGGCCTACATGGACGAGGCCGCTCTGGCGAGCGCGCATGTGATCGGACACTCGCTCGGTGGCAAGGTCGCCATGCAGCTGGCAATGGACCGTCCCGAGCGGGTGGAGCGGCTGCTTGTCGCCGACATTGCCCCCGTCGCCTATGAGGCCTCCCATGGCGCCGTTTTCCAGGCGCTGGCCGCCGTCCGAAGTGCGCAGCCGCAGTCGCGAAGCGAAGCTGCCGATCTGCTGCGCGACTCAATCGAGGAAGAGGCCGTAGTGCAGTTTTTGCTGCTCAGCCTGAAGCGTGATCCGAGCGGTTGCTACGTATGGCGCTTTAACGCCGAGGGTCTGGAGCGCGACTATGCGCGCATCCTCGAAGCACCGCAGGGTGCGGGCTTTGATGGGCCGGTGCTGCTGATACACGGCGCCGACTCAAACTATGTACGCACCGACGGCGAGGCGGCCGCGCGGGCGCTGTTTCCGAAGCTGCATCTTGTGACTATTGAAGGCACGGGGCACTGGCTGCACGTGGAGAAGCCGACAGAGTTCAACGCAGCCGTGCGCAGCTTTCTCACCGCAGACAGCGGCGAACTCGCAGAGGCCGCATCGTGGTGACGCTGCACTGGGCCGATCTGCTGGTGCTCGCGCTATTAGGCGGAGGCGCCTGGTACTGGTTCAGTGGCACGCGGGTGCGCGAACTGGCGATCGCTGCGGCGCGCCGTTCCACCGAGACGGCCGACGTGCAATTGCTCGATCAGACCGTGTCTCTGGCGCGCGTTTCCCTGAGCCGCGACCGGCAGGGACGCTGGCGTGTCTGGCGTGAATATCGTTTTGAATACAGCCGCGATGGCCTGTCGAGGGAGCTTGGTCAGATCGTGATGCTTGGGCATCAACTTCAGGGCGTGATCGTGGCCGAGGCACCGACGGTGCACTGAGCCCTGCGGATACGCGCGCAGGTTGCGGCGGTCTCACTCAGGCGCCGAGCGCACCGCTTAGCGTAAAGCCGATGATGCTCAGGGCGAGCAGCCCGAGCAGAGCGCCGAAGATGCGATCTATGTGCATCGCGTTGCGACGCAGCGCTGCCAGCCATGCGCCGCGCGCCAGAGTCAGTGCGACGATGCTGTACCAGAGCCCGTCTATTGCCGTGGCCGTTGCGACGAGTACGGCGCTTTCACCAAGGGTCGCCCCTGGCCTTATGAACTGGCTGAACAGCGCCAGCATGAATACGGCGAGCTTCGGGTTCAGAAAGGCTACGGCAAAGGCATCGCG
Organism: Halieaceae bacterium; assembly: GCA_036351355.1. Lineage (GTDB taxonomy): Bacteria > Pseudomonadota > Gammaproteobacteria > Pseudomonadales > Halieaceae > Congregibacter. The sequence goes on from JAZBOX010000030.1 coordinate 19,231, forward strand.
GGCCGCGCGCTGCGTCGTTTGCTTCTCAGACTCTTCAAGGTCGCTCGACGCCGATGATCGGAGCAGCTGAAGCGCCATACGTAACAGATAGGCAGCGCCGGCCAACTGGATAAGAGCGAACAGTCTGGGCTGCAAAACCAGCAGCGTACTTATCCCGAAGACTGTTGCTGCGGCGTACAGGCCGACACCGGCTGCGTGCGACCACGCTGCAACGAGGCCGCTGCCACGATGGCCGCGCACGACCGCATTGAGGATGACGGCAAGGCTAGGGCCCGGTGATGCGGCACCGGCGAGGCATACGGTCGCCAGGGAAGCCCATTCGATCAGGGTCACGGCCGAATCATCAATGCATGGTCGGCAGGGGCGGCGAGATCAAGCCGTGATTCCTTAGCCAGGGGGTTCGAATCAGCCATTGGGTTGGGAAAATGCCACCAAAGTATGAGTCATCCTTCTCGCAGCTGTGATAGGCGCTCCAATTGTCCACAGATGCTGTGGATAACGCAGTGGGTAATTTGTTCAGCACCCCCGCAAGACCGCATGATTTCGTCAATTTCGAGCATTGGCTAAATTTCAGACAATGCCAATAAATCTAATAAAATCAATATGATAAGAAATCTTTGTCAGGCTGATTGTGTGCATAGCTGAGGTCGGCTATATCTCGAAGGCTGTGCCCCGTTCGTGTGCATAATCTTCCTCGCGTGCTACATCGAGTAACGTTACCGCGGTAACGCGTTCACGTCGTCGTAACAGGCTTGAAATCCCGCTGTCACAGCGTAAGCCGCTACTTGCGTTCAGCGGTACTACTTTCGTTCAGATCCGCGGTACACGCAGCCCGTGGTGCAGGTCTCCTTGATTTCAATCGCCGAGAGCGAGGGCAGCGACGGTTGCAGCTCCTGCCAGATCCAGCGGCAAAGATTCTCGCTGGTCGGATTCTCCAGACCCGCAATGTCGTTGAGATAGTAATGGTCGAGTCGATCGATCACCGGCTTGCAGGCAGTCTTGATGTCACCGAAGTCCATGAGCCAGCCCGTATGCTCATCCGGCTCGCCGGCCACATAGACGCGCAGCTGGAAGGAGTGTCCGTGCAGGCGCGCACACTTGTGTCCCGGCGGCACGTTGGGCAGGCGGTGCGCGGCCTCAAAGTGAAAGTCCTTGTAGATCTCCATGCGCGGGTTCCTGGTCCGTCGTGGCGCCGGCTTCATACGGCGCCGCATCTCCTTGGTGCTGGTCGCCAAGCTTACGCGGACTTGCCACGATTGGTCTTGCATCGCGACGTTGGAAGGTTTCTTCGAAACTACGAAGGAGCCTGCAATGGCGACACGTGCGGCCCGGATTCGGGGCGACGCGCAGTGCAAGCTGCCGCTGCGACGCCTTTCGCAACAGACGCCTCAAGTTGCGTCGGCTTTTCGTTGACAAGGCAGGGCGAGTACTTATAATGCGCCGCTCCAACGCGGGTGGTTAGCTCAGCTGGGAGAGCATCTGCCTTACAAGCAGAGGGTCGGCGGTTCGATCCCGTCACCACCCACCACGTTCCTTGATCGCTCCGGGTCGCCGAAGCCGCATCAAGTTTCTACCTCGGAGCGGTAGTTCAGTTGGTTAGAATACCGGCCTGTCACGCCGGGGGTCGCGGGTTCGAGTCCCGTCCGCTCCGCCA
>JAZBOX010000031.1:0-2745 GCA_036351355.1 Halieaceae bacterium
CGTCTGCTCGAGTTCTCCACGCGCGCGATTGAGTTCGCGCTCAAGACGCAGGATCTCTACCGTGGAGACAGCCCCGGACTCGACCATGGGACGGGTCACGCGCAGTTCCTCATCGGCGAGGGCGCGCTCACGATCGAGCTGGCGCTCGCGGGCCTGAAGTTCAACCAGCTCCTGGCTGCGCTGCTGCAACTGCTGCAGCGCGATCTCGCGCTCGACGCCGAGCGCCTCCTGCGTGGAGCTGAAGAGCTCACGCTCGCGCTCGACGATCGCGGGCACCTCGCTGAGCATCGTCGGCGAGGGCTCGAAGGTCTCACCATCGATGATCGCGCGCAGGCGCTCGGCCTTCACCGTCAGTCCCGTAAGCTCGGCGAGGTTCTCGCCCAGGGATGCCTGCGAGCGGGTCTGGTCCAGGCGAAGAAGCAGATCGCCGGCGTCGACGCGATCGCCCTCGCGCACGAGGATTTCGCTGATAACGCCACAGTCCTGCGAGCCCACTACCTGAAGCTGGCGCGAGGGAATGACCTTGCCCTGGCCGCGCGTGACCGTATCGATCTCGGCGAAGGCCGACCAGAGCACGAGCAGCACGGTCACGATGCCGATGCCGTAGAGCAGCCCGCGGGCGCGCAGCGGCTCCTGTTCGAGGACGGCCTCATCGGCGAGGTCGCTCCAGCCTAGGCTGCGCGTGGGAGCGTTACTCGGCGCGCCGCTCATTGCGCCTTGCCGATGCGGCCCTGCTGCAAGGCCGTGATCACGCTGTCGCGCGGGCCATCGGCGACCACGCGACCGCTGTCGACCACGATGATGCGGTCGACCAGCTCAAGCAGCGCGTTGCGGTGCGTGACCACGAGCAGCGTGCGCCCCTGGGTAAATTCGCGCAGGCTGTCGATGACGTGCTTCTCCGTGGAGTTGTCCATGGAGGCCGTCGGCTCATCCATGATCAGGATGCCGGGCTCGTGAACGAGGGCACGGGCCAGCGCGATACAGCGGCGCTGGCCGCCGGACACGGAATCGCCCCGCTCGCTGATCGGGAGGTCGAAGCCGCGCGGATGACGGTTGACGAAGTCGGCGAGCCCCGCGCGCTCGACGGCCTTTACCAGCGCCTCGTCGCCTAGATCGCGGTGCGCAAGGGCAAGGTTATGGCGCAGCGAACCCGAAAACAGGGTCACATCCTGCGGCACGTAGCCCACGGCCGCGCGGTATTCACGCGGCTCGAGCTGTCGCAGGTCGATGCCGTCGACGAGCACCGCGCCCTCCGTCGGCTGGTACAGCCCCAGGGCGAGCTTGTTGAGCGTGGACTTGCCCGAACCCACGCGACCGAGAATCGCCACGTGCTCACCGGCCTTCACCGCAAAGGACATGCCGCGCAGCGACGGGGTATCCGCACCGGGGTAAGTGAAGGACACATCCTTGAATTCGATGGCGCCCGTAAAACGCTCGCGCGACACGAACGCACCGTCCGGATGATGCTCCGTCGGCTTGTCGAACAGGTCATCGAGCGTGCGCAGGGCGATGCGCGCGTTGTGATACTGACCGATCAGCCCGGCGAGCATGCCGAAGGGCGCCACGGAGCGCCCAGCGAGCATCGTACTGGCAATGAGGCCGCCCATGGTCAGCTCGCCGGCAGAAATCAGGTAGACACCGGTGATGATCACCAGCACGGAGATGGCCTGCTGACACCACTGCGTGGCATTGGTCACCGCCGATGCGGACAGGCGCAGGCGCACGCCGATGCCGGCCAGGTAGCGCGTGGTGCCTTCCCACTGCTTCTGCATCAGCGACTCGGCACCCACAGCCTTGAGCGTCTCCACGCTGCCGAGGGACCCGATGAGCGTGGCATTGCGCATGGCCCCGGCCTCGTAGGTCTGCTCTGTGAGGCGCTGGATGCGCGGCCGCATCAGCAGCGCAAAGCTCACCAGGATCGCGAGGCCAATGAACACGGGAATCAGCACGGGCCAGGCGATCCAGCCGATCACCGCAAAGAACAGCGCGGCGAAGGGCAGATCGATGATGCTGGTGACCGTCGCCGAGGCGATGAAATCGCGCAGGGTCTCGAAGGAGCGCATGGTCACGGCAAAGGAGCCAACGGAGGCGGGGCGGTGCTCAAGACGCATGCCCAGGGCCTGCTCCATCAGCCGCGCCGAGAGCTCCACGTCCACGCGCTTGCTGGCCAGATCCACGAAATATCCGCGAAGGCTGCGCAGGATCACGTCGCCGACCAGCACCACGAGCATGCCGGCGGCGAGCACCCACAGCGTCTCGAAGGCCGCATTCGGCACCACGCGGTCGTACACGTTCATGGTGAACAGCGGCAGCGCGATGGCGAAGGCATTAATAAAGAAAGCCGCAAAGAGCACGTCGCGGTACACGGGCAGGTTGGCGCGCATGGCGGACCAGAACCAGTGACCCTCGCGACGCCGCATCGCCGCATCGCCGGCCAGCTGCCGGTCAATACGAAAGCGCGGCCGGGCAAGCAGCACGTGCCCAGTCGCCTTCGCCTGCAGGTCCGCCATCGCCTCGGTGGTTTCGCTGTCGATCAGGTCCGGATAGACCACCCGCGCCCTGCCCTCGGCGTCGCGGCCCAGATAGACGCAGGCCGACTCACCCTCGAGCAGCACGATCGCCGGGCAGACCGCATCGGGCAAGTCGGCGATCTTGCGCCGGGACAGGCGGGCGTTGAGGCCGGCGCGCTGGGCGGCTCTTAACAGGAGATCCGGCGTCAGGCCATCACGCCCGACAGGCAGGCCA
>JAZBOX010000032.1:0-14358 GCA_036351355.1 Halieaceae bacterium
AGCACCGTAGGCGCGGCGCCGGTTGCTCCGTTCGCGTAAGCGGCTACGCAAGGCCTTGGCACGGTCGTAGGAGTGACTCAGAGCTGGCGCGATAACTCGTCTTGTCCGGTCTCATGCGCTTTAGCTCTGCGCACAACACCGCGTAGGTGAGGAAAATTTCGGCTGCGCTGGCGTAGGGTTACTGCGACGAGATACGGACTGATACGGCTAATTTTGAGGGCGGGCCGCACATAAGGTATTGAATTAACTGAAGTTAAAATTCCACTACGGTGACTACGAACCAGGCGGTCGTACGTTCGAATCGTACCGGGCGCGCCAATCAAACGCTGGCTTCCAGCCGATCTCCGCACTACTTGGCTGTTCGTTCGTACAGTCGTTTTTGGGTACCAAGTACCAAAAAAATACGCCAAGTCGTTCATTCCGTAGCGTGCACTTTGGGCAGCTTTCGCAGATAAACGTCCCGCATCTTCGGTGACTTGTGCCCGCTATGGTTGGTGGGATGCTCCGACACGCCTCTCGCCTTCAGGCAGTCGACTTGTATGAATTGCCGGCCACTCGTTCGACGATAGCGGGCCGGATACGCGCTGGCGCTACCGCCTTGGTCCCGGCCGGCCGTGATGCGGTACGGTCATGCGGGGATGGAAAGGGCGAGTTGCAGCCCGGATCGGTCGTTCAGGAGAGCCCGCGCCTCGGCCTCGGTAAGCCAGTCCTGTAGCGAAGTGAAATCGCGAGCGTGCTCGACCTTCCACCGCGCGGTAATGCGGCTCGCATCGAAGTCTGGATTGGCGGAGTCCGCCTGCATTGGCGCCAGCTGCGCGAGATGCCAGTCGCGAAGTGCGCGATCCTCACGCAGCCGCATGATTCCCGGCGATGCGTCGCTGTCTGCGCGTTGGGCGTCGAGTTCCGTATTCAGCGCATCCAGGACCTCGCAGGGGCGTCGCTCCTCCGGCGCGCGGAGCAGGCCCAGTCGATCCAGTAAGCTACCGACGCCGGTACCTCCGCTGGCCCAGGAGAGGGGAATCGACAGCGCCAGACCGCCCGCGACCGGCAGCAACCAGAAAAACAGCTCAGGATTCAGTAGCCAGGCGATTGCCGCCAGCAGCACGCCTGCAAGGGTATGCATCCAGTGCGCGCGCATCGCGCTGCCCAGGCTGAGGCTGCCGTCGTCACGGCTCTGCGGCAGCCAGCCGCCGTCCTGCCCGCGCAGTACGAGTCCAACCGCACGTGTCTGTGCCAGCATCAGAATTGGCGCGTAGAGTGCGGAGAGCGCTACCTCAAGAATCAGGCTGAGCGGCAGCAGTAGAGGACCACCAAAGCCACGCAGGCGACCTGGATGCAGCATCGCGAGCACCCCGCCAAACCATTTGGGCGCGAGCAGTACCGCCATCGATACGCCGAACAACCAGCGTGCTCGCTCGGCGTCGAAAACAGGCCAGGTGGGGAACAGTGCTGGTCGGGCAAAGTACTCCGGCCGCACAAGGTTGGCCTGCAGTGCGATCGCAAGGCCGAGGATCACGAGCGCCAACCAGAATACGGCGCTTGCATACGACACGATCCCCGTCAGCAGGTGCAGTCTGCTGCTCAGGGTCAGGCCGCGCGCTGTGAGAAAGCGCGCGTGCTGAAGGTTACCCTGACACCAACGACGGTCGCGAACGATGACATCGGCGAGCGACGGCGGTGCTTCCTCAAATGAGTCGCGGATATCGCAGTCGAATCGCACTCCCCAGCCGGCACGCCTGAGAAGCGCCGCTTCGATGAAGTCGTGGCTGAGCACATGGCCGCCGAGAGGCGGTCGGCCGGGCAGCAGTGGCAGGCCGCAGGCTTCGGCGAAAGCCCTCGTTCGTATGATCGCGTTGTGCCCCCAGTAGTTGGAAGACCAGCCGTGCCAGTATGCGAGTCCGTGCGCATACACCGGGCCGTAGCACTGGTTGGCGAATTGCTGAAGTCGGCCATAGAGACTTCGCGCGCGCACGATGTACGGTAGTGTCTGAATGAGCCCGACCCCCGGACTTGCTGCAAGACGACGGGCCATGCAGACCATGGCCTCGGGGCTGAGAACGCTGTCCGCATCGGCCACGAGCATGGCGTCATACGCTCCGCCCCAGCGTTGGACCCAGTCTGCAATGTTGCCCGCCTTGCGCTCCGTGTTGTCGTATCTGTGGCGGTAGAAGATCGGGCAGTCGTCGCTTTCCTGCGCAGCGAGCGTCCGGAAGACGGACTCCTCCTGGAGAAGTGCGTCCACGCGATTCGTGTCGCTCAGAATAAAGAAAGCAAACTTACCGGGCTCGAGCGCTGCGAGGCCTTCGCTCATGATGCGAACGGCTGCGGCGATACGCTCCGGTTCCTCGTTGTAGGTCGGCACGAGGATCGCGGTCCGCATGGGCAACTCGCCCTCATGAATCGGCGGCTTTCGCAGAGATGGTAAGAGACCGCCGAAGAAGCCAATCGCTGCCTGGGCGAAGGCGATCCAGCAGAAGTTGATGGCGAACAACACCAGAAATCCCCACTGCAACCCCGTGACGGTTGTGAGGCTGAGAACGGCGTACATTTCACGTATGCCGTATATTGAGAGCGAGACGGTAATCGCCGTAACGGCCAGGCGAGCCAGGATCGTACGCAATGCCAGCCACAAAGGCAGCCTGCCACGCAGGGCATGTTGCGCCTCGCTGCGCGAGCGCCGCGGCATGGCCAGCGGCGCTTCCGGCGGTAGAGCACGCGTTGCGCAAGCTGCGGGCGGTCCGCGTTCGTCATTGTTCAATTCACCTATCACGCAGCCACCGGTGGAGAAAGGTTTCACCCGTTGCCTCGCCGTCGCGCTTCAGAACGAAGCGCAATTCCGCGACGTCCGCTTCGCCGGGGTCGAAGGTCACAAAGGCGCGGACTCCATCGACGAAGGGGTTTTCCTGCAGCGTGGTCTCCACGACGTCTCCGCGGTCGATGCTGGCTTCCAAAGTCAGGCCGGCAATTGCGCCGGTGGAGGCCCAGTCGACCATCATTTCGTGGCGGTCGGAAAACAGCTTCAGGCCCTCCTCGCTGCGAACTACCCTCGCCAACTCCTTGCGCACGGGCACGTCGGCCGGCCACGTAAGGCGGTAGCTGAAGCTGAAGGCCTTCCCGGCAGCCAGGCCTCCCTCGGGCCTCCAGTAGGCAACGATATTGTCGTTCGCCTCGGAATCCGAGGGAATCTCGACGAGATTGATCGACCCGGGACCCCAGTCCTCCAGCGGCTGTACCCAGGCGGAGGGTCGACGTTCGTACCGCGCCTCAAGGTCCTGATAGGCCTCGAAGGCACGGTCGCGCTGGATCAGTCCAAAGCCCCGCGGGTTTTCGTCCATGAATCCGCTGATCTGAAGCGTCGCTGGATTCCGCAAAGGCCGCCAAAGGCGTTCGCCGTTGGATCGTGCGATTGCAAGGCCGCTCGAATCATGTACCGCCGGGCGATAGTCACTGACCGTGCGGGGATCCGATGGGCCAAACATGAACATGGACGTAAGCGGTCCCAGCCCCACATGTTCCAGGCGCTTTCTGGGGTACAGCGTTGCCTCCACATCGACTCGAGTCGGCGCGCCCGGATAGATTCCGAAGCGGTAGGCCCCGGTAACGCGGGGACTGTCCAGCAGCGCGTGCACGACCATCGCAGTCTGGCTGCTCGACGGTCTCTCGATCCAGAAACGCCGAAAAACCGGGTGTTCCTCCCCACTTGGTTCAGCGACGTCGATCGCCAGCCCGCGCGCCGAAAGACCGTAGGACTGGCCGCGGGAGACACCGCGGAGAAAGCTCGCTCCCTGGAACACCAGAAACTCGTCGGCGTAATCGTCGCGATTGATCGGATAGTGGAGGCGGATCCCGGCATATTTGCCGGTTTGATCGAGGAGCGTCGCGATTTCCTTGTCGGGAACCCGGAAGGAATCGGCACCGGCTTCAAGTGGGCGCGAGCGTCCATTCTCGACGATGTCGATGTCTACGAGGTCCTGGTAGAGGAAACCGGGTGCGAAGAGCTGGATGGAAAACTTGGTCGGAGACCCGCCCCAGATGGCAGCGTCCTGCTGATAGTTGATCGCCCGATACTGCGAATAGCTCAGATCGCGTAATTCCCGGGGAGCCTGCGCAAGGGGTTCGAACTCCCGGCTGGCGAGGTCCCTGGCAATTTCACGCACTCTGTCGCGTGAGAAGAGCGGCTGTTCACCCGGATCGCTCTGGGCGTGCGCACCCAAGGCCAGGAGTAGCGCGGCGCATGCAGTCATGCCGCGCCAGGAGCGGGTGCAGCCGCATTCCTCAGGGTCGTGTCTGTGGTCCGTGATCCGACGGCTGCTCGCCGTCGGGCGCACCTCGATGCAAAGCATCAGGCATACCTCTCAAGGCCATGGCAGTGGCAATGGATGGCGTTCATGGGCCCGGTGTGCACGGACCAGATATCTAATGGACCACGATCGCGGCAAAAGTTCCCGCCCGCGCCGCGCTCACGATATTCCATGTTTCGCGGGCGAAGCCTCTGCCCGGGCCAGAACTCCCGCGCATAGCCTCGAAACAGCCCTTGCGGCGGGTTTCCGGATCGCCGCCCCTGAGCCACTTTCACCAAAGCAAGATGCTGTCACGGCTGCTTGCTTCAATCGCGTCACTTCCTCGTATTTTCAGCCTGCCATAGAAGCTTGGGTGGCCTCGTAAGGCAATTTCAGCTGCTCCAGTCATCGAACTCAGAGCGCAAAAACGTCGGACGCTGGCCCGAGGATTCTCCAGCGGTACTTCCCGATGCGGAAGTCAGCGTTCCCGGATATCGATACTGGTCTTATCGGTGGTGACCGCTGCCCGGGCACGTCTGCGATCGCGGGCCGTTTGCGTTACGGTTAGTGGCCCAACTAGCGCTGCCGCGCGTCTACCTGCATGACGTTTTCCTGCATTGTTGCGCAGCTTTCGTGGCGCGCCCGGAGGCTGAAGGAGGACATTACCCATGATGAGATTCTTCTGCGGTTTTTCCCTGAGCTGTGCGTTGCTGACGGCTAGCGGTTGTGGCTCGACTTCGCCGACCTTCGCCGACCGTGTGCTAGCCGACGGAGAGGCGCGCATCGAGAAGTCTGCTCAACGCGGCGGACGCTCTGCATGTCAGCTATCTCAAACAGGGCGAGCGCTGCCGAGGGTGCGTCAGCGCACCGACACGCGGGCCGCACTACGGCACTCTGTACGGGAAGCTGTCTCCAGCATCGGAGTGCAGCGACCAGGAGTAGCGTGTGAACAAAGACACTATCGAAGGCAACTGGAAGGAGTTCAGGGGCAAGATTCAGGAGAAGTGGGGGAAGCTGACCGATGACCGCCTCGACGTGATCGAGGGGAAGCGAGATCAGCTCGCTGGTGAAATCCAGCAGGCCTACGGTATCTCGAAGGAACAGGCCGAGAAGCAGGTAAAGGAGTTCGGGGAGCTCACGCACAAGTAGCGTACGGAAGCGGCCAGTGCCACGCGCTGGCCGCGACTCGAGCGTCCGCCGGGTATTCGTTAGCGGGCGCTCCTCCCGCAGAGACGAGGCTCTACCCCTCTTTTGCAGCTGCGGAGCCCGGCACCGCCATGTCCCAACACAGCCGGGTTTCGCAACCGGAAGGCCAATATGACAATCGATGCCGCCGGCAGCGAAAAGCCGACGGGACTTCCTTCCGCCTTGCTTGATCGAGTGCGCCGTCCCTTTACGCGATTCCTTGCTATCGAAGCCGCCGCAGGTGCCGTGCTCCTGCTGGCGACGTTGGCTGCACTCGTCCTCGCCAACTCGCCGTGGGCGCATCTTTATCACGAAGCGTGGGAAGTGCAGGTCGGATTCCAGATCGGTTCCTTGGATTTCGCGCGCCCCGCGGAGGCGTGGATCAACGACGCGCTGATGACGTTGTTTTTCTTTCTCGTATCTCTGGAACTGAAGCGCGAACTCGTACTTGGGGAATTGCGCCGGCCTCGCATGGCGGCCCTGTCGATCGCGGCTGCCATGGGAGGAATGCTGATTCCCGCAGCGCTCTACGCAGTCTTGCAGGCGGGTGAGTCCGGAGCGCACGGGTGGGGAACAGTTATGGCCACGGACACGGCGTTCGTTGTCGGCTGCCTTGCGTTGCTCGGCCGACGCATCCCGCCGAGTCTGCGTGTATTCATGCTTTCCCTGGCTATCGTCGACGACATCGGCGCCATTCTGGTGGTGGCGGTCGGCTACAGCAGCGAGATCTCCGGGTATGCGCTCCTCTGCGCCTTACTGGGTATTGCCCTAGTTCGCGGTTTGGCGGTTCTGGGAGTGCGCGGTTTTCCACTGTATTTTCTCGCGGGAGCTTTTATCTGGATTGCCATCGACGCCTCGGGAATTCACGCGACGATTACCGGCGTGATCCTGGGTTTGATGACGCCTGCGCGCCGTTGGGTGAGCGACGATCGGCTCTATGCGATCCTCGAACAGGTGATCGCCCATCCGGTTGTCGATCAGGACAGCGGTGATACGAAGGATCGGGAAACGCTGCTTGCGGCGGAGCTCGCGGCGCGCGAGGCGCTGTCCCCCGTCGAACGCCTCGAACTCGGCCTCCATCCCTGGGTGGGTTTCGTGATCATGCCGCTGTTTGCCTTCGCCAATGCCGGCGTATCGCTATCTGTGGAGAATCTCTTCGGCCCTCTGAGCGTCGCGATCATGCTCGGGTTTTGTATTGGTAAGCCCCTTGGCGTCGTTACCTTCAGCTGGGTGGCGGTGCGTACGGGAATCGCTCTGCGTCCGCCCGAGCTGAGCTGGAGCCTGCTCCTCGGTGGTGGATTTCTCGCCGGGATCGGTTTCACGATGGCGCTTTTCATTGCCAACCTTGCTTTCGGCGACGCTTTGATCGGCAATGCGAAGCTGTCGATTCTGCTGGCCTCGGTGCTCTCCGCGGTGGTGGGACTGGTCGTTCTGACCTGGGCGACGGCCGGCGGCGGCCGTAACGCAGGCACCTTGTGAATCGCATCGCGGGTGCGGAAAAGCCCCCGCGGCGAAGAATTTCCGCTGCGGGGTAGTAACGCGGCTTAAAGCAAGGAGCGCAGCATCCAGGCGGTCTTCTCGTGAATTCGCATGCGGTCCGAGATGAGCGCGACCGATGATTCGTCGTCCGCTTCCTGCGCTTTGCCCAGCACGTCGCGACAGGTTCGCACGACCTGCTCATGCGAGGCGGTCAGGGTGCGGATCATCGCGTCGGCTTCCACGTTTCCTTCGACTTCGTCGATCTGGCTCAGGGCAGCGAACTCCCGGTAGGTCCCGGGTGCTGGCGCACCGAGCGTGCGAATCCGCTCGGCAATCTCATCCACGGCAGTGGCCAGTTCTGTGTAGTGCTCTTCAAACATGAGATGCAGTTCCCGGAAGCGCGGCCCGGTTACGTTCCAGTGAAAATTGTGCGTCTGCAGGTACAGCGTATAGCTGTCCGCGAGCAGGTGCTTGAGGCCCTGGGCGACGGAGGCGCGCTGTTCCGCGTCGATGCCGATGTTGATGTCTTCCATGTCAAAACCCTCCCTTAGATGTCTGGTCGCAGGATAGCCCCCCGCGACCGAAAGATAAAATGGATTGCTATACAGACTTTGATCGCCAAATTCGATGGATGCGGCGCATCACTATTTTTTTACTTCCGCGAATGATTTTCCGCCACCAGTACTCCCACGACCCATAGCAGAGGACGCGTCACCCGTCGGAGGCAGCCGGCTGGCCGTTCCTCCGTTGACATGCGCGGCCGCGGCTTCTCGTCTGGTACAGCGCGCCCGGCGATCCAGCGGCAGCGCTGCAGGCGCTGCGATCACGCTGCCTCGCCTGCTCGCAAAGGCGCGGGTCTTGCGGTTTTGAAGGAGTCCATCCACGACAATGACGGTGTTTTTCAAGGGTTTTCTTCCTGCGCAGGGGGTGCAGAGCAGTCCGCGCTTGTCTCGCCGGCCGTTGGCAAGGCACGAGCGGGCGTTTCTCTGGTGCGCCTGTGTTGCGCTCCTCGGCCTGCGCGGAGTCGCCATGTTCACTCTGCCTCTGATGGACACTACGGAGGCCCGATACGCGGAAATCGCCAGGATCATGGTGGAGTCCGGCGACTGGATTACGCCTCAGTTTTCCCTGGGCGTGCCGTTCTGGGGCAAGCCGTGAGGTGGTCCACCAGGCGCGAAACGTCAACGCGAATATCCACATCAACTACTGGGGCCGCCGCAGCTTTTCCGCGGACTTCTACACCGCGGGCCAGGTGAGCTATCTCGCTTCGGAGGACGAATTGCGTGGCTTAACCGCCAATGGGGTCCCCGACGCTGTGGCTATTCCGACGCACGATGCAGAACCCCTTGCCGAGGTGCATCCATCCAATGAACAAGCGGCTGAATACTCCAGAGACACCGGCCGTCATGGCGGGCCTGAAACGAAGCAAGGGGCGCATGGTGGTTGTCCTCGATGCGGATCTTCAGGAGCCTTTGCGTTATCTCGGTACCATGCTGGATTATCACGCCCGAGGCTTCGAGATGGTCTTCGCGAAGCGCAAGTGCCGAAGCGATGAGTCCTTGATGAAGCGCACCTTCACGCGCAGTTTTTATCGCCTGATGAATGTCGGTAGCGAGACGGAGATCCCGGAAGACGCGCGCGATTTTCGTCTCATGGACCGACGGGTCGTGGATGCTATCTGTGCGCTACCGGAACGCAACCGCTTCATGAAGGGTCTCTGGGGATGGGTCGGCTTTCGAAGCGTCGCCGTTCCTATCGAGTTAGAGCGGCGCGCAAGTGGAGAGTCGAAATTTGGCTTTCTTAAACTGTTCAAAGACGGTCTCACGGCCATCACCTCATTCACCACATGGCCCCTTCGGGTTTGGGCGGCCATAGGCTTCATCATTGCCGTCTGCGCTATCGCATACGGTCTGTGGATCGCATTGCGGACCTTGATCTTCGGTGTGGACATACCGGGCTGGTCCACGCTCGTCGTCGCCGTTTCCCTGCTGGGAGGCATTCAACTTGTCTCCATCGGCGTGCTCGGCGAATACCTCGCGCGCGTGTTCACGGAGGTCAAGGGTCGACCGGGGTATCTGGTTGCCGAGGAACACCGGGCTGATGACTTCGAAATGTTCAGCGCCACCGTTGCCCCGAGGTCGAGGGTAGAGGCAGTGACGTGATTCGACAGTTCCTGCGGTTCCTGGTAGTGGGGGAACTGCGACCGGAGTGCACATCGGAGTCGGGCTTGTGCTCATCAGCACGGGCACGGCGCCTTTGCTGGCAAACCTGATGGCTTTCGTTTCCGCATTTGCGGCCAGCTTTTTCGGACACTTCTACTACTCTTTTGCAGAGCTCAGTCCGAAGTTTGCAGGCGCTCTCGTCCGATTCTGCGTAACGGCATCGGCTGGTTTTCTGCTCAACGAGAGCTTGTTGGCTCCGCTTCTGCGATATCCGGAAGCGGATCCGCCTCTGGTCTTTACAATTTCTGCAGGCATGGCCGCGATAGCGACGTTTATCCTCGGAAGGTTCTGGGCGTTCGCGCCTGACTCGCAGCGCTGGTAAAGGCCTTCTGCCGGTAAAGCGCGATCCGCAGGCTAAAGGCTCTTCTCGAACACGAGGATAAAGCGGTCCGTCTTGCCGCGTACGGTCTCGTCGAACACCATCAGGCTGTGATCGTCTTCGGGGTTGCGCAGCACGTCTGACTCATCAACCAGGCGGAAGCCATGTTGCTGGATATCGCGCTTGGCAAATTCCACGTCGATACGATGCAGATCCTGGACGGCCGAAGATCCGCTGCCGGCTTTGGCGTAGTGGTCGACGACCAGGGTAAGCGACGGTAAAACCGCCTACTTGTCCTGAGAATACGCTGTCACATTTTTTTCAAAGCGCGGCAGGTCAGCATTCCCGAAGCGATGCTGGGGTTGGCTAACCCGGAGACGGGGTACGGCCCTGTCAGAGGGCTCTACTCGATGGTGGTTTTTCTTCCGTCCCTTGCCGTGCTGGCTCGCCGACTCCACGACATCGGCCGGTCCGGCTGGTGGATCCTGATTATTTTTCTCCCCATCGTGGGTTTTCTGATCCTGCTGTACTGGACTGTCAAGGACAGCGAGCCGGGAGATAACGCATACGGACGCAGCCCGAAGGCAGGTCCGGACGTATTCGAACCGGAACGGCACTGACCCACCATGGGGTTTCAGCCGGCGAGGAAGTAGTCGAGAGCACTGATTACCAGCAGCAGTCCCACGAGCGGCAGGATCCAGCGCTGCAGGCCGGCGGTCGCTTTTCCGTCGGCGGAAGTGCCGAAACGCTCCGCCACGAAAACCAGCAGGGCGAGCCCGGCGAACAGGCAGGCAAGTATTAGAAGCAGGGTCTGCAAACCGAGAAATCTCCGCAGGCGCTCTTTGATTGTCCAATTCGTTCAGGTAGCGCGCAACACGGCTTCTCCGACCGACTCTTCATCACCTGCGCGGTAGGTGCTCTCGCGCAGTGCGCCGATCGGCACAACGTCTCAGGTGAGGCGGTCGTGTTGGCGTGGGTAATGCGCCATCCAACGCACATCATGCCGGTGATCGGCACGCTCAACCCTCTTCGAATTCGCGCTTGCCTGGAGGCGGAGAGCGTTACGCTATCGCGGGAGGAGTGGTATCTCCTGACAGCGACGGCTCGTGGGCAGAATATGCCTTGAACGAGCGGCCCTCTGCCTGACAACGCAGCATTTCGCGCACGAGCTCGCTCGCGGTCCGGAGGTTTTTTGCACTAGCTGCGACGCCGTCAGTGGCTGCGGCCGCGGCGCCAGCTAGGACAAGGTGTATGACGGTCCGCGCAGGCGCAAGTCGTAGCTGATCGTGCCGCGCTCGCGCGTCTCCGCAATGTCCACATCCGTCCACTGGTAGCCGAGCGATAGCAAGGCGATCCGTCACGTCGTAGGCTGCGCGCAGGTGGGCGTAGACGAAGGCGCCGTCGTACTCGAAGTCGCGCTCGGACTCGCGGGCACCAGAGCCCGAGAAGCTGTAGGCGCCGGCGACCAGCGCCCAGCGCGGAAGCCACCGATAGCTGTACTCGAGGAAGTAGTTGGTGTCTTCGTTGTCAATGGCGAGGTCACGCAGCGAGAGACTGGTGCCGCTGCCGCCGGTGTCGTAGGCCGCGAGCGTGGCGTCTGCGGTCTGCAATACGGCCCCGGCTGTAAGCAGGTGGCGAGATCCGTGTACGGCACTGACATCGCTCTGGGCCAAGGCCAGGCAGCTCCCAAGGCAGCCGGCTAGCAGGGTGAAGCCGCGGCACAACTTCGAATGCATCGTTGTCTCTCTCGGTGCTTTCCTAAGGGTCAAGCCTTGTCAGAACTTGAAGCCGATCAAAACCGAGTAAACATTGGGGTCCACGTCGACCTCGATTGTCCGGGCGATATCGCCCACACCGGCCGTATCCGTTGTGATCGTAGCGTCTGCGGTGATCCAGTAGCGCGAGTAGGAGACATCGAGTAACCACCGATCGTTAAGGTGATAGCTCGCTCCGACCTTGAGGAGGCCGCCGAAGGAGTCATCGATGTCGACACGACTATTGCCTCCAAAGGCTTCGTCGTAGTTTGCGAAGGTGTCGGAGTCGGTGAACAGCGTGTAGTTAAATCCGCCGCCTCCGTAGACGGTGAAGTTGTTACCGAAGTTGTGGTTGTACAGCGCCATGAAACCTGGGAATACCGCAGTGGTTTCGCCCACTTCGCCGAGCTGTGCGGCCGTGCCCAGAGCCACCAGCTTGACCGTTGGCGGCAGCCCCCCGGCGAGCTGTAGGGACCAGTGGTCAGTCACGAAGTATTCGTAAGTGAGCGCGAGCACGCCATGATCTTTGGCCTCGGCAGTAATTCCACCCGGAGTAGCGGGGCCGGAAAGTTCGCTCGAGCTGTTGTTGTACTGCGTGTACGCGTACCCGCTCTTTACAATCTGCGTGCCCTTCTCTGCCATAGCAGGAGCGGCAACCAGACCGAAAGCCAGTGTGCTGCATGCGAGCGTCGTTGCGTTTTTCATGAAGTTACCTCAGTTGTGTTGACTGACAGAACGAACAGGAGTCAGAGGCTTGCGCCAACTTGTTCTGTCGAATCGTACGAAAGCGCCACCGAGCTTCGGCTTTGACGCCGGGAAGGTGAGGCGGCGCGAGCCTCTGCTCGGGTCAGTGCGACTCCCAGGCTAGAGCTCTTTTTCGAAAACAAGGATGAATCGGTCCGTCTTGCCGCGTACGGTCTCGTCGAACACCGTCAGGCTGTGGTCGTCGTCGGGGTTGCGCAGCACGTCTGATTCACCAACAAGGCGCAAGCCATGCTGCTGGATGTCGCGCTTGGCAAAGTCCATATCGATACGATGCAGACCCTGGGCCGCCGAAGAGCCGCTGCCGGCCTCGGCGCGGTGGTCGACAACGAGGAAGCGCCCGCCGGGTTTCAGCGCCTTCGCGATCTGTGAAAGGAAGTCCTGAGCATCGATTTTCGGCCAGCCACCTTGCTCATCGACGTTGTACAGGTCGTGGTAGGACATGATGATAAGCGCCGCATCCAGCGTGTTTTCGCCGAGGTTCAGGTCTTCGGCTTCTCGCGTGTGGATGGTGACAGGGCCGATGTTGCGTCCCCGTGTTCGTGCCGCCAGCGCCTGGCCTGCGTACTTCATGTACGCAGCATTGTTCACCAGCAAAACCTCACCCGAGTCGCCCACGATGGCGCCAAGCAATTCGCTGTAGTACCCACCGCCGGCAAAGATGTCGGCGACGCGGTCGCCAGGCTGCAGCTCGAGCATGGGCAGGGTTACGTCCGGTCGGCTGCGGGCGTCTCTGACGATATCGGCCTGCAGGCGGCCGGGCCGCGACAGGATTTCGTCGACGCTATCCGTGGCGAAACTACTGTGCGGTACTAGAAGCAACAGGCAGGCAATTGCTCGGGCGGTCCCTCGCAGTGGCTCGAATCGTCGTTTACTCACGGCTTGCTGTCCTCTTGAACTGAGCAAATCTCTTACACCGTCGGTATCGCAAGACCGGTGCATTCTACCGGGTAACGGGAATCAGTCGTTGAATAGATCCGGGGTGGCGCCGTCGCGCAGGACTCTGACTGCGTCACCCGTTCGCAAGGCACCACCACGAAGTACGCGGCAGCAAAGGCCTCCGTGACCGAGCATGGCCGCCACAGCGCCCCGGCCGAGGGCGGATTCCATGCGCGAGCAGGGGTGGCAGAGTGCATTCGCCTCAAAGGTGGCTTCGCCGACGGTGAAGCGCTGATGACGCAGGGCGTGCAGGTTGATGCCAGATACCACGAGATTGCGTCGTAGCAGCGCCGGGTCGATGGTCTCGCGCCCGAGAAAATGTGCGGTCTGCTCGATGAACTCGCGGGAAATGATCGTCACCTGACGTCCCGAACCTGGGGTTTTCGCGACGCGGTGATCTCCTTCGAGGCCGCGATCGGCGATGGCCAGTGCGCTTTCGACGACGGTCATGGGCGCGCGGTGTTCGCTGCGAAGTCCGATCCAATCAAGGCGACCGGGGCCGAGATCGCCGGCGAAACGGTGTAGCGGGCTCGTTCTTCGCCGGGCGGTTGTCTGTGCCATTTTGAATCCTTTGCCTAGAAACGGGACAGCCGCTGTATCGTTCTTGAGCGCCCTGCGGCATCGATTCCCACGAAGTTGACGCTTAAGTTAATCCGGATCTGGTGCCGGGCTCGCGCTGCTGAGCTCGCTAAGGTGACTTCGCGTAAGCCCCTCGAGGGCCTTCAGACCCATAGCGCGCAGGCGTTTGGTGTTGCGTTCGGGAATGGACTCGATATTCGGGTAATTCGCTACGGCGTTTTCAACGCTCTCTTCGCGGAGGATGTGTAGCATGGGGTAGGGCGAGCGGTTGCTGAAGTTCTCCGGCGCGTGTGCTTCGGCGCCGTCGAAACGGTAGTCCGGGTGAAAGCTCGCAATCTGAAACTCGCCACGCATGTCGAGGCTTTCGATGAGCTGATCGCACAGCCAGAGGAAGTCGTTGTAATCGGCGAAATCGCCGAGTACTCCGGGATGGATGAGCAGGGTGGTCTCCACTGCGCTTGATTCTCGAAGGCGGAGCAGCTCTTCCGCGAGTTGCTCCAGCAGTGCTTCCTCGGTGCTCGCCGTGCAGACCGCGTAGCGAATCGTGTCTGCTTTGACCTCCCGGCCCGCAAAGGGGCAAAGTTCGAGGCCGACCACGACCTCCTGCACCCAGCGGCGCACGGAGTTGGCAACTGCAGATTCAGGCGTTGTGTTCATCGTCGGGCTAGAACAGCGCAGCCTGTTGCGGCATGGGCCAGGCGGCCAGCGGCGGCAGACCTGGAACCCGCTCGCGCAGCGCAGTGTGGAACTGCTCCGCGAGCGCCGGGCAGTGCTGATTGTTGGGGCAGTGCATCATGAAATAGAGCTGGTGCCCGGCGGTGAGATAACGTTCGCAGCGA
>JAZBOX010000033.1:0-2611 GCA_036351355.1 Halieaceae bacterium
TGGCTCGCCGAGGAGCGCTTTCGCCCACGCCGCTCGCGCACACGCACGAGCAAGCTCGACCCCCACAAAGCCACCATTCGCCGCTGGCTCGAAGCCCATCGCTACAGCGCCCAACAGGTCTTTCAGCGCTTGCGCGAGGAGGAGGATTACCAGGGCGGGATCAGTATCGTGAAGGACTACGTGCGCCAGATCCGTCCCCCGCGCACGCCGGCCTTTCTCACCCTCTCCTTCGCGCCCGGGGAATGCGCCCAAGTCGACTGGGGGGGTGTGGGAGGCGGTCCCGGTCGGGGAGACCCGCCGGCGCTTGTCGCTGTTCGTGATGGTGCTGTGCTACAGCCGGATGCTCTATGTGGAGTTCACCCTGAGCCAGACCATGGAGCAGTTCCTGGCCTGTCATCAGAACGCCTTTGCCTTTTTCGGCAACCGCATCCCGCACAAGGTGATGGTCGATAACCTCAAATCCGCCGTCCTGCGGCGGATCACCGGCGAGGCGCCGGTGTTCAATCCACGCTATCTGGACTTTGCCCGGCACTGCGGCTTTCGCGTCATTGCCTGCAACAAGGGCAAGGGCAATGAGAAGGGGCGCGTGGAATCGGGGGTCGGGTATGTGAAGAAAAACTTCCTCAACGGACTCGACATCAGTGACTTCAAGCTCCTGAACCCGGCGGCACGGCTGTGGATGGAGGGCATTGCCAATGTCCGTGAGCATGGCGAGACCCATCAGCGCCCGGTGGATCGCTTTGCCGAGGAGCGCTCGGCGCTGCAGGCGGGGCCAGAACAGCCCTATGACGTGGCTAACATCGTGCAGGTGCGCGCCTCCTCGAGCTTCCGGGTGCGCTGGGAGACCAATCGCTATTCGGTCCCCGCCGAGTATGCCGGGTGTCTGTTGACCCTGAAGGTCTATCCGGATCGCTTGTGCGTCTATGACAAGGAGACCCTGATTGCGCGGCATCCGCGCAGCTGGGATCGCCACCAGGACGTTGAGCATCCGGATCATCCCAAGGCGTTGCTGGAGCAGCGCCGCGGGGCGCGGCAGCAGAAGCTGATGGGGCGCTTTCTGGCGCTCTCCCCGCAGTCAGAGACCTACTACAAGGCGCTGGCCGAGCGGCGGCTCAATCCCGAGCACCATGTGCAGAAGATCGTCGCCTTGAGCGAGCTCTACGGTCCAGAGGCGACGGCACGGGCGATGGCCGATGCCTTGGCCTATCAGGCGTTCAGTAGCGAGTACGTGGCCAATGTCCTGGAGAGCCGGGCGCGGCTGCAGCCGCAAGCGGCGGCGTTGAGTTTGATCCGCCGTCAGGATGTGCTGGAGTTGGAGATGCCGGCGCCGGATTTGAGTCTGTATCACACCCCTGAACCTCTGCCGGAGGAACCGCGATGAGCACCACGATGAAGACACCGACAACGACGGCCTTGGCGGAGCAGTTGGCCGACCTGAAGCTGGCCTTCATGCTGGAGCAGCATGGGGCACTGGCGGGTGAGGCGGCGCGGGCGCAGTGGGATCATCTGGCGTATCTGGCCGCCCTGGTCGAGGGGGAGGCGGCGCTGCGGCGCGAGCGCAGCGTGCAGCGGCGCATCAAGCTGGCGCGCTTTCCGGTGATCAAGACCCTGGAGCAGTTCCAGTGGAGCTGGCCGAAGGCGATCAATCGCACGCAGGTCCAGCATCTGTTTCGCCTCGATTGGGTCGCCGAGCAGGGCAATGTGGTCTTCCTCGGCACGGTGGGGGTCGGCAAGACGCATCTGGCCACGGCGCTGGGCTATGCGGCGTGCCTGAAGGGCCTGAGCGTGCGCTTTGCCACGGCCATTGAGGTGGTCAATACCTTGGTGGCCGCCGAGCGCGCTGGGCGACTGAAACAGGCGCTGGAGAGCTATCGCAAGCCTTCGGTGTTGGTCCTCGACGAGCTGGGGTATCTGCCGATCGATAAGACCGGGGCGGATCTGTTGTTCCAGATCTTGAGTCAGCGCTATGAGCAGAGTGCCACGGTGATCACCTCGAACCGTGCCTATAAGGATTGGGCGGAGATCTTTAACCACGATGCGACGCTGACCTCGGCGCTGCTCGATCGCCTCTTGCACCATGCCGAGACGGTGCTGATCGAGGGTCAGAGCTATCGCATGAAGGATCGCGTGGAGGTCTAAACCGCTGAGCACCGCCCCGAAAGGGCGGCGTCATGCAGGTGTGCGCCGGCTGCATGTTCAAACCGGCTGTTTGGCGACATGTTCACGCCGGCGCTAACAGGGGTCGGTGAGACCGGATCACCACCGAGTCATTCGGCGCTGAGCCGGATTGATCTGCCCGGTCACAGTTGGATGGTGCGCTTCCAAAGCACGCCGGCCTTCGATCGCTCCCTGGAGAGCAATCAGCCCACGATCATCGCCGTCGGCGGTGTGGTCGTGGATGTCCTGCTGTTCTTGGTGATCTGGTCGCTGGCCGGGGAGCGCAAGCGGGTCCAGCGTAAGGCGGATCAGATCACCGAAGCATTGCGCGAAGGACACACCCGCCTCCAACTGGCGCAAGAGGCGGCGCAGTCGGGGATCTGGGACCTCGATCTGCGCACGCAGAGGCTGGTCTGGGATGCGCGCATGCTCGAGATCTACGGGCTGCAGGCAA
>JAZBOX010000034.1:0-4134 GCA_036351355.1 Halieaceae bacterium
GCCGAGGACCGCGAAGAAGACGTTGCGAACTCGATGGCTCCGGCTCAAAGACCACCTCCCCGGCAAGCCCGCGTCTCGTGAAACGTCGTGGCGCATCAGCTGCGACAGATGATCGCCGCCATTCTACGACCGCCGGCCGGGCTCGTCCGGCACGCGCATCCAAACTCACCGCATCCACGGGCCGAAGCGCCCGCATGGAACGCCGACATGCAGGACAGCGCCCCCCGGGCCGAACGCCGCGCTCGAGCAGCGGCTCGAGCCGCTCGACCATGTCATGCGGACCGAACCGGCCCACGATCGAGGCCGCATTGCCCGAACCTCATGGGCCGCCAGCCGCCGAGTTCGTGACCGCCGCTCGCGTCGGTCAGCGCCGGACCCAGGAACTGCTCGCGTTCTCAGACCCAGGGCAAGCACGCCAACCGCACCTGGGTGCCCGATGCGGTCACGGTGCGGCCAAGCACCGCGCCCCCCGGTTTCCCGAGGGGCGCTTCTTGCGTCCTGGACGTGGTGGGCGGCACAGGATTTGAACCTGCGACCCCTCGCGTGTGAATCTAGTTCACATCGTCACGCTCGGCTACCCGACATCACGAAAGTGCGTCTCTGACGACAGTGACGCTTACCTTGATGGGATTCTCTGCGTCAGCGAGTGCGCGATTGGCAAACTGTGGCAAACGCGGACGGGGGTAGGGGGCATCTACAGACTCTACAGAGCGGAATCAAGTCATGCCGGGAGCGGGGCGCGCACTAGTCGAGGCCGACAAGGCGCACTTCGCCTTTCGCGACTCGCCTCGTGCATGCCGATAGGCGGCCGGGTCAGCGAGGCCAAGACTTCGCGCTGTCCCGCCCAGCTACGAGCGCTCCCCGTAGGGAGCGCGTTTGGCGCCCACTGGCCGCCTGACCCCTACCTCAGCGGTGTGAAGCAGCCGGCAGTCCAGAGATACTACGTCGATGCGGCCGATCTCCGTCTGACCTCCCTGCTAGGAGGCCGAGGTCACCATCTCCGGTGCCTCCCGGGAAGCGTGCTCACCGTTGACGCCCTCGGTGATGGCGCGCACCACCTCTACCTTTCGGAGGGCGATGATCTCACGCATGTGCTCGGCAGCGGCATCGGCTTCGCGTTCGGCGACGAGCCGCATGAGTTCTTCCTTGTGCTGCATCGATGTAGCCAGCCTAACCGGGTCGTAGTGCAACAACCGTCCGAACCGTAGAGTTCGCCGCCACATCACACCAATGAGCTCGATCAAGGAGTCATTCTGGCAGAGGCTGTACAAGAGGAAGTGCAGATCCCAGTTCAGATCGCGATAGGCATCAAGATCGCCGCTGGCTACCGCGCCCTGCTCCTTGTCCCAGAGATCGAGGAGTTCGGCCATATCACTTCTGGACATGACCTGCGTTGCGAGGCGCGTAGCCTGCGATTCCAGCAGTGCGCGGGTGTCGAAGAAACCGGCCGCCACACGCGCGTCGAGAGGGGCGACCGTGGCTTTGCGCCCAGGGTTGAGTTCGACTAGGCCTTCGTATGCGAGGATCCGAAACGCCTCTCGAAGGGGGGAGCGACTGCAGCCGAGCGTCTCGGCGATCTCCTTCTCGCGCAGCGGCTCACCCGGCTGGAGTTCGCCTGCAACGATCTGGTTCGCAAGGAACTCGACTACTTGATCGCTGAGCGGGTACCGCTTGATGCTCCCCGGTGGAAGGTTGGAGTAGCGTGCCAATGTCATGGTCCTCTCTGCATCGTTACCTGTTGACTACCGCGCCACCATGGGTTCTCAGCGGCACCTCTCGTGACGACGCGCCGATCAGGGTGAAGATACCCGCCCTGAGGATCGCACTGGGAACCGGGCGTACTTGGGGCTGGGGCCGAGCCGATCATCGCCTTGCGTGATCGCCAGGCACGCCGACTTGGCGATCGAGTCATGCGACATGGGGCATGGGTCGGAGCATGCACTGACGGGCTCACAGAAGACCTCGGTACAGCTCCGATTCCGCGGCAATGTGGGCGAACCCTCCCCATGCGGCGCCACGCTCGACGACGTCTAGGAAGACCTTGCGAGCGCGCGTTGCGTCGCCTTCGACCAGGTGCCAACAACCGAGCCCATACAGGCTGGCGAAGGCCAGACCACTGTCGGGCAAGGACGCAACCAGTTCTTCTTCGCTGATGTCGCCCTTGTAAAACAGGATCCGCCTCAGGTACAGGTGGTTGTTGCCGGTGGTGTGCATTCCCTCGTGGATCGGGTTCAAGACGTTCTCCGCGTCGGCATGCCTACCGATCCGGCGGAGGCCAAGGTAGAGCCAGTCGCTGTAGGCAACTTGGTGCGACTCGGATTCACAGAGGTCAAGCGCTCGCTCGAACGCCTCCACGGCCTTGTCGATGTCCCCCAACATCCAGTGCGCAAGGCCGAGGTGGTAGTGGATGTCATGCATCCCCGGCGCGAGCCTCATGGCTTCGCGCAGGTCGGCGATGGCCGCATCGAAGCGGCGCATGTTCACGTGGTAATGTCCGCGGTCGCATAGGACGGCCGCATCAGACGGCTTCTGCGCAAGATGGCGGCTGAGGAAGGCTTCCGCCTCTCGGTAACGCGCGAGGCCGCTCGCAAGCAACAGCCCGTGACGCCGCACGGTGGCCGTGTCGAGTGGGTTCGCCGCGAGTGAGCGTTTCGTATCTTCCAAGTCCGTCAACACGCTCTCGGGCGGTCGCGCGAAGGCGGAGAGCGCGGCGTAGAGAGGTTCGCCAAGCGTCCCGTACGCCTCCGGGGTTGGAAGATCCATTCGATCCATGAGCGCGAGTTCCATCTCGGCAGCGGCGGTCCCGAACGCAGGCCAGAACTCAGATGCCGCCGCGGCTGAGAGATGCCGTCGGGCAGTGACTTCATCCCCGTTCACGAGATGCAGCACGCCTATGCCGAAGCCGAGGCTGCCCTCGCTCTTGGTGCCGGGAGCCACGGCTGCTAGCAGATCCTCTTCAGTGAGTGAACCCTGGTAGAAGCGCGCTCGCAGCTGGTAGTTGAGATTCTTGCCTTCGAGATCGACGTCCCAGTCGATTCTCGCCAGAACGTCGGTTGCTTGGTCGTCCTGTTGGCTGCGCCGCAATGCCGTGTACTGCCAGGTCATGGCGGCGAGGCGACTGGAGGCGCTCGGTGTGACCGTGGCCGCAGAGTCAAACGATCCTGCGGCGTCCGCATACTGCCGTTCGAACCACTGTGCAAGCCCGAGGTGGTACCAAGCATCGAAGGATTGGGGTGCCAGGTCGGTTGCGCTCTTGAGGTCGGTGAGTGCTGCCGCCGCGTCGCGGACGTTCACGTACGTGTGCCCTCGCTCGACCAGCAGCTGCGGATCGCCGGGCCACTTCCGCAGCCCTACGGTGAGGACGGCGATCGCCAATCGGTATGCGCCCGCCGTCCGGAGCGCGTTCGCTTGCTGCGCAAAGGCGGTGGGATCGTCAATGCGTGTTTGCCGCTGCATGAAGGTCTCGATGGCCGTTCGTGCAGCCGCGTCTTCTCCGTCGGTCCAGAGTGATTCTCGGTACAGCGGCTGGCCGAGATACGAGAGCGCTTCGGGTCTGATTCGCATGGGCCAAGCCTCCTTGAGAACACCTCGTATGCCTCGACAACGCCGGACGCCATACTGTATCCTGTCGACAGGCTGATGAAAGACAGTATACTCGCACCCTGAGTCTCGGCGACAAGGAGGGTAGTCCATGTACTACTCGTAGCGAGCCCGGAGCGGGCACCGCGCCTGCCGTAGCCGTCAGCGCGCGTGGCCCACGATCTTGCGCATTGCGCTAGGGGGCACAGGTTCACCGCCCCAGTCGCAACACTCCCTACTCGACCGCTCTTGCGATCGGTTGGAGGTCCAGCAGATGAAGCGTCTCGTACACGGACTTCTCATCCTGGCCATGCTTGGGGGGCTCGGTCTGAGCCAACTCGCGCTGGCTGCGGACACCGTCGACCTCGTCGTCGCCGTCGATGCGTTTGGCGATCACCTCGATCCCCATCGCCCCCCCGGGAACGCCGCGCACACCCTCATGCACGTGTTCGAAGGCCTGACCGCTCTCGACGTGGACGGCAACCTGATGCCAGCGCTCGCAGCCTCCTGGGAAGCCACGAGCGACACGACCTGGGTGTTCAACCTGCGGGAGGA
>JAZBOX010000035.1:0-23156 GCA_036351355.1 Halieaceae bacterium
CAGCGAGCGATGGGCCGAGAGCGAACTGGCCCCGGCGATAGCGACCATCGCCAACGGTTCCTTCAAGGACAGGCAGCCGCCCGAAATCCGCGGTACGGGATACGTCGTCGATTCAATCGAGGCAGCGCTGTGGGCGTTCTGGCGTACCGATAGCTTCCGGGACGGCGCCCTCGCTGCGGCGAACCTCGGTGACGATGCGGACACCACCGCCGCGATCTTTGGGCAGCTGGCCGGCGCGCACTACGGCCTGAAGCGCCTGCCTGCCGATTGGGTGGAGCGCGTCGCCTTCGGCGATCTCATTCGCCAGCAGGCCGAGCGTCTCGCCGAACTGGCAGCGGGGCGTACCACGGAGTCGGGCGAATGAGCGCACGGACCAGCCAGAACCATCCCCTCGGGATCGACTGGGTGGCAACTCCCGCCGGTGGCGTACGCACCGAACGCGAGACTTTCGTTGCACGGTGAGTTTTTACACTGCCTCAGAGTAGGCGGTAGCCCATCGAATGGGTGTGATCGGCATTGAAAATCATATAGTTGCATGGTTTATTGCACTAAGGTAAAAGCTTTTATCTTAGTGGGGTTCGCGTATGGCGGGCACGGCGTGGCAGTTCTATGGTCGCCATAAGGAGTTGCAGCAGATGCGGCGCATTCTCGCGCGCGGCCGTTGGTTCTTCCTGCAGATTTCCGGTCGCCGGCGCATCGGCAAGACTGCCCTGATCCAGCAGGCCCTGGCAACGCGAGCGCAGGGTCGGGCGCTGTACATTCAGATACCCGACTCGGACCCGGTTGGTGTGGTGGCGGCCTGCAACGGGTATCTGGAAACCTTCGGGCTCGGTGAACGCGTCTCCAGCCTTGCGGCCATGGCGGGCCTGATCGGCAAACTTGTGCGGCAGGGCTACGTAGTTGCGCTGGATGAGTTCCAGTACTTCCACCGCAAGACGCTGGGAGATTTCTGTTCTTACCTCCAAGCGGAGGTCGACCAAATCGCTGCCGAGCCTCAGGTATCGGGCGGGCTGATTGTGCTCGGCTCGCTGCACACCGAGATGACGGCGCTGCTTGAAGACCGGGATGCGCCGCTCTTCAATCGAACCACCGACAGCATCGAGCTTTCGCATCTCGATGTGTCGTCCGTGCTTGAGATCCTTCGTGCCCATGCTGACGCGAACCCCGAGCGGTTGTTGTTTCTGTGGAACCTCTTTGAGGGGGTGCCCAAGTTCTACCGCGATGCTTTCGAGCAGGGGGTGCTCGGTGCATCCCGCGTTGAGCTGCTTGAGCGTCTGTTCTTTGTCAGCTCTTCTCCGCTGCGCAACGAGGCAGACAACTGGTTCTTGCGTGAACTGCGCGGTCGCTACGACATGGTGCTGCAGTACCTGGCGACGCACCCTGGCTGCTCGAATGCGGATATCGAGGCGGCGCTGGCTGAGCTTTCCGGTCCCGGCGAAATAAAACAGGTTGGCGGGTACCTGAAGATACTCGCCGAGCGCTATCAGATGATCGAGCGTCGACTGCCGATCTTTGCGAGACCTCGGGCGCGCTCTGGACGCTACTACATCCGCGACAATTTCCTTCGCGCATGGCTCGGTGCCCTGCAAAAGCCGGTGTCTGCGTCGGCTTTTCGCCCTATGCAGCAACTCGTCGATCAAGCCGACCGCCGGCTGGCCGATGTCGAGGGGCACGCGCTGGAGGACCTGGTGGCCCGTCTTTACGAAGAGCAGAGTCGCCTTGGCATCGGCGATTTCCCCCTTAGCGAGCGGGTGCAGGGCTACTGGGATCGCGCCGACATTGAGATAGACCTGGTGGCCGTAAACGAAGACGAGCGCCGTATTCGCTTTGGGACCTGTCGACGCAATGCGGCAAAGCTGCCTGGCTCTATCTCGGGTCTGAAAATCGCTGCCGATCGGTTCCTTACTGCCAACAAGCGCTTCTCTGGCTGGCACAGCGAGTATGTCGCGCTGGCGCCATCGATTGAGGAGTCGATTCGACATCGGGTCCGCGATGCCGGCGTTCTACCGCAAAGCGTGGGCGACCTGATCGAGCGCTACACACCTCCGGACGGCACGGATCTTTGACCCTCCAAAACTATGCGCGACCAAAAACTGTCACACACAACCGTGACGCCATCGGCTAGCCTTGGCACTTTCCAAAGCACGGCGGTACACCGATGAATTCGCAGCGCTTTCCTCGTCGACGCATGCTCAAGCTGGCCCTGGCGGCCGCGGCGTCGCGCTTTGCGGCACCGGCCTTCGCGCAGGCGCCGCAGTTCCAGGGCCCGTTTCAGAACTACCCCTTCTCTCTCGGCGTGGCGTCGGGGGATGCCTCGTCCGATGGCGCGGTGCTATGGACGCGTCTGGCGCCCTCGCCATTGGATCCGGCGGGCGGCATGCCGGCGGCTGCGGCTGAGGTCAGCTGGGAGCTGGCCATCGACGAGAACTTCAAACAGATCGTACGTCAGGGGAAAACGCTGGCGCGCCCCGAGGCAGCACACAGTGTGCATATAGAGCTCAACGGTCTCGCACCCGGGCGTCCCTTTCACTACCGCTTTCACACCGGGGCTGCCAGCAGCCCGGCGGGGCGCTTTGTCACGGCGCCCGCCTACGGTGCAACGACGGAGCACCTGAGGGTCGCCTGGGCGAGTTGTCAGCACTACGAGCAGGGCTTCTTTACGCCCTATCGCGACATGGTTGCGCAGCAACCCGATCTCGTTATCCATACGGGCGACTATATCTACGAGAGCAGTTGGGGGCCCCAGATTCGGCGCCATACGGTGCCCGAACCCTATTCGCTCAGTGACTACCGCCTGCTCCACGCCCTCTACAAGCTGGATCCGGACCTTCAGGCGGCGCATGCCGCCGCGCCTTGGCTGTTTATCTGGGACGACCATGAGGTCGACAACGATTACGCCGGTCTCGTCTCCGAGGAGCCCGGGGTTTCCGCGGAGGCATTCCTAGAGCGACGCATGGCTGCCTACCAGGCCTACTTCGAGCATCTGCCCCTGCGTCGTCGCTCGGTGCTGACACCGGGTGGGCTCATGCGCATCTGGGGGCAGCTGAGCTACGGCAACCTCGCCGATATTTTCCTCACCGACGGGCGCCAGTTCCGCTCTCCGGCGGCCTGCCCGTCGCCGACGAACCGCGGCGGACAAATCATCCCGCAGGCCTGCCCGGATCTCGAAGACGACTCGCGCGAATACCTGGGCGCAGCGCAGATGCGCTGGCTGAGAAGCAACTTCGGCCGCGGGCCGGCGAAGTGGAATGTACTGGTGCAGCCAACGCTGCTGTCGCCCTTCCGCGGCGCCATGGTCGATGGCGAACCCGGCGTATGGTCCGATGGCTGGGACGGCTACCCCGCGGCACGGCAGCGCCTGATCGATCTCTTCGCACAACGCCAGGGATCGAACCCGATCGTGCTCGGTGGCGATACGCATTGCTACTGGGCATCGAACGTCATGGCCGACTACGACAACGAGAGCTCGGACACGGTGGGAACGGAGTTTGTCACCACCTCGATCACTTCCCTGCGCAGCGGCTACGAGAGTATTTCCGCGCTCCTGCCCGAGAACCCGCACATCAGGCATTTCGATAACCGAGAGCACGGCTACGGTCTCCTCGACCTTTATCCGGACCGCGCAGAGATCGATCTGCGCGTTGTGCAGACGCCGCGCACGCGCGAAGGCGCTGACGCGCATTCTCAGGCGAAGTTTGTAGTCGAAGCAGGAAACCCGGGCGTTACTGACGCCTGAGCCGGCGCCTTCACAGTCCGTCGGCATCGGCAGTGCGGCGGATCGAACCGCGCTGCCCGATGTGCGACTGCAACAAAGGGTTCTTCAAGCTGTAAGGAAAACATCACGATGGCGCCATAAGGTCCCGTAAACGCACAGGCTAGCTTGCCGTTTACACAGGGCACTCATGGATCTGCATCCATTAGCGATGGTCGCTGCTGCCGGCGCCGGACTGTACCTACTCGAAAGACTCCGTAAGCGACTTTCCCTGTCCCTGGCCAAGCATCCCTCGCTGCGAGGGCATTCCAAGTGGTCGCGCCGCCTGGCGAGACTCGTTCCCTACTACTCCTTCGATACAGATCAGGCTTTTGTGTGTGACGGCGCGCCGCCTGCCATCGGAGAGCAGCGCAAGAGCGCGCTTCTTGCGCTCGCGGCCCGCCTTGAACGCGAAGCGCCGCTCTCGCTTGAACAAGCCCGACCGCTCGGGCGACTGATCTCCGATGTGGCATTCACCAGCGCTTACCGCGTGCCCTTTCCCTTCCGCGAGCATCTGCCCGAAGCGTTGCGCCAGCCTTCGGTCCTGACCGCCTCGCAGGGGACCCGCGTTGCTGATGCGGACGGCACCTGGCGCCAGGACGTGTCCGGCTCTTACGGAGTCAACGTTTTTGGCTACGACTTCTACAAGGAATGCATCGATCAGGCGGTGGATCTGGCCAGACCGCTTGGGCCCGTTCTCGGGCCCTATCATCCGGTAATCGCCGGCAATGCCGAGCGCCTCGCGCGAATCGCAGGCCTGGATGAGGTGTCATTCCATATGTCCGGCACCGAGGCGGTAATGCAGGCAGTCCGCCTCGCGCGCTACAGCACGGGCAGGTCGCATCTGGTGCGATTCTGCGGCGCGTACCACGGCTGGTGGGATGGCGTGCAGCCGGGAGTCGGCAATCAGCGACCCGTCAACGATGTCTACACGCTCGCTGATATGAGCGAACGCAGCCTGCGCGTGATTGCATCGCGCAAGGACATTGCCTGTGTTCTGGTGAACCCGCTGCAGGCGCTCAGCCCCAACTCCGATGCGGCAACCGATGGCGGCCTGCTCGGCAGCGGTCGAAGCGCGTGCTTTGATCGGGACGCCTATACGCAGTGGCTCCATCGTCTGCGCGATGTCTGCACGAGGGCCAAGGTTCCGCTGATTTTCGATGAGGTGCTCACCGGCTTTCGTCTCGATAAGCGCGGTGCCCAGGGTTACTTCGGTGTACAGGCGGACCTCGTCACCTACGGCAAGACGCTCGGCGGCGGTCTCCCGATCGGTGCGCTAGCCGGTCGCGCAGATCTTATGCGCCGTTTCGATCCGGATCGGCCGGCGCGCGTTTCGCTGGCTCGGGGGACCTTCAACTGCCATCCCTACGTGATGGCCGCGATGAGCGTGTTTCTCGATCGTCTCGAAAGCGAGGCAGTCCAGGCAAGCTACGCGGCAGCGGATGCCCTGTGGACGCAAAGGCGTCTCGAGGTGAACGAGGCCTTGAAAGAAGCCACCTTGCCGCTACGCCTCGAGGGCATGCACTCCATTTGGACCGTGATCTATACGCAGCCAAGCCGCTTCAACTGGGTCTACCAGTTCTATCTGCGGGCCCACGGGCTGGAGCTTCCCTGGACCGGCACTGGCCGCCTGATCTTCAGTCTCAACTACAGCGACGAAGACTTCGCGGTGGTGCGGCGCGTGCTCGTTGATGCTGCCGCGGAGATGCGCCATGACGGCTGGTGGTGGGGCGAGGGTGAGCTTACGCGGGCGTCCATTCGCAAGCAGCTGATCAGGGAAATGGCCGGGGCATTGGTGCCAGCCTTGGCCCGGGGCGTGAGCAGGGCATCTCGGGGAACGGCGACGCCGCCCAGGCTGGAGGAGGCTGTGTGATGAGCGATATTTCTGCACTTCCCGGAGCTGTGCGCGAAAACTTCCGCGACTCCGCCTCGCGCGAGTTTCGTCGCTTCCTCGACGACGCGGCGACCGCCTACCCGGAGGAAGAGTGCCTGCGCATCGATCTGCATTGCCACGATCGCAACAGCGATGTGCCCGATGAGCTCTGGGCCCGGATCCTCGGCGTACCGGAAACCTGGCTCAAGACCAAGCAGCTTTATAAGACGCTGCTTGCCAATGGCACAACCGCGCAGACCATCACCAACCACAACAATGCGCGATCTTGCTGGGAGCTGCTCGATCAGGGCTACGACGTCCTGTCCGGAGCCGAATTCACCTGCCACTTTCCGGACATCGATCTTTCCTGTCACGTGCTCGCCTACGGATTCACGCCGCAGCAGGAGACGCGTCTGCTCAGGAAGCGCCGGAACATCTATCGCTTTATCGAAGAAGCCCTGGCCGAGGACATTCCGCTCGTTCTGCCCCACCCATTGTATTTCTACTCGCGTAACGAAGAGCTCTCCCCGCAGCTCTACGAGCGAATTGCGCTGATGTTCCAGCGCCTCGAGGTCCTCAACGGACAGCGTGACCTGTGGCAGTCCACCCTGACGCTCGCCTGGACGCAACAGCTGACTCCTGAGCGTCTGTCCGATTACGCACGCCGCCACGGGATTCGCCCCGAGGATTTCGGTGTGGATATCGAGGCGCCCAAGGTTCTGACCGGCGGCTCTGACTGCCACACGGGCCTGTTCGCGGGGCAGAGTGGAACACGTCTCTACGTGCCCGATCTGGCGGTGCGCCTGCAGACCGAGAAGCCTTCGGCGCTCGCGCTGGAGGCACTGCGCGACGGTCGGGCGATGCCCTACGGCGATGTCGGCGAAAGTCAGAAACTCAACATTGCCATCCTCGACTACTTTTCGCAGATGGCGACGCACATGGAGGATCCCGGTCTGCTGCGGATTCTTCTCCACAACGGCGAAACCAACGACAAGCTCGCCTGCTTCGCCATCAGCAACGTGATGCTTGAGCTCAGGCGGAACAAGACCAGCCGCAAGTTCTTTTCTTTTGTGCACGATGCGCTGCACGGCAAGCGACCCAACAAGCTGTTGAAGTGGAACGTCTCGAAGAAGAACCGCTACTTCCTCCAGGTGCTGGAACGCATCGCCGGGGCGAAAGGTCTTCCGCCGACGGCCTTCGTTGAAGAGGTGAACTCGGCGATCGAAGACCTGTTTCGGCAGACGCAGCTGGCGATCATTGATCGTATTCGCGAGTCCGAGCTGATCAGCGAAGGGGACCTTTCCCTGCGGCTCTCAGCAGAATCGCTGCTTGAAAACGTTGAGCTGCCGAGCCAGCTCAGCTCCTTGTTCCTCGGGGCTCCGAATCGTCACAAGCACGGAAGCGACGCGGCGTTGTCGGAACTGTGCGCGAGCCTCGCGCTGCCATCGCTCACAGCGCTCGTTGTCGCAGGCGCCGCGGCAACGAGTACGCGAGCTTTCTATTCCAATCGCGACTTTCTCAACAAGTTCGCCGACAGTCTCGGTACCCACGGCCACGACTCGCGCGCCCTGTATCTGACGGACACGCTATTCGACCGCAATGGCGTTTCGTCGTCTCTCGGCAACAAGCTTCGCGAGATCCAGCGCTACGACCTCCCCGTCGATTTTCTGATTGCGCACCGCGAGGCAGCAAACGCTCCTCACCTGCACGTGATGGAGCCCCTGGCCTGGTTCAACCTGGAAAACGCCGGTGGACAGGAGATCCGAATTCCCGACCTGCTGCAGGTGGCGAACCACTTTCGCGAGGGCGGATACGATCGCGTGGTCTGCTCTACGGAGGGACCGATGATCGCCGCTGCGCTGCTCATCAAGTACATGTACAACGTGCCGGCGCTGTTCTTCATGCACACGGACTGGCTCGAGTACGTCGAGCGCACGGCGAGCGCAACGCGTCACGAGCGCGATCGCCTGCGGCGCATCCTGCGCCTTATCTACAGTCAGTTCGACGGAATCTTTGTGCTCAATCAAGAGCACAAGGCCTGGTTGTCGAGTCACGAGATCAGCATTCCGCCCGAGAAGGTGTTCCTGACGGCGCATCACGTGAATCCGCCCTCTCCAGGCGTACGCCCGATTTCAAAGCAGGCGCTTTTCCCCGATGCCACGGAAAGAACACCGGTGCTTTTTGCGGCGGGACGCCTGAGCCGGGAGAAGGGCTGCGAGGACATCATCGAAGTCTATCGGCAGGCGAAGCGATCGATTCCCGATCTGCGTCTTGTGATCGCCGGTATGGGGCCCGAGGAGGAAGCGATGCGCGCGGCACTGCCGGAGGCGCATTTCCTCGGCTGGGTGTCGCAGGACGAACTTGCGTCCTACTACCAGGGACTCGACCTGTTCCTGTTTCCGTCGCGCTTCGACACCTTCGGCAATGTTCTGCTCGAAGCGTTCAGCAATGGTATGCCGGCTGTTTCCTATGCCTGCAAGGGGCCGGCGGATCTCATCCTCGATGGGCGATGCGGCTACCTCGTCGATACGCCGCGCGAGATGGCGACCCGGATCGTTGAGCACTTCCGCGATACCGCGCGGCACGACGCCTTCCGCGAGGCAGCGATCGCTCGATCGAGGGATTTCGATGCGAATCGGATCATGGGGCAGTTTCTTGCCGATATGGTGCTGACCCCGCCGGCCTGCCCGCTCGAGACGCGATCGGCCGCATGAGCATGTCCTCATCCGGCGAAGGCCTGAGCTGGCGCGACGAGGCCCTGTTCCTCGCTACGAATCGCCTGCCGCGCCATGCCCTGTCGCGGGCAATGGGCTGGCTCAGCAAGATCGAGAGCCCCCTTCTGGCGAAGGCGGCGCTCGCTGTCTGGCGCCTCTTCGATGGCGACTTCCGCCTCGATGAGGCGAGGAAAAGCTCTTTCCGAAGCATCCACGATATCTTTACCCGCGAGCTGCGCGAGGGCGTGCGCCCCATCGACGCGCGCAAGGAAGTCCTGGTCAGCCCCTGCGACGCTATCCTCGGTGAATACGGCGCCGTCGAGGCCGGTCGCGTCTATCAGGCCAAGGGCTTCCCCTATCAGCTCGCCGACCTGATACCCGATCACGCCCTGGCCGAGAAATACCGCGACGGCTGCTTTGTCACCCTGCGCCTGAAGTCAAGCATGTACCACCGCTTTCACGCGCCCAGCGCTTGCCGTATCGAGCGCGTCTTCTATGTTTCCGGCGATCGCTGGAACGTCCACCCGCCGGCGCTGCGCAAGATCGAGAGCCTCTACTGCAAGAACGAGCGCGCCATCATCGAGTGCCTCGGCGAGGACGGCGGACACGATCTGTGCCTCGTTGCCGTTGCAGCCATTCTCGTATCCAGCATACGAATCCACTGCCTCGACGCCCATCAGCGTCCGTCTGCTTCGGGTCTCAATCGCTTTGCCGTTAGCGCCGCCGCGGCCCGTGGTGATGAACTGGGTTATTTCGAACACGGTTCAACGATCGTGCTCTTCGCGCCCGGGGGCTGGCGAGTATGCGCAGATCTCGAGCGCGGTGCGCGCCTATTCATGGGGCAGGCACTGCTCGAAACCTGCGAAGACCAACGCTGACACAGGAGTTGCTGGACAATGAAGTTTTTTGAGGAGTTGCATAAACAGCGCTGGGACGACCACCGCTTCTATCACCACAATCGCATCAACCAGGCGCTTCACCTCGTCAGCGCCAGCTGTTTTCTCGCAAGCTACGTGCTGATATTCATTGATCCCGTGGCGGCGGTGATGGTGAGTTGGGTGCTGGCGATGGTGCTCAGGCAGATCGGCCACTTCTTCTTCGAGCCGAAAACCTTCGATGAAGTCAATGGCGTCTCCCACGAATACAAGGAGTCGGTGAAGGTCGGCTATAACCTCCGTCGCAAGGTCGTGCTGCTCAGCATCTGGATCGCCGTCCCGCTGGCCCTTACGATACAGCCTGACCTTTGGGGCCTGCTGTCTGCGGAGCAGGCGGGGAGGGGCCTGCTCTACAACACATCGCTTGCCTGGTTCATCGTCGGCGTCGGCGCCGTGTTGTTCCGGACCGTACAACTGTTCTTTCTCATGGGCGTGCAGTCGGGTCTGGTCTGGGCAACGAAGATCATCACGGATCCATTTCACGATATCTACATCTATCACCGCGCACCGCTTCATTTGCTGCGCGGTGAGATGTACGACGACATGACCGACTGGTACGCCGAGGTGCCCGCAGCCAAGGCCTGAACCCCGGCGCAGGTCCGCGTCGTATCAGCGCGCTCCACCCCGGATCGCAATCCCCGGAAATCTTCGTGAAGCCCGCATTACGCGGGCTTTCTGTTTGTTGCATGGGCCAGTGCCGCCTTCGCCGGGTCCTGCGTCCCGCGATAGGACGGCAGGAATGCGATACGCTGGGATCCTGCCGAGCGGCTTCCCCGTATAAGATCACCCATGCGCCTGAGCGCAGCACTCGCATTCCCCCTTCAAGGCTATCAAGCACCCATGAATACAAGCGCAAGCCAGGTACCCGACCTGAGTAAGGAACTGCCTCCCGACGCCCGCGAGGTTCCGCCCTGGCTGGAGGAAGCGCTGCTGGTTTCGCGCGAAGAGGGCTGGGTGCAGTCCGGCGGTTGCGACATCCATTACTTCCGTTGGGGCAATCCGGATAAGCCTGGGCTTCTGCTCATGCATGGCTTTCTCGCCCATGCCCGCTGTTTCGCGTTCATCGCTCCGTTTCTGGCCCGCGACTATCACGTCGTGGCCTTCGACCTGTCAGGTATGGGCAATTCGGGCGTGCGCGATTCCTACCCCGACGAGGTGCGTGCCGCCGAGGTCGAGGACGTGGCCCGCGCGACGGGACTCTTTGAGCACGCGGTGAAGCCGATTGTCATCGCCCACTCCTACGGCGGGCACGTGGCGCTGACGGCGATGCAGGATCGCCACGATCTCTTCGGCGGGCTGATCATCTGCGACCTGATGGTGCTCCGGCCCGAGCGCCTGAAGGCGCACTTCGAGAACGAGAAGCCGATGCGCTCGGATCGCTCTCGCCCCAACCGCATCTATCCCGATTACCCGACGGCGAAGACCCGCTTTCGCCTCGAGCCGCCGCAGCCCGCCGGCGTGCCCGCGCTCTTTGACTACATGGCCTATCACTCGCTCAAGGAGGTCGAGGGCGGCTGGACCTGGAAGTTCGATATCAGCGTGTTCGAGAGCGACTTCGGTATGAAGGAGCGGATGCAGCGCCAGGGCGAAACGATTGCCCGAACGCCCGGACGCAAGGCGATCGTATACGGCGAGGACAGCGTGCTTTTCGACGACGATTCTGCCGATTACGTTCGCGAATGTGTTCGTGAATGTGGAACCGCGAGCATACCGATGATCGGTATACCCGGTGCCAGACACCATCTCATGGTGGATGAGCCTATTGCTTTTGCGAGCGTGCTGCGGACACTACTCGCGCAGTGGGCTGCAACAGCGGCCCCGTAGCTCAAACTCTGACAAGCTCTTAACCGGACTAAAAATAATGAACAAACATATCACCCGACGAACGCTTATCGCGCGCAGCCTGCAACTGCCCCTGGGCGGAGCAGCCATTCTCGCGTTGTCTTCCTGCGGCGAGGAAGGCGGCTCCGTAGAGCAGGTGGCCTGCGCAGACCCCGACAGCATGAGTGCCTCGGAGGCCAGCATGCGCTCCTCGCTCGGCTACACGCCGAAGTCGCCGGACCCGGCGGAGCAGTGCTCGCGCTGTAGCTACTTCACAGCGGACGCCGGGGGCTGCGGTGCCTGCAGTCTGCTCGGCGGCGCTTCGGTCAGCGAAGCGGGACGCTGCGATTCATGGAGCGCTCGCGGCTAGCCCGTGTCCAAGCGATTCCCGGCCGCGGCGCGGTCTGCGCCCCCTCAAGGAGACCTGTCATGACCCGATCGTTGCGCCTGTTTGTCCTCTCGCTGTGCGCCCTGATGCTGTCTGCATCGCTGCCTGCCGTGGCGCAGACCCCGAAGCCCTCGAGCGCTGCACAGAACGCCGCCGTCGAGCGGCCGGTCGCCGCCCTGAACAGCGTCTGGCTCGAGGAACTCACCTGGATGGAGGTGCGCGACGCGCTCGCGTCGGGCACGACGACCATCATCATTGCCACTGGTGGCATCGAGCAGAACGGCCCCTATCTCGCCCTCGGCAAGCACAACTACGTGCTCAATCAGGCCTGCGCGGCGATCGCCCGCAAGCTCGGCGACGCGCTCTGCGCGCCGATCCTCAAGTTCGTGCCCGAGGGCGACATTGACGAGCCTTCGGGGCACATGCGCTACCCGGGGACGATCAGCATGCGCGAGGATACCTACCGCGCGATCCTGCGGGACATGGCGATGAGCCTCGAAGCGCACGGATTCACCCGCATCGTGTTCATCGGTGACAGCGGCGGTAACCAGAAGGGCATGGAGGCGGTCGCCGAGGAGATGAATGCCCGCTGGAGTGACGCCCGCGCGTACTTCGTGCCCGAGTACTACCAGTCCTACTTCGAGGGATTCGATCTGCTCCGCGACCGCTTCGGCGTCGAGCAGCCCGTCGATGAGGGCATTCACGATGACATCGTGATCACGACGCAGATGATGGCGGGGGACCCGGAAACGGTGCGCTACCGCCAGCGCCTGCAGGCCGGCAAGGCATCAATCAACGGTGTGTCTATCGCCGACCTGCCCGCCGCACGCAGCATGGGCAATGCGGTGCTGCAGCATCGTGTCGAGCGCACGGCAGCGGCGATCGAGGCTGCGCGCAAGCGCTCCTGAAGCCCGCGGGTTCAGATGATCGCGCGAACGCCGAGGAACAGCACCGAGGGCGCGAGCAGGCAGCCCACGCCGGTGTAAAAGGTCGCGGTCATAGCGCCGTAGGGCACGAGCTTCGCATCGGTGGCGGCGAGGCCTGCGGCGACGCCGCTGGTCGTGCCCATGAGGCCGCCGTAAATCATCGCGGAGTAGGGGTTGTCGAGGCCGATTCGCGAGGCCACGAAGGGGGTGCCGACCATCACCAGGATCGACTTGGTGAGACCCGCGGCGACGCTGAGCGCAATCACGTCCGATTCGGCACCGAGCGCAGTCCCGGTCACGGGACCGACGATGTAGGTCGCGGCGCCGGCGCCAATGGTGCTGATTGACACCGCGTCGCTGTAGCCGAAGGCCACGGCCATCGCCGCGCCCACGGTGAAGGACAGCACCACACCGATCACCACGGAGAGCGCGCCGATGAGACCGGCTTTTTTAAGCTCATCGAGATGCGCGCCGAAGGCCGTGGCGATGATGGCGTAGTCGCGGAACATGGCGCCGCCCATCACGGCAAAGCCTGCGAACAGCGGAATATCGGCGATACCTCGCGTTCCGCCGGTCGCGCGACCGCCGGCATAGGCGAGAACAAGACCGATGCTGATCGCGATTGCCGACGCGTGAAGCTGGCCTCGGGTGAGGCGCTCGGACAGAAACCAGGACGCCCAGCTGAGCAGGCCCACGCAGAGAAACGCGGTGATGAGCGCGTAGCGCGTCATCACCTCGCTGAGCGTGTCAGCGATCATCGGCCCCGCCGCGTCGCCCAAGGCGCGCCATCACGGGTATCAGCATAAAGCTTGCGATGACCGCCGCCGTGCCCGCGGCAATCGCCAGCCAGCCGCTCGACAGCGCTGCGACGACGTTCTGCTTGGCCGCCATCGCGACCACGATGGGGATATACATCGCGCTCCAGAAGTTGATCCCGCCCTCCGTGGGTGGACTCAGCTTCAGGCCGTGATCGTGGAGGTTTGACAGAAGGATCAGCAGCAGCATGGCGATGCCCACGCCGCCGACGTTCGCCTCCACACCGATGAGCTGCCCCAGCAGCTCGCCGGCGAAGACGCCGGCGAGCATGCAGAAAGACAGCAATGCCACGCCGTAGATGACCATGGGCGCTGCCGGCCGCCTGTCAGTCGATGCTCACGCCTTCCACGTAGGGGGCGCCGGCTTCGACCAGCGCCTCACCGAGCTCATCCAGCGCTGACACGGCCCGGTCGAGGCGCGAACGCAGCGACGCCATGGCCTCCTTCGCCAGCGCCAGCTGCTGCCGGGCGGTGTCCGTGGGACCGTAGAGCGAGCGATAGATCGTGCGTTCGACGGCGGACAGGCGCTGCGAAATCGTTGGCCGCGTCTTCTCGCCGACCTCGAGCTTCGCCGGGTTGCCCGCCAGCTCCCCATTCAGCGAATGCAGTGTCTCGCGCAGCTGGTGCAGGCTCGCATCGAGCGCTCCCGCCTCCGCACGCGAGCGTGCCAGCGCATGGCCCATGGCCTCGACGCGCGCGACTGCACGCTTCATATCGAGACTGAGCGCCGAGGACTCGCGCGTCGCGTCCTCCCAGGACCGCCAGAAGGCGGCAACTTCTTTCGCGGGGGAACCGGGCAGCGCGCCCTGGTGCAGGCGTTCCACCTCGAACTCGACGGGTCCATCAAGCTCGCTCACCTGTCCATCAACGCGCTTGTACAGCGTTGCCGTATAGCGTCCCGGTGCGGCCAGCATGCCCCGATCCTCGCCACCGTCCTCATCAAGGCCGATCACCTGCGGCGCGGGATAGCGCAGATCCCAGGCGATGCGGTGGAAACCCTTGCCAACGGGACCGTCGACGCGACGTACGACCTCGCCCTGCGCATTGCGGACCACGACGAAAACAGCGGGTGCGGCCTGCGTTGCCTCACTGCCCACGGCCTCCCAGCCCGGGAAGTCGATGTCCTTGCCGGCGGCCTCGAGGGGCTCCTCGGCGGCCTGGCGCGTCTCAGCAAGGGTCTTCAGGCCCTCGCTGAGGTGATAGGTGAACACGGCGCCGAAGGGTGGGTTCGGTGCCACGTAGTGCGACGCGCCCTGCGAGCCCTTGAGGTCCTCGAAGTCGAGGTCTGAGCGCGGCACGTACAGCCAGGCCTTGCGCGTGGAATACAGCGACCCCTCCTTGGCGAGCGATTTTGCGCTGACTTCGCGGAGTACGCTGTAATCGTCGAAAACGAAGAACCCGCGCCCGAAGGAGGCGCCGACGAGGTCGTTCTCGCGCTTCTGGATCGCGAGATCGCGGAAGCTGATTGTCGGCACGCCGCCCTCGAGTTCAACCCAGTTCGTTCCGGCGTCGACAGAGAAAAAGATGCCGAACTCTGTCGCCGCGAACAGCAGCTCCGGCTTCTCGTGGTCCTGCACCATGCGCCAGACCAGGTGGCGCTCGGGCAGGTCGTCGGCGATCGATGTCCAGCTGCGCCCGCGATCGGTGCTCTTCACGAGGTACGGGGCGTAGTCGCCGTACTTGTGGTTGTCGAGGGACACGTAGACCGTGTCCGGGTCGTGCAGGTCGGCCTTGATGTCGTTGATGAAGGCGCGCTCAGGCGCGCCCATGCGGCTCACTTCGATGCGGCGCCAGCTCTTGCCGCCGTTCTCCGTGACCTGCAGCAAACCGTCATCCGTACCCGCGTAGATCAGCCCATCGACGAGCGGAGACTCGGACAGCGAGGTGATCGTGTTGTAGTTCGACATGGCCAGCACGTCCCAGGACGAGTCCCAGCTCTGCTTGCGGCCCATGATCGGGAGCTCGAAGCGTTCCTCGTTGCGCGTGAGGTCGCCGGAGATCGGCTGCCAGCTGTCGCCACGGTTATCCGAGCGCCAAACGCGCTGGCTGGCAAAGTAGATGCGCGCCGGATCGTGCGGGCTGACGTGGATCGGCGCATCCCAGTTGAAGCGCTCGTAGTCCTCGCCCTCGCGCGGCTGCGGCTGGATGTCGACGATCTCACCGGTGGTCATGTCGATACGCGAGATGGCGCCCTGCTGACGCTCGGCGTAGACGATGTCGGGGTTACCGGGTTCCGTGGCCGGCGCGTGGCCGTCCCAGTCGAGCACCAGGCGCCAGTCGGCATTGCGGATGCCATTGGCGCTGGCCGTGCGCGAGGGACCGCCCTGCGTACCGTTGTCCTGCGTGCCGCTGTAGATGTTGTAGAAGGGCTCCGCATCATCGAGAGCGAGCTTGTAGAACTGCGTGATCGGCAGGTTCGGCATGTAGCGCCAGTTGGCAGCAAGATCGAAACTCTCGTACACGCCGCCGTCCGTGCCGAGGAGCAGGTACTCCGGATCGCTGGGCTTGAAGGCGAGGGCATGGTTGTCGCCGTGGCGGTGTTCGCGATTCACCGGGCCCCAGGTGATGCCGCCGTCCGTGGACTGCTTCATCTGCGCATCCATCAGGTACAGATGGTCGAAGCGGTGCGGCGAGGCGTAAAGCTCCACGTAATAGTGCGGACCGGTCCCGCCGGAAATGACGTCGGACTGCTGCGCCCACGACTCGCCGCGGTCCAGGGACTTCCAGATGCCGCCGTTGCGCCGGTTGAGCTCGATGGCGGCGTAGACGATGTCCGGCTGCTGCGGCGATACGGCGAGGCCGATCTTGCCCAGCTTGCCCTCGGGCAGGCCACCGGCGAGCTTCGTCCAGCTGTCTCCACCGTCTTCGCTGCGGTAGATCGCGGACCTGGCGCCGCCATCCATCAGCGACGCCACAGTGCGGTGATGCTGCCAGGTCGCGGCGTAGACGCGCTCCGGGTTGCGCGGGTCGATGGCGATATCGGTCACGCCGGTGAATTCCTCGTCACCCAGCGTCCTGGTCCAGGTCGCGCCGCCGTCGGTGGTCTTGAAGAATCCACGATCGCCGCCCGGGCTCCACAGCGGGCCCTGCGCCGCGACGTAAACGACATCGGGGTTGTGCGGATGGACGATGATCTTGCCGATGTGCTGCGAGTCCTCGAGTCCCATGTTGGTCCAGCTCTTGCCGCCATCGTCAGAGCGGTAGATGCCGTCACCGAAGGCGAAGTGGCGACCGCCGCCGTGCTCGCCGGTGCCGACCCAGACCGTGTTGACGTTCGCGGGATCGAGTGCGACGGCGCCGATGGAGTAGGAGCCCTCGTCGTCGAAGATCGGCTCGAAGGTGGTGCCGGCGTTTACGGTCTTCCATACGCCGCCGGAGCCGACGGCGACGTACCAGGTGTTCTCGTCCTGCGGATGGATGGCGAGATCGGCAACGCGTCCCGAGCGGACCGCCGGGCCGATATTGCGCAGGGTCAGACCCTTGAAGGTCGACTCCGACATCAGCGCTTCCTGCTTGCTGTCCGCAGCCTCGGCTGCGACGCCGAATACGAGTCCCAGAGCCAGGATTACTGAAGCCAGGCTGGAATTACCGGTTCTCATGGTGCATCACCTATGTGTAGGGTACGAAGAATCAGGGGCGGAGAATGTATCATGCGCGCCCGCTGCCTCGCTGAGGTCCCATCGTTCCCCGCCACGCTGACCAGCTATCGTGACCAGCCACTGTGACCAGCCGCCATGAATGACAACCTGTACGCACACTTCGCGC
Organism: Halieaceae bacterium; assembly: GCA_036351355.1. Classification (GTDB taxonomy): domain Bacteria; phylum Pseudomonadota; class Gammaproteobacteria; order Pseudomonadales; family Halieaceae; genus Congregibacter. The sequence goes on from JAZBOX010000035.1 coordinate 16,989, forward strand.
AGCGCTTCGCGGGCCACGAGGATCGCCCGCTGCTGGTGACCGCGGATGACCGAAGCTATCGTTTCGCAGACCTTGACCGCCGCTCCGCGCAGATCGCCGAAGTCCTTGCCAGCCGTGGCGTGGGCCCCGGCGATCGGGTATCCGTGCAGGTCGACAAGTCCGCCGAGAACCTGTGCCTGTACTTCGCCTGCCTGCGCGCGGGCGCCGTGTACCAGCCGCTGAACCGCGGCTACCGGCGCGCGGAGCTCGAGTATTTCATCGGCAATGCGGAGCCGGCCATCGTGATCTGCGACAGCAGCGCCGCGCTGGAACTGCAGGACATCGCAGAGGCGGCGGGCACTCGCCAGCTGCTCACGCTCGACGCCGACGGCAGTGGATCGCTCGCGCAGGCCGCTGACACCATGCCGGGCGACTTCGCTATCCTGCCGCGTGAGGCCGGTGACCTAGCTGCGCTGTTGTACTCCTCGGGGACGACGGGCGTGCCCAAGGGCATCATGCTCACGCACGGCAATCTCCTGGCCAATGGGGAAACGCTCGTCGAGGCCTGGGGCTTCAGCGCCGAGGACCGGCTGCTGCATGCGCTGCCGATCTTCCACGTTCACGGTCTTTTTGTGGCCGTGAGCTGCGTGATGCTCAGCGGCGCCAGCATGCGCTGGCTGCCCGCCTACGATGCCCGCGAAGTCATCCGCTTCCTGCCCGAAAGCAGCGTATTCATGGGCGTGCCGACCTACTACACGCGCCTGCTCGCCGAGACCGACTTCGGCGCCGACAGCTGCGCTGCCATGCGCCTGTTCGTATCCGGCTCGGCACCGCTGCTCGCCGAGACTTTCCACGCCTTCGAGGCCCGCACCGGTCACTGCATTCTCGAGCGCTACGGCATGACGGAAACGAACATGAACGCCTCGAATCCGCTGCGCGGCGAGCGACGCGCCGGCACTGTGGGTCCACCGCTTCCGGGCGTCGAGATCCGCATTGTCGACGATGACGGTGATGAAGCGCCGACAGGCGACATCGGTCATCTGCAGGTGCGCGGACCGAACGTGTTCGCGGGCTATTGGCGCATGCCGGACAAGACCGCTGAGGACTTCACCGACGACGGTTTCTTCAATACGGGCGATCTGGGGCTGATCGATGGCGACGGCTATGTAAGCATCGTCGGACGCAACAAGGACCTGGTGATCACCGGCGGTCTCAACGTATATCCCAAGGAGATCGAGCTGTTTATCGATGCGCTACCCGGTGTCCGCGAGTCCGCCGTGATCGGTGTCCCCCATGTTGATTTCGGTGAGGGCGTGGTCGCTGTCGTGGTTCGCGACGCCGGCGCCGAGGTCAGCGAGGCCGATGTCATCGCCGCCTGCCGCGAGCAGCTGGCGTCCTTCAAGACGCCGAAGCGCGTGGTGTTCGTCGACGCGCTGCCGCGCAACACGATGGCGAAGGTACAAAAGAACCTGCTGCGCGAAAGCTACGCGAAGCTGCTGCGCTGAACGGTCAAATGCCGTCCGGATGCAGCCGCAGCACGGGTCACCTGTCTCAATGCGGCAGACCGGCGCGGTGAATGCAGCGAACCATTCAAGGAGAATTTTGAGTATGGCCTACGAGCTGAGCGGCAAGATCAAGCTGATTCAGGAGCCGAAGACCTTCAACAGCGGCTTCACCAAACGCGAGATGGTGGTGGTCGTCGACGACGGCCGCTACCCGCAGGAGATCAACCTCGAGTTCGTGCAGGACAAGGTTGCGCTCCTCGACCCGCTTGAGCCCGGTCAGGAAGTGACCGTGAGCTTCGATATCCGTGGGCGCGAGTACAACGGCCGCTACTTCAACAATCTGCAGGGCTGGAAGGTCGAGGTCCTCGGCGAGGGAGACAGTGCCGATGATCGGCGCGCCGAGGAGCCGCACTACCCATCGCCGGAAGACTTCGGTGACCAGGACATTCCTTTCTGATCACCGCTGGACTCCGCAACCGGTCGATTCGGTGCCCGGTGCATCAAAGCCAATAACTCCAGGCAATCAAGGGACAGAACCATGAGTCAGACAGCGCGCTTCGAAGGCAAGACGGTCATCGTAACGGGCTCCTCGAGCGGCATCGGCGAGGGCATCGCGCGGCGTTTTCACGCGGAGGGCGCGAACGTCGTGATCAATGCGCGCAATGCCGAGAAGTGCCAGGCCGTTGCCGCGAGCCTCGATGCGCAGCGTACGCTCGTTGTCCCCGGCGACGTGTCGAAGAGCGCCTTCGCGACGGAGATCGTCGAGGCCGCCGTCGAGCGCTTTGGTGGTCTCGATACGCTGGTGAACAACGCCGGTGTCGGCGGGGCCGGCATGCTGCACGCTACGGAGGATGCCGAGATCGACCGCATCATCGATATCAACGTCAAGGGCGTGCTGTACCTGTGCCGCGCTGCGATACCCCACCTGCAGAAGCGCGGTGGTTCGATCGTGAATATCTCGAGCGTGTCAGGCACCGGCGGCGACTCGATCCTGCCCGTCTACAACGCCTCCAAGGGCGCCGTCACCAATCTGACCCGCGGCCTGGCGCTGCAGGTGGGTGCACTGGGCATTCGCGTCAACGCGATCAATCCATCGATCACGCGGTCCGAGATGGTGGAGGCGATCACGGGGAACGACAAGTTCATGGAAGCCTTCATGCAGCGCGTGCCCCTGGGACGTATCGGTGAGCCCGAGGATATTGCTGGCGCCGTGGCCTTTCTCGCCAGCGCGGACGCGAGCTTCATCACCGGGGTCAATCTCGCCGTGGACGGCGGCGTGAGCGCCTCCAACGGTCAGCCGAATTTCATGGCCCTGATGTAGTCCCCGGGCGGGTAAGCAGGGAACCCCTAAACCCCGCCATCGCGAGCACGCGTCCAGCGGTGCAGCCAGACGGGGCTCGCCGCCGCGCCTTCGCTGTCGCGCAGAACCAGACGCAGCTCAACGCTGTCCGTGTCACCGGGTCTCAGCAGGAAGGTCGCGCGCGTGCCGCGCCCGCCTGGCAGCGCGAACAGGCTCAGACCGTCCAAGGCAGCTTCGTTCGGGCTTGTCAGGTCCGGCGTCAGTCCCGTCGCATCCCCTGAGAAATCGACGACGTAGCGGCGCGCACCGGGCTGATCGTGCTCGCGGCCGCTGCGGCTCTGGAGTATCGACGTCGCGCTGCCGGTCAGCGCTGGCGCGAGTGTCCAGGTCAGGCTGTAGGCGAAACGGTATTCCTCGCCTGCAGCGAGCGGCTGCGCCGGACGCCAGAAGGCGACCACGTTGTCCATGAACTCGTCGCCGGTCGGAATCTCAACCAGCGTTACGGCCCCCTCGCCCCAGTTACCGTCGGGAACGACGCGGGCCGACGGGCGATGGTGATAGCGGGCCTCGCTGTCCTCAAAGTCGGCGAAGTCGCGCGGTGTCTGCCACAGGCCGAAGGCGCGCGGCCCGTTGTCGAGGAAGGCAGAGGTTTCCACTCTCGCCGGATTGGCGAGCGGTCGCCACAGCTGCTCGCCGGAGCCGTTCTCGATCAGCAGCAGATCGCTGTCGTGGACACGCGGCCGGAAGTCGTCGGACACGGCGGCGCGCAGCGGTCCTTTGAGAAACATAGAGGTCAGCGGGGCGATGCCGATGTCGTCGATCTCACGGCGCGGGATCAGCGTCACCACGATGTCGGCCCTCGTATCGACGCCTGGATGCAGCGTCAGCGCGAGGTGTCCTGCGAGCGAGGGGCTGTCGATGAGGCCCTCGATGCGCGCGTTCCCGGCGCTGCCTCGATGCAGGCGAAGGCGCGTCAAGCGTGGGAACTCCTCGGCCTCAGGTCCACCGGTGCCGATGGCGACGGCGCGCGCGGACAGTCCGTAGGCCATCGCCCGCCCCACGGCACGAAAGTAGCTCGCGCCCTGCATCACCAGCACTTCGTCGAGCACGTCCTTCGAGTTCAGCGCGTAGCGCAGGCGCAGACCCGAGAAACCGGCACCCGGGGCCTCGGCGGGGACCTCATCGAAATACGGCGCCGCGAAGTCGAATAGCTGCGGAGTGAAAGCCTTGCGGGCAAAGCCCCCGGCTGCTGCCGGGAGTTCGATCAGCACGGGGTCGGGAAAATACAGCCCCGGCGGCAGCAGATCCGCGGCGAAGCCGGAACCGAGGGGGAGCATGGCCGCCCGGCCCGGGATGGGCCGTATGGCGCGATAGGCGTCGTAGCTCAGGCCGGCGAAGGGCGCGGGCAGCGTGCCCGGCGGCGTTTGATAGGCCCGCGCCGCCAGCTCGCGGGCGTTGCCTGTCAGCGTCGCGTCGTCAGCCTCGGCCCGCGCTTCGACCGCCGCGAGCGCTGCGAGGAGGAGTGGCACCATGCCACGGATCGAAGGGTGCCGGCGCCGGAGGCTAGCCATGCATCACGCGCCTCCGGCGAGCCAGCGCTGCAGTCGCGGTGCGAGGATGAGCGGAAGCGTTACCGGCAGCAGCCAGGCTGCCGAGGCCACGGAACCCGAGGCGAGCGCCAGCGCGAGCAGGGCTATGCCGAGCAGCGGCTCGAGCCACTGCAATGAGCGCTCGAAGCGGCGGCCGCCCGAGCTTTTCCAGCCGCAGTCCCGCCCCATGAAAACGGCAATCACTGCGGCGCTCTGGCGCAGCATGATCAGCGGCGCGATCAGCGTCGACAGGAGCAACTCGTTGACGGCCGCGCGATACAGCAGTCGGCGGCGCACTGGCGTGCGCGCGCGGCGCTGCCAGGCGGCGATGGCGCAGAACTTCGGCAGCAGCAGGATCAGGGCGATGAGCAGCAGCGCCGCAGCGCTGTCGATCACGACGAACCCCGTTGCAAACAACAGCACCAGCGTCATCCAGATCGGCGCGACGAGGTAGCCGAGGACACCCGACGCGAGATGCAGTCGGCTCACGGGGTCGATCCCGGCCTCGCCGATCAGGCGCAGGTGCTGCAGGTTGCCCTGGCACCAGCGCCGGTCACGACGGTGAAACTCCGTCAGCGTCTGCGGTCCGTCCTCGGCGCTGCCGCGCATATCCGGGTCAAGCGCCACGGTCCAGCCGGCGCGCCGGATCCAGGCAGCCTCGATAAAATCGTGACTGAGCGGTGGGCCGCCGAAGGGTGCTCGCCCCGACAGTACCGGCAGCGTTGCTGCGCTGCGGAACGCACCGACGCGCATGATGGCGTTGTGGCCCCAGTAGTTGCCGGCGTCGCCAGACCACGCCGCGAGACCGCGGCCGAAGTTGTTCGAAAGCAGGCGGCTGGCCAGGCGCTGGTGGCGACCGAAGAGACTGCGCCCGGGGACCATCGCGATGCCCGCCTGCAGCAGGCCCAGGCGGGGGTCGTGCTCCATGCGGTGGATGAGCGCGCGGATGCGCCCGGACGTCATGCGGCTGTCCGCATCGAGAACGAGCATGTAACCGAAGTCCGCGCCGTGATTCTCGAGCCAGTCGGCGATGTTGCCCGGCTTGCGTCCAGAATTTTCGCTGCGCCGGCGATAAACGACAGTCCCCGAGGCAATGAGTTCGGCGAGGGCGGCCTCCTCGGCGGCGATGCGCGCTTCACCCTGCGTATCCGAGAGCACGAAGATCGTGGTCGACTGCTCGAGGCCGATTGCGTCGATGCGACGGCGCAGCCCGGCGAGATAGGAGGCCACCGGTTCGGCCGCTTCACCGCAGAGCAGCATGAGAATCGCCGTACCGTGCCGCGGCCGCCATGTCGCAGGCACGGCGAAGGCCGCTGCCTTCGGCTGAAGCACACCGATCAGTGCGGAGGCAGCGCCGCCGGAGATCCACAGCGAACTGATCGCAATCAGCACAAGAGCCAGCGCGCTCGCGGCGGACGCTGCGTCGACGGCGAGCGCGGCGGTGCCGGTCACGCAGGTGGCGCCGAGCAGCATCAGCGTAAGATAAACCACCAGCCACAGCCCTCCGCGACGGCCCAGGGGCCGCGCCGCCGCGGCCGCCGGAGCGTGCACGGTGCCGCGCAGCGTCGCCGCTGGGCGCGAACTCAAGCTGATATCTGCCAATGGCATGCCGCAAACGCCCTCTCAAGCGTTGAACCTGGGACTGTTTCGTGTGTGATTTCCGGCCGCTCGGCCGGGCCGGATGGCTGTCGCCAGCAGCCTGGATCGATGGCTCTCAGCGCCGCCGTGCGAAGGGCGGCCACATGCGCGAGAACACGCCGTCGCGCCGGACGATCGCGTGGAACAGCGCCGCCCC